>CAWHNV010000031.1:0-28758 GCA_963830785.1 uncultured Acidobacteriota bacterium
GCGATGGCGCGCCCGATACCCTGCGCCCCGCCTGTTACCAGCGCAATTCTTCCCTGCAAATCTGCCATATTTGTTGACCTCTGCGCGGAGAAGCCCGCGCCTTTCCACGGGTGATTATAAGGGAGCCGGGGAGCGAAGGAGCAGGGGAACGGGAGGCGTGAAGGGAGTGAAGAGGTGAACATTTGGCTGCGGCACTCGACTGATCACTGACACCTGATCCCTAAGCGCAGTTTTTACGTCGGTGTTGCCGCTACTGTGACCGGTCGCGCCGCTAGCGCGGTGTGCACCAATTCCGCAGGCCAGATGTAGACCGCGAGCCGCCGCGAGTAGTGCAGGACCGGATCCTGATTTGGCAGCGCGATGCCTACCGCCGTCCCTAGATCGTTGCGCTCGATTTCCGCCTCGGCCTCCTCCAGCGGCCAGGGCACATGGTGCAGATTGGCCTGGATTGGCTGTCCCGCGCGGCCGCTGCTGAACACGCAATTGCGCTCTGAAAAGAAGTATTCGAACGATCCCGGCCGAAATTCCGCCGTCTTGTGCGTCGGTCCCAGTCCACGGTAGCGCGCTTTGAAGATGACTTCTGATCGCGAGAAGCGACGGCGGCTGTAGAACGCGAACTCCCGCTCCGATCGTTGCTCCAGGCGCATCTCCGCCAGCTTGTAGGGCAGGTGATAGACGACATGGGCCATTGCCACCGCAAGCAGATTGCTGGAATCGACTGAAAAACAGTAGATCCCCGGCGTTCCCGTGAGCCGGTCACGCACATAGGTCCGCAAATTCAGGTCGGGAAATCTGCGCAGGCCCGGAATGGGCGGTACGCCGCGAATCTTAATGCGGTCCAGCCAGAAGGGCACGGCTCCCAGCCACGCCGATCCCTGATACGAATCGGCTTCAAGCCACTCCGGAAGCAGGGATTCAATCACGGAGCCGGCAATCGGCCAGTGCGCAAAGAGCAGGTCGTTCCAGCGCTGGGTCATGGCCCAGCGTCCCGGCGGCAAGGGCCGAGGCTTGTGCGACGTACGCACCAGATACTCCCGCACCAAAAACTCCTGTACCACAACGCGTGTTTCGGCGCTCCCGCGCGCGCCCGGGGTTGCGCTCTCTTGGGCACTTCGCCGCACGGCTAGGGTCTATTATTCACCTTCGCACGTGCGAAAGTGAATCACACACCCTGGCGAGACCAACCCCGTCAGGCGCGGATGCTCCCTCATGACGTATTCTGTCCGCGAGTCGATCCTTATGTCCAGTGAATCTTTATTGCCTTCCGGCGCCCGCACGCAATCTGAAGTTTTCGCCGTCCATGGCGCCGATCCCGAGATCCTCGCGTTCGCCATGGCCAAATACTCGCGCTCCTCGCTTTCCATGCGCGAGTCCCTGACGGAAATCAGCGCCCAGCGCGCCGAGCAGTTCCTGAATACTTTTTATTTCCAGTACGGCCATCGCTCCATCGCGGACCTAGCCCACATCGCCTTTGCCGTCGAGCGCCTGAGCCTGCTGGCCGCCATCGTGCTCGTCGACGAGGCACGCTGGGACGGCCAGGAGCGGTCAACACGGTATCAAAATTTCCTCGAATCGGGCTGGTATTTCCCCGGTTTTGGAGAAGATTCTGCCTCCGCGAAACTTTATGGCGAGACCATCGAGAATCTTTTCAGCGCTTACCGGCGCGTTTCTGCTGCCGTCCTTGAACTGCTGCGTGGCAGCGTGGTGCGCCCGGAGTCGCTGAAACCCGAGGTCTACGAGCGCACGCTCCGCGCTCGCGCGTTTGACGTGGCTCGCTATTTGCTGCCGCTTGCGACCAATACGTCACTAGGGCAAATTGTGAGCGCCCGCACGCTCGAAACCCAAGTCTCGCGGCTGCTCTCAAGCCCCACTGCCGAGGTGCGTGTGCTGGGTGAAAAACTGCGCGAGGCCGCTATCGGCCCGGCTTGGAACCTGAATGCCCGCGCTGCGCAGGGATTTATTGATAAGCTTTCCGCGGCGGGTGCCAATTGCGCTTCGCTCGCCGCTGAAGCCGCCGCGCTCTTCACCCGCGAGGTCCGCACTGCGCCTACGCTGGTCAAATATGCCCAGCCCAATCCTTACCTTATTCAGTCCCAGGCGGAATTGGCGCGGGCGGCTGCTGAGGTCCTCGCACCGCTCCCCTCCGAAAGGCTGCCCCACGCAGTGGCGCCGCTCGTCGATCTCGTGGAGCGCACGGAGTCTCTCGAAGTCGAACTCGCGACGACGCTTCTCTACTCGGTTAGCCACCATTCCTACCGATCGATTCGCGACCTTGTCTCGGGCCTGTCCGGCTCTCAAGTTTCAGAGATTATTGAGCTGGGGCTGAGACACCGCGGCCGCCACGATGAGGCACTGCGCGCTTTTCACGCGGGAGCCGCGTTGCGGTTCGATCTCCTCATGGACATTGGCGGCTTCCGCGACATGCACCGCCATCGCCGCTGCACGCAAATCATCCAGGGATTCACTTCGCAGCACGGCTACGAGACTCCCGGTGCGGGCGACCTGCCGGCCGGACCGCAGAACGACTTTGACATTCTGGCTGCGGCGGGCGTCCTCGACGATTACCGGTCCGCTGTCGAGTCGGCGCATCGCGCCGCCGCTCAAATCACCACCGGCCCCGCGCCCGAGGCCACACAATCGGCGCAGTATCTGTTCCCGCTGGCCACGCGGATTCGTTCGCTTTTTAAAATGGACTTCGCCGAGGCGCAGTATATTGCCGAGCTGCGTTCGGGGCCGGCGGGCCACTTCAGCTATCGACGCGTGGCCTGGGAGATGTTCTTGGCCCTGCAGCGCCAGCACCCAACGCTGGCAACGCACATCCGGGTCACGGACTTTACGCAGCCGATTGATTTGTTCCAGAGATAGCCAATAGCTAGTAGCCAGGAGCTGGTAGGAGGTGGTCGGGCTCCTTTCCTACCTGTTCGCAAAAAAGGTGCGGAACGAATGAGTGAGCACGAAGTTTTTGCTGACTTGCTAACTCACTAGCTCGCCGGCCTGCCGGCGGTCGTCTGCTCCCGATCGGCTACTGACTACTGGCTGCCTTTTTCACCAGCCCATTTCCCGCATATGATCCAGGATGATTCCGCTGTAATGGTCCATGCGGTCGGGACGGCGCTTTAACGGCAACGGCAACACCGCGGCCAGGCGCGCCGCCTGTTCCCGGCTGAGCTTTCGAGCCGAGGTTCCGAAGTAGGCGCGACTCGCAGCCTCCACACCATAAATTCCCGGTCCCAGCTCCACTTCGTTCAGGTAAAGCTCCAGAATGCGCTGCTTGCCGAGTACCAGTTCGGCCACGGGAACCAGCGTGAACTCGGCACCCTTGCGCAGAAGGGAGCGGCCCGTGCCGAAGAACAGGTTCTTCACGAATTGCTGCGTGATGGTGGAACCGCCGCGGATGCGACGCCCGCCTTGCATATCGTCTTCGGCGGCGATTTCCATCGCGTGCCAATCGAAGCCGTGGTGCTGGTAGAAGCGCTCGTCCTCGGCGGCAATCACAGCGTGTTGCATGTCGGGCGAGATCTCGCTCAGGGGAACGAATTGGTAGCGCAGGCGATAGGGCTTGTGGTGGATCCAGGCCTCGACGCGGCGCTCCATGTGGACCGCAGTGGTCGGTGGGTCGATCCACTTGAACGCCACTAATGTGAGCGCAGCCAGCAGCCAGCAACCTACGATAGCGATTGCGAGGCCCTGCAGAATCGATCGCAGAGGCATCTTCCGGCGCGGCGTTTTCGGAGGTATGGTTGGATTGGCCGTCACATTTCAGAATAATCGCTGGACGCTAGCCCGACTTTGGCAAGGTAAGATTTTGCGGATTCGCTGACTCGAAGAGATGCCTCGCAAACCGGTCTCCCGTCCCCCTTGTGCGAAAATTGAAATTTGCACACGCAGTCCAGCTTTCGCCTGCTCGTGGTCCGTTTGGGCGCCATGGGCGACATTCTTCACGCGCTGCCCGCGGTGACGGCGCTGCGCCAGGCGCACCCCTCATGGCAGATCGGCTGGGTTGTCGAGCCGCGCTGGCAGGCGTTGCTAAGTGCAGACACCGAGGGACCAAGGGACCGAGGGAACAGCGGACAGCGGACAGCAGACAGTGGACAGCAGCAGACAGGGAACAACGAGGGCCAAGGCAGCGCCTTGCCGGTTGTGGACCGGCTGCACTTTGCCGCGAGCCGCGCCTGGAAGCGCCATCCGTTGAGCGGCAAGACACTGGGCGAGATCAAGGCGCTGCGCCGCGAGTTGCGCGCTGCCCAATACGACGCGGTGCTCGACCTGCAGGGCGCCATCCGCTCGGCGGTCATCGGCCGCATGACCGGTTGCGTGCGCCGCATTGGCGAGGCCCGGCCGCGCGAGTGGCCTGCGCACTGGTTCTTCACCGAGCGCATTGTGACGCACGGCGGGCACGTGATTGAGCAGGATGTGGAGCTGGCCTCGGCCGTGGCGGGCGATCCTCTCAAAGCTGCCGAACCTTTGCTGCCCGTTGACCCTGCAGCCGAAAACTGGTGCCGAGATTGGCTCGCGGAGCACGTGGATCCGGCTGGTGCGCGGTCGTTGGCGCTCATCACTCCCGGAGCAGGTTGGGGCGCCAAGCGTTGGCCGCCCGAACGTTACGCGACCGTGGCAAAAGGCCTGAATGACCGCGGCATCCAGGTTCTGGTGAACGCTCCCCTCGGAGAACAATCGCTGGCTGCGCCCATCACGGCGGAAGGCGCCGCGATTTCCGTCACCACTACGCTTCCGCAGTTGATCGCGCTCACACGCCGCATCGCTCTTTGCGTCGGCGGAGACACGGGGCCGCTGCATCTGGCCTCGGCTCTTGGCCGTCCAGTGGTGGGAATCTACGGACCCACAGATCCTAGCCGAAATGGGCCTTTCGGCACGCGCGCCCGCGTGCTGCGCAGCGCCGACAGCCGCCGCGACCACTCGCGCCGCGATGCTCCCGATCCGGGCTTGCTGACGATCGCACCGGAGGACGTGCTGCGCGCGGCAGAGGAATTGCTGGCCGAGGAGCGCGCGCAATGACTCAGCATTCCACTCCTCCAAGAGTCTGCTCGATGCAATCGATCGCGCGGCGAATTCGTGTGCCGCTGGGGTTTGTGACCGCTGCGGTTTATGTTTTTGAGGTTGCCCGACATCCTGCGCATCCTGCTGCGATCGCGTGGAGCCTGGTGCTGGTTCTTCCTGGACTCATGTTGCGTGCCGCGGCTTCAGGCACGGTGAAAAAGAATCGCGAGCTTGCGGTCACGGGCCCTTACGCTTATACGCGCAATCCACTTTACCTGGGTTCGATGATGATGGCCGCGGGCTTTGCCATGGCTCTGCTTAGTTGGCCGCTGGCGCTGCTGCTCGCGGCAGGCTTCGCCATCATCTACATTCCCGTGATCGCCGCGGAAGAGCGATTTCTCCGCGATGCGTTTCCGGGTTTCGAGGACTATTGCCGTCAGGTTCCCAGACTTCTGCCGCGGTTCACTCCGGCCAAAGCCCAAGGCGATCAGGCAGTTCCGAGCGATCGACTGGCGGGCGAAACGAGACCGGGCGGTTTCTCCTTTGCCCTTTACTTGAAGCACCGCGAGTACAATGCTGCTTTAGGGGCCGCATTGCTTTACTTGAGTTTGCTCTATCTGCGACCGGCGTTGGAGACACTCCTCGACCGGTTTCGGTAAGCACTTTGCGTATCCGCAGAGTCCAACAAAAGAAGAACGGTAAAACCGACAAGGAGCCGTGCCGAACATTGAAGACACGCGCGAACGCAGTCAGCCTCTTTTGCGCTTTTGCCTTGGCAGCAGCGACCTATGGCCAGCAGGCGACCACGCTGGCTCCGCCGCGTCCCGGCTACATCTTTCCCCAGAAACAAACTCTTACCTACGCAGTGGATTGGCGCGTGTTTCCCGCGGGCACGGCGGTGATCCACTTTGACCAGGCTGGAGACCGCGAGCGCATCGCGGCCTCGGCCGATACCAGCGGCGCCATCAACTTGCTGTTTCACGTGGCGGACCGGTTCCAATCCGATTTCGATCGTGAGCGGGGTTGTACGTACGACTTCGACAAGCAGACTGTGGAAGGACGCAGGCAGATCAACTCCACGCTGCGGCTGGACTATGGGAATGGTAAGTCGATCCTGGATGAGAAGAACCAGGTGACAGGACAGACCAAGCACGCTGAAGCGGCAGTGAGCGGCTGCCTTACCGATCTTCTTACCGGCGTGTTCTACGCTTCGTCGCAGCCGATGGCGCTGGGGCATAACTTCGTGATTCCTGTAGTGGATGCGATGCGCACCGTGCTGGTGACGATGAAGGTCGAGGGAAGCGAAGAGATCAAGACCTCTCTCGGCACGTTCAAAACGCTGCGTGTGCAGCCCACAGCCGACGCGGGCGTGGTGAGGAACCGAGGCGACATCTGGATCTGGTATACGGATGACGACCGGCATTTGCCGGTGCAGATGCGCGCGCGGCTGTTCTGGGGGACGATCACGTTCCGGTTGACCGGCAACGAAGCCAAATAATTTCAATCACTTACGGTAAAGATTGACCGCGAACGCGCGTCGACGTTACAGTTTCACAGTCTCTGTGACGTTTCGCGGTTTTGTCTGTAGCTTGCTGATTCTAAGCCGGTTCCGCGCGCTGTACAGTCTCACAGCCCATTTTTCGACTTTTTTTGACTTTATTTATTTCTGAGGCTGGGGCTTTGGGGTTTCCAGAGTTCGGCACTGACTCGCTGGCCCGGATATCGTTGTCGTCCCGGTGGATGCTGCGGGGACAGAGGTCGGCGTAGGGGCAGGCTTTGCAGTCGTCGGCGGTGGCGCCGATGCATTCGCTGGGGGCGAGTTCGTCGCCGCCGGCGGTCTCCTCGGCGGACTGGACAACTTTTTCTTGATCGAAGGGCTGCTTGCGATCGATGAACTGCGCGGCAATCTGGAGCCCATAGTAAAGGCTGGTAGCCTTTTTGAGATTAATGCGGTCGTTGATGAGGGCGTCGTTGATGCGGGCGACGGAGAGTTGGATGGCGGCGGGGTCCTCGGGCACAGGCAACTGCAAGGGTCCGAATCTCAGGTGAGGCTCGGCGCCTACGGTGTGGGTCTTGTCGTGGTAGTAGCAGAACCAGGCGCCTTTGAGGGCTGGGGACTGGCAGCGGAGCCCGTTTATCTTGATGTATCGGCAAATCATATACATCGCAGTTACCCTCCCCCTCCCCCTCCCCCCTACCTTTTTGGGTAAAGTCGTCATTTCAGACGGTTTAGATTTTTAGGGGGTCTCGTAAAGGATTGATTGCAAATGGGTTAGACCGTAAAGTCGTCAAGAATAACGACTTAGCGGAGTTGGCGGAGTTAGTGGTGTTAGCGGTGTTCATGGAGCATTCGCCATACTCTCGCTACTATTAGAAGTGTAGTGATTTGGGTGAGATAAACTGCACAGCGGGGCGGATGGTTATCTGGTTGGAAATGAGAGGGTTGGAGGGAGTTGGCGGGCGGACAGGGGTTGACAGGCGGGAACGGCGTTTAACGAGACCTGTCCCGCTAGACCGGCGGCCTCGTCCTGTCAATTGAGGTCAGGAGTTTCCCCGGTCCCCAACAGCGAGGGACCGGGGGCACCCTCAGTGTGGTTTTCGCGCGTCGAGACCGAGGCCACCCGCCGGGTAGGGCGGTTGCGGGCGCGAGGGTTCATCGCGGCTTCGCCGCTTTCAAGTTCCTGCTCGCCCTGAAGAGTTTTTCCGCAGCCTAGCTCCTGTTTGGCAATCAATCTGCCGGAAATCGACCGAGACAGCGTTTTTCGCGTCAATTCCTATGGGCACGATATAGTTGAGCTTCTAGCCAAGAGGCTGGTTCGGACTGCTTTTTCTTGGGAGGACAGAGGTTTTTTGGGTCATTCTTCGTTGTTTTCGGGTGCTGTCGCAGTCATCTGCGCAATTGGCACAGCCAACATGACTTCTGGGCAGACACTCGATGCCGGGCCGGCGTTGCCGGATGCTCCGCCTTCGATTGTTCAGCAGGATTCGCCTTCGGCTGCTCAGGATTCTGCGCCGGCCGCAGATGCAACTTCGTCGGAGTCGGCCTCTACCCCGGAAACGGCTACGCAAAAGGCAGAGGAACAACGACAGGAGGCTGAGGCTCAGCTCAAAGCAGAAGAGCACCAGAGAGTCCTGGGCGTCATGGCTACCTTCAATACAACGAGAAACAAGGACGCGCTACCTCTAACCAAGGCGCAGAAATTCCAGCTTTTTCTCAAGAGCGAAACTGACCCGTGGCCCTTCGGGCTGGCAGCTTTTGTCGCCGGCCTCGGCATGGCCGAAGACAGCTATCCGGAGTGGGGACAGGGCGCTCAAGGCTACGCCAAGCGATTTGGGGCCGCTTACTCGGATGCTTTTATCGGTAATTTTTTCGGCAACGCGGTGTTGCCTTCCCTGTTGCACGAAGATCCGCGCTACTACCAGATGGGTTCCGGCAAATTCATCAAACGCGCGCTGTGGGCGGCGGCGAGCACAGGGTGGTGCAGGCGCGATAACGGTGGCTGGGGGCCGAATTACTCCAACCTGATCGGCAACTTTATCGGCGCTGCAATTTCCGATACGTACTACCCTCCGTCACAGCGCAATGTACACAGCACCCTCGAGAACGGATTGACAGTCTCCGCCCAGGGCATTATTGGCGCGGAGATCATCGAGTTCTGGCCGGATATTGTGCGCCACCACAAGCGCAAAAAGGCCGAGAAGGCAGCACGGATGGGAGCACCGAGCCCGGCAGTGACTGCTCCCTGATCGGCCTCGGTCGCTCAATCCAGAGATGAGCGGGAATAGCGGGCGAGTCAAGGTCTAACATGGAGTGGGTGAGACCGGTATCTCGATGCGGAGCAGATTGCGAGACGCATCGTTGAGCTAAAGCCGTGCCCTGGTTACAGAACTGATTTTGCAAACAGGCTTGAGTGGAGAGGGACAGGATCACAGTCTTATGAAACAAAATCGTAGAACGTTTCTTCGCAATTCGGCTTTGGTGGGTGGTGCAGTGACAATGCGGAGCCTGGCGGGCAAGGGGCAGGCTTTGGCGGGCGCCGGGACGGGCGCGGCAGACCAGGCGGCTGATAGCGCAAGCGGGAGCGCTTCGATTCGGCGGCAATTTCTGTCACCGGAGAAAAAGTATCGGCCGATTGCGCGGTGGTGGTGGCCGGGGAACGATGTGACGGAGGAAGAACTGCGGCGGGAGATCGGCGTGCTGGATAAGGCGGGGTTTGGGGGCGCGGAGATCCAGGCGTTCAATAAGGGATTCGATTTCGCGGCCATGCCGGAGGCGCAACAGAAGCGCGTGAGCGGTTTTGCTACGCCGGCATTTTTTGAGAACGTGGCGGCGGCGATTGATGAGGCGCGCAAGCACGGCTTGTTTATTGACTACACGTTTGGATCGGGATGGCCTTTTGGCGGCGGGTACGATATTACGCCGGAGCTGGCTTCGATTGAGCTGCGCTGGACGCACATGACGGTGTCGGGGCCGACGAAGTTTCGCGAGCGCGTTGAAGTGCCGTCGATCGATGACGGCGATCCGGCGAATCCTCCGGCGTGGCTGAAGGGATTGCCGGATGGGTGGGCCGAGCGCATGAGGAAACGCACGAGAGTGGTTGCCGTGGTGGCGGTGCGCGGAACTGATTCGCGGTGGGAGTGGAACCAGGGCGGCGGACGGCAGCGGAGCGCGGCGAAATCGGGCGAGCTGGAAGCGGGCAGTTCAGTTAATTTGACCGCGCACCTGGATTCCGATGGCTCGCTGAGTTGGGATGTGCCCGCGGGGACGTGGCAGGTTTTTGTGTTTAGCCAGGCGCCGACGGGGCAGCGCGTGAATGCGGGCGCGGGAGAGGGTCCGCAGTTTGTGATGGACCATTTGAGCGCGGAGGCATTTGCGGCGCACGCGAAACGCGTGGGGGACAATGCGATTCCGTACATTGGGAAATATTTTGGCGACGGATTGCGCGCGGTTTTTTGCGACAGCCTAGAGGTGGGGGCGAATCTTTTTTGGAGCGACGATTTTCTGGCTGAGTTCAAGCGGCGGCGCGGGTACGATTTGCTGCCTTACTTGCCGATTTTGAAAGTGCAGAGCTATGCGGCGCCGTTTGGCGTGTGGGTCGATCGGCCCGTCTACGAGATGGCCGTGATTGGCGATGCGGTGCGGCATGATTACCGGCAGACGGTTTCAGATTTGATGGCGGAGAGATTTTACGGGCAGTTCAACAAGTGGGCGCACGATCATAAGCTGCTGTCGCGCACGCAGGCGCACGGCTCGCCCACGGATGTGCTGCGGGTTTACGGCGAGGCGGACATTCCGGAGACTGAGGATCTGTTCGCCTGGGGCGGTTACGACTTTTTGAAGATGGCGGGGTCGGCGGCGCATGTGTATGGCCGCAGCATTGTGGGTAGCGAATCGTTTGTGTGGGCAAATTCGGTATACGAAACCACGCCCGAAAAGGTGAAAGTGGCGGCGGACGAACTGCTGACAGCCGGCGTCAACGCGATTGTGTATCACGGCTTTCCGTATATCATGCCCGGGATTCCTGCGCCGGGCTGGCACCCGTTTACAGGAATGCTTGGCGACGGCAATTACTCGTCGCAGTTCAACGAGCTCAATCCGCTGTGGCCGTACTATGCGCCGCTCAACGATTACATGGCGCGCGTGCAGTACCTTTCGCAAGTGGGAACGAATGTGGCGGCGGTGGCACTCTATCGGAACGATCTGACTCATGGCGCGGATGAAATGTCGCCGGTGCCGAAGTTGAACCAGGCGCTGATGGACGCGGGATACAACTACGACCACTTGAATGTGGATGCGCTGGTGCGGTCGACGATTCGCGACAAGATGCTGGTGACGCGCGGCGGAGCGGAATATCGGGCGCTGGTGCTGCCGGCGCTCGACATGATCGACGCGGCGCTGGCGGAGACGATGCAGGGTTGGGCGAAGGCGGGATTGCCGGTTCTGTTTGCGGAGCGGATGCCTGCACGCGGCGATGGGCTTGAGGAGAATGCGCAGGACTCGAAGCGGGTGCTGGCGGCGATGGGGGCGCTGCACGGTTTGCCGAATGTGGTTGTGGCTGCGGATCGCGCGGAGCTGGTGACGATGCTGAGTCGGGCTGCGGAGCCGAATGTGAGGTTCCATGGCGAGGCGGCGCCGTTTATTGAGAAGCGAATCGGGAAGTTGAACGCGTATTTTCTGCGGAACGAAAGGGATGCGGCGCGGCATGTGCACGCGGAATTTGAAGCGGAGGGTGCGGCGGAATTGTGGGATCCGTGGAACGGGAAGATTGCGACGATGACAGGGGCTCGGCGCAAGGGCGATTGGGTGGAATTGGAGTTCGATCTCGATCCGTTTGGGTCGGCGCTGATTGTGTTCGATCCCGAGAGTGATGCGGCTGCGCCGACGGCGAAGCAGGCGGGCGCGTTGCAGCGGATGGAGCCTGTCGGCACGGGCGGATGGAAGCTGACGGCTACGGGGCTGGTTCCGTCCGGAAAGACGGCGGAGATTCGGCGCGAATTGCCGGGGCTGATTGACTGGTCGCTCGATAGCGAGTTGCGGGGATTTTCAGGGCGGGGAGTGTACACGACGACTTTTACCGTGGCGAGGGATGCCGGAAGCCGGCTGATTCTGGACCTGGGCAATGTGAGAGAAGTGGCCGAGGTGACGGTGAACGGTAAGCATGCGGCGACGTTGCTGCTGCGGCCGTACCAGGTGGACGTGACTGAATTCGTGAAGTCCGGTGAAAATGTCCTCGAGATTGCGGTGACGAACACGCTCTACAATGCGATGACAATGCGCGATCCGCGAGCGTTTCATCCTGGGCCGGTGGAGGAGCCTTCGGGGTTGATGCCGGGCGGGTTGATAGGGCCTGTCGAGATGAAATTGATGGAGTAGGGTTCATGCTTTCCCACATCTCATCCGCCGCGGCGGACGAGATGTGGGGCACCCGAATTTATGCAGAGTTGGGACGGCGGGTTGGGGTTCGTGCTTTCCTACCCTAGCAAAGCTTGGATGGGGCACCCTTTTTATTGCTGAGTTAAGAGTTTTCCGTCTTCGCTAGGCGGGGACGACGCCTTTGGCGAGCATTTGTTTGATGCCGCGCAACGCTTGCCGCGTACGTTCTTCGTTCTCAATGAGGGCGAAGCGGACGTGGTGGTCGCCGTGTTCGCCGAAGCCGATGCCGGGACTGACGGCGACTTTGGCTTCGGTGAGGAGGAGCTTGGAGAACTCGAGCGAGCCGAGGTCGCGGTAGGCCTCGGGAATTTTGGCCCAGACAAACATGGTGGCTTTTGGTGAGGCCACGGCCCAGCCAGCCTTGTTGAGGCCTTCGACAAGGACATCGCGGCGGCGGCGGTAGATATCGCAGATTTGCGCGACGCATTCCTGCGGACCTTCGAGCGCGGCGATGGCCGCGACCTGGATGGGCGTGAAGGTGCCGTAATCGAAATAACTCTTGAGGCGGGCGAGAGCGCTGACGAGCTTCTTGTTGCCGACCATGAAGCCTACGCGCCAGCCGGGCATGTTGTAGGACTTCGACAGGGTGAAGAATTCGACGGCGACATCTTTGGCGCCGGGAACCTGCATGACGCTGGGCGGCTTGTAGCCGTCGAAGGCGAGGTCGGCGTAGGCGAGGTCTTGAATCAAATAAAAGCCGTGCTCGCGGGCCAGCTCGACCAGGCGCGCCAGGAATGGGAGCTCGACACATTCCGTTGTGGGGTTCGAGGGGAAGTTGACGATGAGCGCTTTGGGCCGCGGGGTCATGCGCGGGATGAGGTCCTCGAGTTGTTGAAGAAAACTTTCCTGGTCGTGGACGGGGACACTGACGATGTGCGCGCCGGCGATGACGGGACCGTAAATATGGATGGGGTAGGAAGGATTGGGCACGAGTACGGTGTCGCGCGAATCGAGGATGGCGAGACAGAGATGGGCGATGCCCTCCTTGGAGCCGATGGTGACGATGGCCTCGGATTCGGGGTCGAGCTCGACGCCGTAGCGCGTCTGATACCAGTTGCAGATAGCTTTGCGCAGGCGGGGCAGGCCGCGGGAGACAGAGTAGCGATGCGTGGGCGGCTTGCGAACGGCTTCAACGAGCTTGTCGACGATGTGGGCGGGCGTAGCGCCGTCGGGATTGCCCATGCCGAAGTCGATGATGTCTTCGCCACGGCGGCGGGCGGCGGTCTTCATCTCGCCGGTGATGTTGAAGACGTAGGCGGGCAGGCGCTGAATGCGAGAGAACTCTTCCATGGTGACTCCAGTGTAAGGCAGCGGTGTTAGCGGAGCTAGCGGGGCTAGCGGCGTTAGCGCAGCACGCGTGGGTCGTGAATCGTGGACCGTGGATCGTGGGTCATGGTCAGCGCACAGACGCGAACAGCCGACTGAGGACCGTGAACCGTGAGCTGAATTTTGGAATGAGGTGAGGCGGTGTCTAGGCGGCCGGAGCCGCCGCAGGCGCGGTTGCGCGGGCGATGGCGAGGGCGGGATGGTGGGGGTGGTGCACGAGGCGATTATAACGCGTTGGGCGGAGAAAGCAGAGCGCGATCAGTTTCGCTCGGCTCCAAATTGGAGGCGATCCGCGATTGGAGCCGGCTGACGATTGAGTTGACCAAAATGAAATTGATGACGACGATCGCGACGCCGATCACGATATAAGCAATTCCCTGCGGCAGGTTGTAAGTTTCTCCCGCCTTCCAGCTGCTGGCGACACGAGGCAGCCATTTATCGACAAGTCCAAATCCGACAATGATCCAGAGAATCTGCGCGTTGATGAGCAGCTTCGGGTGTGCATTGTGGATGGCACGGCGGGTGCGGTTCATGGCGCAAGTATAGCGCGCTGGTGGATCTCGCCTGCTGATCGGCTGATTGTTGCCGAAGGCCGGGGGTTGACAGAGAGCTATTTCCGATATATCTTGAGATATATCTTGGATAGATCGAATGGTCGGTCCGGGAAGAACAGGAGGAAATGAAAGATGTTTGAACAATTTCGAGATTTACATGAACGGCTGCACGACATGCACGAGGAACACCATTGCGAACGCGGAGGCCATCGTCACCGTCACGGCGGATTTGGCAGGCGCTGGGAGGGATTTGAGCACGGGTTTGGCGGAGGACGCGTGCGGTTTTTCGATGGCGGCCAGTTGCGGCTGGTGATTCTGCAATTGATTGCGGAAAAGCCGAGCTACGGCTACGAGATTATGAAGGCGATCGAGGAGCGGCTTATGGGCGGCTATACGCCGAGCCCGGGAGTGGTGTATCCGACGCTGACGCTGCTTGAAGAAGAAGGCCTGGCCACAGTGGCGGCGAGCGAGGGCAACAAGAAAATGTATGCCGCGACGGAGGCGGGCAAGGAGTATCTGAAAGCCAACAGCGTGATGCTGAAGGCGATCTTCGGGCGCATGGAAAAAGCACGCAAGGTGTTCGGGCGGGGACGGTCCCCGCAAATTATGCGCGCGGTGATGAACCTGCAGATGGCGCTGAGAATGCGCAGCGGGCGCGGCGATTTGAGCGCGGAACAGGTGAGCAAGATTACCGAGGCCATTGATGCGGCGGTGCGGACGATTGACGAGGTTTGAGGAAGACGGCGGAGTGAGGGGAGTTAGCGGAGCTAGAGCCGCAGTGAGTTGGCAAGTGGGCCGACCGGGGGACGAGGTGAGCGGAGTGACGCTTGCGATGGAGACAGCGATGGAAACGGCGCAGACCGTATGCAAAACACGAGGGCCTGCCGAGAGTGCTTCGCCGCTGGAGGTGCAGAACCAGCGGCTGCAGGCGCTGGTGAGCGAGCTGATCCTGGACAACCAGGAATTGCGCTTCAAGGCGGCGCAGCTCGAAACGGAACTGGAAAAGAGCGAGCGCGGGATGAAGGCGGCGACGGTGTGGGCGGGAATGTTGTTTTAGAGGCAGCCGTCAGCTTTTAGCTGTCAGCGATCAGCCGCTGGTTCGAAAGCATTGGAATTTATACTGAAACACAAGATGAGCACGTTTAAACCTGTAGACGAGCAAATGGATTTGCTGGAGAAGGGCGCGGCGGAGATTATCCGCGTGAGCGATTTGCGGGAGCGCCTGGAAGAGAGCCGGAAGACGGGACGGCCGCTGCGCGTGAAGGCGGGGTTCGACCCGACGGCGCCGGACCTGCACCTGGGACACACCGTGCTGATGCGCAAGCTCAGGCATTTTCAGCAACTGGGGCATACGGTCATTTTCTTGGTGGGCGATTTTACTTCGCTGATCGGCGACCCGACGGGACGCAACGTGACGCGGAAGCCGCTGACGCGGGCGGAAATCGATAAAAACGCGGAGACCTACAAGGAGCAGGTGTTTCGCATTCTCGATGCGAAGACGACCGAGGTGCGCTACAACAGCGAGTGGCTGGGCAAGCTGGGATATGAGGATACGGTGCGGCTGACGGCGCACTTTACGGTGAGTCAGATGCTGGAGCGCGACGAATTTTCGAAACGATTCCAGGCCGAGCAGCCGATCAGTTTGCACGAGCTGCTGTACCCGGTGATGCAGGGGTACGATTCGGTGTGCCTGGAGTGCGACGTGGAGCTGGGCGGGACGGATCAGAAATTTAATCTGCTGTGCGGGCGCGAGCTGCAGCGGCAGTATGGGCAGAAGCCGCAGATTGTGTTGATGACGCCGATACTGGAGGGGTTGGACGGCGTGCAGAAGATGTCGAAGTCGCTGGGGAATGCGATCGGGATCAACGAGCCGGCCAGCGAGATGTATGGGAAGTTGATGTCGATCTCGGACGAGCTGATGTGGAAGTATTTTTTCTTGTTGACGGATCTTCGCGGCTCGGAGATAGAAACGATGCGGGGTGAGGTGGCGGCGGGGAAATTGCATCCGATGGAGACCAAGAAACAACTGGCGCGGACGATTGTGGCGGATTTCCACGGCGTGGCGGCGGCAAAAGGCGCGGATGAGAATTGGGCGCGGATGTTTCAGCAGCGGACGCTGCCGACCGATGTCGAAAAAGTGCCTATTTCTATCCGAGATGTCGCTCGGATGGACGCTGCTTCACTTCAGAAGGCTGAAGGGAATCTGAAGATGGAGGTCCCGGTGGACATTGCGCGCCTGATTGTTCGGCTTGGTATGAGGGCATCGCGCACGGAAGCCGAACGACAGCTTCGGGTGGGGATAACAATCGACAACGAGAAGGTTACACAGCAATTGTTCATGATCGATACTCGTCCTCGCGAACTTACGGTGAGGGTTGGTAAGCAACTTAAGATTGCTGTGATTACCTGAGTACGTGCGCAGGGGCTGAAGCCCATGTTCAAACTTCGACGAATTCGGCAATACTGAAGCCGTGCCCCGATACCAAACGAAAAGCAACCGCAGGTCCTTCGACTTCGGCCGTTCGCGAAGCGAACGGCCTACGCTCAGGATGACAAAGCTTTTTAGCTAGATGGTTTCACACCTATCAAAAACGAGGAAGGCATGAAAAGCCGGCGAGCTGTGTTGAAGGGGTTGGCGGCGTCGATGGGCGCGACGGTGGTGAACTTGAGCGCGCTGGAGAGTTTTGCGCGCGGGCTGGATGAGCACAGCGAGCGGCCAAACATCTTGTGCATTGTGGGCGAGGGGTTGAGGGCGGATGAGCTTTCTTCGGCGGGCAACCGGATTTTGCACACGCCGAATATGGACCGGATCGCCAGGGAGGGATGCACGTTTCACAATGCGTTTGTGGTGAATGCGCTGTGCCTGCCGTCGCGGGCGACGATGCTGACGGGGCTCTACTCGCACACTACGGGCGCGGTGTCGAATGTGGAGGGCACGGTGCCGGCGCGGTTTCCGCTGGTGTCGGATCTGCTGCAGAAGGCGGGTTATGAGACGGCGTTTCTGGGCAAGTCGCATATTGCCGGCGCGCTGATGGACCACTACTGGGACTACTACTTCGGGTTTGTAGGCCAGGCGGATTATTATCGGCCGCGCATCACCGAAGGCGTGAAGGGCAAGTACGGACCGGAGACGCTCTACGAAGGCGAGTTTGTGGACACGCTGCTGACGCAGAAGGCTGTGGCGTGGCTCGGGCAGAAACGCGAGAAGCCATTCTGCATGTTTTTGTGGTTCTATGCGCCGCATGCGCCGTTCTACCGGCCGAAGGATTTGGTGAACGATTTCAACGGCGTCGCGATTCCCAAGCCCGCGACGTTTGATGAGGACCAGACGGGCTACGCAGACAAGCCGCGCGCCGTGGCCGATGCGGACGACAAGATTGGATGGTCGGAGGTGTTCACCGACGATCCGCGGTCGCTCGAGGAGCTGGTGAAGGATCACTACGCGGGCGTGGAGGACAACGATCGCAACGTGGGCGCGGTGCTGGCGGAACTGGAGCGGCAGAGGCTGCTGGACCAGACGGCGATTGTGTTGAGTTCGGACCACGGATTTCTGCTGGGCGAGCATCATTTGTATGACAAGCGCGTGATGTATGAGCCGTCGATTCGCGTTCCGATGATGGTGCGCTGGCTGGGGCGCGTGATGGCGGGTGCGACTTCAAAGGAGATGGTGCTGAATCTGGACATGGCGCCGACGCTGCTGGAGATTGCCGGACTGACGGCGCCCGCGGAGATGCAGGGCAAGAGCATGATGGCGCTGGCTGAAGGAAAAGCCGATGTGAAGTGGCGCGACGATTGGCTCTACGAGTATTACGAGTATCCGGGATTTGAAAATGTGCGGCCGTGCCGCGGGGTGCGGACGAAGCGCTACAAGCTGATTGATTTTTTCCTGGAGCCGGAGGAGTTTGAGGTCTACGATCTCGAAAATGATCCGGACGAGGCGCACAATCTCTATGGAAAACCGGGATATGAGGAGCTGACGGCGCATTTGAAGGAGCGGCTGGCGGCGCTGCGCGCGGAGACGGACGATACCTACGAGTACAAGCCGACGGGGTTGCCGCTGCATCCGGCGATGCAGGTGTTGTCGCAGCCGAAGAGCAGCCGCTAGCTACTAGCTATTAGACTTTCGTGCTGGGGTTAGGGTTGGCGGTATCCCACCCTAAACGCACAAAGCGCGTTTAGGATGGAGCAACCGGCTGTCAGCTTTTGTGCTGGGGTTAGGGCGGTGGTATCCCACCAGGCCGCGCGCGTGGGCCACTTGCAGGAGTTTCATAGATGAAGCGTCGGGCGTTTTTGCTTCAGGCGGGCGCTGCGGTTGCGGCTGCGGGAGTTTCCAAGGCGGGTTGGGCACGGAGTGAGACGGCGATTGCTGCGGAACTGACGCTGCACGATGGGCCGCTGACGACGGCGGTGCCGCTCACGTACACGGGGCTGAGTTATGAGCTGGCGCAACTGACTGATCCGCAGTTTTTCTCCGCTGCAAATCGCGAGCTGGTGGCTCACTTCAGTCTGCTAAATCCGCATGGCGTGCTTCGCGTGGGGGGAAATACGAGCGAGTTTTGCTGGTTCCAGGCGGACGCCGATACGGTGGCGCCGCAGTTGAGAATTCCGCCAGGGAAGCTGGAAGAGAACTGGATGCCGCATCGGTTGTTTGCGATCAGGCCGGAGGCGATCGATGCGCTGGCGGGATTTTTGCGAGCGACGGGATGGAAGCTGATTTATGGACTGAACTTCGGCAACAGCACGCCGGAACGGGCGGCGACGGAAGCGGCCTACGTGGCGCGCGCAGTGGGCGAGCGGCTGGTGTTTTTCCAGATTGGCAACGAGCCGGACTTTTATCAGAACGCCAGTAACGGCACGCGTCCGAGGGGTTGGGGCTTCGATGATTATTTGCGGGAGTGGACGGGTTATGCCGAAGCGATTGCCGCGCGCGTGCCGGAAGCGCGCTTCGGTGGGCCGGACGTAGGTGGTTCATCGGATTGGGTGACGCGGTTTGGCGAAGAGCTTCCGGAGCGCGTGCGTCCGCGATTGACGACGCTGACCGGACACTACTATGCCGAGGGTCCGCCGAACGATCCTCGCGTGACGATTGCACGGCTGCTCGCCGGGAACGCGAAAATTGCTGACGAGATGCAACGGATTGAAGCGGTGGCGCGGGCGCGTGGGCTGGTGTACCGGATGACCGAGGGCAATTCCTGCTACCGCGGCGGCAAACCGGGTATGAGCAATGCCTTTGCAGCAGCGCTGTGGGCGGGAGACTACATGCTGGAGCTGGCCAGCCTGGGCTGCGTTGGGGTGAATTTGCATGGAGGCAGAAGCGCGTTTCTCAGCGCAGGGTTGGGCGATCATACACCGGGGATGGATGTGGCGAAGACGCCGCAGGCGATGCGCAGCGGATTTTACACTCCGATTTTCAGCGAGCCGGATAGCCCGGTGAGGGCCATGCCGATTTTCTATGGAATGCTGCTGGCAAACCAGTTTGCGGGCAGCGCGATGATGCGGGTCGACGGAGAGATCGCGGGAGCGAATGTGACGGCCTATGCGGCGCGATACAAATCCGGCTTCAAGGTTGCGCTCTTTAATAAAGATGAAGCGAAGGCGGTGGATGTGAGGGTGCGCGCGCCGGACAGAGTGCGCGTGGCGACGGCGTGGAGGCTGCAGGCTCCGGCGCTCGATGCGACCAAGGGTGTGACGCTGGCTGGAGCGGAGATTCGCGAGGGGCAGTGGAGGCCAAGGCGGGTTGAACCCGTTGCGGTGGAAAGCGGTGTTGCGCGGATCCGGATTTCGGCTAGTAGCGCTGCGCTGGTGTTCATGAGCGCACGATCCCAGGTCTGAGAATCCAGACCTGGGGCACCCAGTGTCTTGCTCCGCTCAGCTATTTGCTCAGCGCGAAGGTGCGCGCGGATTCGAGCAGTTTGGCGACGGATTCTTTTGAGCAGGATTCGGTGTAGATGCGCATGAGCGGTTCGGTGCCGCTGGCGCGGAGGAGCAGCCAGGTTTCGGCGGCGTTGGGTTTTTTCTTCGCTTCAGGATTATCCAGGTAGAACTTCACTCCATCCAGATTCTCCTGACGGAGGATGGGCATGCCGGCGAAAGTCGAGTCGCCCGTCGGAAGTGCGCGGGCGCGGGCGATGGCGGCGTTCTTAACGTCGTCGGATATGTGGAGATCGACGCGGCCGTATTGATGCTCGCCGTACTCGGCCTGCAAGTCGGCAACGAGCTGGCCAAGAGTTCGGCCTTCCTGGGCCATGACGTTGGTGAGCAAGAGGCAGTTGAGCAGGCCGTCGCGCTCGGGCAGATGACGCTGGAGGCCGATGCCGCCGGATTCCTCGCCGCCCATGACGATTTCACGCTCGAGCATCAGGTCAACGACATACTTGAAGCCGATGCCGTGCTCGATGAGTTCGCGGTGGTATTTTCTTGCGATGCGGTCAAGCATCTTGGTGGTGTTGAAGGCGCGGGTGACTGCGCCGGGCCAGCCTTTATATTTCAAAACCCAACTGAGAAGCACGGAATAGATCTTGTGCGGGTCGACGAAGTTGCCGTTCTCGTCGGTGGCTCCGATGCGGTCGGCGTCGCCGTCGGTGCAGAGGCCAGCCTGGCAGTGGTTGGCGACAGTGGCTTCGCCGAGGGCGCGGATGTTGGGCTCAATGGGCTCAGGGTTGATGCCGGGGAAAAGCGGATCGGGATTGACGCGGATGGGAACGTTGGCGACGCCGATGCGATTGAAAATGTCGGAGAGAATGGTGCCGCCGGCGCCGTACATGGAGTCGATGCAGAATTTCATGTTGGAGCGGGCGATGAGGTCGAGATCGGCGAAGCTCTCGATGGCTTTGAGGTAGGTGGGCAGGAAGTCGACATCGGTAATGGGAGCGGGTTGCGCTGCGCGCGGGACGGGCTGACCGAGATAGGATTCGATGGCCGTGATCATGGAGGGCTTGCCCGATCCGCCGTACCAGCCCTTGTACTTGACGCCGTTCCACTGCGCGGGGTTGTGCGATGAGGTGATCATGATGCCGCCGGCGGCGCCGCGCTCGCGTACACCGAAACTTAGCGCCGGAGTGGGCGTGACGGCGTGGGCAAGCTGGACGGGAATGCCGGTGGCTGCGACGACCTCAGCACAGGCGCGGGCGAAGGCCTTCGATCCGAAGCGCGTGTCGTAGGCGATGCATAGGCCTTTTCGGGATCTTCCTGGGCGTGAATGTAGGCGGCGATGGCCTCGGCGGCGGTGCGCACGTTGGCGAAGGTGAAGTCGTCGGCGATGACGCCGCGCCAGCCGTCGGTGCCGAATTTGATGATGGGGTGAGGCATGGGACTTGCGGTCTCCTTGCGAAGCAAAGGACTACGATAGCAAACGGGGCGGGGTGGGCGCACGGGGCGTGGGTTTCTATCCACTGATTTGTGGTCGATTGAAAGAGGGGGATTGAGGTTCGTGCTTTCCCAATTTTCGTGCCGCTTATAAATTGTGCGGTTCAGGGAAGGTCATGCAATTGGCGAACTCGTCTTGAAAGGCGGGGTCGGCGGCCAGGCTCACGTGTTCGATGGGTGGGAGTTGGGGTTCATCGGCGAGCAGCAGCATTTTTGCGCCGCGGAGGGCGGTGTTGCCGGCGGCGTGAATGATGGAGTGCGGCGCTTCGAGGAGTCCGATGCGGAGGGCGGAATCGATTTGCACGTAGTTGCCGAAGGCGCCGGCGAGATGGATGGCGCGGAGAGCTTGCTGTGCCTCAGGGGCTAAAGCCCCCTCTTTTTTTTCTGATTGTTTGATGTACGGGCTGAACCCCGTACCCTTCGCACCGGTTGTTGCGAGGCGTTTGAGGAGGAGGCGGAAGCCGGCAGCGATGGCGCCCTTGGCGAGTTGGAGCTCGCGAATGTCGGATTGATAGAGGACGACGGGCGGGGCGATGGGGAAGATTTTGGATTTATCGGCGATGCGGCCGTTGGAGAGGATCGCTCCCGAGCGCAGGCCTGCGGCGACCGCGTCAACGAGGCCGCTGCCGCAGATGCCGCGCGGCGCGACGTCGCCGATGACGGTGGGGCGGAGCGTGCCCTCGTCGAGCGAAACGTATGCGATGGCGCCGGTGACGGCGCGCATGCCCATGCGGATGGAACCGGCTTCGAAGGCGGGACCGGCGGCGGTGGAAGCGCAGACGATGCCGTGGCGATTGCCGATGGCGATTTCGCCGTTGGTGCCGAGGTCGACGAGGGCGATGAGATTGGGACTCTGCGCGATGCCTGTGGCGACGATTCCGGCGCGAATGTCGGAGCCAACAAAGCCTCCGATGCAGCGAGCGAAGCGGATGACGCAATCGGAGTTGAGGTCCCAGTCGAGATCGCGCGGGGTGAGGCGCTGCTCGGCCAGATGCGGCGATTGGAAGGGGACGTGGGAGAGCGGCTCAACGTCGAGGCCGCAAAACAGATGGTGCATGACGGTGTTGCCGACGAGCAAGACTTCGGTAATTTGCGAGGCGCGATCGGGAGCGAGGCGGGCGGCGAGGCGGGCGACGAGTTGGCCGAGGGCGGCGCGGATGGGCGTGGTTAGGTCCTGGCCCTCAAGCGCGGCGCGGATGCGGCTCATGACGTCGGAGCCGAAGGCGGCCTGGGGATTGAGCGCGGTTTCGACCCCGAGAACGTCGCCCGATGCGGCATCGATGAGTTGCGTGGCGATGGTGGTGGTGCCAAGGTCGATGGCGATGGCGAGGTCGCGAGATCGCGAGGCTGGTTGAACTCCCACCCATTTCGAATCCTCTATCGAGGATTCAGAAAGGATGGGGCACGGGGCGGATTTGCTCGGGGAGGTCGCGTCCGCGAGGATCTCCATGTGCCACTGGCCGCACTCGAGGACGAGCGGCTCATCGGCACGGGCCTGGCAGGCGAGACGCCAACCTTGGGCGAGTTGATCGGGAGTGAGCGCTGCGGAGTCAGCCTCGGTGATGGGAAGCGAGCCGGAGAGCACGCGCACCTGGCAACCACTGCACTCGCCCGTGCCGCCGCAGGGGAATTCGACGCCTTGGGCGGCAAGGCCGGGGACGAGCGAGGCGCCGCGCGGGAGATCGAGCTCGACGGAGAGCGGCTCGATACGGATGCGGACGAGATTTGAAGACGCCGGCAATGGTGGGCCTGGAGCTGGTGGCATAAATCTTCTGCGCCGATTGAAAAACGTCCCTCAGGGGCTAAAGCCCGGCTGTTTATAGCTCTTTGCGGCACGGCTAAAGCCGTGCCCCTTCAAAACATCGAGTTTTTCAGCAAGCTGTAAAGCCGTGTCCTTTCAAAAGCGAATTCATGCAACTGATTCTTGAGTCATTTAGCTTCCACGATGCCGTCGTCGAGCGTGGCACGGATGGTCGCGCCGGGCGGGACGACGAGGAAATCGGCGGAGTCCCAGGGGCCGTTGACTAATCGCTCGAGGAGAGTGAGCGAGCCGAAAATTTCTTCGAATGCCCAGCCCTCTTTTTCGGCTTCGGCGCGGGCGCGAGTCCTGGAGGCTTCGTCGGACGCGATGCCGGTGGAGATGTAGGTGAGGCCGGTGTAATTGCGGCGGAAAGAAGAGAACTGCTCGTAGAGATAGCGGCCGTTGTCTTCGCCGTATTTGGCTATGAATTCGTCGAGCGTGGTTTGCTCGCCCATGGGATTTTTTTGCGAGGGGAAGGCGGGCTCGAGCTTGAGATCGGGGGTTTGAAATTCGACCCAGCCGGGTGAGCGGTAGTAGACGCCGGGGTGGTCCTGAAAGTAGGTAGCATAGCGATGGCGGCTGCCCATGAGCACACCGATGCAATCGTGAGCGCGGGGAAAAATGAGTTGCGTGCGGCCGGCGCGAAGGCCGTCGGTGCTGCGGCCGCAGAGAGCGTAGCCAAGAAGGATGGCGTCGTAGGCGGCGCTGTCGGCAGCGTCGATGCGCTCCTGGAGGTGGGGACGCATCTCGATGCCGAGCGAGTGCAAGCCCATGGGAATGGATTCGAGGTCGACGGTGTGCGCGGAGCGGGAGACGACGTGCTCCAATTCGCGCGTGAAGACCTGGCAGTGGATGAGTTTGAGGTGCATGAGTGCAGCTTCTAGCTGCTAGCTTCTAGCCGCTAGCTCCTTCCTGCCGGTGAACATCTCGCGGACGAATACAAAGATGGAGGCCTGGCAGTAGATGGCTTTGAAATGCATAAGAACAGCTCTCACCTCGCAGCTGTCAGCTATCAGCTTGTCAGTGCGGAATCGGCCGGGGCGGTGACGGCCATCATTGCGTCCACTTTCTGTAAAATCGTTTCGCGGGCACCGGGGACTGAGAGGACATCGCACTCGGAGCCGAGGATGTGCGGGTGACCACAGGCCCTCATATTGGCGAGCAGCTCTTCGGTGCGGCGAATAACTTCTGCGGGGGGCATGGCGCCATCTGAATAGAAGGATTTGGTGGGAAGGTTGCCGTAGAGGACCACGTCGTTGGGCACGAGGCGCGCGTCTTCCCAGAGCTTGCGCGAGCCGCCCAGGCTGAGGACGACGGGATGAAGGCGATGCGCGAAGGCTTCGACCATGGGATCGATGAGTTCGCCGCAATCGTGAAAGATGAGGTCGCAGGCGCCCTGGTCGAGGACGGCCTTGAGGCGCAGATTGGGCTCCATGATGAGGCGTTCGAAGATGCTGGAGCCGGCTTTGAGTTGGCGCGGAGAAAGAAATGAGGTGTTGGCGGCGGGCTCACAGACCATGATGGCACGCGCGCCGTGGTGGATTTGGCTGCGCAGGGAGCGATGGATTGCGAGCTCGGCGATCTGGAGACACTGAAAGAGAAGGCGCACATCATCGGAGTCCTGGGCTGCCTGACCGCGACCAGCCATCGCGGCGGCGGCGATGGGATCGGCCATGAGGCGAGTCACCAGCGAGAACGGGCCGATGGCCATACCGATGGAGACAAGGTCGGGGATCGAGGCGACGTAGCGCAGGGCCTCGTCGCGGGCGATACTGCCAGGGCAGCAGGGAACGGCATTTTCGGTGCAGAGCGCAGCTAGCGTCGCGTCGTCGAGTGGAGCGGTGAAGTGATATGCGTCAGCGTCCTGAGCGGGGACGCCGATGCGCGCGAGAAGATCGGCCTTTTCGAGACGCAGATCCATGAGTGGAATGGCGAGAGGAGTGTTCCAACGGCGGGCGGTGCGCTCGATGACGCGGCCCAGTGCGGGGCCGTTGTTGCGGACATTTTCCGCATCGGACTCTTCGTGCAAAACGAGGTCGGCGCCTACGGGCATGCGCAGACCTTGGGCGGCGAGGCGGAGATAGAGATCGCGATTGGTGGCGGAGTTTGTCGAGGGGCTTGTCAGACTGCCTCCGGGGAGAGCAGATTTTTGACGAGGCCGACGGCGCCGTTGGCGTTGTCGCTATAGCCGTCCGCGCCGATTTCCTTTGCGTACTGATGCGTGACAGGTGCGCCGCCGATGAGCACTTTGACTTGGGTGCGCAGACCCGCGGTCTGGAGTGCGTCGATGGTGAGTTTCATGGCCGGCATGGTGACGGTGAGCAGCGCGGACATGCAAACCACGTGCGGTTTGCGCTCTACGACGGCGGTGACGAAATTTTCCGGCGAGACGTCGGTGCCGAGATCGATGACTTCGAATCCGCTGCCCTCGAGCATGGAAGCGACGATGTTTTTGCCGATGTCGTGCAGGTCGCCTTTGACGGTGCCGATGACGACGCGGACCGCCATCTTCTGGCCGGCGGCAGTGAGCAGCGGCTTGAGGAGCTCCATGGCACCCTTCATAGCGCGGCCGGCGAGCAAGAG
Source organism: uncultured Acidobacteriota bacterium (assembly GCA_963830785.1). Lineage (GTDB taxonomy): Bacteria > Acidobacteriota > Terriglobia > Terriglobales > Acidobacteriaceae > Telmatobacter. The sequence goes on from CAWHNV010000031.1 coordinate 25,562, forward strand.
TTCCGGAACGAAATACTCTTCGCATTCGAAGAGGCGGCCGACCTCATCCATGGCGGGAACCATGGATTCCTGAATGAGGGCCATGGGCTCAACGCCTGCGGCGATGGCCGCGACGGTTGCGGCGTGCGCTTTTTTGGCGTCGCCGTTCAAAATTGCATCGTAGAGATCCTGATTTTGCGCCATCGAAACACCTCTCTGCTCCGCGCTCCGTGAAAAGGAGATGCATGCCGCGAGCGAACAGCCCGATGGGCAGCGAAGCGCTTGCTCAAAACCGGCTTCGCGCCCGCTTGCGCAGGCGATTGCGACGTTCTCCCTAAATACGGATTGATAATTCACGATAACCGGATTTGAGTGCCCATGCAAATGCGCGAGAGACCGGGTTCCGGCGCGCGGAATCTGGGAATGAGGCAAATGCGCGGCTTAGAGCGGGATCGGAAGCGCTATTCCGGCGATAGTGACGTCCCATCCTTGCGACAGAAGAAAGTCGCAAGGATGGGACACGGAGCTCTATGGTACAGCAACCGCGAAACCGGTTCGGCAGGGCGATGCGCGTGAGGACGCCGCACTACTGGCGGTGAGGAGACCGGCGCTACGAGCTAAAATGAACGTCAATACTGGATAACGCACAGTTGTCCTCTTCCCCCGGCCATTTCGATTGAAGGATTCCCCTATGTCGATTCGCTGGAAAGTGACAGGAATTATGTTGCTGGGTGCAGCGGCGGCCGTGGCGCAGGCGCAGCAGGCGGGCGGGGCACAACGCGGCTTTCAACCTGCGACTGATGAGCCGACGGTGAAGAGCGGCCACCAATATGTGGTGGCGATCGGCATCGATCGCTACGCAAACTGGCCCATCCTGAGTACGGCAGTGAGCGACGCGACGGAATTTGCCAAGCTGCTGACCACCAAATACGGGTTTGAATATGCCGTGCAGCCACTGACGGAGAAGCAAGCCACGCGCGAGGCGATTATCTCGCTGATCGACGACGACCTGCGCGGCCGGTTGAAGCCGGAAGACTCGCTGGTGATTTTTTTCGCCGGGCACGGGACCACGCGCACCGACAAGATCGGCGACGAGACGCGCTCGGTGGGGTTCATTGTGCCGGTGGATGCGCGAGCGCCGGGCGACAACGAGCATTGGAGCGACTATCTGAACGTCGAAGAACTGCTGCGCACTATCAACTCGCTGCCGGCCTCGCACATTCTGGTGATTCTGGATAGTTGCCACAGCGGCATGGCGCTGGGTAGCAAGTTCTCGACCAGCCGCGCCGATACGCGCTTCGAGCGGGACATGCTGGTGAAGGTGAGCCGCAAGGTGATTGCCAGCGCGCAGGGCGATCAGCTGGCGGCCGACAGTGGACCGCTGCCGGATCACTCGCTGTTTACCGGGCTGATGATTCAGGGACTGACGTCGGAAGAGGCGGACAACTTCCACAAGGGCTTTGTGACTTCGAGCCAACTGGGCGCGTTTGTGCAGCACAAAGTGGCGACGTGGCCGGGATCGAAGCAGACGCCGCTGTTTGGAGCGTTCGAAGACGACCAGGGCGGCGAGTTGGTGATCCACATGGGCGCGGGAGCGACGGACGAGAACCGCGAGCTGGAGCGCATGAAAAAAGAAGGCAACAAGTATTGGGAGGACGACGACCCGATGAAGAATTTTCCGTTGGCGCGAAGCGTGGCGCTGAAGCTGTGCGACAGCGAGAAAGACGACGACAAATATTGGGGATGCGAAGAGGCGGCGCGCAGTTTTCGCACGGGGCTGGGCGGGGGCACGGATGCTCCGCAGGCCACAAAGCTAGCACAAAAAGCCTGCGACGGGCACATGAGCAGCGCGTGTGTATTGCTGGCGAACATTTATCAGAACGGCCAGGCGACTGAGCCCGACTTGCCGAGCGCGTATCGGCTTTTTCAGGATGCCTGCGCGCAGGGCAATCTGCGCGGCTGCTTCGGATTGGCACGGATGTATCTGGAGGGCCGCGGTGTAACCCAGGATTACGCGCAGGCGAAGACGCTGTTCAGCAAGGCGTGCGACGGCAACGAAATGGCGGGCTGCAATGGGCTCGGAGCGCTGTATGAATTCGGAACCGGCGTGACGCTGGATTACGCGCAGGCGAAGACGCTCTATACCAAGGCCTGCGATGGCGGATTTTTGAAGAGCTGCGAAAATCTTGGCCGGATTTACCTGGGCGGCAAGGGTGTGACTGCCGATCCGGCACAGGCCGTGGAGTACTTTCGCAAGGGCTGCACGGGCGGCGACATGGACAGTTGCAGCGACCTGGGGATCATGTACCAATCCGGGCAGGGCGTGGCGGCGGACACGGCGCAGGCGACGACACTCTACCGCAAGGCGTGCGACGGGGGATCGGCGACGGGATGCAACGAGATGGGCTTGGTCTACCAGACGGGCAAGGGCGCCGCGGTTGACATGACGCAGGCGGCGGTGTTTTTTCGCAGGGCATGCGACGCCAGCGGCACGGGCATGTGGGGCTGCAACAACCTGGGGCTGATGTACCTGCGCGGCACGGGCGTGCCGCGGGATTTCACCGAAGCTGCGCGGCTTTATCGCAAAGCCTGCGACGCGGGTCAGATGATTGGGTGCAACAATGCGGGCGACTTGTACCGGTATGGGATCGGCGTGACGAAAGACGAAGAAGAGGCGGTGCACCTCTACCGCACGTCTTGCAAGGGCAACAACCTGGGTGGGTGCGTGCAGCTGGGATTCATGATGGCGAGCGGATTGGGCGTGGCCAAGAACGAGCCTGCGGCCATCGGGTTGTATCGCAAAGGCTGCGAAGGCAATCAGCCGCGAGGCTGCCTGGGACTGGGCGCGATGTTCGAGGACGGCTTTGGCGTGGCGAAGGACGAAGCGGAGGCGGTGCGATTTTACGACTTGGCCTGCAATGGCGGCGTGATGGAGGGATGCACAGCGGAGGGCGCTCTGCTGGCGAAAGGCAAGGGCGTTCCCAAAGACGACGCGCGCGCGCTGACGCTTACCAAAAAGGCTTGCGCCGGCGGCGACAAGAATGGATGCTTCAACGCCGCACTGGCTTATGAATACGGGATCGGTGTGGACAAAGATGAAGCGACCGCGGCGAACATGTTTCGCGACAGCTGCAACGCGGGCAACGCGGGAAGCTGCGGGCAGCTTGGCTATTTGTATTTCGCGGGCATCGGAGTGAAGAAGGACGATACGCAGATGT
>CAWHNV010000032.1:0-63183 GCA_963830785.1 uncultured Acidobacteriota bacterium
GATCACGAGACCCCCCCCCCCCCATGCCGGGATTGCCGGCGGCTGCGGCGCGGCAACGACTTCGACATGGTGGCGCTCCCAGTTCATCTGCTGGTGACTGGGACCTTGGCTCGCGGTTCCGTGATGGACCCGAGGTCGGCGACGGCGAGCCCGAAGGCCGGGTCGGCGTGGACGGCGAGCCGCAGCAGCAATACGTAGTCGTAACGAAGTAGAACGACATCCACCATACCGCAGCGGTTGTGCCAGCGGCGCGGTAATGGAAAGTGACGCCGGAAAACCGGAATTCTGTGCCGTTACGAATTCCTTCTGCAAATATGCTGCAATCGCCGCGTCGTAAGCGGCCGTTCGCGCAAAAACTTTGGCCGCCAGTTTGCGGCGGAGCTCGAGCGTCGTGTTGCCGTTTGTCTGAATCTGGCCGGCGACTTCCGCGTAATCCAGTGGGTCCACCACCACCGTCACGCTTTCGTGGTTTTTGGCCGCGCTCCGGAGCATGGATGGTCCGCCGATGTCAATGTTCTCAATCGCATCGTGCAACGACACATCCGGCCTGGCGACGGTTTCCTCGAACGGATAAAGGTTCACCACCACAAGATCTATCGGCTGAATGTTATGCTCCTGCACGGCGGCCTCGTGCTTTGCGTTGCCGCGGATGAAAAGCAGTCCGCCGTGAACTTTTGGGTGTAACGTTTTGACGCGACCATCGAGCATTTCAGGAAACCCGGTGTGTTCGCTGAATATCTTTCACTGCCAATCCGGCTTCGCGCAACGCCTTGGCGGTACCGCCGGTGGAAATCAGCTCGACACCTGAGCAATACGTAATGAGTGAGTTAGCCGGCAGAACAAATATGAACCAGGGCTAGTGACGTATTGCTAGAGCACGATTCGGGGAGCACGATTCGACGTACAATTAATGAGGACCGTAAGACTGCGGAGAGGTGGCCGAGCGGTTGATGGCTCCGGTCTTGAAAACCGGCATACCCGAAAGGGTATCGGGGGTTCGAATCCCTCCCTCTCCGCCAGCATTGCATGCAGCAGATGCTTGCTAATCGCTCCCAACGATTCCCAGTTAGAGCACAAAGAGGTGGTTCGCATCAGACTACATCCGCCGTCGTAGTGTATTTATAATCAATAACTTGAGCAGAATTTTCCTTCCTTCTCCCGAAGTCCGTGCAATTTCTTGGACATGACCAGGGCAAAAGGGACCGGAGAGCATTTTTCGTCAGCCTCCAACCGGGTCTGCACACACAGATAACCCTGTTAAATGCCCTTTTGCGGTGAGTAATCTCATCTAATCTGATTCAGGCAAGTTGGGGTGCTGGGATTTTTCCTCTTCATGGGTAATGCCTGCTCGGGTGGAATTCTCTGACCGTCACCTGAGGCCAATGTGCGATCGCCGCTCAGTGCGACATCTGCAGTTTCTGCTTCGGCGCCAGTGCCGTCAAAAGCGCTCGCGTTGCGAATGATGGCTTCGCAAGGGACGCATCATTGATCCTCTGACATGTAGGCTAGATACATCGAAGGATTCGGGCAACTGGAGTTTACCGTTTGCTGAGGCTAGAAATGGATCGATTTAGACAGACGGGCTCCGGCCGGGTGAAACAGACGGGCATTGGCCCGGCTCACGATCCCGGAGTAATTGAAGTACTGAACAAGGGCATTGCGCTGCTGGAGCAGCCGATGGCCCACGATGAGATTGCGCGGCGCGGGTGGAACCTGCTGCGTGAGGATCTCACGCTGCCTGCAGCAGTGCTTTATGAAGATGCGCTGCAGCACAACCTTGAATGGATGCGGCGTTTCACGGACGCATACGGCGTCAGGCTGGCGCCTCACGGAAAAACCACTATGGCGCCGCGTTTGTTTGAGCTGCAACTTCAAGCGGGCGCCTGGGGTATCACGTTGGCCACGGCGCATCAAACCCTGGTTGCCTACGCGCACGGCGTTCGTCGCGTGCTGATGGCTAATCAGCTCATCGGCAAGCAAAATATGGCAATCGTTGCAGGGCTGCTGCGCGATCCAGAATTTGAGTTTTACTGCCTGATCGATTCCGCCGAGCAAGTCGACCAGCTTGGATCGTACTTCTTGCACGGCGGAGCGAGGCTGAATGTGCTGCTCGAAGTGGGAGTGGACGGCGGCCGGGCCGGCGTGCGCAGTCGCGAGCAGCTGTGGTCGGTTCTTGATGCTCTGGGGAAATGGAGCAACGCCATCGCGCTATGCGGAGTTGAAGTCTACGAAGGGGTCCTCGATAACGAGGCAGACATTCGCGCATTTCTGCATCGTGCAATGGGCATGACAAAAGAAATCGCGGCAAAAAATCTTTTCCAACGCACGCCGATCCTGCTTTCCGGCGCGGGCTCGGCCTGGTATGACGTGGTCGCCGAAGTCTTTTCTCCGCGGGATTTTCAAGACCCCGTTGAAGTGGTCTTGCGACCCGGGTGCTATTTGACGCACGATGTCGGCGCGTATCGAAAAGCGCAAGACAGGATCCTCAAATGCAACCCCGTGGCGCAGCAAATCGGCGCGGGACTCAAGACGGCCTTGCACATCTGGGCGTATGTGCAATCTGTTCCTGAAGCCAACAAGGCGATTGTGGGCTTTGGCAGACGCGATGCGGCCTTCGACTCGGGATTGCCTGTTCCTGCGTTGCACTTTAGACCCGGAAGCGTCTCGCCGCATCCCGTTCCGGCGAATTGGATTGTAACCCGCATGATGGATCAGCATGCGTACCTGGAGATTGCCGCGAATGATGACATTCGGCCCGGCGATATGATCGCGTTCGACATTGCGCATCCTTGCCTGACGTTCGACAAATGGCGCGTACTAGCCCTGGTGAACACCGAGTACGATGTCGTCGACCTGATTCAAACATTCTTCTAACTTGGTTTGGCAAAGTCGCTCGGGGATGCGTGTCCTGCACTTAGCCCCGAGTGCCGCCGCCGCTGGAGCCGGTGCTACTTACCCGCCGATAACTGCACTAATGCAAATCGGGATAAGTGCGATAGGCAGTTACGACGATTGAGAATGGGGTATCGTTGGCTTCTGAGGTCTCGTACGCGCTCTATCCACACGCCGACAGATGGCAGCAGGCGCTCACGGTTCGCCGTGGATACGAGTTCAACTACCCACTGTCTGCGGTGCAGGTCGAGGCGCATGGTTGCTTGATGCCGCCGCGCCAGTCGTTCATCGCGATCGAGCCCAATCATGTTACGCTGACTGCGGTAAAGAAAGCCGAGGACAGCCACGCGCTGGTCCTCCATATATATGGGTGGGCCGGCCAGGCAGGAGCGGTCAGCATCGCGGTTCCACCCAGGTTTACAAGCGCATCGCAGACGAATCTGATAGAGGATTCCGAAGGCGCCGCGCTGCCTATCGAGAATGGGAAGATCAGCGTTACCATCCGTCCATATCAGATTGTGGGGATTAAAGTGAATTATCCCGATGGCGGCGGCGTTGACGGCAGCGAGAACGAATTGCACGCGATTCATTAACGGGTCGCGCATCAAGGGAGAGCGACGACACAATGAAGATTTCTAGACGGAGTCTTGCCAAGGGCTTGGCTGCAGCAAGCACGGCAGCCGGTCTTTCCGGTTTGCTGCGAACACAGCCGTTAACAGGCGCGGCGCCGGAAAGCTCAGCGGTATGGAGGAGGATTTACCCGGGCGTATGGAGGGCCACCATCGGCACGCCGGAACGCTTCACGCCAGTTTCGAGCCGGCTGGTTCCAGCGCAGGTTGAGGCGTTCGCAAGACTGCCCGACGCGGATGCGCGCGATCGCCGGACGTTCGCGGCAAACAAACCACCCGCGGGTGCGTGGTGCAATTGCCGTTGCGGCCGAACGAGCAGATCTTTGGGATGGGGCTGCAGATGCTTTCGTTCGCACAGCGCGGCAAGAAGAAAGTTGTGCGCGTCAATGCCGATCCAAGGTTCGATACCGGAGATTCGCACGCGCCCGTACCGTTCTATGTAACGACTGAAGGCATCGGCATCCTGATCGACACGGCGCGCTACGCTACATTTTATTTTGGCGATGCGCGGCCCAAACCGGCGCATGCGACGGGTTCCGTAAACGACGCCAGTCCGACCCGAATTACACGCATAACATCCAGGATGGCGACACCGGGCAGATCACCGTCGAAGTGCCGCGCGCCAGCGGCGTGGATGTTTATCTTTTTGGCGGGCCGCAGATGCTGGACGTGGTCCGGCGCTACAACATTTTTTCAGGCGGTGGTTTCGCACCGCCAGAGTGGGGTCTTGGTTTCTGGTATCGGATGGACGCGCGCGGCACACAACAATCTGCGCTGGCGCTGGCTCATGAGTTCCGCGAGCGCAAGATGCCTTGCGACGTGATTGGACTCGAACCCGGCTGGCAGACGCACGCGTACTCCTGCACCTTTGTGTGGGACCGCGACCGCTTCCCCGATCCCGATGGCTTTATCCGCTCCGCGCAGGAAATGAACTTGAGAATCAACCTCTGGGAGCATGCATTCACGCATCCGGCGTCGCCGCTTTTTCCCCAGATCGAGCCGCAATCCGGAGATTATGGTGTGTGGGGTGGATTGGTTCCCGACTTTGCGGGCGAGCCGGCGCGTGCGGCCTTTGGGGCATATCATGCGAAGACATTTCTTGACGCGGGCATAAGCGGATTCAAGCTGGACGAGTGCGATAACTCCGACTACACCGGCGGCTGGTCGTTTCCGGAGTGCAGTGTGTTTCCGTCCGGTGTGGACGGCGAGCAGATGCACAATGTGTTCGGCCTGCGGTATCAGATGGCACTCTGGGACGAGTTCCGCAAGCATGGTCAAAGCACATATGGGCAGGTGCGCTCCAGCGGTGCACTAGCAAGCCCCTATCCTTTTGTGTTGTATAGCGACCTCTATGCGCATCGCGACTATATCCGCGCGCTCGTCAATTCCGGCTTCAGCGGATTGCTATGGGGCCCGGAGGTGCGCGATGCAGTGAGCGAAGAGGATCTGATCCGGCGCCTGCAGAGCGTGGTGTTCTCTCCACTCGCGATGGTGAATGGGTGGTACATCAAGAATCCGCCTTGGAAGCAGCTCAATCGCCGCCTCAACAATGCGGATCAGCTGCTGGACGGCTGGGAAAAACTGGAATCGCGATGCCGCGAGATCATCGCATGGCGGATGCAACTCGTTCCATACCTGGCTGCTGCTTTTGACAGCTATGCCCACGATGGGACTCCGCCGTTCCGCGCGTTGGTGATGGATGCGCCGAAAGAGACGCGTCTCTATACTGTGGACGATCAATATATGATGGGCGACCGCATGATGGTGGCGCCGCTGTTTGCCGGAGAAGCGGCGCGCACGATTGTGCCGCCGAAGGGCGATTGGCACGATTTCTGGACAGGCGAAGCACTCAAGGGCGGTTCGGAGCTGACCGTGCCCGCAACGACCGAGAAGATCCCCGTTTATGTGAAGGGCGGGAGCATTGTACCGTGGGCGGATGTGGGCCTATTTGCAGGCGCGCCGGAAACGCTGAAAGTAACTGCGCGCGTGTATGGCGACGGCTCCCTGCCGTTCACGCTCAACAAGGGAAAAGACTCGCAACACCTGAGCTGGAGCAAAGGCCGCGGAAATGTTGACGGCGATGGAAGCTACGACGTGTATGCGTGGAAGCACATGGGATAAACCCGTGTGCACATCGCCAGCAAAAAGCCTGAAGAAGATCGGAATCGCAATGTGGTTACAGCGGCAGGAGAAGAATTGAGAAGGGGAATTGCCTCGCTGTTTGCACTTGCTTCGCTGGCGCTGATGGCTGCTGGGTTGTGCGCTGCGCAAAGTGTGATACGGCCCGGCGAACCGTGGCTTGACACCCATGGCCAGCGCATTCAGGCGCACGGTGGGGGCGTCACAGTCTGGAAGGGCAAGTTCTACTGGTTCGGCGAAGACCGCACCCCGGCCAACGATCCCGAAAAGCGCTATGTCGCCTGCTATTCGTCGCGTGATCTTGTGCACTGGAAGTTCCGCCGGCGGGTGCTGGTCCTTTCCGATCCCGAGCACCTTGGCCCGCACTGGGTTTTGGAGCGGCCCAAAGTGTTTGCCAATCCGCGCACCGGCAAGTTTGTAATGTATGCACATCTCGACGATGCGCACTACAAATTTGCTCGCGTGATGGTTGCGGTCAGCAACCGCATCGACGGCACATATACCTATGTGAAAAGCTTCAGACCGCTGGATAAGGAGAGCCGCGACATCGGGCAGTTTTTGGACGACGATGGGTCAGCCTATCTCATCTTCGAATCGCGTCCAACCAAAGGTTTCTTTCTTGCGAAACTGACCGGCGACTTTATGGCTCTGGAGAAAACCTGCTTCATTCCCGCTCCGTTGGAAGGCGGCGCGCTTGTGCATTACGGCAACCTCTACTACGTCGTGGGATCGCACATGACCGGATGGCGGCCCAATCCCAATGTTTATGCCACCGCGCCGGCGCTTACTGGCCCATGGACCGAGTTCAAGAGTCTTGCGCCGCCCGAAGCGAACAACTACGATTCGCAATCGACGATGCTCCTGAAGATCACGGGTTCGAAGACAACCACTGTCATCTTTATGGGAGATCTCTGGCGCCCGAAGGCGCTTTGGGACTCTCGTTACTTTTGGATGCCACTCGAGATCGGCGATGGCTCCATGCACTTGCCGCCGCCCCAGCCCTGGACTCTGAAGGTGAAGACCGGAGAATCGACGATGCACGTAAACGGCAATTAGCATCGGTGATTGCAGTCACTTTGAACGCCGCGCGCGGATCGTACGATGGCATCAAAGGCTCATCGTCGACGGAGCCTGAGCGGGAAGGGATTTGCATGAATCTGGGATTTATTGAGAGCAAGACATACGACGAAATTTCAGTGGGCGACACAGCCGGGACCGAGCACGTTCTTACCACGGATGACGCGATGGCGTTCGCCTCGATTTCCGGATTCCATTCCGTTCTGAATACCGATGAACTCATCGATCGCGCCGGGGGAATACCTCCGACCGGGCCAAACATGTGGTGCGCCTCGCTCATCTCAGGTCTCTTCAGCATGAATATACCGGGGCCCGGATGCACGCTGACGAACGTCTCACTCTCGTTCCATAATCGCATCCGCGTCGGAGATCGCATTCTCGTCAAGGCGCAGGTCACGGCCAAGGACGATGCAACAAAGACGATTCACTTCGATTGCGAAGCAAACAATGGCGCCGGTACAGCGATATTTTCGGGGACTGCCCAGCTCATCGCACCTGAGAAAAAGCTGCGCTGGTCCACGCTCCCGGTACCCCAGCTCATTGTGAATAATCCTTATCGTCACTACCTCGGCTTGATCGCGCGTGCCACCTCCAAGACGGCTGTGAGAACTGCGATCGTCTGGCCGTGCGACGAAGTATCTCTCGGAGGCGCAATCCAGGCATTCAAAGACAGATTGATTGTTCCGGTTCTTGTGGGTTCTGAAGCGACGATCCGCAGCGTGGCGGCACCTTGCAACTCGACCTGGGAGCCATTCAAATCGTTGACGTCGACAATAGCCGCGATGGCTGCCATCCGGGCCGTTGAGATGGCTCGCAAAGGCGAGGTCCAAATGCTCATGAAGGGCTCGCTGCAGACGGACGAACTCATGAGCGCTGTGGTCTCGCGCGAAGGAGGATTGCGCACCGGGCGGCGCATCAGCCACGTATTCGCTTTGGATGTTCCGTCCTATCACAAGCCCCTGTTCGTTACCGATGCGGCGGTCAACATCCAGCCGGACTTGGAGACCAAGATCAGACATTCTGCAGAATGCCATCGACATGATGATCAAACTCGAGGTCGTGAATCCGAAGGTGGCCATCCTGTCGGCGGTCGAGTCGGTCAACCCGGCCATTCCCTCCACGCTCGATGCCGCCGCCCTTTGCAAGATGGTCGATCGCGGACAGATTACCGGAGCCATCGTCGATGGTCCGCTGGCATTCGATAATGCCATTTCAAGCGACGCCGCACGGATCAAGAAGATCAAATCGCCGGTCGCGGGAGACCCGGATCTTCTCATGGTTCCCAATCTGGAAGCCGGAAATATCCTCTTCAAGGAGCTTCAGTACCTGGCCGGAGCGCTGGCGGCCGGAGTTGTGGTGGGAGCCAAGGTTCCGGTAGTTCTCACCAGCCGCGCAGACGGAGAACTGGCGCGAATGGCGAGTTGCGCCCTCGGCGTGCTTCTGTCAAAGCCGGTGCCTGAGCTGATGCCGGCATAATGAGCATGCTCCGTCGGCCGGTTGATTCGGCCACACCCCATGAGCGGCTTGTCGAAAGGCCGGCTCGAGGTCATTCGACATTTTCTCGGCGCTCGCAGAAATCACTCGCTTGAACCGCGTCAACTCCTTCTTCCGCCAGACGGCGCGCGGTCCTGCGCAAACAGGGCAGCCTGGCGGTAGGATAGGGAGCGGAGGCAAGTGCGATGCTCATTGTTCATGTTCACGTGCACGTCAAGCCCGAATCCGTAGAGGAGTTCCGGCAGGCCACCATGGAAAACGCCCGCGCGAGCAGGCAGGAGCCGGGGATCGCGCGCTTTGACGTGATGCAGTCTCAAGATGACGCGACACGGTTTGTGCTTACCGAGGTCTATCGCACTCCGGAAGCGGCGGCTGCGCATAAGGAGACCGCGCACTACGCTAAGTGGCGCGATGCGGTAGAGTCCATGATGGCCGAGCCGCGGCAAAGAGCGCTCTACAACGCCGTCTTCCCCGATCCTCAAGGCTGGTAAAACCATGCGCTTCGAGTTCGCGACCGCAACGCGCATTGTCTTCGGCGAAGGCACGGCTGCCACTCTCCCCGAACTGGCTCGTAGCTTCGGCGCACGTCCTCTAGTGGTGACCGGCGCATCCATTGAGCGCGCGGCATGGCTTGACTCGGCGCTCGATGCGGAGACTTTCAGTGTGCCCGGCGAACCGACGGTTGAACTGGTGCGTGCGGGTGCGCGGCTCGCGAATGATGCCGCGTGCGACGTGGTCCTCGCGATGGGCGGGGGCAGCGCAATTGACGCGGGCAAAGCGATTGCCGCTATTGCCACTAACGGCGGCGAGCCGCTGGAGTTTCTTGAGGTGGTGGGTAAGGGACGCGCACTTACGACGCAGCCGCTTCCGTTCATTGCCGTGCCAACTACCGCCGGCACGGGCAGCGAAGTGACGCGCAATGCGGTGCTCGGATCGGCGGAACACGGCGTGAAGGCGAGCTTGCGCAGCCCCATGATGCTGCCGCGGATTGCGCTGGTAGATCCCGAGCTGACTTACGGGCTGCCGCCTGCGGTCACCGCACAAACCGGCCTGGACGCGCTCACGCAGCTGATCGAGCCTTATGTCAGTGTGCGTGCCAATCCGTTGGTAGATGCAATTTGTGTGGAAGGAATGGGGCGCGTGGCAAGCGGGCTGCGCCGCGCTTACCACGACGGCGGAGATAAAGAAGCGCGCCGCGACATGGCACTGGCAAGCCTGTTCGGCGGCCTGGCGCTGGCCAACGCAGGACTGGGCGTGGTGCATGGCTTGGCAGCTCCGTTGGGAGGACAGTGGAAGGCGCCGCATGGTGCGCTGTGTGCGGCGCTGTTGCCGCACGGCATGGTGGCCAATGTGGCTTCGTTGCGGGCGCGTGCGCCGCAAAATCCGGCATTGGATCGCTATGCGGTTATAGCACGCCTGCTCACCGGCCGCAGTGATGCCAGCGCTGAGGAAGGTATCGACTGGGTACGCGCGCTTTTGGCCGAGTTCGAAATCCCTGGGCTGCGTGCCTGGGGGATTGCGGAAGCCGATCTGCCCGCTGTCGTCGGAAAGGCGGTTCGTGCCAGCAGCATGCAGGCCAATTCGCTGCCTCTCACTAGCGACGAGTTGCTGGCGGTGCTGACGGCCGCGCGGTAAGAGCCCCAGAAGCGGGACGTAGAGCGGAGCACATCTATATGAGGCGACGACGGAAGCCGGGGCTTGATCGACATTCTCGCGCCGCAGACAGAGAGCGCGTGGATAATGGCCGATAGGGAGTTCGATCGATGAAAGCACTGGTCAAGAGCAAAGCCGAGCCCGGTTTATGGCTCGAAGATATCGCCGAGCCAGAAATCGGCATCAACGATGTCCTGGTTCGCGTGCACTACACCGGGATCTGCGGTACCGACGTGCACATTTACGAGTGGGACGAGTGGGCGCAGAAGACCATCCCCGTGCCCATGGCCATCGGACACGAGTTCGTTGGCGAGGTGGTCACGGTGGGCGCGAATGTGAACGACTTCTTCGCGGGTAACATCGTGAGCGGGGAAGGGCATGTGGTTTGCGGCCGATGCCGGAATTGTCTTGCCGGAAGGCGGCATCTCTGCGCTTCAACGCGCGGCGTCGGCGTCAACCGGCCGGGAGCATTTGCAGAGTTGATCGCGTTGCCCATGACCAACATCTGGAAGCACAGCGCAAGCGTCCCGGAAGAGATTGCCGCGATCTTCGATCCGTTTGGCAATGCCGTACACACGGCACTCTCGTTTCCAGTGCTGGGCGAGGACGTGCTGATTACGGGCGCGGGACCGATCGGGCTGATGGCGATTCCGGTGGTGAAGCGCGCGGGTGCGCGGCACGTGGTGGTCACCGACCTGAACCCCTTTCGGTTGGAGCTGGCGCGCAAGATGGGCGCGACCTTCGCGGTGAATCCCAGCGATGTTCCGCTCGCCGACGTGCAGAAGCAGTTGGGAATGTTCGAAGGGTTCGATGTGGGTCTTGAGATGTCAGGCAATGCGCAGGCCCTCCGCGACATGATCGCCAGCATGAGTCACGGCGGCAAAATAGCCATTCTCGGGATTCCGGCCAAAGAGATGCCGATGGATTGGCGCCAGGTGATCTTCAATATGCTGACCATCAAGGGAATTTACGGCCGCGAGATGTACGAAACCTGGTACAAGATGACGGTGATGCTGGAGTCGGGTGTGGATATCTCTGGGGTGATTACCCACCGCTTCCCGTGGTTTGAATACGAAGCGGCATTTGTAGCCGCGCGCTCCGGCAACGCGGGCAAGGTGATTCTGGACTGGAGGAATGTGAAATAGTCACAGAAAGATTTCGGGCGCGTTCATTTTCGCTGACGGCCTCTGCTGCTCTCTTCCCTGGACCTCTGATCTTTACTCCTGCAACGTTACCCATTTCGCGTTCTTCTGCGCCTTGAGCACCAACTCCGCAGCCAGCAGCGCTTCGTCCAAATTCTGCGCCAGGTGCGTGCGGTTCACGATGTCGGCCACAAACTGAGGCCCGAATGGCAACGGCATGGCGTTGCAGTCGATATACCGCGCCTGCTTTTTGTCGACCACAAATAGGTTGTTGCCCTGGTGGCTCACGCCGACGTTGGTGTACTTGCGCACTTCCATATAGCCTTCGGTGCCCAGAATGAAGAGCCGCCCGTCGCCCCAGGTACCCAGACCATCGGGCGTAAACCAGTCCAGCCGCACGTAGCCCAGCCCGCGATTGCCGCGCAACACCATGTCGCCAAAATCCTGGAAGCGCGGACGATCTGGATGGCGTACATTGGCGATCTGCGACTCCACCACCTCGGCCGCGGTCGATCCCGTGAAGAACAGGAACTGATCCACCTGGTGCGAACCGATGTCGCACAGGATTCCGCCATACTGGTCGGGGTTCCAGAACCAGTCAGGCCGGCCGCTGCTGCCGCCCGCGTCACCCGCGTGCTGGAAGATCTGATGGGGCGCAATGTTAATCGTCTGAATCACCTTGCCGATCGCGCCCTGCCGCACCAGAACTCCGGCGTATACCGCAGCCTTCACCTCCAGCAGTTCGCTGTAGAGAATGGCGTAAATCCGCTTGGTCTCGGCGATCGTCTTGCGCACATCGGCCAGTTGCTCAAGCGTCGTCATTCCGGGCTTGTCGCTGAGGAAATCCTTGCCGTGCTTCATGGCGCGCACGGCGATCCCGGCGCGTTCGCTGGCGATCTGCGAGGTCAGCACCAGTTGCGACCGCAGGATCTTCGAGAATCTCGTCCTGCGTCTTTGCGATCTTCACGTCGGGAAAGCGCTTGCGGAACGCGGCCAGTTTGTCTTCTTCGCCGCCCCACGCCGCCACCAGTTCGCCGCCTCCGCGCGTCACCGCGCCGATCATTCCGTAGATGTGGTCGTGGCTCATGCCGCACACGGCAAACTTGATGTGGTATTTGGGCGCCTCGTCATTTTCGGAAGGAGCCTGCATGGGCACAGCCGCATCTTCCACGATGCGTGCCGCTCCGCTGCCGAGCGCCAAGGCGCTCTCCGGCAGTCCCGCCATGATCGCCGCCGACCCCAGCGATCCCATCAGTCCCGCCTGCTTCAAAAACTCTCGCCGCTGCGTGAAATTCGCGCTCATATTCTCCTCCAGATTCCATTTAAATGATGCAACTGCCTGGCAATGCCTTGATCCGATTTGGTCGCCCGCGGCCGACGGAGCCGCCCGCGAACGCATTCCGCAATTTGGACTGCGTCCGCCGTTGCCTACAGCAAAGCACATTGATCATAACTGCCTTTGCCTGCAAGCGTGAATATGTGATGGGAACCGCTGCCCCATGCGGACTATAGTATTGGCTTCAACCGCACAGTCAGATTCGAAGTGGGTTCATGCGAGGCCGGATTTGCTGCAGCCGTTGCATGCCCGAGCAAGGACGATCGAAAAATGGAAAGAACCGCAAACTGCCTCCGCAAGTTGGAACGGATGAACAAGGCGCTGCGCCATGAAGAGCCCGATCGCGTGCCCGTGAGTGACTTCTTTTGGGGCGGTTTCTTGAGCCGCTGGCGCCAGGAGTTGGGGTTGGCGACCGACACCGACATTTATCGCTATTACGATCTCGACTGGCGTGTCGTGGCGCCGAACATGGACCCGCACATCCGGCCGTTCGACATCCTTCGCGACGACGAAACGGAAGTTACGGTGCACACCGGTTTCGGTGCAACCATCCGCAAGAAGTTCGACCTGCCCATGCCGGCCTTCGCCGCTTTTGACACCGACACCATCGAAAAGATGGACGCTTTTGAATTCGACGACCCCTTCGATGAGCGCAGATTCTTCAGTGCCGGCGACGATCAAATCAACGGCGTGGGCGATGGCTTCGAGCGCAATCTCGCACCCTTTGTCGATCGCGTTGCCGCCGAGTACGAAGATTTTCCGGTCTATGGCGGCGCGTGCGAGGCGCACGAAATGATCTGGCGCATCGTGGGCACGGAAAACGTGATGATGTGGATGGGCGAATACCCCGACGCTATCGCTCGTTTCGTCGCGCGGCTGCATGAATTCAATCTGGGCATTGTTCGCGCGCAAATCAAGGCTGCGCAGGGCCGCCTCGCCGGCATTATCATCTGGGGCGATGTGGCCTACAAGAAAGGCATGCTCTTCTCACCCGCCTTTTGGCGACAGCACTTCAAGCCCGGTGTCAAGGCCATGATCGACGAGTGTCACAGCCACGGGCTGCCGGTCATTTATCACGGCTGCGGCAACGTCAGCCGCATTTTCGAGGACTTCATCGAGATCGGCGTGGACGCGTATAACCCGCTCGAATACAAGGCCGGTCTCGATGCGGTCGATTTGCGCCGCCGGCTCGGCCACCGGCTCGGTTTTTGCGGCAACATGGACGTGCAACTGTGGGCCGCGGGCAGCAAAGAGGAGTTGCGCGCCGCCGTGCTCACCAAGCTGAATGCGGCCAAGGGCGGCGGGTTCATTTTTCAGTCCGACCACTCGGTGCCTTCAAACGTATCCGGCGAAAGCTACGACTATGTGGTACAGCTGGTGCGCGAACACGGCGTTTACCCGCTCCAGCTCGGCGAATTCGATTTGCCCGACGTGGGCTGAAGATTTTTCCGGAGGTCCCATGAAACGTTACGGAATGGTGATCGGTCTCAAGCCCGAGGCCGAAGAGAATTACAAGAAGCATCACGCCGCTGTCTGGCCCGCAGTGCTTGAGATGATTCACGCCTGCAACATTCGCAACTATTCCATCTACCTGCGCGATCACACGCTCTTCAGCTATTTCGAATATTACGGCACTGATTTCGCCGCCGACATGGCGCGGATGGCCGCCGACAAAACCACGCAGGAGTGGTGGGCCCTCATGATGCCGATGCAGAATCCTTCGCCTGATCGCGATCCGGGCGAGTGGTGGGCAGCGATGGAGGAAGTCTTTCACCTCGATTAGCCGCGACCGCCCGTGTCACTTCGCCCCGCATCCCTCCGGCGCATTCACCGGATTGCATCGCGCGACCACGTTTCCGGGCAGAGCTACGAAGTAGTGACCTCCCCAGCGCGCCGGCTCGCTCGCTGGATAGTCCGTGCTCAAAATCTGTGCTCCGCTCGCGATCATCGCGTCGCGTCTTTTTGTGTCATTCGCGCGCGCCTCGCGCGTGCTGTCATCGGTGCGCGTCCGCACCAGATAACCTTCCTGCACCAGCTTTTCAATCTCGCTCGCGGGCCCGTCGTTCAATTCAGTAAAAGCAGCGTCGGGCTCGCCGGGCACGGCATTGGTAAACAGCACGCGTCCGCGCAGCGACGGATGCCCTTCAAGATACAACGGTCCCACGGGCCGCTGATCCATCAGGAAGATCACTTTGCCGCGCGCGCTCTTCAGTGTGGGCCAGTTGCCGGCCAGCACAGCTTCGTTCAGCGTTTTGTACGCGCCGCGCACGTCGTCGGGCGTGATCATTTCCTCGGGAGGAAACACGGAGCGGATCTCCGCATCCAATGCGTCAAATGTGTGCGCGGTGAAGGGCTCCGCTGGCGTCAGTTGCATCGGGCCTTCCGACGAGTTCTGCTTGGTTTCAACCAGAATGAAAATCGGAATGTGCGCCGGATGCGCGTGCGACCATGCCCGCACTTCTTTCAGGCATGCCGTGAATGGCTGGCACACGCTGCGATAGTCGATGTCCTGCACGTGCATCACCTTGAGGCCCGGCTTCAGCATCACGCCCTCAGGGTCGAACGGCGGATCGGGCGGAAGCTGAGCCTCAGCCACCATGCGCGGCCCGGCGGGGTGTGCGAAACGCCCGCCTTCGCTGTCGGCAAAGATGTCGAGCTCGATCTGACGCACGCCGCCGTCGAGCTGGCGCGTGAGTGATTCGTGCTTGTAGTCGAGGCCCTGATAGCCGACGGGATTTTTTATCTGCCACAGCTTGGCCTCGCTCGGCGCAATCCCCGCGTGATAGCTGTTGTGCGTCCCGATCACTTGAATCTGGTTCAGCTTCAGCGCTCCGTCATGATCCAGCTCCTGGCACTCCTTGGCCACCGTTCCCCCTAGCGTTACGCCCAAAATCAACAATGCCACCCCGGCGTTCATCAAAGACATTCCATTTCCCTCTGGCATCAAAAAGCCTGCCGCGACCAGCCTATAGGATTGTGCCCGCCTGCCGCAGTGCGCAAAAAGCCGCGTCGCGGAACGGCACGCAATCCGCCTCTGCGAAAATAGAATTTCATGCTTGCTCTCAAAAATGCCGGTAAACGCTTCGGGCCGCGGGTTCTGTTTCTTGAGGCCGACTGGCTCATCCGCAACGACGAAAAAACCGCGCTGGTGGGCGCCAACGGCACCGGCAAATCCACGCTGATGAAGATTCTCACCGGTCTTGAGACGCTGGACTACGGATCCCTCGACCAGACGCGCGGCATCAGCATCGGCTATCTGCCGCAGGAGGGGTTGCAGCTCACGGGCCGCACCGTGTTCAACGAGTGCCTCACGGTCTTCGACGAGTTGCACGAGATGGAACGCGAAGTGGAGCGGCTGGGCGGCCAAATGGCCGATCTGGATCACGAAAGCGCCGAGTACCAAGCCGTTGCCGAACGCTATTCCGTGTTGCAGGATCGATTTCACGCGCTCGACGGCTACGCGCTCGACGCGCAGGTGGGCAGCGTGCTTACCGGCCTGGGCTTCGGCAAGGAGGATTGGTCGCGGCAGACCGATGAATTTTCAGGCGGATGGCAGATGCGCATTGCGCTGGCCAAGCTGCTGCTCGCCAAACCCAACCTGCTGCTCCTCGACGAGCCCACCAACCACCTCGATCTCGAAACCCGCAACTGGCTCGAGGACTATCTCAAGAGCTATCCATTCGGCTACATCCTCATCTCGCACGACCGCTACTTTCTCGACGTCACCATCGATCGCACCGTGGAGATCTGGAACAAGCGCCTCACCATCTACCAGGGCAATTACACCAAATACCTGAAGCAAAAAGACGAACGCCGCGAGCAACTCGTTGCCGCTTAGCGCAACCAGAAGCGAGCGCATCGAGCATCTTGAGGCCTTCATCAATCGGTTCCGGTACCAGGCCACCAAGGCCAAGCAGGTGCAGTCGCGCATCAAGGAGCTCGAAAAAATCGAGCGCATCGAGGTTCCCGAGGAAGAGCCGGTCATTCACTTCAAATTTCCCCAGCCGCCGCCCTCGGGCCGCACCGTTGCAGAGGCAGAAAACTTGAGGAAGGATTACGGCACGAAGTGCGTCTTCGCCGATGCGCGCTTCACCATCGAGCGCGGCGACCGCGTGGCGCTGGTCGGCGTGAATGGCGCGGGCAAGTCGACGCTCATTAAATTGCTCACCGGCGACGAAACGCCCACCGCCGGCGCAGTCAAGCTCGGCCATAACGTGGTCGCCGAGTACTTCGCGCAGGATCAGTACAAGGTGCTCGACCCCGAGGCGCGCATGCTCGACGACATCAGCCGCGTCCGCGCTGCGCATTCCCGAGGCCGCGCTGCGCTCGCTGCTCGGCTGCTTTCTCTTTTCCGGCGACGACGTCTTCAAGCCGCTGGGCGTGCTCTCGGGCGGCGAGCGCAACCGTTACGCTCTGGCGCGCATTCTGGTCTCGCCCTCGAACTTCCTGCTGCTCGACGAGCCCACCAACCACCTCGACATGCGCGCCAAGGATGTGCTGCTCGAAGCGCATCTCCGGCTACAGCGGCACCGTGGTCTTCGTCTCTCACGACCGCTACTTCATCGATCGCCTGGCCACGCGCGTGCTCGAAATCGAGAACGGCGCCATCACGGCCTACGAAGGCAACTACGAGGATTATTTGCGACGCAAAGCCGCCTTGGCAACGCCCGCTGAAGTGGACATTCAACCCGAACGAGATCGCCGCGGCGATCGAGTCGAAGGACCTGCAGTTTCGCAGACCATGAAACAGTCGACCCATGCCGGAATCACCCTCCTCATCGAGGGCGGATACGAAGAAACCAATGGTACCGGAACATCGCCGGCGGCGCGCACCCGCCGTCTGAATCCCATCAAGCAGAAGCAATTGCAAGACCGCTGCGCCTTTCTCGAAGAAGAGGTCCCGCGCCTTGAAGCCGCGATCGCGCACACCGAGCAGCAGCTTGGCGTCTACGTCTCCGCGGCGGAAACTCAGCGACTGGCCACGCTCGCAGAGGAGCTCCGCGCACAACTCACCGCGCTCACTGCCGAGTGGGAAGAGTTGATGGCGCAGCTCGAAGGCCAGACCACCCGATTCCAGCCGGATCCGAATTTCCTCGTGCATAATCAAAATACGATGGCTCTTTTGTGGAATCCCGAGAGCTGGTCCCAACGGCTGGCCGAACTGGAAGCGCAATCCGGCGAACTGAAGGAGGCGCCGTTGCGCCGCGACGTGCGTTCGCTGGGAACATTGCTCGGTGCGGTGCTTCGCGAACAGGCCGGCGACGAGGCGTTTGCGCAAGTGGAGGCTCTGCGGCAAGGTACCATCCGCCGCCGCGACGCCGAACAGCGCGGCCACGCCGAAGAGGCCGCGCGTCATGCTGCCGCAGCGCTTGAATTGGTGCACGCGCTGCCCGTCGAGCGCGCCGTCCTGCTCACGAGGGCCTTTGCCTTCTACTTCGAGCTCATCAATCTTGCGGAGACGAATCATCGCAAACGCCGCCGCATCGCGCTACGCCTGAGCGGGCAGGCCGGCCGCCAGAGAGGCTCGCTCGAAGGCACATTCTCGGAGATGCGCCGCGTGGGCATCGGCGCAGAAGAGGCCCTGAACTGGCTGCGCCGCGTGCTCATCGTCCCCGTTTTCACGGCCCACCCCACGGAAGCGGCGCGCCGCACCGTCATGTTCAAGCGCCGCCGCATTGGCGAGTTTCTTGAGGCACTCGATCGCATTCCCCTCCCCGAGCTGGACATGGCGCGGCTCGAGGAGCTGGTTCTGGCCGAAATTACCGGCCTGTGGCAGACCGATGAGGTGCGCTCGCGGCGGCCCACCGTCTACGACGAAGTGAAGATGGGCCTCGACTATTACGATGTTTCGATCTTCGAGACTCTGCCTGAGCTATACCGCGAGGTCTCGGCGGCTCTGCGTGCGGCCTACGGCCTCGAAATTGAGCCCCTCGACTTGCCCGTGGTGCTGCGCTTCGGATCGTGGATCGGCGGCGACCGCGATGGCAATCCCTTTGTGACGCCTGACGTCACGCGCGCCGCGCTGCAACTTGCCCGCGGCCATCTGCTGCTCTATTACCAGCGCCAGCTCGACCTGATCATCGACCTGCTCACCTCGAGCGCGCAGCAGCGGCCTGTGAGCGAAGAGCTGCTCGAGCGCCTGCGAGCTTACGTGGCCCAGGTGCATACACCCGAAGCGCAGGTTTTCGGTTCGCAATATGAATTCGAGTACTATCGCCGCTTCGTCATCTGCCTCAAGGCGCGCGTCGAGCGCACGCTCGAAGAGACGGGCGAGGCGCATGCGGCTGCCGGAACCGCATTGCCGGTGATGCCGTACACGCTGGCGCGCAGCCACGACAAGCTCACCCAGGCGCTGCCTGCCTACTGCTCGGTGCAGGATTTTGTCGACGATCTGGAGACCTTGCGCGCGTCGCTGGCCGCGAACGATGGCATTCGCATTGCGCGCACTCTGATCGATCCGCTCATCCTGCAGGTGCGCACCTTCGGCCTGCATTTGCACACGCTCGACATCCGCCAGCACGCGCGCATTCACGCTGCCGCATTGCAGGAGGCGATCAACGATACTATCGCGCCGTCGCTGGCCGGTGGACTCTCGGCCCAGACGGCGAGCGTGCTTGAAACCTTTCGCGTAGTCGCCGAAGTGAAGCAGGGCTGCTCGCCCGAGGCGGTTCGCCAATATGTCATCAGCGGTGCGTCGTCGGTAGAAGATGTACTGGCCGTGATCCGCTTGGCGCGGCTGGGCGGCGTCACGGTGGAGGGTGCAGGCGAAGGCCACGGCATCGATCCCGGACTCATGCCGGTGCCGCTCTTCGAATCCATTGAAGACCTGCGCAACGCGCCCGCCGTCTGCCGCGAGCTCTGGAGCCGTCCTGACTACCGCAAACTCCTTTCGAGCTGGGGCAACTGGCAGGAGATCATGCTCGGCTACTCCGATTCGAATAAAGACGGCGGCATGCTGACCTCCACGTGGGAGATCTTCCGCGCGCATCGCGATCTGCATGTCGTGGCGCGCGAGGCCGGCATCAAGCTGCGCATCTTCCACGGCCGCGGCGGCACGGTGGGCCGCGGCGGCGGGCCCACGCATCGCGCCATCTTCGCCCAGCCCTTCGACTCCTTCGACGGCCAGTTGCGCATTACCGAGCAGGGCGAAGTGCTCAATTTCAAATACGCCGACGAGGTACTGGCCGAGCGCAACCTGGAGCTCATGATCGCCGCTTCGCTCGACGCACTGGCACGTCCCAACGCGCGCGACCCGGAGGGCCATTTCACCGGCGTGCTCAAGCCGGAGTGGGAAGCCGCATTCGACGACGCTCTCCAGTCTCGCCTTCGGTTTCTATCGAACGCACATTCTCGACGACCCCGGGGTGGTCACCTATTTCGAGCAGTCCACTCCGGTCGGCGAGCTCGAAAACGCCAAGATCGGTTCGCGCCCCGCGCGCCGCAACGATTCGCCCCGGCTCTCCGACTTGCGCGCGATTCCGTGGGTCTTCGGCTGGACGCAGTCGCGGCTGCTGGTGCCCGCGTGGTTCGGCGTGGGTTATGCCATCGACCGGTTCCTTGCCCAATCCGGCGCGCTTGAGTTGCTGCAAGCCATGGCGAAAGAGTTTCCCCTCTTCATCGATCTGCTGCGCAACGTGGAAATGGCGCTGGGCAAGGCCGACCTGGGCACGGCGCGGCTCTACTCCACGCTGGTCAAGAATGCGAAGCTGCGCGAGCGCATCTTCGATATGTTCGAGGCAGAGTTCCATCGCACGGTGCGCGGCCTTCTGGCCATTTTGCGCCAGACGGAGTTGCTTGAGACCAACCAGGTTCTCGCCCACTCCATCAAACTGCGCAATCCCTACGTTGACCCCATGCATTTGATCCAAGTCGACATGCTGCGCCGCAAGCGCGCGGGCGAAGACACGCCCGAGGTCAACCGCGCCATCGCTGCGACGATCAACGGCATTTCGGCGGGGCTGCGCAATACCGGCTGATCACGTCGCGTCATTCGGCGGAGGTGCGGCCGCGGCTTACGCATTGATTTTCATGGCCACGCAATGTTCCGCTGCGGTAGGATTGCGTCCATGCAGGTAAAATCCGCTGTTTCCGCAAAAGCGGTTCTCCCTCTTCTTCTCGTGACCGTCGCACTCAGTCCGGCATTCGCGCAGCAACCGAGCCCCAAACCCACGACGCCTGCCGCGACCGTCGCCGGCTTCACTGTTACCGTCACCTATTCGCAAAAGGCGATGGCGACGCTCGATGCGGGCAAAGAGACCGTAATTGTCGTTGGCTATCTGTACGGTTTCCCCATTCAGGGAACGCCCAAGCAGGCCGTAGACCATGTGGGCCAAATTGATATGGGTGAAGTGAAAAGGAAATCGCTCCGGGAGCGATGGCCACATTCGATCGCGTCAAGCTCAATCAGCCAATGGTCAAGTGGCTTGACAGCCAGGGCCCGCAGCTCCTGATCAACGTCTATTCCGGCCGCAAATCCTCGCCGAATAACCTGCTCGATTGCGGGATCTACGAGGGCGCCCTCAAAGCGGTTCAAGGCCAGACGATCCCGATCTCCTGCAAACTGATTGGAGAGTGAGGAGAAGAAGCTCGCCGAGCCGCCCGTCTAGCGGAAACATTGCGCTTGCCATCGCCGGGGCATTGGGTCTAGGCTATTTGCATGCGTCGATGTCGCTAACACCGTCCTGGTGCCAGCCGCGATGCTGAAGTGCGCGTGGAGCGCGCTCGATTTTCTCACCCGACAAGCTGCACCACCCCAATATCCGAAACACGAGAGGTCCGGGCCGATGGCCCCGGAAAAAGGAGATCATCATGGCGCGTATTGCCGCGAATGTAACTGAATTGATCGGCCGCACTCCATTGGTGCGGTTAAACCGTGTGGCAGCCGGACTGCCTGCTACCGTAGTCGCCAAGCTGGAAAGCCAGAACCCCGCGTCGAGCGTAAAAGACCGCATCGGCTTTGCCATGATCGAAGACGCGGAAAGAAGGGGAAAAATTTCGCCCGGCAAGACCGTGCTTATTGAGCCTACCAGCGGCAACACGGGCATCGCGCTGGCGTTTGTGGCCGCGGTCAAAGGCTACCGGCTCATCCTCACCATGCCCGAAACCATGAGCCTGGAGCGGCGCGTAACGCTGCTCGCCTATGGCGCGGAAATCGTGCTCACTCCCGGGCCCAACGGCATGAAGGGCGCAATCGCCAAGGCCAACGAGATCCTGGAGAAGACGCCCAACGGCTACATCCTGCAGCAGTTCGATAACCCCGCCAACCCGGCCATCCACTTGCACACCACCGGCCCCGAGATCTGGGACGACACCGACGGCGCAGTGGATATTCTCATCTCCGGCGTCGGCACCGGCGGCACCATCACCGGGGTTTCAAACTACATCAAGCCCAAAAAGGCATCATTCAAGGCCGTCGCCGTTGAGCCCACGGACAGCCCTGTGCTCTCTGGTGGTAAGCCCGGCCCACACAAGATTCAGGGTCTCGGCGCGGGTTTTGTGCCCAGCATTCTCGATACCAAGAACATCGACGAGGTCGTGCAGGTGACCAACGACGAAAGCGTCGATATGGCGCGCCGGCTTGCCAAAGAGGAAGGCCTGTTTGTCGGTATCAGTTCCGGTGCAGCTGTCGCGGCTGCGCTCAAAGTAGCGGCACGGCCGGAAAATAAGGGAAAGCTGATCGTGGTCGTGCTGCCCGACTTCGGTGAGCGCTACTTGTCGAGCATCCTGTTTGAGCCGCTGCGCCAGCAGGCGTTGGCCCTGCAGCCCGAGCCGATTGCAGTACCGGCGTAAACGAAGCAGGGAACTAGGGATCAAGGGAACGAGCCACCCCAGCGAGCAAAGACCGCTCGCCGGGGACCCCGGCAGGGAACAAGCTAACGGCAGGTTGAGCAGGCGCGTGCGTCCCGAGCTTTCTTTTTCCCTTGTTCCCTCGGTCCCTTGGTCCCTGTTTTTCTATGTCCCTGTTTGCACGAATGCGCGACGACGTCCGCTCCATCATGGAGCGCGACCCGGCTGCGCGCACGTGGCTTGAGGTCCTGCTCTGCTACCCGGGCCTGTGGGCGGTGTGGATTCATCGCGTTTCGCACTGGCTTTGGCGTCGCAAGGTCCGCCTGCCCGCGCGCATTCTCTCGCAAGTGGCGCGCTTCTATACGGGCGTCGATATTCATCCGGGCGCGCTACTGGGCGCAAGGCTCTTCATCGATCACGCCATGGGCGTGGTCATCGGTGAAACCGCCATCGTAGGCAGCGACGTGACCATGTATCAGGGCGTCACCCTCGGCGGCACCGGCAAGGGCCACGGCAAACGCCACCCCACGGTCTGCGATGGTGTCTTCATCGGCAACAACGCCAACGTCCTGGGCAACGTCACCGTCGGCGAGAACTCGCGCGTAGGCGCGGGATCGGTGGTGCTCTCCGACGTGCCGCCGAACTCGACAGTGGTCGGCGTGCCCGCGCACATCGTTTACCACAACGGCCAGCGCGTGCTCATCACCGATCCGCACGAGATCAAGGATCCGCTTTCCGACGCGCTTATCGCGCTTTCTACGCGAGTCGATGAGCTGGAAGGGCGTCTTGGCTCAACCGCGCCCAGCGCCAAGCCCTTCGCCGACGAGGAGGCCGAGCGAGCCGCCTATCGCGAGGAGCTGGAACAGCTGAGCGTGTACGTGACGATGGGCGAAGGCATATGAGCAGCAATTGGCGTGGCGTGGAAAGCGCATCGGCCAGCAGGCGGCTTCCGGTTAATGCACGTCCACCGACCGGTCGCCCTCGTATTGCATGATGTGGAAATACGCCTCCCAGCCACTCCATGATGCCGGAGCGGGCAGCTTCGCCATGGGATCTTTCAGGTGATCGGCGTAGGCCTGCACAATCTCCCGCGTGCGATACACGCCAGTGAGCCAGTCGCCGCGGTACCAGTTCTTCCACTTGCCGTATTCCGCCGCGTGCATTGCGGCTTGCACCTCGTCGAGCGCCTTCAATGCATCGGCGGCTTCTGTCTGCGCCTTCGCGCCGTCTCCTGCGTTGACGTCTTTCATCGACTGCGCAACGTCAAGCAGCATGCGGTTGCTCTCGCGGTTAATTTCAATCATCGTCAGGACGGCTTCCTGGTAGTAGTCTCTGCGCGCGGGATCGATCAGGCTCTCCGCGGCCACGGCGTCCTTCCAAACCGCATCCCAGCGCGGCTGGGCGTTCGTCGAGTCCTTGATGTCGCGATCGAGAAACTCCGCACGCCGATCGGCTGTCATAGCGAAGCCCGCGCGCGGTTGCGTCCACTTGGGCGACTGGCTGGGAATATTGATCACCTGATGGCCGCTGAGGTAGTCGAGAAGGATCCGCCGCGCCTCGCTGTGATAATGCTGATCGCCATCGACCAGTGGAATATTGCTGTAACGCGGCGGAGGCGGTGGAGCATTGCCGCCCGAAGTCATCCGCGGCGGGGCAAAGGCAAAGGGCGCGCGTGGCGAGGGCGCGGCAAAATACTCCCGATAGACTTTGGTGAGTGCATCGGCGGATTTCGCGCCGAACTCTTCCGTAGCCCACTTCCGGTAATACGCGGCATCCGCGTCGCCTGCTGCTCCGCCGGTGGTCGCAAGAATCCCACCCCAGGCCATCTCCATCACCGCGCGCGTGGTCATTACCACCGGCCGGACGTCGCTGGTGTTTACGAGAAAATACGATGTCGCCCCCGCCTTGATGTATCGCCCGATCTCGGACTGAATGATCTTGAGCGAAACCATTTCCGAGAGCTGATTGGACTGTCCATTCATCATGGCCACGTGAAAGTACATGCCTTGCCCGGCCGCCACCTTGCCGCTGTCCTGCATGTCGCCGTATCCCGTGTCGGCCCACACGAGACTCACCTCCGGCGGAATCTTGAGGAAGCCCTCCTGCGTCAGCCGCGCGCCCTCCTGCCAAAGGTCAGTCACAAACTGCGCCTGTGGATACTTCGCCCGCACAATCTTCATCTGGTCGACGATGGCATCGCTGATGCGTTGCCCGAGGAGCGGATCGTTGTTCTGCACACTCGGATCAAGGGAGCTATAGCTCGAGTCGGACAAACCGCGCAACCCCACGCTCCACAAAATCTCCTGGCCCGGCTTGTACTCGTTCACCGCATTGGTCCATGCGCGCTCCAGAATCTCGGGATGCGTCGAGTAGTTATAGGGCACATTCTGCGGCCAGCGCGCCACGTTCACGCCCAGCGGAATGGCATGATGCTGGTTCACGATCAGTCCCCGCTCCGTGGCCGCTTGTACCTGCGCGTCATCGGGAAAGATCCACGTCCCCGGAACCACCATGTTTCCCTTGAGGCGCAGAATGGTCTCAAAGACCATGTCCCAGGTCGAGAGCGCGATGCCCGTCTGCTCGCCCTTCTTTGGCGTCACCCAACCGGTCATCAAGTCTTCGTCGTTGGGGAAAAAGCCGCGGTAATTGAAAACCGGGCTGGGATAGGTGCGCGCGAAATCGGCGGGCAGCGTGACGGAAGCGCGCCTCGCCGGCTGTTTGTCGGTCCACAGGTACATCGGGTCGACACCGAGTACTTTTTGTGAGAACTCATAAATCGCGTAGATGGTCCCGCGCATGTCGGCACCGACCAGGCAGACGACGTTCTTGCCGTTGGCTTTCGTAATCGAAAATGCAAACGATTCCGTGCCCGTCGCGGTCTCACAGCCGTTTGCCATCCCGTCCAAGGTCTCGCTCTGCGCGATCACAATTGCCACCGGTCCGGCTGCGTTCACATCGCTCACTATTTTGGGCGACTGCCCGAAGACTTTCTTGAAGTCCGCTTGCAAATCCTGCGTCGCCCTGTGCACCGGCGCCGGCTCGTTTGCGCTCTCCACAATCGTCACGGCTGCAGTAATTACGATTGGCTTGTTCTGGGCTCGCGCCAGGGGCTGCGCGTCGCAAACCAGGAAACTCAACGTGGCGAAAACGATCAGGGTGGGGAAACGTCTTTCGAGAAAACGCGGCAGGGACATGAAGGGCTCCGGATGCAAAATCCTTGATTTCGTTCGCGCCTCGAATTATACAGAGAAAATCCTGAAACGAAATCAATACCGCTGATTTTTCTGTTATTTCGGTAACTGCGTAAAGTCCCAACCGCCGCCCAGGGAGCGCACCAGGCTCACGCTGGAGGCAAACTGCCGGCTCTCGATGTTGATGGCTGTCACCTGGTCTTGCAAGAGAGTTTGCTCGGCGGTCAATACCTCGAGATAGCTGGTGACGCCGCCTTTGTAGCGGTCATTCGACAAGTTAAAGGAATGCTGCGCCGCGTCCACCGCGCCCTGCTCCACCTGCGCTTCCTGCTCCAGAATGCGCAAGCTGGCGAGCTGGTCCTCCACGTCTTCGAAAGCCTGAAAGACCGTGTTGCGATAGCCGTCCGCCTGGGCTTCGTAGGTGTGGCGCGCGGCATCGGTGAGAGCGTGGCGCTGGCCGGCATCGAACAGGAGTTCGGTGGCCTGGGCGCCCAGAGTCCAGAACGAGCTCGGTCCCTGGATCCACGTGCCAGGATTGGTGCTTTGAAAGCCTCCGGTTGCATTGAGCGTGATAGCCGGATAAAAAGCGCTGATTTGGATGCCGATTTGCTCGTTGGCCGCGGCGGCCATCCGTTCCTGCTCGGCAATGTCGGGCCGGCGCTCCAGCAATTGCGAGGGCACGCCCAACGGAACCTTGGGCAGCGCCATTTCCGGAGATTGCCCGAGCGGCGAAGGCGGAATGCTGAATCCGGAGAGGTCGTAGTTGGCAATGGTCCCGATGGCATGTTCGTACTGCGCACGCGCTACGCCGAGATCGACGAGCTGTGCGCGCACGGTTTCGAGCTGGGTGCGGGCCTGCGCTACGTCCACGGCCGTGGCCACGCCACCGGTAAGCCGCCGTTGCGTCAAATCGAGTTGGCGTTCGAGGTCCGCGACCGTCTCCTTCAACAGCTTGATTTCGGAATCGAGGCCGCGGAGGGCGAAGTAGTCGGTTGCGAGCTCCGCGTGCAGGGTGAGGTCTACGTTTGCGGACTCGGCTGCTGTGGCCTGCGCGTTGGCTCGCGCCTGCTCGACGGTGCGGCGGACGCGGCCCCAGAAATCGGGCTCCCAACTGGCCTCGCCTGCAATCGTCAGGTCGTTGTATGCGGTGGGATTGGCTTTGTTCCAGAGCGGCTCGTTGGCGGAGTACTTTCCTGTTTCGGGGTTCACGCCCGCAGAAAGCGTGGGGTAAAGGTTGGCGCGCGCGGCGCTTACCTGGTCTCGCGCAGCTAGGTAGGTTTCGAGTGCCTGCTTCAGTTGCACGTTGTTGGTGGCGACGCGCTCTTCGAGCTGGTTGAGTTGGGGGTCATGGTAGATCTCCCACCATTTGCCCTTCAACATGCCGTCAGAAGGATTGGCTGGCTGCCATGCGCCGCCGGATGGGTTCGGCGGAGGGGTCACTGTGGATGCGCCTGTCTCCTTATAGGCCGCGGGGGCGTTGTAGCCCGGCCGATGGTAGTCGGGACCGACGGGTTTGCAGCCGCTGAGCAGTATGAGTGCCGCTCCAGCCATCAAGAGTCGATCTGCGAATGGGTAGCGCCGGCCTCTTGGCCCGCTGTCGCCCGGGTCTCCAGACCCGCGTATCGCTAATGGCGGCGTGGACCCTCGGACTTCGCTCACGGCAAGCTCTGTCAATAAGGCCAGTCTCGAAACCGGCGCTACATTCACGCTTTGCGGCCATCCTCGCATTGCTACAGGCCTCCCGCGTGGGCGGGCGTGTTTCCCGGTTGCACCACATCCACTTTTTCGCCGTCGATTAGCGAGTCGGGCGGGTCCTGGATGATCTGGTCTCCTGGGTTCAGGCCGCTGACGATCTGCGCTGTGGCGCCATCGTCCTCGCCAATCACCACGTGCACCAGGCGCGCCGTGTCGCCGTCCACTACCGTGGCCAGCTCGATGTTGGCATCGCGGCGGAAGATCAACGCTGCCGTGGGCACAATGAAAGTAGGGCCGGCGGTGGGCGTTTTGAAGTGAACCTGGGCCAGAGAGCCAGGCAGCAACTCGCCGGAATGGTTATTTACATCGACCTCGGCCAGCAGTGTGCGGCTCGTGGGATCGATGGCGTCGGCGGTGCGCACCAGCGTCCCGACATACACCTTGCCGGGATGCTCGGGAAACGTCAGATCGATCTTCATACCGCGCTTGAGCGTCTGCGCGTACAACTGCGGCACGTCGGTGTAGACGCGCAGGGTCTCGATGGCCTGCATGTGAAAGAGCTCCGCTCCTGATCCCTGATTGATCAACTGGCCCGTGTCCACGGCGCGTGCGGTGACCACGCCGTCAAACGGTGCATAGACCTTTTCGAAGGACTGCAGTTCCTTCAGACGCTGCAGGTTGGCTTCAGCGGACTTGACGGCGGACGCAGTGGCGGCTGCCTGCGTGTTGAAGGTGTCGGTATCGATTTGCGACACTGCATCGGATTCGACCAGTCCCGAATAGCGATTGGCCTGCACCTTGGCGTTGCCGGCATTGGTTTGTGCGGTGATCAGGTCGGCCTCCGCCTGCGCCACCTGCTTGTCCAGTTCAGGGGTGTCGATGGTGGCCAGCAACGCGCCCTTCTTCACGTGTGTGCCGATGTCGTAATACCAATGGACCAGGTAACCATCGGTACGCGCGTAGATCGGCGAGTCAGTATAGGCAGTCACATTGCCGGGCAGCACAAAGGTGTCCACCGGCGCGCCGGGATGTGCCGTAGCCACATTGACCGTGGGCGCGGCCTGGTCGTGGGTGCGCTGGGCGAGAACCGTGTGCGCGTGCAGACGCTCAAGGATGCCGGCTGCCGCGAGCACAATCAGGACGATCAGGACCACGACAGTGCCCGCCAGAACTTTGCGCGGCGAGACAGGCTTTTGCCCATGTGCAGTCTGGTAGCCGTCCATTCCCTGATGAGGATTCGAGTTGGGTTCATGGTTCATTGGCAACTACTCCGGTGACTCGTCGAATTCATCGAATTCGATTGTCGCGCGGCCGGCGGAGGCGTGATGCATCTTACGCCGGCGCTCGAGATGGCCGTGAATGAAAGAGAAGAATATCGGCACGAAGAACAACGTGGCGCCTGTAGCCAACAGCAGGCCGCCGATCACCGCGCGGCCCAGCGGCGCATTCTGCTCGCCGCCTTCGCCCAGGCCCAGGGACATGGGAACCATGCCGATGATCATGGCCAGGGCGGTCATCAGCACCGGACGCAGGCGGACAAAGCCCGCGTTTAGCGCCGCTTGGCGCGCATCGCCCACCAGGATTTCCAGTTGTTCCCGGGCAAAGCTTACCACCAGAATGGAGTTGGCCGTGGCCACACCCATGCACATGATGGCGCCGGTAAGCGCCGGTACGCTGAGCCTCGTGTTGGTCAGGAACAGAAACCAGACGATCCCGGCCAGCGCCGCCGGCAGTGCCGCAATGATGAGAAACGGGTCGAGCCACGACTGGAAGTTTACGACGATGAGCAGGTAAACCAGCAGGATCGAGAATGCAAGGCCGGTCAACAAGCCAATATAGGACCGGTACATAGTCTCGCTCTGCCCGCGCAGGTTGAAGTCCGAACCTTTGGGCAGTTCCTTGCGGTGTTTGGCGACGATTTTCTCCATGGCGCGCGTCACGCTGCCCAGGTCGGCGTCATCCACGTTGGTGTAAATATCGATGACGGGCTGCACGTTGTAATGGCTGATAATGCCCTGCTCATTGCCGGGCACAACAGTAGCCAGATTGCCGAGCACTTGCTCGGGCGCAGGCGCTCCGGGCGCGGCGGTAGGCTCTGCTCCCGGAGGAGCCGAGGCGTCTGACCCAGGAGCCACCGTGGAAGGCGCTGTGCCGGTCGAACGCATCGTCCCGTTTCCGGTGATGGGCAGGCTTTCCAGCTCCGCCATTGTGTCCATGCGGTACTGCGGCGCCTGGATGGCGATGTTGTAGGAAACCCCGTTGCGCGGGTCGAGATAGAAGTTGGGGCTGGTTTGGAAGCTGCCGCTGAGCGCGACCAGCAGGCTCTGGGCCACGTTTTGCTGCGTAAGTCCGGTGGTCGCGGCGCGCGTGCGGTCCACGTTCACGGTAAGGTTCGGATAGTTGAAGGGCTGCTGGATGCGCGCATCCACGGCGCCCGGCACATAGCGCACTTCGTTCAGCATGCGTTCAGCCAGAGCGCGATTCGCGTAGAGATTGGGCCCGACGATCTGAATATCTATGGGTGCGGCCAGTCCAAAGTTGAGGATTTGCGTAACGATGTCGACGGGCACCGAGTAAAACGTCACGCCGGGGTAATCGCGGGCCAACTCACCGCGCAGCCGCTCCACGTAGGCCGCGGTGGAGTGATGATGCGGGTTCAGTTGCACCTGAATGTCCGCGTCGGAGGGGCCCACGGGCGCGGAGACGGAATAGGAAAGATTGAGCGACGAGTAAGGCAGGCCGATGTTGTCGAGGATGGTGTTCACTTCGCCGGGCGGAATCACCTGCCGGATGGTCTGCTCCACGTGATCGCACAGCGCGGCGGTCTCTTCAATGCGCGTGCCGGTGTGGGCGCGCAGGTGAATCGTGAACTGGCCGGCGTCGACGGTGGGGAAAAAGTCCTGGCCCAGCCACGGCCCGATAGCATGCCAATCGAAGCCAGGGTGAAAACCAGAAATCCGCACGATGAGCCATCCGGGGTGATCGACGCACACCAGTGAGGAGACCCATGTAGCCGTGGCGAAACTTCTCGAAACGCTCCTCGAACGCCAGTTGAAAACGCACCAGCGGATTGCGGCTGGACTGCTTTTTGTGCACTTCAGCATCGTCGTGCTCATGCAGCAGGTAGCGCGCCATGGTGGGCACCACGGTGCGGGAAAGCAGGTAGCTGGCCAGCATGGCGAAGACCACCGCTTCCGCCATGGGCACAAACAGATACCGCGCCACGCCGCTGAGTAGGAACATGGGCACAAAGACGATGCAGATGGCGAGCGTGGAAACCAGGGCCGGCGTGGCAATCTGCGCGGCTCCGTCCAGAATCGCTTGCTCGATCTCCTTGCCCGATTCCAGGTTGCGGTTGATGTTCTCAATTTCCACCGTGGCGTCGTCGACCAGGATGCCCACCGCCAGCGCCAGCCCGCCCAGGGTCATGATGTTGATGGTCTCGCCGAGCCAGTGGAGCACGACGATCGAGCACAAAATCGAGAGCGGAATCGACACCGCGATAATGACCGTGGACCGCCAACTGCCGAGGAAAATCAGGATCATGATCGCCGTCAAGCAGGCCGCGATCACGGCTTCGTGAATCACTCCCTCAATGGAATTGCGCACGAAGATCGACTGGTCGGAGAGAGGGACGATCTTCAACTGCGGCGGCAGTTGGCCGCGCAGGCTGGGGCTCGAGATGATCTGCCGCACACCCTTGATGATGTCAAGCGTTGAGGACGAGCCGATTTTGAGAATATTCATCATGATCGCCCGGCGACCGTCCACGCGCACGATGTTGGTCTGCGGGGGATAGCCGTCGCGCACGTGCGCCACGTCGCGGATATACACCACGGCGCCGTTCACGGTCTTAACCGGCATGTTGTTCAGCGCGTCTACCACCGAGGGCGCGGAGTTGGTCTCCACCTGGTACTCAAAGCGGTCGAGCTTGATGGTTCCGGAGGGCGCGATCACGTTTTGCGCGGTGATGGCATTCACCACGTCGACCGGCGAAAGGCCGCGCGCCTGCAAGGCGTTCAAGTCCAGATCCACCTGGATCTGGCGCATCTTGCCGCCATAGGGAAAGGGCGACTGCGCGCCTTCGATGGTCGCCAGTTGCACGCGAATCGTGGTCGTGGCCAGATCGTTCAGCTGCTGCTCGTTCAGGCCCGGGCCGGAAAGTCCCAACTGTAGCACAGGCACGCTCGACGCGTTGTATTGGATGATGAAGGGCGGGGTCGTACCCGGCGGCAGCGAACGCAATTGCACCTGGCTGATGGCCGTAACTTCGGCAACGGCCTCGCCAATATTTACGCCGGGATGAAAGAAGACCTTGATGAGCCCGACGCCGACCAGCGATTGTGACTCGATGTGGTCGATGTCGCTGACCGTCGTGGTCATGCCCCGCTCGGCGTTCGTCACAATGCGGTCCGCAACCTGATCGGCGGGCATCCCGCCATAGAACCACACCACCGTCACCACCGGGATGTCGATGTTGGGAAAGATGTCCGTGGGCATCGATTCGATGCTGAACACGCCAAGGATCAAAATCAGCAGCGCAAAGACGACAAAGGTATAAGGCCGCCTCAGCGCAAGCCGGACAATCCACATCATAGGGCTGGTTTTCGCTCCTCGGCCGGCGTTCTGATCGTGTTGAGGCCCGCAACCGGTCCGCGCTCAACCCTGCCTTATTGCAGGGTTCATTGCAAGCGTTATCCGGTTCGCGCCGGCTCCCCGGGTTCCTGCCGGATTGCGCTTCCGCGCAGCCCGGACAAAGTTCCACTTGAATAGAATATGGTAGCTGAAAGCTGCGGACGATGATGGCGGATACATGCAACTCGTTTGCCCACCTGCGTTCCTTTGTTAAAGACGGGCTCCCATCAGAAAGATGATCCGCAAGCCGAAAGGACTCGGCTTTCCGACCCACGCGCTGATCAGCGTGCCGGCTTCTTGTTCCTGGCCCAAATTCTGTTTACAGGCCCTGTGTGCCCTGGGCGGTCGTGGCGCGTCTAACCGGCAGATTGCCAGGAATGGGGTCCGCACCGCCGCAACCCGTCTGAGTCCGGTAGACTGGGACATGGATTCCAACCAGGGATTCATCCCCGCAACCGGCGCCTGGCGCGGCGGGGATGTTGTGGGAAGGACAGGGTTCAAGAGCCAAAATCCCGCCGGGGGAATTTTCCCGCTCTGCGGCAGCAGCCTGTCGATGGGGCCGCGAAGTTTGGGCGAGGTGGCCGCGGTCTTGTAGAATCAATCTTTCCTTTAGGTAAGACCAGATTTTTAGCAATGAGGGTGTGCAAATTCTTCCTGTGAAGCAGAACTATTGTACGAAAGAGTTTTTGTGCTCGCCGCAGGGCTCAAACCCGGTGAAGATCAAGCACGATTCGATCTCGCGCGCCGTCTTTATTGCCCGGCGCGTTCTGCGCTTTGCTGTGGTTCTGACTTTGGTGTCATTTGCCTTCACGGCCGTGGCCCAGACGCCAACCCAGACATCCGATACGATTGACCAAATCAGGGTCATCGGCAACCGGCGCATCCCCAAGGAAACCATCCTGGCGAGGATGTTCACCCATCCCGGCGACACTTATGATCCGATTTCGATCGAGCGCGACTTCCACTCGCTCTGGAACACGGGATATTTCGAAGATCTGCGCATTGAGCGCGAGGACTCCGAGAAAGGCATCATCCTTAACGTCTTTGTCCGTGAGAAGCCCAGTATCCGCGAAATCAATTACAAAGGCCTGAACAGCGTTTCAGTTTCCGACGTGCTCGACCGCTTCAAAAAGGAGAAGGTCCCTCTTTCGGTGGAAAGCCAGTACGATCCCACCAAGATCACGCAGGCTGAAACCGTCATCAAGCAATTGCTCGCCGAGCACGGCCACCAGTTTGCCACCATCAAGACCGACGTCAAGACCATCCCGCCTGCCTCGGTGCAGGTCAACTTCAATATCAAGGAAGGCCCAGTGGTGAAGGTGGGAAAAATCCAATTCGTGGGCAACCGGCACCTGAGCGCTCTTTACCTGCGCCGGTCCATGAAAAACCTGAAGCCGATTGGCATTCCGTACTCCATCATCTTCGAGGATCTCTTCGCCCAGACTTACGACTCCTCCAAGCTCGAAGAAGACACCGAGCGCGTGCGCCAGGCCTACCGCGACAAGGGCTACGCCAATGCCGCCGTCGAGGATCCGAAGACACAGATTCGCGACGAGGGCGGCCTGAACTGGTTCACTTTCCGGCCGCGCAAAGGCAAGCGCATCGACATCCAATTGACCATCGAAGAAGGCGGCCGCTACCGACTGGGCGCCATCACCTTCACGGGTAACAAGCAGATCACCAATATCAAGGCCCTGCGTGCCCAGTTTCCGATTAAGGATGGCGATTGGTTCAGCGCTACAGCTATCGGGAAAGGCCTCGACAACCTAAAAAAGGCCTACGGCAGCCTAGGCTACATCAACGTCGGCGTCGTGCCCAAGCAGGAGGTCGACGAGCAGAAGAAAACCGTGTCCTTTGACATGGACGTCGACGAAGGCAAGCAATTCTTCGTTTCGCGCATCGAATTCCAGGGCAACACTATCACCCGCGACGCGTCATCCGCCGCGAACTGATGCTCGACGAAGGTTCGGTCTACAACTCCCAGCTCTGGGAGTACAGCCTGCTGCGCCTGAACCAGCTGGAATACTTCGATCCGCTGAAGGTCGACCAGGACTCCGAGGCCCACCAGGATCCAGACGCAGGCACCGTCGATCTGCTCCTCAAGGTCAAGGAAAAGGGCAAGAACTCCATCGGCATGAATGGCGGCGTCAGCGGCTATTCTGGCGCGTTTCTCGGCGTCAACTACCAGACCAACAACTTCCTGGGATTGGGCGAGACCCTGAGCGTGCAGGCCAACCTGGGCTCGATCAGCCGCACCTTCCTGTTCGGCTTTACCCAGCCGTATATCCGCAACCGGCCGATCAATATTGGCTTCCAGATCTTCAACAACAAGCAGGATTACAACGCCGCCAAGAACTACCAGGCCACGACGGGCGCAGACCTCAACCTGTCTTCCGCGCAGAAGTCGCTCACGCAGAATTACAACGTGGGCTCCGACGGCATCAATTTCTCCGTCAGCTACCCGCTGAAGCGGCATGCGTTCCAGCGCGTGGGTGTCACTTATTCGCTCACCAAGTCCACGATTACGGCCTTCAGCACCGCTTCCTCGACTTTCTTCCAGACCATCGCTTTCCGGTCAGGGATACAGGGCTCGAATCCGCTGGCGGGCATTATCAATAGCAATCTCGGCCTTAGCTACACCTACAACACCGTCTCGAACCCACTGCGCCCGCACGATGGCAAGGAGTACACCGCTTTCCTGCAGGTTGCCGGCCTGTGGGGCGACGTGCGCTATATCAACCCCGCGGTTGCCTACAAGCGCTACATCCCCATGCACTATCTGATCCCCACACCTGGGGGGCGCAATGTGCTGGCGATTCGCGCGCAGTTGAGTTACATCCAGGGCATCTCCGGCGACGTGGCGCCGCCCAACAACCGCTTCTACACCGGCGGCGAGATGGATATGCGCGGCTTCGACGTGCGCGCCGCCACGCCTTACGGCTACGTGCCCACGCGCGTCAACTTCCAGCTCACCAATCCTGACGGTCAGTGCGTGCCACGCGACCCAACCAACCCGCAGGACAACCAGTGCATTCAGGTGCCGCTGCCGGTTTACGGCATCGCCTCCATCGGCGGCGACGCCAGCTTCACCGGCAATGCGGAATACCGCATTCCCGTGGTCGGGCCCTTTACCTTCGCGTTCTTCGACGACTTCGGCATCGATTCGGCGACCAACCACGGTCAGTTGAAGCAGAGTCCCGAGGGCTTTGCCTCGCTCACCGCGCCGCTTTATGGCTGCCCGGTGTACAACAACGGCTCCTGCCAGGGCGGCATTCCAGGCTCCGCAGGTCGGCTTCAGGCAAAACATCCGGCCGGTTTCCGGCACCAACTTCGTTCCCCGCATGTCCACCGGCGCGGAGCTTTCGGTGCTCATGCCCATCATCAACGCGCCCTTCCGCCTCTACTACGCCTACAACCCGCTGCGCCTCTATGAGCGGCCCTATTGCAACGACGTCATCCTGGGGCAAAAGCAGCAGAGCTGCTCGGCCGAGCTGATCACCCGCGACATGTTCCCGCCGGGCGGCGCCGGCGATTACACCTACTCGGAGGCCATCCAGGCCTACGGATCCGGATACGTCTTCCGCGAGCCGCGCAAGACCTTCCGCCTCACTATCTCCACCACCTTCTAAAAGGCAGGGAACGAGGGACCGAGGGAACAAAAAAGCTAGAGGGCTGCTCTTTCCGGGCGGCCCTCTCCGTTTCCGGCGCCGTGACATCGTATGGGCGGACTAACCGGCGCGTTGCAGCTGCAACCGCGACATTAGGGAGGTTTGCTCCTTGGCTTCAGGCTTCCTTCACGCCTTGGTCCGCAGTCCCGCAGTCCCTCAGCCCCTGTCTCTCGCCGTTTGACGCTCCCTGACGCGGAACCTATAATCCCGATAGTTCCCGGCGATGCCTCCGCGCGCACAGTTCTTGAGACTTGCCGCGCGCGTTGGAGCCTCTTCAAGGGAGTCCGAAGGGCATTGTGGAACGAGTCGCCGTGTTAGCGGCGTCCGCTCACGGGAACTCCAAGGAGCCGTTGATTCGCATGAAGCGTCTGTCCGTATTCGCTCTTTTAGTAGTCTTTGCATCTTCCATCGTGGCCGCCGCTCAAACATCGGCCGCTCCAAAGCCTGCCGCGCCTGCTGCGCAAAAACCCGCCGCCGTTCCGGTTCCAATGGCGAAAATCGCGGTCATCACTTTTCAGGCCGCCGTCACCCAGACCAACGAGTTCCAGCGCGACGCTGCTGACCTGCAAAAGAAATACGATCCTCGGCGTGTGCAGATCAAGGCCCTCAGCGACGAAATCGACAACCTGACCAAGCAACTACAGGCGCAGGGCGCCACCTTGTCCCAGGCCGAACAGGAAAGCCGCGCTCGCGCCATCGACGAAAAGAAGAAGAAGCTGGACCGCGACACCCAGGATGCGCAGACCGACTTTCAGACCGACATGCAGCAGATCATCAACGACGTGGCCGGCAAAGTGGGCGAGCTCATGAGCGAGTATGCCGAGAAGCACGGCTACACGCTGGTTCTCGACGCCGGAGACCAGCAGACGCAGACCGTCCTCTACGCCGTTCCTGCGATGGACATCACCAAGGAAATCATCGAGGCCTATAACACCAAGTCCGGCATCCCTGCACCGGCCCAGCAGGCTCCAGGCCAGGGCGGCGTGGATGCGCCTCAGCCGCAGACAGCCCCTGCGCATTGATTCCCAGTTGTCGGTTGTCAGTTCTCAGTTGCGGCGCCGCCGTCGCAACTGAGAACTGTGAGTTACGAACTCTAATTTGCTCACTATTCCCTACCGCCTGTTCCCTGCTCTATAATCGCTGTAGTTCCTGCTGACGTCTCCGTATACGTCTTTTTTGAGCCTCGCGCCACTGGGCGCGGAGTTTCCCGCAGCAAATCGTGGTAACAGTCGGGATAAAGATGAGCCGAGAAGATAGGCGAGGAGACAAAGGCTCGTTTTCTTCATCAAGACAAGAGCCAGACAGGGATTCCGAAGGAGTTTTTGATTCAAATGAAGCGCACTTTTGCACTCGTTCTCATGCTGGCCTCAGGGATGGTTCTGAGCGCCGCCGCCCAAACTCAGCCTGCTCCCGCCGCCGCACCCGCTGCTGTTCCCGCAAAAATCGCAGTCGTAGCCTTTCAATTGGCCGTTGCCCAAACCAACGAGGGCCAGCGCGATTTCGGCGACCTGCAGAAGAAGTACGCTCCCAAGGAAGCCGCCCTCAAGACCCTCAGCGACGAGATTGACAACCTGACCAAGCAGTTGCAGACCCAGGGCGCCACCCTGTCTGAGGGCGAGCGCGCCAACCGCGCCAAGGTCATCGACGACAAGAAGAAGCAGCTGGATCGGGACTCGGAAGACGCGCGCAACGACTTCCAGGCGGATATTCAGGAAATGTACAACGCCCTGGCCTCCAAGGTGTACGACGTGATGTCGTCTTACGCGGAGCAGCAGGGATTCACGCTGGTCCTCGACATCTCCCAGCAGGCGACGCCGGTGTTGTTCTCCGCCAATGGCACCAACATCACCAAGCAGGTGATCGATGCCTACAACGTGAAGTCCGGCGTGCCCGCGCCGCCGCCACAACCCGCTGCAGAGGCTCCGAGGCCGACAGCTCCTAGGCCTGCGGCGTCGAGGCAGACCACCGGAACGCACTAAATTGCAGCAGAGATGTTGCAGAGGCCCCGGCCGCCGGGGCCTTTGCATTGCCGCACCCCCGCACCGCGCACTTCCTGTGGATAAATTTGTGGAATTCTTTCCGAAGCCTACTGGGAGAACCATATATTTTCCCCTTGCCAGGCGCTGCCCTCTCCTGATAAGCGGCTTAACTCTTTTTATTTCAATAGAAATTTGAACCTGTCGCAGCGAATACTTCCGGCGCCTCGCGACGGTGCGCACAATTGCAAGCTGAGGACCTTTCCACAATCTCTCGTGAAGATTTATTCATAATGCGGGCAACCCCTAACCAGCCGCACCGACCAGAACCATCGGCCCAGTGGGCTGGGGTCTGCCTCCGAAGGGCTCCAAAGTGACGGCAAATGCCTTGGGTGCGAGCCCAGGCGTTAGCCGGACAACCACCGCCCCATTCTGCTGATTGGCGTCGACCAATCCGGCATTGATGGGCGCGCCCGAAGACGGGACAAGCCAGAGTTGGTAACTTTTTCCGGAAGGCGCCGGCGCGATTTGGCCCGAGTAAACACCCAAACCCATGCGCGCGTTGTACAGCATGTGCGCCAGTCCCGGCGGCCCGTTGGGTTGCTGCAGGAG
This sequence comes from uncultured Acidobacteriota bacterium, assembly GCA_963830785.1. Lineage (GTDB taxonomy): Bacteria > Acidobacteriota > Terriglobia > Terriglobales > Acidobacteriaceae > Telmatobacter. The sequence continues at coordinate 37,926 of CAWHNV010000032.1, forward strand.
GGTAATCTGCGCGGAATCCGGCGCGCCCGTCACCTGGCCCATGGCCTGGAGGGCCGAGGCGTCCACGGAAAGCTGCGCCTGAAGCTGTTGGAGCTGCTTGCCGCGATCGAGATCCTGCTTCGCAAATTCATAGGTCACGAAGGCGAGCACTGCCGTAGCCAGCCCAAACCCCAGTGAGAACCGCAGGCCCCAACGTTTTTTCCTGGTCTTGGGCGGACCTGTTTGCGTTATTGGCGCCCGCTTCTCGGCCCGCACTTTGTCCATCAGCGCCGACTTCACCTGCGGACGCGGAGCTGCCGGAGACGCAGCCAGACCCATCAACGCCGTGCGCTGCCGCGCCGCTGCGAGCTGCCGCTGGCAGTACGGGCAGGCGCGCAGGTGGGCCTCGAGCGTCTGCTTGTCCTCGCCGTCGAGCGCGCCTAGCGCGTAGAGGTCGAGATCTTCCGGATTGGCGTGCGGTTCGGTCATCCCAGTATCTGGCGCAAAGTTTGAATCGCGATTCTCACCCGGGTCTTTACTGTGCCCAGCGGGATCCCGGTTTGGCTGGCGATTTCACTTTGCGTCATCCCTTCAAAATAGGCTAGCTCCACGGCCTGCCTTTGCTCGACCGGCAACTGCGCAAGCGCAGCTGAAATATTGCGCGCCAGCTGGGCGCGCACGGCTTCGTCCTCGATGTTCTGGCCAGAGGCAAAGGTATTGGCATAGTCACCCTCTTCATCTTCCAGTACTTCGCGATCTCTCCTTCCGCGCAGGCGCGAGATGGCGCGATTCCTGCCGATCACCATCAACCATGCCGGCAACGAACCACGCGCGGCATCGAACTGCCCGGCGTTGCGCCAAAGCTGCAGAAAGAGATCCTGCAGGACTTCTTCGGCGGCCTGCTGGTCGCGCAGGATCCGCATCAGCATGCCAAAGAGCATCGCGGAGTAGCGATCGTAAAGTGTCGAAAGCGCGGCTTCGTCGCCTGTCCTCATTCTGTTCATGAGGGCGGAGTCGGGCACGGGCTGCATAGTTGCAGTCACTGGGCCACGCTCCGTCCATGTTGTGAATACGCGATGAAGAGTCGCAATGGATTGTCCTTGCGGCGAGAATGCTTAGCCGGACCGGCGCTCCTCTTGCACTTATACCATTCGTTGGCGGTGGTTGAGCGACTGGATAGTTCGTCAGCTTTAACAGAGCCGTCCCTCAGGGGCTGTTGATCCCTGCAAATGAAATGCTCTTGCACCGTCCCTACGTGACTCGTTGATTCATCTGTGCGTTCCGCGTTCCCCACGCTAAAGCGCGGGCTAACAAACACTGCGTCTCCGGCGAGCTTGACTCCGCGAAAGAGTTTTTCTGCTACCTGCAAAAAAGATTTTTTCGGTTTTGCGCAATCCGATTTCCGCTGGTCTCGCGTACATCCACCAGGACGCCTCCCCAACGGAGGAGCGGCTGAGCAGAGACCACTGCTCTTTGACCGTTCGGCTTCCACAACCCTCCCCGAAAGGAATTCAACACCATGAAAAAGCTTCTCGCTCTGTTGTTCGCCGTCGCGCTCACCGTTTCCGCCTCCACTGCCTTCGCCCAGGAAGATCCGATGGTCGGCGGCGCTGCCATGTTCCCCACCAAGAACATCGTGGAGAACGCCCTCAATTCCCAGGACCACACCACGCTGGTGGCGGCGGTGAAGGCCGCCGGCCTGGTGGACACTCTCGAGGGCCCCGGCCCGTTCACCGTCTTTGCGCCGACCAACGAAGCCTTCGCCAAGCTGCCGGCGGGCACTTTCGCCAATCTGCTGAAGCCCGAGAATTTCGAAACGCTGAAGAAGGCGCTCACCTATCACGTGGTCGCCGGCCGCATCTCCACCGACGACTTGAAGAAAATGATTCATGAGGGCGGTGGCAACGCCACGCTGACGACCGTTGAAGGTGGAACGCTGACGGTGTGGATGAAGGGCGGCAAGTACATGCTGACCGACGAAAAGGGCGGCATGGCTGCCATCACCATCCCCAATGTGTATCAATCGAACGGCGTCATCCAGGTGATCGATTCGGTCTTGATGCCGTAAGGGCTAACGGGCGGATTTTTGTTTGGGTTCGTGCTGTCCCACGTCTCAAAAGCGAGACGTGGGGCACCCGTTTTCGTGCTGAGTCGAATGCGGGAAATACAACCGCCGGAGTCTCGTAGCGTGCGCTGAAAGTTCTTGGCACCAGCAAGGAATGCGGGCTACTTCTGTTGCTCTTCGCCTACGCGCAACACCGCTAGAAAGGCTTCCTGGGGAATGTCGACTTTGCCGATTCGCTTCATGCGCTTCTTGCCTTCCTTTTGTTTCTCGAGCAGCTTGCGCTTGCGCGTAATATCGCCGCCGTAGCACTTAGCGAGCACGTTCTTGCGCAGCGCGCTCACGGTCTCGCGGGCCACGACTTTGGCTCCGATGGCGGCTTGGATGGCGACTTCGAACTGCTGGCGCGGAATCAATTCGCGCATTTTTGAAACCAGCGCGCGGCCGCGCTCGTAGGCGTGCTCCTTGTGCACGATGATGGAGAGCGCGTCGACGGGTTCGCCGGCGATCAGGATGTCGAGTTTCACCATCGGCGATTCCCACTCACCTGCCAACTGGTAATCGAGCGACGCGTAACCGCGCGAGATGGACTTGAGGCGGTCGTAGAAATCGAGAACAATTTCATTGAGCGGCAGCTCGTAGCTCAGCAGGACGCGCGTCGGCGTGACATATTCAAAGTTGCTCTGACGGCCGCGCTTTTCCTCGAGCAGTTTCAGAATTCCCCCCACATATTCCTCGTTGGTGAGAATCTTGGCGGCAATTACCGGCTCGCGGATGCTGTCGATGCTCTGCGGCTCGGGCCAGCGCGACGGGTTGTCGACCTCGATCTCGCTGCCGTCGGTCATCGCGATGTGATAGCGCACACTGGGCGCCGTGGTGATCAGGTCCAGCTCGTACTCGCGCTCCAGCCGCTCCTGAATGATCTCCATGTGCAGCAAGCCCAGAAACCCGCAGCGGAAGCCGAAGCCCAGCGCTACCGAGCTCTCCGGCTCGAAGAAGAAGGACGAATCGTTCAGGCGCAATTTTTCGAGAGCGTCGCGGAGCAGCGTGTGTTCATGGGAGTCGACGGTGTAGAGGCCGGAAAAGACCATGGGCTTGATGTCTTCAAATCCGGGCAGCTGTGCCGCGGCCGGGTGCGCATCGTCGGTTACGGTGTCGCCGATCTTGGTGTCGCCCACGTTCTTAATGGTGGCCGCGAAAAATCCCACCTCGCCCGCGGAAAGCAGGCCGATCTCCACCGGCTTCGGCATCAGCACGCCCATGGATTCGACCTCGAACGATTTGCCATTCGACATCATCCGGATGCGCTGCCCCTTGCGGATGGATCCCTGCATGACGCGCACCAGCACGATCACGCCGCGGTAGGCGTCGAACCATGAGTCGAAGATCAGTGCCTGCAGCGGAGCCTCTGGGTCGCCGGTTGGCGGCGGGAGCCGGTGCACGACCGCTTCCAGCACCTCGTCCACGCCCTGTCCGGTCTTGGCGCTCACCGGGATCGCGTCGGTCGCGTCCAGCCCCACGGCTTTTTCAATGGCTTCCTGGGTGTGCAGGATGTCGGCCGACGGCAGATCGATTTTGTTGATGACGGGAATGATTTCGAGACCGTGATGGATGGCCAGGTAGGCATTGGCCAGGGTCTGCGCCTCCACACCCTGGGTGGCGTCCACCACCAGCAACGCGCCCTCGCACGAGGACAGCGACCGCGACACCTCGTAGCTGAAATCGACGTGGCCCGGGGTATCGATGAGGTTGAGTTGGTAGGTGTTGCCATCGTGCGCCTTGTACATCATGCGCACGGCATGCGCCTTGATGGTGATGCCGCGCTCCCGCTCCAGGTCCATATCGTCCAGGATCTGGGCCTGCATCTCCCGCCCCGTCACCGAGCCCGTGAGCTCCAGCAACCGGTCGCTCAGCGTCGACTTCCCATGGTCGATGTGTGCAATGATGGCGAAATTGCGGATAAATTTTGAATTCATGGTCAAATCAATCGGGGCAATTGGAGAGCAGACCTTAGGATATCAGCGCGTGTTCGCCGCGAGGCTTCCTCCGGGTCATGGCTTATCATCGGCATAGTGCCCAAAGTGATCCCATCGAGGCCGTGCCGGCCAGGATTTTCCGTGCCCCGTACCTGGCAGCGGTTTCTCCTGTCGGCCTGCTCCCTGTTAGTGCTGGCAAGTGCAGGCTGCACGCCAACCGACAAGGCTGCAGGGCCATCCAGCCAACCTCCGCAGGCCATCGCGCCTCCAATTCAGGCTCCAGTTGCTCCGCAGCCCCCGGCTCCGGCCGCACCCAGGCTTACCGTCCAGCAGCAACGCGTGCACGTGCTCATCGCACAGGTTGAAGCCGCGTATGCTGCCGGTGACGCTGACTACCGCAAAGGCATGCTCGCCGAAGCTAAGATCCAGTTCGATCGTGCCGTCGATCTCATGCTCTCGAGCGGCCTCGACATCAAGGCCGACCCGCAGTTGCAGGACGAGTTCGACAAGATCGTCGACCAGGTTAACGGCCTCGAGATGGAGGCTCTCAAGCAGGGCAATGGCTTTGTGCCCAAAGAAGAAATCACGCCCGCCGAAGCCGCAAGCGACGTGACCTTTGCCGTCGATCCCAACCTGGTGGCCAAGGCCACTGCGGACCTGGCCACGACCAAATCGGACCTGCCGCTGGTGATGAACGACTACGTGGCAACCTTCATCAACTTTTTCGCCTACACGCAAAAGGGCCACAATACCCTGCTGCATTCGTTCCAGCGTTCCGGTCGCTACAAGCCGATGATCCAGCGCATTCTGGCCGAAGAGGGCGTGCCGCAGGACCTGATCTACTTGGCCGTGGCCGAATCGGGCTTCCAGCCGAAGGCGATCGATCGCAAATCCAACGCCGGCGGCATGTGGCAATTCATGCCCGGACCCTACTACGGCTTGACCCGCAATGCCTACGTCGATGAGCGCTTCGATCCCGAGAAATCCACGCGCGCCTACGCCCGCTACATGAAATTCATCTACAGCGAGCTGGGCGACTGGTACCTGGCCATGGCCGCCTACGACCATGGGACGGGCAGTATGCAGCACGCCGTCGAGAGGACCGGTTATGCCGACTTCTGGGAGCTTTACAAACGCGGAGAGCTGCCCAAAGAGACGCAGAACTACGTGCCTGAAATCCTGGCAGCCATCATCATCGCCAACCATCCGCACCAGTACGGCTTTGACGACGTCACCCTCGATCCTCCGGTGCTGACCGATACCGTCACTGTCGACTACTCGATTGATCTGCGGCTTGTATCGGACCTCGTGGGCGCGCCGGTCGACGAAATTGAAGCGCTGAACCCGAGCCTGCTGCGCATGGTGACGCCGCCCGACGCATCCTTCGACCTGCACTTGCCTGCGGGTACGGCCACGCTTTTTGCGGAGCGCGTCGCCCTCATTCCCGAGGCGAGCCGCAACTCCTGGCGCTATCACCCCGTGGTTGCCGGAGACACGCTGGCCTCTGTGGCGCAGGAATATCGTGTTTCAGTGGCCGAACTGGCCTCGGCCAACCAGCTCGCCGAGAGCCAAAGCGGCCAAACTCTCGCTGGTATCGACGCGCTCGTCGTTCCTGTGCCCCTTGCCGCTGAACCCCTCGCGCGCACCCGTCTTTACACGGTCCGCCGCGGCGATACCCTGGTCACCATCGCCGACCGCTTCGGAGTTTCATTGAGCCAGCTGCGCCGCTGGAACAGCATTCCCTCCGGCATCCGGGTGGAAACCGGACGCCGTCTGCGCGTGGCAGAGCCCGCGCCGGTGCGTACTGCGTCAACCCGCCGCCGCAGGACCGGCAGCACGCTGACCGGAAGCTCCACAACGAAATCCGAGAAGGGGTCAGGAAAGGGATCTGGCCAGGGACCTGGCGCGGCCGCGCATCAGCGTGCCAGTTCCGCGTCGAAACCTACCCATTCCCAGGCCTCGAAGCCCACCGCCCACGGGACCCACAGCGCGACGCGCAAATCCAAGAGCCATGCCAAGTCCACGCAGCAGTAAGAAAAACTTTCGCAAATCCCTATTCCCACTTGTGTTTTTCTTGTCTTTATGTGCAAGCTAAAGTTACAATCGCTTGCGCAAGCAAGATGACTCCATCTGCTCTGCGAAAATGCGAATCAAATCATGAGCAGCGGCAACCCGCTGGAGGCAATGGGATGGATGAAGTGTTCAGGATGTACGCAATGAGTGACGGCGACCCCTTTGGGAAGCCGGGTGACCTGGACCACGGCCAGGTCGATGCTTTCGCCGACGAAGAAGATGAGTTGGAAACCGCCGGCATCCTCACCTCCTCAGACGATGATGAGGTGGCCGCCGAAGAGACCGTGGTGGTGATCGCCGCAGCGCCGGCGGCAAAGCCCGTCAAGAAGGCGGCGAAGAAAGCCAAGAAGGCTGCCAAGAAGGCGGCCAAGAAAGCTGAGAAGAAGGCTCCGGCGAAGAAGGCTTCAAAGAAAGCGGCCAAGAAAGCTCCCGGCAAGAAGGCTGCAAAGAAGAAGGCCCCGGCCAAGAAAGCCGCCAAGAAGGCAACCAAGAAAGCCGCCAAAAAGGCAGCGAAGTCGCAGCCCAAGAAAATAGCGAAGAAGGCTGGCAAGAAGGCCAAGAAGGCGGCAAAGAAGGCCGCGAAGAAGAAATCGAAGAAGTAGTATCGACGCCTCCTGTGCAATCGCCCCTGGCGTCGGGCTCGATGGGTCGCGTGCGGAAGGGAATATTGCGCAGCGCACCATAAAAATCAAAAGGCCCGGTTCGCCGGGCCTTTTCTTATGCACAGCTCATTTGCGCCGGTTCGGTCGATTGCGCCGGCCGCTTCAAGCCGCAGTGAACTGCCCGAAGTGGCCTCGCTGATGGCTCAGGTAATCCTTAATCAGGAAGCACAGCGTCACCGGCGCATCGTCGCCCACCACGCACATCGCTGCCAGCGTTTCTCGGGGATCCTCTCCACCAAGGCAGCGAGCATATCGTGCTCGGCCTGCCACCAGCGCAGCAAGGTCTCCCACGACTCTTCTCCGTACCCATGGGCCGCCACTCACGCGTCCTGCGCATAACCGGGGCCGGCGTACTGACCATCGATCATCGCCCTCACGAATCGCTGGCGATTGTTTGCCGCCGAATCGAGCAGGTGCCCTACGATCTGTTTCTGCGTCCATCCGCCCACTCGCCATGGCTCATTGGCAAGCGCAGGCGATAACGCCAGCAAGACGCCCCGCAGCCGCTCGATCTCCGCACGGAAGTCACGTGCCGTCTCTGTCGGCATCGATTTCCCCTCGGAATAAAACGAAGCGGCCTCCGCGCTACGGCAGCGCCGCCAGCACGTCCGAGGCAGCGTTTGCCGGCGTCACCTTGACCCACACCTTGGCGATCTTGCCCTGAGGATCGATGAGGAACGTGTTGCGCTGCGCAATCGTCATGGGACCAAACGCGCCCAGCGACCCGTACGCGCTAACCACCTTGTGGTCGGGGTCCGCGAGCAGATGGAAGGTGAGGCTGTCCTTAGTGCAGAACTGCTTGTGGCTGTCGACCGTGTCCACACTCACGCCTAGAATCACCGCATTTTTGGCATCGAACTGCGGCAGCGCGTCCTGAAACTTGTGCGCCTCGATGGTGCAGCCGGTGGTCATGTCTTTTGGATAAAAGTAAAGCACCACCCACTTGCCCCGATACTGATCGAGCGAGATGGGTGATCCGTCCTGCGAGGGCAGGGTGAAGGTGGGCGCATCCTGGCCCACGGCAGGCATGGGTTCGTCGGCCGCGCGGGCCGTGAAAAGAGGCACGGCGGAAATTACGGCGACCATCGCCACTACGAGAGCTAAGAGAGGAAACTTGTTCACGAGAAACCTCCGGAAGAAGCAGTGAACGGGGATTAGGGAACAGGGAACAGAAGAACTGACGCTGGGGCAAGCCTACCACCGTGAGTTGACAACTAACCCCTGGTAACTGTTCTAACGCCTTGCGGCCACAATGGCAATGCCTGCCTTGCTGGCGCGCTCCAGCACGGCGTCGCGGTCGAACAGCAACGTCTTTCCGGCTTCGATCGACAGGCAACTCGCCCCGGCGCGGAGCATCGTTTCCACCGTCGACAGCCCAATCACAGGCACGTCGAACCTCATGTCCTGCTTAGGTTTAGCCACCTTTACCACGGTCAGTCTGCGCGCCAGAATGCTCGGCTCCGCCGCGTCGGCGTTTGCAAACTCGTCAAGCGAGCCCATCAGCCGCCCCGCCCGTTCGATGGTGGCGTCGGTGCCTTCCATGGCTTCAACGGCCACGCACACCTGCGCCGCAACCACCACCGTCTGCCCGATATCGAACCCGGCCAGCGCCCCAGCCACGCCCAGACCGTATTCGATGTTTTTGCACTCATCCTCATCCGGCGCGCGCTCAGTCAGCACGCCTTCTTCAGCCAGCAGCGGCTCCAAAAATGCCGTCGAGCTCATCAACTCGATGCCTTCATCGCCGAGCACCTTGGCCACGGCGCCCAATAGCGCATCAGTCGAGCGCGTGCGCAGGTTCAGGAGCAGCTTCGCCAGCCGCCAATCGGGCCGGATGCTCGAGAAAATTTGCTTGTGCTTCACCTGGCCCGCCATCACGGCCTTGGCGACGCCGGCCTTTTGGAAGGTTTCAATCAGCCGCGAAAGCTCTCCCAGCGAGAGCCAGTGCACGGTCACGCCCGCGTCTGCCACGGTGCGCCGGTCGATCTCCGGATCGGTCTCTTCCTTGATCGCCGCGACGACGACCTCGAGCCCCTCCGCTCGCGCCGCATCGAGGAGCAGGAAAGGGAAGCGGCCGTTGCCGGCAATGAGGCCGAGTTTCATGGGTTATTTGATCACTCCGCGCTCGCTGCGCTCGATGAAGCGCACCAGCAGGGCCACGTCATCGCCGGCAACACCCGCGCTCTGGAGCGCGCGCATCTTCTCGAGCGCCTGCGTGGTGTTCAGTTTGGCTGCGAGCAGATACCGAAAGGCTTTCTGCAGCCGCTGCAGCCGCTCCGGAGAAAAGCCCTTCCGCTCGAGACCAACTTTATTGATCCCGAAGGCCCGGTTCTCGCGCCGCGCCGAAGTAAGCGAAAACGGCAGCACGTCCTGCGTCACAATGGTGCCGCCGCCAATAAACGCATGCGCGCCCAGCACGCAATGCTGGTGCACCGGGCAAAACGCGCCCAGCGTCACATCGTCCTCAATCGTTACGTGGCCGGCCAGCGTGGCCGAGTTCGCGAGAATGCAGCGGCTGCCCACATGGCTGTCGTGGCCCACGTGCGCGTAGGCCATCAGCAGGTTCCCCGAGCCGAGCCGCGTGATGCCGCCGCCGCCCACCGTTCCGCGGCTGATGGTTACGCACTCGCGAATCGTGTTGTCGTCGCCGATCACGGTCTCGGTGGGCTGACCCTTGTATTTCAGATCCTGCGGAGCCACGCCGATGGAGCAAAACGGATAGAACGTGTTGCGCGCCCCGATGCGCGTACGGCCGTCGATCACTACATGCGAGATGAGCGTGCACTCCTCACCGAGTTCCACCTCCGGCCCAACGGTGCAATAGGGCCCGATGGTGCATGACGCCGGGATCCGCGCGCCTTCTGCGACCACCGCGCTGGGATGGATGCTCACACTGTCTCCGATGTTGGGGCCGCGGCGCTTGCGGGGGCTGCCTCGGAAGAGCCTGCTTCCGCCTTCGAACTCGGTTTCGATTCTGGAGCGCGCGGCACGATCATGCAGGTCAGTGTAGCCTCGCAGGCCAGCTTGCCGTCGACGGTTGCCTTGCCTGCCATCTTGCCGAAGCGCGGACGGAAGCTCACCACATCCACTTCAATGCGAATCTGATCGCCAGGCGTCACCGAGCGGCGGAATTTGGCTCCGTCGATGCCGGTAAAGACCGCAAGCTTCGAGTGCCGGTCCTCCATTTCCGACAGCATCAGCACCGCTCCGGCCTGCGCCATCGCTTCCACGATTAGTACGCCGGGCATGAGCGGATGGCCGGGGAAGTGGCCCTGGAAAAACGGCTCGTTCATGGTTACGTTCTTGATGGCGACCACGCGCTTGGCGCGCTCGAACTCAACGATGCGGTCGATCAGGAGAAAAGGGTAGCGGTGGGGCAGGAAATCCATGATTTCCTGGATGGTCAACGTCATTCTGCGACTCCTAGGGAACGATTCTCTTGGCTGCTCGGTGCTCGTTGGGATTATAAATAAGCGCGCGCATGAATCCACGGGGACTGCAACTGGGATATAGTATCGCTAGCTCGACCCCCTTCCCCGCAATCGATCGGAAAAACCCATGGCGCACGATGTTTTCATCAGCCATTCCGCGAAGGACAAGGCCACCGCCGACGCCGTCTGCGCCATGCTGGAGACGGAGGGAATCCGGTGCTGGATTGCTCCCCGCGACGTGCTTCCCAGCATGGAATGGGGCGAAGCCATCATCGACGCCATCGAGCAGTGCCGGATCATGGTGCTGGTGTTCACGGCCAATGCCAATGATTCGCCGCAGATTCGTAGAGAGATCGAACGGGCCGTCAATCGCGGCGTCGCCATACTGCCGCTGCGCGTTGAGGATGTGCTTCCCGGCAAGGCGCTTGAATACTTCATCGGAAACGTGCACTGGCTCGACGCTCTGACCCCTCCATTCGAGGCTCATCTCAAGAGTCTCGCCGGGACGATCAAAATTGTGCTGGCGCGCGGGGTGCCCGGCGCATCGCCACTGGCGCCGCAACCGGTAAAACCGGACTCCAGTGGAAGTCACAGTGCGGCGCAAGGAACTCCCAAAGAAGCAGGCGGGCGCGAAAAAGCGCCAGCCCCGCGCTGGTTCTGGAGTACACAGCAATGGACGTGGACCGCTGGGGGCGTTGCGGCTCTCCTGCTGGCTGCGGTTTTTATTGGGATGCATTTGAATTCGCACCCGGCTCCGGAGGCCACGCCTGGGTCCGTCACGCCGCCGGTGCAGATTACACCCGGCCCAGCCGGCCCGAGCGGGATATCGCCGGTGAAGCCGTCGGTTTCGCCCTTGCCGGCTCCCGTTCCGACGCCGGGCGTTCCCAAAACTCCGAAGTCTGTCGCGAAGACGCCAGAAGCGCCTGCGGTAAATTCCCCGTCGCTCGGTGATACGATGAGGACCCTCCAGGGAGAGCTGAGCAGCATCGGGAGCGTGAGCTTTACCTCCCATGTCCAGAACAAGACCGATGGCAGTACCCTCCAAAACAACCTTGTCGGGCAAGTTAGTAATGTCGTCGCCGACCCCGCCCAATGCCGCGTCTCTTACCACTCGAAGGTGTGGCGTAACGGCGTGGTCGTGGGGGAAAAGGACGCCTGGTTTATTCTGCCCGCCGTCACGAGCGTCGTCGTCGAGCCAATGAACGAGCTATTAACCGAGGAGAACGCTGCAACTGGCCATCCCAGCGCCGTCTCCACCTCGACCACTCCGCCTATGGTGGCGCTCGTTGTACGCCGGGCCAACATTCTCAACTGGTTCCCCTTCCCCAACGCCGCCCTCGCCAATCGCACCGCCGCAACCGTTACCCAGGCCGTAAAACTCTGTGGCGGTCATCTCGCAAACTGATCGGCCGCCGCTACTTCTTCACCTTCCGAGCCTCCGCATCCGGATCCCAGAAATCCGCGGGCAGATTCTGGTTGAAGCTCACGTGCGTCAAGTAGAACTGGCGGACAGTGTCGCCGTTCTTGAGCCGCGTCACGGTGAACGGGGTAGGGAAGCCGTCGATGACGTGGTAGTCGTCGTACTCCTCGGTGTCGGTGTTCTTGTCGTGGTACGTGGGGTCGCGCCACTCAAAGCTGCGCGCAAGGGGCAGATGTGTCTGCTCGTCCATCAGGATGGTGATGGCCTCGTTCTGCGGCGAAATCAGCGTCACCTGTTGCGCCAGGTGCCGCTCGGACATGTGCTCGCCCTCGTAGAGCAGGATCGTATTCGGATCCTTGAGCCACACTCTTATCGCCAGCTCGATGGAGTGGTCGCGCCGCCGCAGAAAGTCGTCCACAATGTCCTTGTCCAGCGGCTTTTTGCCGCGGTAGGTCACCTCCCAGCCCTGCCGGCCCACAAAAAACTCCACAACGTCGCGGTGCTTGGTCACTTCAATACGGTCGTGGTCGGGCCACTCGTGAAATTCGAAGAGTTCTTCGGTTCCCAGGTCGGGATTGCCCTGGAAAAACGCGGCAATGTGGCCCTGCTGCATCTCATTTTTCATGTCGAGCCACGCCTGCCCGCCCATGGCCTTCACCATGGCGTCCAGCGCCTCGCGCGCCTGGCGGGCGTTTTTCTGCGCCGCGTCGTCGGTGGCTTGCGTCTGCGTCGGCGTCTGCGTACGCATCGCGTGCGGCGTTATGATCGCCATTGCCGCCAGGAGCACGATCAAGTATTTCCCGATTTTCATCATTCCCTCTTGAAAAAGTCCTCAGCGACGGACAATCAGCGCGTGGCCGATGTGGTGAATCTGAAGCCCATGGAAAAAACAACCGCAGATCCTTCGACTCCGTTTGCCGCAGAATACCGCGGCAAACTTCGCTCAGGATGACAATCTTGTTGTGATGCGATCTTCTGACTCTCAAAACTAATAACTAGTAGCTAAAAGCTAGAAGCTAGTAGCTGCTTTTATCCCACCAGCACCGCTCCGCCGTTCACATTCAGCACCTCGCCCGAGATGAATCCTGCCAGCGGAGTGCATAGAAAAACGATCGGGCCGGCAATCTCCCGCGCGGTCGCCACACGTCCCACGGGTATCGCCGCGCGAATCTTCTCGCCCGTCGCCGGATCAGCCAGCGTGGATTTCGACATGTCCGTGGCCACCCAGCCCGGAGCGACGCAATTCACACGAATCCCCTGGGGCGCGAGCTCCGTTGACAGGCTCTTCGTAAGACTGATCAGTGCGCCTTTCGTCACGGCGTAGTCGGCGTGGTACGCCTCGCCCCGCTGCCCCGCCGTGGAGCTGATCAGGACGATATGTCCTCGCACGCCGCCGGACCCTTTGCCGCCAGAAATCGTGGCGCCGGTCTCCAGACCGGCTGTAGTGCGGGTCTCCCGACCCGCACCACCCGCAGTGAGATCAGACTGCCTTAGCATTTGTCCCACCGCCGCTTGCACCAGCCCAAACACTGCATCCAGATTCACCGCGAGCGTCCCCCGCCACTGCGCCTCTGGCATCCCCTCAATGGGCACATCCTCGGCCTCCCACACGCCGTGATTAGCCACCAGAATATCCAGCCGCCCCATCGCCGCCAGCGTGTTCTCGACAAGCCTGCGCCCGCCGGCGGGCGTGCTCAGCTCCTGCTCGATAGCTATGCAAAGCGGCTCGCCCTCCGCGCCAATTCCGCCGCACTCGGCGACCACCACCTCAGCCTGCGCCCGCGCATTCCGGTAGCCGAAAGCCACCCGCGCTCCTGCCGCGCGCAGCATGCGCACGGTCGCCGCACCAATGCCCCGCGACCCCCCGGTCACGAGCGCAATCTTCCCGTCAAGATCCAGAGCGAGCGCCATAGGCCAACGCTAAAACATTGTTGGACGGAATGTCGAGACGGCGCTCGCCGCATCAATTTAGCGCACGTGCCACGCGGAAGCCAATCAATTCATTGCGGAGGGATTGCGTGGCCCTCATGCGGGCGGCGGAGCGCAGCATCACGGCGGTGTCGCGCCAGCCACCGCCGCGCACCAGGCGCATGGAACTGTGGCCGTCGAGGGCGGGGCGGCCGTCCTGTGGGGTGAGATCGAAGTTGTCGTGCCAAAGGTCTGCGGCCCATTCGCGCACGTTGCCGTGCATATCGTAAAGCCCGAAGCTGTTGGACGGGAGCGAGCCGACCGGAAAAGGTCCGGAGCTCTGCCCGAAGACGGCGCGCGAGCCATCAATCGCGTCGCCGCACGAATAACGGGTGACGGATCCGGCGCGGCAGGCAAACTCCCACTCAGCCTCCGAGGGGACGCGGTATTTCTGCTCGGATTGGGCGGACAGGCGGTCGACAAAAGCCTGGGCATCGTCGAAGGAGACGCAGGTTACTGGAATTCCGACGACAGGCGGCAAGGGAGGGGCAGGCCGAGCGGCCGGCGACGAGGCTACAAAGCGATCGAACCAGCGATGCTGCGGCTCCGGCGCGAGCGGCGCGGGTACCGGCGAGCCGGTAATGTGGACGTACTCGCTGGCGAGCACCGGAAAGACGCCGACCGCGAACGGCGCTGGGAGGTCGATGCGTTTTTGCGGCGTTTCGTAGGCGGCGCGGTCCGGGTCGTCGAAGCTGGCGCCGAGGAGGAACGAGCCCTTGGGCACGATACGCATCACGGGCATTCCATCGCCATCGCGGAACAGGGTGCCTGGGGGCGTGGAGGGATTAATGAATGCGCCGTCGTAGATGGGCTCACCGGAATGCAAGGTCCCAATGGCGTCGCGGTAGGCGTTCGCGGGGCTGGCCGCGACCAGGCCTTGCGGCAGGTTGGCGTTGCCCGGCTTGGTGGAAATCAGGTCGGTGATCCAGGTGAGAAGCTTGCGCCACTGCCGGTCGTCGCGATTGCCGCTCCAGTTGGCCAAGTTCACGGTTTGCGTGAGCGTGAAGGCGATGGGGATGGTGCACGGCTCGACGATGACCGGGACCAGCTTGCCGCGGTCCTTGCCGTAGTGGGCCTCGGTGCGTACCCAATCGGACGTAACGGAACGCGGCGACCAGAGCACGACCACGGTGGCAGCCGCGGAGATGGCCAACTCGATCTCGGTGTCCCATGCCTGGCGGGGCGTGATGCCGTCGTCCCACCAGACCGAAACGCCACTCTCCTGGAGCGCCGACACCACACGGCCGGCGATGGCTGCGTCTTCTCGTTTGTAACTCACAAATACGTCGGCCACGGCTTCGCTCTCGCGGTTTCAGATTTCACACCCGGACTCGGGGTTTTTTGGTATGATCGCGGAAACTTTCAGGATCATGATAACCCGGAGAGTGAACCATGGCGGATTCCTCACAAGTCCTGACCAAGGAAACGTTCCGATCCTTCAAGCATCCGCTGTATAACAGGCGCTTCGCCCTGGCGCTGTTTTTCGCGCTCATCTTGTTCCCGCTGATCGGGGCCGGTCTTGTTGCCGGTACCATCGTGCTGGTGGTGCCGCTCTTTGCCTTCATCATCTGGATGAGCGGCCGCGTGCTCTACGCCACATTTCTTGGACAAAGCATTTTGGTCTCGGAGCTGAATTATGCTCGCATCCACCTTATTGGCGAAGACCTGAGGGCCCGCATCGGATACAAGAAGAAGGTCGACATTTTTGTGTATGAACAGGGCCACTTCAACGCCTATCTCTACAAGTTCTTCTTTTACCGGCGGGCGGTTTTCCTGAACTCGGAATTACTCGAAGCCGGAGTGACGGACGACGAGTTGCGCTGGCTGATCGGCAGGTTCGTCGGCTACCTGAGAACGCGCCGCGAATGCCGGATTCTGGGGCTGGACCATTCGCGCGGCACAGCACCTGCTGATCTTCAATATCTTCATCCTGCCCTACGAGCGCGCCATGGTCTACACCGGCGACCGTATCGCCCTGGGTGTGATCACGGGCGACATCTCGAGCGCGGTTTCTGCCATGCAGAAGATTTTTGTGGGCCGGCAGCTGGGCTACTCCGTGAATCCCAGCGGCATCGTCTCTCAGCATCGCATGGTGAAAGGCTCCCTGTTCGCGTTCCTCGCCCGCTTACCCATTGCTTATCCCCACATGACGGCGCGGTACGTGGACCTGATCGGCTTTGCCAAGAGAAGGTACCCCGAGCAGTTTCAGCGTTTCGATGCGGCGAATCCGGGGCTGCCGGACGATCTGGAGCGGCTGACCGCGCTACCCAATGCGCACGCCGCGCTGGGGCCCGATCCCATTTTTCTGCCGCTTGTGCTGGCCGTCGCGCTTCTGGCGCTGCTCACACTCTTCACGGTGAAGGTTGTGGTGCCGCGCTTGAATCGCCCCGCGTCTTCGGAGTTCTCGGAACCATACGTGGTGCCATCGCAAAGCGAAACCACGCCCAGCACGTCGGGAACGCAGGGAACCGAAACCACAAATACCGGGACGATAACGCAGCCTTACACTTCGGCGGACGGCCACTACAGCGTGCAGTTTCCCGGCACGCCCGCGGAGAGCTCCTCGCAGATCTCCCTCGGAACGAGTGGATCGACCACGCTCTATCAAGCCAACGTCGATCAGGGCAGCGTCTCCTATCTCGTGGCCTGGTGCGACTATCCCGCGGGATATCTTGAAAGCGATCCGCAAACCGCGCTGGCAGGTTTTCGCGACAACATCGTCAAGGCGGAAAAGGGCACTCTCACGAGCGATGACGCCATCGATTTAAACGGCGCTCCAGGACGCTCGTTTGTTTTTACCGGTCAGGACGGCAGCACCTACTCAGTACACGATTTTCTGAGCGGCCAAAGGCTTTACCAGGTGGTGGTCACGGCCGGCAGCGGTTCCACCGCGGCCGGGGCTGACGACTTTCTGAATTCGTTCCGCATCCAGTGAGCGCGACCCTCACGCTCAGCGGCGCTTGGACTTTTCCTTGGCCGCTGCGATTCTCTTGCGCTCGCGAATCACCTTCGCGCGCTCTTTTTCCGGCAGCGCCAGCACGGCCTTGGTCTTTTTGGGAAGCTTTTCGTAGATCAGCGCATGCGCCCGCCGCAACTCGTCTTCAATCTCCCGCGGCCGCAACACGTCCCACCGCTCCACGGCCACCCAATGCGCGCGCGCCAGGTGCGGCGACGCGAAGAATCCCTTCGCGCTCCAGCAACTCGTGAAACCGCTCCGCTCCGCAATGGAACCACAGCACGCCGGTTCCCGTGCCGTCGAGATCGGTCATGGCAAACATTTTTCCGCCGATGTCGCGGTCGCCCGCCCAGTAGACCAGGTGATGGCCCCAGTTCAGCGTCTCCGCAACGTGCGGCAGCTTGAGGCAAATCTCGCGAATGCGCTCGTTGTCCATGCAGCAGCCGATCGAATCCCGGTCCCTGAAACTTCGCTTCAAAGGCGCGGAATCTCCGCTCCAGCTCCCACTGGGCCGCGGCCTTCTCGCTGCCGCGCAGAAACTCGTCGCACGTCGCAGGAGTTTCTCCGTCGAATTCGGCCTTGCACGCGCCAACCATCTGCCGAAAATCGTCCGGCCTGGCCCACAAGCTCGCGCCGGGCAGAAAGCTGTGTTCCATGCCCGTCCGCGCCAGTTGCTTCAGGTCTCTGTAAGTCAGTCCGTAATCGATCGCCGCGCGCACATATTCGTGCGTCAGGTCGATGCGGCTCACGCCCTCGTCGTCGGTCGAGAGCGCCACCGGCACATGCACCGAGCGGTACACCGGGAACGGATGCGCATCTCCCTCCACGCCCAAAATCGCCTCGTTCGAGCTCAGGTTGATTTCGACCATCACGTGCTGCTGCGACCATCTCCGTCAGCAGATCCCGCGGCCGGTCCTCGTACATCACGTCCACGCCGTGGCCGATGCGCTCCGCGTGGGCCAGCTCCACCGCCTGGCGGATGTGGAAGCGCAGTCCCTCCGGCGGCACCAGCCCCGGCGCCAGTTCGCCCGCGTGCAGCGAAATGTGCACGTTGGGATACTGCGAATGCAGATAGCCGATCATCTTCATCTGCAGGGTGTAGTCGCGCATGGCGACGTAGTCGTCTTCCGGCCGCACAAAGTTGATGCCGACCCACGTGTCATCCTTCGCGTCGATCGAGGCTTCGGCGGTCTCGAAGCCCAACAGCGTTTGCGCGAAAACCTGCTCCGGCGGAAGAGTCGCGCAGCACCTGCCAGATGTAGCGGACCTCGACCTGGCAAGCCGGCGCGGCCTGCGGCCCGGTTGCGCCGCAGTGCTCCAATTGTTTGCGCTGCGGCCTCGGCCGCGCGCACTTCTTCGCGGTCAGCGGCAACCTCGTCGCGCAATCCCTTGTCCAGCAATTGCTGGCGGAACTGCGCGAACGCCTGCGGGTCGGCCTCGGCCAACTGCCGGATTCCAGCCGATGTCGTGCGCGATTTGCAGCGGCATGGCTGAAGGGCGGCGTCACCATCAGCTCAAGGTACTGCTGGTTCTGCGCTGCGGCGCGGCTCGCCACCTCGTCGACCCATTCGCCATTGTGATCCTTGAGGCCGCCGGTGCGGTCGAAAACGGCGAAGAACTGGTCGTGTTCGCTCCATCCCGCTGTAGGCACAAAGCTGCGCATCGACAGCGAATCGATCAGCTTGTCATAGAGCAATTGGGTCTTGCCGGTCGATGTTGCCCGGAAAATTTCGTTGCCGGAATCAGTTTGCCCGTGCAGGGCGGCTTGGCGAGCGAAAGCGCCACCGGATCCACGCACGCTCCGTCCTCGCCTGCGTCGCGGATCAAGGTCTCGGCGTACACCGCGCCGGAAAGATGCACATGCAGGTCGGCGCCCTTGGGAAAATCTTCCAGGAACGCGCGCAGCGCCTCCGGTCCCTGGTGCAGATTGGCTTCGTAGATCAGCGCCGTTCGCGCCTCGGCTTTGGTAAACGTGCCTTGACTGTTGGGCCTCGGCCCGCACCCGGCCAATGCCGCCAGCGCAACCCCCGCTCCCCCGATACGGCAGAAAAATCCAATCCGGCGTCGCATGATTGCTTTCCAGTGTAGTCCAGCGCGCAAATCAGGCGCGACGGGGTTTGGCCTCTCACATTCGGATTGGTATACTGGGTCTGGTTGTTTTGAGCGCACGGCAAGTGGAAACGCCCACCTCTACCCGGCAACGCCCCACCGGCGGCACCGGAATCCGCGCAGATTCATGCAACTTGTCGTCTCGACTGAGGCCAGATAGCTCAGTGGTAGAGCGCGGCCCTGAAAAGGCCGGCGTCGGCGGTTCAATCCCGTCTCTGGCCACCACATTTTCCTGCATCTGGCGCAACGGATGGCCGCCCTCGCCGGCCAGTCTGCGCACGCCATGCGAAATCGTGCAGCCAATCCTTCGCGTACAATGAACCTGATCTCTCTCCGGAGGCTCACGCCCTGATCGCCTCGTTCTCCACTCCCCAGCTTGCTGCTGACGGCCCGCTCGGGGGGCTGCTCCGGGAGATCCTTGCGTTTGCGCCCCAGAGCTTTTGGCACCGCCAGTTGAAGATGGTTTTCAGCGACCCGTTCGCCTCGGTGCATTACCACTGGAATCTCTTCGACGCCTGCATGCTGCTACCCTACTTCGCGGTGATGATTCTGCTTTCCTTCTACGGCATTCACCGCTACACCATGTGTTACCAGTACTTCAAGTACCGGAAGAACTACGATCCCAGCCCGCCCGAGCATTTTGCTGAGCTGCCCCGCGTCACCGTCCAGTTGCCCATCTACAACGAGCAGTTCGTCATCGACCGCCTCATCGAGGCTGTCTGCGCCATGGAGTACCCCAGCGAAAAGCTCGAAATCCAGGTCCTCGACGACTCCACCGACGAAACTACGGCCGTTGCTTCCTCCATCGTCGACCGCTACGCCGCCCTCGGCCATCCCATCGTCTATATTCACCGCACCAACCGTCACGGCTTCAAGGCTGGTGCACTCGATGCGGGCCTCAAAGTCGCCAAAGGGGAGTTCGTCGCGATCTTCGATGCCGACTTTGTGCCTCCGCCAGACTGGATCATGAAGGTCATCCATCACTTCGTTCAGCCCGAGATCGGCATGGTGCAAACCCGCTGGACGCACCTCAATCGCGAATACAGCATGTTGACCCGGATCGAGGCCATTCTGCTCGACGGGCATTTTGTTTTGGAACATGGTGCCCGCGCGCGCTCCGGAGAGTACTTCAACTTCAACGGCACCGCCGGCATGTGGCGCTGCCAGGCCATCGCCGACGGCGGCGGCTGGCAGCACGATACGCTGACTGAAGACACCGACCTCAGCTACCGTTCGCAGATGGCCGGCTGGAAGTTCAAATACCTGCCCGACGTGGAATGCCCGTCCGAGCTGCCCATCGAAATGACCGCCTTCAAAACCCAGCAGGCGCGCTGGGCCAAGGGACTTATCCAGACCAGCATCAAGATTCTGCCCAGGGTCTTCCGTTCCAACACGACCAGGCGCAACAAAATCGAGAGCGTGTATCACCTCACGGCCAATCTCAGTTATCCGCTCATGGTCATTATGTCGGCGTTCCTCATGCCCGCCATGATTTGCCGCTTCTATATGGGCTGGTTCCAGATGCTGCTCATCGACGTGCCCCTCTTTACCGCATCCACCTTTTCAATCGCAGTCTTTTACGTCATGAGCCAGCGCGAGCTCTATCCCAAAACCTGGAAGAAGACTTTCTACTATCTGCCCTTTCTCATGGCGCTCGGCATCGGCCTCACCGTGACCAATACCAAGGCCGTCATGGAGGCCCTGTTCGGCATCAAGAGCGCCTTTGTACGCACGCCCAAGTACCGCGTGGCGCAGAAGGGCCAGAAATCCCAGGCCGCAAAGTACCGCAAGCGCCTCAAGCTCGCCCCGTGGATCGAGCTGCTGCTCGGCTGCTACTTCATGGCCGCCATTCTTTACACCTTTTCGAATCACAACTACTTCACCGCACCGTTCCTCATCCTCTTTGTGATTGGCTATTGGTACACGGGCCTGATGAGCCTGCTGCAGGGCCGCTTCGAGCGCTGGCGCACCGGGGTCGACGCGGACGAGTCCAGCCCCAAGCCGTTTCCGGTGGGTGTGTAACGCGCGTCAGTTCTGATCGCGGATGCCATGCATTCAACCGCGCGAAATTTGCAAGAGGTGCACGATGCAGGCCAGCACGTTCGATAATTCTCTGGTCAGCGATCTGGGCATTGCCCTCTTTTTCATCATTTTTATTTGTGGTGTAAGCTTCCTGATCAGCCTCCAAAGCGGCTGGTTCTCTCTTAGCCGGCGCTTCAAACAGCAATCCGACCCATTCGGCGAAACCAAAACCGCGGGCCCATTCTTCTACACCGTTTACATGCGCTGGTGGAGCAAGTACTCCAGCATGGTCCGCCTGGCGGCCGCCAGCGACGCACTCTACGCCTCTGTCTTGTTTCCGCTCCGCGTCGGCCATCCGCCGTTGCGCATCCCATGGGACGAAATCCAATTCGCCCGGACCAAATTCTTCTTCCGAAGTTACATCGCTCTTACGCTCGGCAATGAAGAGAAGATCCTTATGCGCATCCCCCTGCGCATGGCGCGCAATCTGGAAATTCTCGACCGGTGCCCGGAGTGAGCCGGAAATCGCCTCGCTTTGCATCCTTGCGCGGCCCGGCAAAATTGCGCGACTCCCCCGCGTCCCTGCTGTGCTACAGTGTCGCCATGCCCTCGATGCGTCTGGTCGCTGTTGCGGCGCTGCTATTCTTAGCGTTTGTGTGTCAGGTGTGCGCAGCGCAGGCAGGCCAGCCCGCCACGTCCGCCCACTCCGCCCACCCCGCATCGACCAGCAAGTCCGGCGCGCCTGTCCCCGCCACCCCTGCCGAGACGCAATCCGGCACAAACCCGGCCTGTCCCAACGGTCCCTGCGATGACGAGCAGCCTCACATCACCATCGCTACTCCCGCGCCCGCACCCCCGCCGTGGCCTTTGCAGGATCGCATCCGCTGGGCTGCTGAAGTCCTGCTCCTGATTCTCGCGTATCCCGCCCTTCTGTTTGCCGTCTCCGCGCTGCGCAAAATCGAGCGCCAAACCCGCTACGGCGAAACCGCCGCCTTGGCCGCAGCCGACAGCGCCAAAGCCGCGCTACTCCTTGCCGAGACTCAGGCCAGGGCCGACCGCCCATGGGTCCTCATCTCTACCAAACCCACCCCCGGCGTCATCAATGGCTTCTCCGTGGTCGCCACCAACCGCGGCCGTTCTCCGGCCCGCGTCGTCTCTCTGACCGAGGACATAATCATCGTTCAGGACGAAAAAGAATTACCGCCCGCTCCCGTCTTCAAGGCCGCGCCCAGCCCCCCGGTCGCTCCCATCATCTTGCTGCCCAGCGAGTCCGCAACGATTAAAACCTTCCAACGCGATGAGGTGAAATCGATCTGCGAGACCCCCGAACAGGTGCTCCGCGTCGAGGACTGGAAAGAGAAGATTTACCTCTACGGCAAGGTTGCCTACACCGAACTGGCTGGGTCCGGCGAAGAGGTGCACGACACCGCTTGGTGCTGCTGGTACATTCACGGCCGCCAGAAGAGCGGCATGATCATGTCCGGACCGATCGACTACAACAGGCACACGTAACGCCGGGCGTCGCGTCAAAGAGGGAAACGGATGGCCATGCCGTTCACTCGCACAATCCTGATGCTGGGTATCGCAGCGCTATCGTCGGCCGCGGCGCGCGCGCAGTTTGATGGCAAGTTTTCGCTGTCGAAGGCTATTTACCCTGCTGGCGAACCCGTATTCCTCTCCTTCAAATTGACCAACACATCCGGCCAAAAGCTGATGGTTCACTCAGCCTCGCCTCTTACGTTCTGCAGCGGCTACGATTTCAAACTGATAGGGGCAATGGACCGTTACGCTCCGCACTGCAACGGCGGGCAAGGTGGCAGTTGCGCCAGCGGCGCCGTCACGCTCGCGCCCGGCCAGAGCCATATCGACCGAATCTTGCTGAACCAGCGCTATGACCTGCGAAAGCCTGGCCACTACAAGCTTCATGCGGCCTACGACGCTACCTACGTGTCCGACGGCAAAAGTCTGGCTTCGCTCGTGACTGATGGGCTTCATCAGACGATCAAGGCGGATCTCGAGATCGTTCTCGTACCCGCGCAGAACCTGGAACTGAGAGAGGAATTTGCGCCGTACGTAGAGGAGCTTGCCTCTCCCGACTGGGAGCGACGGCAGGAGGCTGCCAAAGTCATCGCCTACCTGGCGCCAACATTTCTTGAGCCGGAAATCATCAAAATGCTCGACTCGCGCGATCTGCAGGGTTACGGTGTTGAGGGGCTTCGCAATCTTGGCACGCCTTCAGCGCATCAGGTGCTGGCCGAGGTGGTGAAGAACTCTCCACCCAGCCTCATTGAAAACTCGGCAATCGGCTACCTTGGCGAGATCGGCGACAAGAGCGACATTGCGACACTGCTCAATGCGGCGCACGCGAACGCTGAGGAGAGCAGTAATCGCGAGACGGCGCTCCTGGCTGTCGGCGAGGCGGGCGGCGATGACGCGGTGCCGGTGCTTTTAGCTGAGTTGAACGATCCGGACATCGACGCGCGCCAAGCCGCGATTCGCGGACTTTATTCCACCGGCTCGCGCCTTGCCGTGCCGGTGCTCATCGCATTGCTGCGCTCGCCCCAGTGGCGCGAGAGCTCAACCGCCGAGTACGGCCTGGAAGTGCTCACGCATCGACGCGGCGTTGAGGCCAACACGATGGACCCGCTGCCTCAGGAAACCTATGGCAAATGGTCCGTCTGGTGGGCGGCCAACGGCCACAACGCGACAATGTACACGCTAAATGACTGCGGAGAGATTCTGCCGCTGCCATAAAGGTGAGGATCCAGCCCGGGCTCGACGTCTTGCCCGCCTCTACCTTCCCGTTCCCCCCACCGTCATCTTGTCCAGCTTGATAGTCGGCATGCCCACACCCACCGGCACACTCTGCCCATCCTTGCCGCAGGTCCCGATTCCCTCATCGAGCTTCAAATCATTGCCCACCATCGACACGTACTTCAGCGCCTCCGGCCCGTTGCCGATCAGCGTGGCGTCGCGCACCGGCGCCGTTATCTTGCCGTCCTCGATCAGGTACGCCTCGCTCGCCGAAAACACAAACTTGCCATTCGTGATGTCCACCTGCCCGCCACCGAAATTCACCGCGTAGAGTCCGCGCTTCACGCTGCGCAAGATGTCCTCAGGCGCATCGTCGCCCGCAAGCATGTAGGTGTTCGTCATGCGCGGCATGGGGATCGATTGGTAGCTCTCGCGCCGTCCCGAGCCCGTATTCGGCACACCCATTAGCCGCGCCGAGAGTTTGTCGGACAAATAACCCTTCAGCACGCCGCCTTCAATCAGCACTGTCTCTTGCGTCGCCGATCCCTCGTCGTCCACGTTCAGAGAGCCGCGCCTGCCGGCCATAGTTCCGTTGTCGACGACCGTCACCTTCGGGCTCGCCACCGGCTGCCCGATCAATCCCGTAAACGCCGACGTCCCTTTGCGATTGAAGTCGGCCTCCAGTCCATGCCCCACGGCCTCATGCAGCAAAATTCCCGGCCAACCCGGTCCCAGCACCACTTCCATTTCGCCTGCCGGCGCAGCCACCGCGCTCAGTTGCAAAATCGCGCCGCGCGCCGCCTCCTGCGCTAAATGTTCCGGACTCTTTGACCCAACAAACTGCTCCAGGCCTGACCTGCCCCCGCAACCCGCGGAACCCTTTGTCGTCACCGCGCCGTCTTTGGCAATTACGAACACATTCAACCGGCAAAGCGGCTGCGTGTCGCTGGCGAACGCGCCATCCGATGCCGCAATCAAAATCCGCCGCAGTTCCTCGCTGTAACTGGCCCGCACCTGCACGACGCGATTGTCGTAGGCGCGCGCGGCTCGATCGGCGCGCAAAATCAGCTCCAGCCGCGCCGCCAGATCCAAGTCGAAGCCGCCCAGCGGAACCGGGTAGAGATCCGCCGTCCGCGTCTCCGTGAATCCTTGCACCGGCTGCTTCGCGGGTCCGGACGCGATCAGTGCCGCCGTCCGCGCCGCATGCAGCAGCCGTTCCGGGTTCAGGTTGTCGGTATAGGCGTAGCCGGTCCGCTCTCCGCTCAGCACGCGGATGCCGCAGCCGGCGCTCGTGCCCTGGCTCGCCGATTTCACAATCTGTTCGTCCACGCCCAGCGCCGTGGCCGTAACCGACTCGAAGTAAAGGTCCGCGTAGTCACCGCCCGCGCTCAATGCCTCGTCCAGGCAGCGCTCCAGCAGCCTCTCGGTCAGGCCAAATTTCTCAAAAAAGTAGCGCCGATGGCTCGAATTTGGGGAAGTCTCGTGCCGCATCATCGTAAACCCAGTGTACCCCGCGCGCGCCTCAACTATCACGCGCGCCGGAAGCTCGCGCGCGCCGCATCCCTAAAGCTATTTCGGAGAGAACGAGCTATCACGGAATTTGATTAGCCTTTCACCCCTACCCTCAGCTCATCGGAGCTTTTTTCAACAAACACCCGATTCGTTTCGGCCCTCCAGTGGGTGTTACCCCACTTTCAGCCTGGCCAAGGGTAGATCATCCCGCTTCGCGTCTCTCCTGCCAACTCAAGCGCCCTGTTCGGACTCGCTTTCGCTGCGGCTCGCTTTCGCTTAACCTTGCTGACAAGAATAACTAGCCGGCTCATTATGCAATAGGCACGCGGTCAAG
>CAWHNV010000033.1:0-20869 GCA_963830785.1 uncultured Acidobacteriota bacterium
TCGCAGGCCTCAAAAAGATCGACACCGGTGGGGATCCTCACCGCCCCTTCAAGATCGTTTACGCCAGCCTCTACGCCGACGTACGCCCTAGCTTCGTCGTCGACATCACGCCATTTATCGAACAACGGCATCAAGCGTTAATGGCCTATCGCTCGCAATACGCGAACCAGTCTGCCGGCAGCGGCCTCTTCGTTCCCGAGGAGGAGATTCGCGAGCGCACCTTTGCCGAGGCGCGCCACTACGGCCTCCTGGCCGGCGTCCGCTACGGCGAGCCCTTTGTCCAAAAGGAAGTCAGCATCGTCGACGATCTCACGCTCCTTCCCGTGCAATCGATCTAACGCCTATCACGAAAGATCGCAGCACAAACTCCAGCTCAACCCCCAAGCCCAGCACCAGCTCCAACCCACCCCTCTCAACCTGGTACGAACCCGGGTCTCCATCCTCGCCGAGTCTTCGTCTTTCCGACCAGGGCGGGGAATGAAGCACTGGTTTAATGGAAGTGGGAGGGTCTTGATGCCGCAAACCTGGAACCCCGAAACCTACAGCCGCAACGCGGCATTCGTTCCCCAACTCGGCAGCGGCGTGCTGGAATGGCTCGCTCCACAATCGGGCGAGCGCATCCTCGACCTGGGCTGCGGAGACGGACAACTGACGGAACGCATCGTCGCTTCCGGAGCCGAAGTCGCCGGCATCGACGCCTCACCAAACATGGTCGCCGCGGCCCGTGCGCGCGGCATTGCCGCCGAAGAAGGCTCCGCGGAGTCGCTGCCTTTCGCAGATCAATCGTTCGACGCCGTGTTTTCGAATGCAGTGTTGCATTGGGTGCGAGACCAGGACGCGATGATGACCGAAGTAGGCCGCGTGCTGCGTCACGGCGGACGCTTCGTCGCCGAGATGGGCGGTCACGGCAACATCGCCGCCATCCGCGTCGCGTTCGCCGCCGTGCTTGCGCGCCTCGGACACGCAACCCTGGGCGAACGCGGCAACTACTATCCCACTCCCGACGCCTACACGCGAGGTCTCACGTCGCATGGCTTCACGGTCGCGCGCATGATTCTCTTTCCCCGTCCCACTCCGCTCGGCGCCGGCGGCATGAATGCCTGGCTGAATACCTTTTGCCGCGGCGCGCTCGATGCCCTGCCCGAGAACCTGCGCGAAACCGCCATCGTGGAAACCGTAGCTCTGCTCGCGCCCGCCCTGTGCGATGAAGAAGGCAACTGGACCGCCGATTACGTGCGCCTGCGCTTTATAGCAACAACTTGAAGCGCAACCATTGTCCGGACTCACCCTACGCTTGCCCGGTTGTGCTAAGGTTCAAGCGTGAGCGTTGGCGCGCCAGGCAAGGCTGAAAGCAAGACCGCAAAGCCGCGGCTTTTGCCGGGATTGGCAGTAAAGGACGGCTTGATTCGTCACCCCTTCGACCTGGAATTTGGCGTGCGCACCAGCGGGCTGATCGCCGGCCGGCATCTCAAAGCCGGGCACCGGCACGATCGCCACGTCACGGCCTACTACGCGATCGCGCCTTCGGTCTTTCAGGGAATCGTGGTGCGCTGGCGGCAATGCCGGCCCATCGCGAGCATCGACGCATATACTTTTCTCGATTTCGGCGCAGGCATGGGCCGCGCTCTGCTGCTGGCCGCCGCGTATCCCTTTCGCGCCGTCGTCGGCGTCGAATTGCACCCCACGCTGGCGCGCATCGCGCGCAGAAATCTTGCGCTGTGGCGCGCCGCCGGCCGCGCCCGCGGGCCCATGCACATGCATTGCCGCGACGCCGCCGATTTCCCGCTTCCGCCGGGTCCGTGCCTGGTTTTTCTTTTCAATCCCTTTGGCGCGCCCGTGCTGCGGCGTCTGCTGCGGATGTGGAAAGAAAATTTTGCCGACCGTGCCGGTCAACTGGATATTCTGTACGTCAATGACGAGCAGAAGAACGTGCTCGCCTGCGAGCCCGGATTTGAACGTCTCTTTCGCGGCCAGATCCGCCGCTCGCACGCCGATACCGTCGCCGATCGCACCATCCTTACGCAGCAGCCCGGCGGTGAATACGCGGCGCCAGGCTGGGAAGACTGCTCGATTTACAGGTGGAAAGGAAGAGAGCAGTGATTAGCGGTTAGAGTTTGTTTTATCGATGGTTTCGCAAAAGGGGCACGAATTCAGTCGTGCCAAAAAGGGCGGGAAAATGAGAGAGCCGCATCTAATCCTCGGAATCGGCGAGCTGCTATGGGACATTGTGCCCGACGGCATGCGCCTGGGTGGTGCGCCCGCTAACTTCGCGGTGATGGCCGGACGACTCGGCAATCGCGCCGCAATCCTAAGCCGCATCGGCCGCGACGACCTCGGCCGCCAAGCCATCGACCGCTTGAACCCGATGCCCGTCGAGACCGGCTCTCTTCAAGTGGATCCGCAGCACGAAACCGGCCGCGTCACCGTTAGTCTCGCAAACGGCGAGCCGCAATACACAATTCACGAGCCAGCGGCGTGGGATTTTTTGGAGCTTTCGGATGAGTGGGTGCAACTCGTCGAGCGTGCCGATGCCATCTGCCTCGGGTCGCTGGCGCAGCGCAATCAGCAGGCGCGGCAGACCATCCAAACTCTCCTCGCAGAGGCCTCTTCCACCTGCATCCGCGTCTTCGATGTGAACCTGCGCGAGCCCTTCTACTCCGCCGAGGTCCTTGAGGAGTCGCTGCAACTGGCCACCGTGGTCAAGATGAACGACGCGGAGGCGCCGCTGGTCCTGGACCTGCTCGACCTGGCCCTCGAAGAAGCGCACGGCCCGGGCGAAGCCTTATCGACCCCAGAGTATTTGCGCGCAGCAGCCGACCGCTTGCTGGCCGAGTTCCCTTCCTTGCAGATGGTGGCTGCGACGCGCGGCAGCCGGGGCAGCATCCTGGTCACGCGCGACGAGTGGGACGAGCATCCCGGGTTTCCCGTGAAGGTTGCCGACGGCATCGGCGCCGGCGACGCTTTCACTGCGGCTATCACCCACTACATGCTGCGCGGAGCAGACCTGGCCACCTTGAACGAAGCCGGAAACCGCTGGGGCGGCTGGATGGCTTCGCAGCGCGGCGCTATGCCCGCTTTGCCAGATGCCGTTCGCGACGCAATTACCGCCGCCATCGAGAGCACGGCGAACTGAAAACAGCTTCTAGCCTCTAGCTCCTAGCTTCAAGCTCGATTGCGGGCGCAGTGATGATTTTCGCCGAGCGCTGGAGGCTGCAGCTCTGCCGACGGATCTGCCCCCAGCACAGAACAGCTAAAAGCTAGAAGCTAGCAGCTATGAGCTTGCGAAGCGTCGCACGGCATCGAAGTGTCAAGTAAGCGTTTTCCATATTGTCAATCACGCGGCCCCCGCAGTACGATGGCGGGGTCATGAACAAGCCATCCGTAGTCGCCGCATTTCTTGCCGCCCTCGTGTTGTCACTGCCCCTGCATGCGCAGACGGCCTCCTTCACCATCCAGGCCGACCATCCCATCGCAACCGTGAGCCCCACCCTCTATGGCCTCATGACCGAGGAGATCAACTACTCCTATGACGGCGGCATCTACGCCGAACTCGTGCGCGACCGTGCCATCGGCCGCGGCTTCGGTTCCCTCACTCACTGGCCAATCGTCGCACGCGGAGACGCGCAAGTGAACGTCTCCTCCGATGAAACCACCGGCCCCAGCGCCACGCTCACGCGCAGCCTTCGCGTCACTGTCTCCGCGGCCTCTGCGAACGCGCCTGCCGGCGTCGAGAACGACGGCTACTGGGGCATTCCCGTGCGTCCACACACCGTCTACACAGGATCGTTCTACGCTAAGACCGACACGCCAGGCATTCCCGTTACTGTGACCTTGCAAAACGATCAGACTGGCATTGTTGCTGCCTCGGCCGCAGTCACCGGCCTCACCGGCGAGTGGAAGCAGTTCACCTACACGCTCAAAACCGGCGACGCGCCGGTCTCGTCGAACAACCATCTCATCCTCACCATCGCGCAACCGGCCACGGTCTGGTTCAACTTGATTTCGCTCTTCCCGCCCACATATCACGACCGGCCCGACGGCAATCGCACCGACATCATGAACCTGCTGGCTGCGATGCAGCCCAAATTCCTGCGCCTGCCCGGCGGCAATTATCTCGAGGGCGACCACATCGCCGACCGCTTCGACTGGAAGAAGACCATCGGCCCGTGGGTCGACCGCCCCACGCATCCGAGTCCCTGGCGCTATCGCTCTTCCGACGGCATGGGCCTGCTCGAGTTTCTGGAGTGGTGCGAAGACCTGAAGATGGAGCCGGTGCTGGCCGTCTATGCCGGCTACTCGCTGGCACAAGATCACGTCGATCCCGGCCCCGCGCTCGAGCCCTACGTGCAGGACGCGCTCGACGAGATTGAGTACGTGATCGGCGGCGCCGACACCAAATGGGGCGCCGAACGCGTCAAAGACGGCCATCCGGCACCGTTCCCGCTGCACTACGTCGAGGTGGGCAACGAGGACCAGTTCGACCGCTCGCACTCATACGACGGCCGCTTCGCGCAGTTCTACCACGCCATCAAGCAGCGCTACCCCAATCTGCAGATCATCGCCACCACGCCCGTGAAAGGCGTCACGCCCGACGTGCTCGACGAGCACTTCTACATGTCGGCGCAGGAGTCCTTCTCGCAAGCGCACCACTACGACGCCGCTGACCGCAACGGACCGAAGATCTTTGTCGGCGAGTGGGCCACGCGCGAGGGCGACCCCACGCCTAATCTCGAAGCAGCGCTGGCCGATGCGGCCTGGCTCACCGGCCTCGAGCGCAACAGCGATCTCATCATCATGGCCAGCTACGCGCCGCTCTTCGTCAACGTGAATCCCGGCGGCATGCAGTGGGCACCGGATCTCATCGGCTACGACGCGCTCACGAGCTACGGCTCGCCCAGCTACTGGACGCAGGTCATGTTTTCGACGCATCTCGGAACCGAGGTCGTCTCGAGCACGCTCGATCATGCGCCGCCGCGCGTCTACGCCTCTGTCACTCGCGACGATGCGAAACACAAACTCTTCGTCAAAGTCGTGAACGCAACTTCGGCCGCGCAGCCGCTAGCCATCGCGCTCACCGGCGCAACCAAACTCGCACCGCAGGCCATACTCACCACCATGAGCGGCAAAACGCCCAATGCCACCAACAGCATCATGCACCCCTATGCGGTAGTGCCGGTCGCGCACCAGATCCCCGTCGCCGGTCCAAAATTCACGCAGACCTTCGCACCCTACTCCGTGAACGTGCTGGAGCTGAGCTACTGAGTCAGCGCGAGGAGCCATGACCAGGACCGCCGCTACAGTCATTGCGCTCTTCGGAAATTCAGCAGATAAATTATTCCCAACCGTAACCCCTAAGGTGTATAAATTTCTGGCGCGCCCGGCCCAGGTGAAAAACTCGCCCAGAAGGCTGCCGCACGCAGTGCCCAAAGGAGCCCATCTCCATGCTGCGCAGACTTCTCCCTGCCGTCGCCTGTCTAGCCCTCGTGCCCGCCGCTAACCTCGCCGCCCAACCGGCACAACCTGCTCCACCGAAGACCTGGGTAGACAAAGACACGGGCCATCGCGTCTGGCGGCTTACCGATGAGCCCAACTCGGGTGGTTTCTACTTCAACGTGAATGGCTACACTCCCGACCACAAAACCATGATCTACACCGCGCCTGACGGCATCCACGCCATGGACATGGAGACCGAGAAAACGCGCCTCGTGGTCCCGAATCCTCCGCGTCCGGCCGACGCAGCGCCCGGGCTGGGTAGCTTTTTCCGCTTCGGCGTCCATGCGCTTGTCGCCGGATTCAAAACCAACAGCGTCTTCTACACCCAGACCGATCCTAAAACCAACGTCACCTCCGTCTACAAGGCCGACGTCTACACCGGCGCCATCCGCAAGCTCATCGATCTGCCAGAGCGGCACATGATCGTCTCTATCAATGCCGACGAGACGCTCGCCGCCGGAACATTTGATGAAAGCAATCGGCCCGATCAGCAATACGGGCAGAACGCGCCGCCGCGACCGCAATCGTCTACTGGCGGCGGCGACAATCGCGTAGCCAGCCCGGAGCAGGGCCCGCACTACCAGCCACTCGACAAGGGCCAAATGATGGAGCGCCGTCTGGCCGCGCGCCTTCCGCTGCAACTCTTCACTATCCGCCTCGAGCCCGGCCCCAACGGCGAAAAGCCCGGCGACATTAAAGTGTTGCTGCACTCCACCGATTGGATCAACCACCTGCTCTTCTCGCCCGCCGATCCCGAACTGCTGATGTACTGCCACGAGGGCCCATGGCATAAGGTCGACCGCATCTGGATGATCCACACCGACGGCACCGGAAACATGCTCATCCACAAGCGCACGATGGCCATGGAGATTGCAGGCCACGAATTCTGGGGGCTCGACGGCGAAACCATCTGGTACGACTGGCAGTACCCCAAGGGCGAAGTCTTTTATCTGGCGGGCTTCAATCTGAAAACCGGTAAGCGCACCGCCTTTCACATGGAGCGCGACGACTGGGGTATCCACTTCAACCTGACCAAGGATCTCGACATCTTCTGCGACGACGGCGGCGATCCGGGACAAGTGGCGCGCGCCAAAAACGGCGAGTGGATCGAGCTTCTCCATCCGCAAATGCTCACCGTCACCGCGGATACACTCAACGCGCCGGATTTCTGGCAGCCCGGCGTCTTCCACTCCGAGCACCTCGTGAACATGTCGCACCACAACTATCGCGAGGAACCCAACGTGCGCTTTTCGCCCGACAAAAAGCTCGTGATTTTTACCAGCAACATGTTCGGGCCGAGCTACGTCTTCGGCGTCGAAGTCGCCAAGGCCGATCCGTCGGCCACCGATGTCGAATCGACGCCCGACCTAGCGCGCCAGTTCAATCCCGTCGACCCCAAACCGACGCATTGACCGTCAACATCGAAGCACCGGCCGAGACGCGTAGCGCCGGTCTCCAGGCCGGCTGTAGTGCGGGCCTCCAGGCCCGCACATCATCGGCAACTGCGTCAGCTTTTTTAGATCGCCCTATTCCGCCGCCCGCGCGCGAATCAATTCTTGCGCCGAGCCGCAACAGCCCCACAAACGATGCGCCTGCAGGTCGATCGCAACCGCCAAAAAGCTATGAACTATGAACCGTGAACTGTAAACTGGCCGTACCGTGATTATCGACCTGGCACGCCGCGCGCACGATCACAACTGGGAGATGGATCCCATTACGCGTTCCCTGCTCGACACGGATTTCTACAAACTTCTTATGCTCCAGTTCATCTGGAAGCATTTTCCCCGCACACGCGCCACGTTCACGCTTATCAACCGCACCGCTTCCGTGCGCCTGGGTGAAATGGTAGGCGAGCCGCAGGTCCGAGCACAGCTCGAAGCGACGCGCAAGTTGCGTTTTCGCAGGTCGGAGCTGGTCTGGCTCGCGGGCAATACCTTCTTCGGCCGCCGCGGTATCTTCGAGCCGGCCTTCCTCGATTGGCTGGAGCACGACTTCCGCCTCTCCGATTACGAACTTTCCGTGCGCGATGGGCAAATTCATCTGCGTTTCGAAGGGCTCTGGTCGGGAACATCGATGTGGGAAATCTACGCCCTCGCTGAGATTGGCGAATTGAAGACACGCGCCGCGCTCAAGCCGCTAAGCGAACTCGAGCTCGACATTCTCTATGCGCGAGCCAAAACCCGGCTCTGGGAAAAGCTGGAACGCCTGCGCGGAGTTCCCGATCTGAGCATCAGCGATTTCGGCACACGCCGCAGGCACAGCTTTCTCTGGCATGAGTACGTCGTGAACGCCATCAGCGATACCATCGGCGCAGGGTTTACCGGAACTTCCAATGCGTTCCTTGCTTACAAGCACGATCTTGAAGCCATCGGCACCAATGGTCACGAGCTGCCTATGGCCATGGCCGCGCTGGCCCGCGATGACGAAGAGTTGCGCACCGCGCAATACCGCCTGCTGGAGCTGTGGCAGCAAAGCTACCAGGGCGAGTTGCTGATTCTTCTCCCCGATACCTTCGGCACCACGCAATTCTTGCGCGATGCACCTGGCTGGGTTGCCAACTGGACCGGCCAGCGTATCGACAGCAAGGATGCTTACGTGGCCGGCGACGAATACATTGCCTGGTTGGAGCGCCACGGGCGCGATCCGCGCCAGAAGCGCCTGATCTCAAGCGACGCTCTCGACGTAGAGCAAATCCTTGCCCAACACGCCTACTTCGCCGGAACCATTCGCAACGGCGTCGCGGCCGACGGTTTTCGCTCCGCAAGCGACTTTCTCGACACCGGCCGCTGGGTTCCCAACCGCCGCATCCGCTTTAGTGCAGGCTGGGGCACGCTGCTCACCAACGATTTCCGCAATTGCAATCCTCAGGGCAACGACACCTTTAATCCCGTCGGCTTGGTCTGCAAACTCACTGAAGTCGACGGCCGTCCGGCAGTCAAACTATCCGACAACGAGTCCAAGGCACTGGGCAACGCGAAAGAAGTCGAGCGCTACCGGCGCGTCTTCGGCGTGGCTGGCGTAGCCGACATGCCCGTGCTGACGTGATTTCTGCAGGTTTGTATGCAACGCAGCTTCGCTGGGAGTTGACGCGGCGCAATCGCGGCTATGCGCGCGGGCGCGCGCATGTCGAAAGCTATGGCAGCGCCCCGGTCATCGTGTACGAGCCGGACGGCGCCCGGCACGGCAATTTTTTTGACGCGGCCTACGCGGCCATCCTCGCGCGGCCCGAATGGATGCGCCGCTTCGACAAAATTCACGCCCAGGCGGCCCGCTCGCTGCCCAAGCCCCAATCCGATACCGCCCGGCGCTGGCGCGAACTCGACTCCTCCATGAGCTCCGACGCTCTGCTGATGAACGTCTTCTGCACGCCCGGCGTCGCGGAGTCACCGGCGGTCCATGCCATGCTCGGCGTTGGCGACGAAGCAGAGCTGATCTTTGGATGGAAGGCTCGCGTTCCGCTCGCCAACGGGCGATTCGATCGCACTGAAGTCGATCTGCGCTTCGGCTCGCTGCTCGTGGAAGCGAAATTGACCGAGGCCGACTTTCAATCACGTTCCGCAGCGATCGTCGAATCCTACCGCGATTTCGACGCAGTCTTCGACCGCGATCGACTGCCGCGCACCGAGATCGCCACTTCGCGTTGGATGCGGGCCAGCGAATTCCCTGAGAACGCATCGCAGGAACTGGAAAGTATCGTCGGCGATCCCGCGCTTTTTTCTCCCGTCGAAGCCAGCTTTCGCCCACCTGGCGAAGAGGG
Source organism: uncultured Acidobacteriota bacterium (assembly GCA_963830785.1). GTDB lineage: Bacteria > Acidobacteriota > Terriglobia > Terriglobales > Acidobacteriaceae > Telmatobacter. The sequence continues at coordinate 9,251 of CAWHNV010000033.1, forward strand.
TTACGCCGGCTATCAACTGATCCGCAACGTGCTGGCTGCACATGCCGCGGGTTCGAGCTTCTGCGTCATTCACGACGAGCGCCGTCCCGATCTGCGCGAAGAGTGGTTCGAGGTGATGGCCGCCGTGAAGAGCGCCGAACTGCGCACTCGCCTGAAGGTGCTCACCTGGCAGGAGCTGGCCGCGCTGCTTCCCGATGCGCTGCAGGAGTTTCTCGATCGGAAATATGGCATCGTCGCGCCGGGCCATGAACCGTCGCCCTTGGAGCTGTCATCCTGAGCGACAAATCTCGATTGTCATACGGAGCGAGCTTTGGTGCGCTTTCGCACAAAAACGAGTCGAAGGACCTGCATTTGTTTTTCGATGAACTTCCGGCGCGCCACACTAAAGCCCTAAAATTTTCCGATTCCGCTGCGCATCCGCGCCGCTGCCTGCGAAGTCGTCAAACGCGCGATCCGTCACACGCACGATATGTTCGCGCACAAATTTCGCGCCCTCGGCCGCGCCCACCTCAGGATGCTTAATGCAGCACTCCCACTCCACCACGGCCCATCCCGGATAGTCGTACTGTGCCATCTTGCTGAACACCTGCCGGAAATCGATCTGCCCGTCGCCCAGCGAGCGGAACCGTCCCGGCCGGTCAATCCAATTCTGATAACCGCCATAAACGCCCGCGCGTCCGCTCGGCCGGAACTCCGCGTCCTTCACGTGAAACGCGCGCACGCGCTCGTGATAAAGATCGAGAAAGGCCAGATAATCCATCTGCTGCAGCACCATGTGACTGGGATCGTAGAGAATGCATGCGCGCGGATGATCGCCCACTGCAGCGAGAAACCGCTCGAAAGTTGCGCCGTCATGCAAATCTTCGCCCGGATGCAACTCAAAGCACGCATCCACTCCGGCCTCGTCGAATGCATTCAGAATCGGCAGCCAGCGCGACGCAAGTTCCTTGAAAGCCTCGTCAATAAGCCCCGCAGGCCGCTGCGGCCAGGGATAAAAGAAGGGCCACGCCAGTGCGCCCGAGAACGTCGCATGAGCTGTAAGTCCCAGGTTACGGCTTGCCTTCGCCGCCCAAAGCAGTTGCTGTACCGCCCACGCGGACTTGCCCTTCGCATTCCCCGCAAGCTCCGGCGGCGCAAAGCCATCGAGCAGCGTGTCGAAGGCCGGATGACTCGCCACCAACTGCCCTTGAAGATGTGTAGAGAGCTCCGTCACCGCGAGCCCGGCGCGTGCCGCAATCCCCTTCACCTCGTCGCAATACGCCTTGCTTTCAGCAGCGCGCTCCAGATTGAACAGTCTCCGATCCCAGCTCGGAATCTGGATGCCCATGTAACCGTGTTTTGCTGCCCAACCCGCCATGCCTTCCAATGTGTCGTACGGCGGCTGATCGCCGGCAAACTGCGCCAGAAAAATTGCCGGCCCCTGTATCGTCTTCATCCATCGCTCCTCAATGCGCCGCGGCCGAAGGCGTCGCGACAAGATCGGTGCTCTTGCTCTTCGCGTCTTCGCCATGGGTGAGCAATTCGAAAGTCATCATATGAATGTCCACCGGATTCGGCACGCTCAGAAGATGATCGAGCCACTCGCGCGTCTCCGGCAGCGATTGCCCTAAGCGATTGTGGTACTCGTTATATCCGATTGCAAATGTGTATCCCTCGGCGTAGTGCACCTTGCCCCCGCATACCGTCGTCGGAGCCGGCTCTTTTCTCAGCAGCAGATGCGCGTGAAACTCCAGCACCCCGATGAGCCGCTGCTCTTCGCTCTCATACAATTTGTCTCCCTGGATATGCGCGGTTTCCGCGGCCCCCATGGTTGCGGCGATGGAGTAACCCGTGTGGCCAAGATCCCGGCACGTCTCCGCCGCGATGCCGTTCGTGCTTTCGTCGAACGTGGTCTGCCCGAACCAACTCTGATGCACCGACGGATCCGGCGTTCGCGGATGATCGCCATCCAACTTGGCGTTATAGAAATAAGTGGGCACGCGCTTCCGCCACATCCCTTCTGCATGGTCCAGCAGCGCGCGGTCGTCGGTGAACACCGCAATGCCCATCATGCCATCGATCATACTCAGTTCCCAGTTTCCATTCGACCGGGGTGCGCCCTCATGAATGTGCGGCAGAATCACCTGGGTAAGCATGGTGCTGAACGCCTGAATATCTTCGCGCTTCCATCCGGCGTCGCTATAGCGGATGATCTCCGCCGCGCGTGGAAACGTCTCCGAGCTCCACGCCGCCTGCAAGGGAGTATTACTGCCGGTGTATCCCTTCAGTTGCCGCGCATAAGTATTCATAATGCGGATGGAATTATCCGCGTAGCGATGATCCCCAATGATCCACCACAACACCGCCTGCAGATACGCCGCGCTGGCATCGGTATCCTCAGCGTGGCAGCCGTTATCGGGATGCGAGTATGGACCGCAATCAATGATTCCCGTCGCCGGCGGTCCCATCAGCTTGTAGTCGAACGCGGCCAGTGGACTCGCCACAGCCTTCAAAAATTCGCTATAAACCGGCTCCTTCTTCTCCTGCACCTGCTGTCTGATGAAATTCAGTTGCTCCCCGCTCACCAGCACACCGGGATGCTTCATGGCTTGCGCATGCATCGCACCGCACATAGCTCCCAGCACAATCAAAATAGGCCAACGCATTTGCATCGTCATCTCGCAGAGAATTTAGATATTCAAATTGCAGTGAAGTATAGCAGCCACAATGAGTTTCTTGCGCGGGAGGTAGTGGGCCGGTTTGAAAATGTTTTGAAAGGGCACGGCTTTGGCCGTGCCACAAACAACCAAAGATGAGTTCCTATTTAGTTCGCTGCCGGTAACTCCGCACGGTCGACCACGATCACATCCACCGGCGTCTTCTTTCCTTCAAGTTTCAGCCCCAGCTGTTGCGGCAATGCCTCCAAAAGATTGGGCGCGGCCGTGTCCGGCAACTCCGTCATGCCCAAAGCATCCGGCTCCTCGCGCGTGAATGAAATCTTTATGTTGTAGACTCCCGTCAGTCCGGTCTCGTCAACAATGGGCCTATTCATCACAATGCGCTGCAACTCGCCAATGAAATCGCCGATGGACGCGTTCACACCGTTCCCGTACATCGTCTGCCCGGGCGCGCCACCGAGGGCCATAAACTGGCGGGCTTTCACATTGCCGTCACCCGGTGCAAGTTTGGGCCCTCCTTTTGCGATGGTTAGCACGAACGCCGGCATTTCCTGCTTCTCGTGATGGATCTGAAGCTGAAACCGCTCAATCAGGAGCTTCTGTACAGCGATCTTCCACTGGTGTTGGTTCGGAACGCCATCGCCATCGATCTCGCCGTTGATGTCGAAGCGTGCATCATCCATCCAGGGCGGACCGCCCGTGACTTGCTTCGCTTGTAAACCCCACGCCCACTGGATCAGGTACTTGAGATTCATATTAATGGTGAAGAAGCGCCTGCCATTCATTGACCAACCTCGAGCGCAGCACTTCGCCGGATCGCTCGGTTTGACTGTCGCAACCTCGAACTCAGGTTCGCCGCCATTCGGTGAGCTCCACGGCGCCGGAGCAGTTGGCACTTCCTGAGTAGCCGTCGGCGGGACACTGGCGTTTTGCGCAAGCACTGTCGCGGCGCCCAATACGAGGCCGATAGCGGCAATCATTGCACGATATCGCATGTGTGGTTCATTCTCCCAAACGGAGAGAGCACTGCGAAGCTAAGAGCTGAAAGCTGAGAGCTGACAGCTGCATTTAGAACTCCACCCAGCCTTCTTTATGGTTGCTCTCAATCGCGCGCTCGATAAAGCGCATACCGCGCACGCCCGCTTCAATCCCGGGCAGCGTGGCCGGCAACGGATTCGTCTGTCCCTGCTTCCACGCCAGAAGCGCGTCGGCGAACTCGCGATAAAGCACGGCGAAGGCTTCGAGATACCCTTCGGGATGCCCCGCCGGCACGCGCGCCACTGCCCTCGCATCGGCACTGAGATAATTCATCGCCGCGTGATGAATCTCCTCCGGCCTGTCGAGCCATTTCACAATCAGCCGGTTCGGATCCTGCTGCCGCCACGAGAGCGAGCCCAGCTCGCCGTAGATACGCAGATGCAGTTCGTTCATCTCGCCCGCGGCCACCTGCGAGCAGGCCAGTGTGCCCGCAGCGCCGTTGCTCATGCGCAGAAACGCATTGCAATCGTCGTCGAGTCTGCGTCCCGGCACAACCATGCGCAAAGTCGCGTTGATCGCCGTCACTTTCAACCCGCTGATGTATTCGAGCAGGTGAAACGCGTGCGTGCCGATGTCGCCGATGGCTCCGCCGGCGCCGCTCTGCGCGGGATCGGCGCGCCACGCAGCTTGCTTGTGTCCAGTGGTCTCGAGCGGTCCACTCAGCCAGCCCTGAAAATACTCCACCGCAACTTTGCGAATCGCTCCCAGCTTGCCCGCCGCGCACATCGCCCGCGCCTCGCGCACCATCGCGTAACCCGCGTAGGTGTGCGTCAGTCCATACGGCAGGCCGCTCTTTTTAACCGCAGCCTCCAGCTCGAGCGCTTCCTCATAGGTCGCGGTCGCCGGCTTGTCGCTTATCACGGGAATGCCCGCTTCAAGAGCCGCCAGCGCCACGGGCAAATGCACATGATTCGGCGTTACTATCGCCACAAAGTCGATTCCGTCTGAACGCTTGCGCTCGGACTCGATCATTTCGCGATAGTTCGCATAGGCGCGCGCGGGATCGGTGTGAAAACGCACGCCCGCCTCCCGCGATCGCTCCGCCGACTGCGAAAACGCGCCCGCAACCAGCTCAATTCTTCCGTCCAATTCCGCGGCAATGCGATGCACCGGACCGATGAAGGCCCCTGGCCCTCCGCCCACCATGCCCATGCGCAACTTTCGTGTTTCTGTCATTGCTTGCTCGCTCCCTCAGTCCCTGGTCCCTAGTCCCTTAGTCCCTGCCTTTCAGCAGTTCACGCCGCTCGCCAGGTATCCACCATCCACCACAATCACTTCGCCGGTGACGAACGCCGCGGCCTCCGATGCCAGAAAAATCGCAGGCCCGACAATCTCGCGCCCTTTTCCAAACCGGTGCATCGGCGTGCGCATCAGAATCTCTTCGCCGCGCGGCGTGCCTTCAACCAGCGGCAAACTCATATCGGTCGGAAACAGGCCTGGCGCAAGCGCATTCACGTTCACACCCAACTCGGCCAGCTCAATCGCCAGCGTCTTGGTCATCGAAACCACTGCGCTTTTGCTCGCCGCATACGGAGCCACCTGGTAGAAACCGCGAAACGCCGTCATCGACGCAATATTAATGATGCGACCATAGTGCGCGCTCGCCATGGTGCGCCCGAAAATCTGGCACGCGCGCAAAGTTCCCGTCAGATTGGTCTCGATAATCTGCGACCAGTCAGCCTCGTCCGCTTCGAGCGTCGGCATCTTCTTTGTCGTGCCGGCGCCGTTCACCAGGATGTCCACTTTACCGAACGTCTCAATCACAGCATCGTGCACGCGCTGAATGGAACTGCGGTCCAGCACGTCGCTCGTAATGCGCAATGTGCGGCGGCCCAGCGCCTCAATCTCCGCTGCGATCGCATTGACCGGTTCCTGCCGCCGCGAGGTAGCCACCACGTCCGCCCCGGCCGCCGCAAAGCCCAGCGCGATCTCGCGGCCCAGGCCGGTTGTCCCGCCAATCACCACCGCAACGCGCCCACTCAAATCAAAAACTTGCAGACCTGTCAATTGCATCCTCCTGCAAAACCGTAGCGCCAGTCTCCCGTGAAATTGTAGCGCCGGTCTTCCGACCGGGGTCCCCAAGAAATGATCTTTGTTTCTTGGGGTGGCAGACCGGCTGTAGTGCGGACGTCCTCGCCCGCGCCGGTCGCGATCCGGTCAGGAAAGTACGAAGTCGAGTTCTAGCCTAAACGATCCGTATAGCTACGGTCTCGCGTGAATTCGCCCACTGACCGCACCAACCCTCCTGCGCTAAAGTATTGTGTGACCATGAATCCACTCTTAATTCCCGATTCCAGCCGCCGCTGGGACTGCCTCAGCCTGGGCGAAGTCATGCTTCGCCTCGATCCCGGCGACATGCGCATTCACACCGCGCGCCATTTCCAGGCGTGGGAGGGTGGCGGTGAATACAACGTGGCGCGCGGCCTGTGCCGCTGCTTCGGACTGCGCGCTGCCGTAGCTACGGCGCTCGCCGACAACCCCGTCGGTCGCCTCGTCGAAGACTTTATTTTGCAGGGCGGCGTCGACACTTCGCTCATCCGATGGATCCCTTACGACGGCGTCGGCCGCACCGTGCGCAACGGTCTCAACTTTACTGAGCGGGGTTTCGGCGTGCGCGCTGCGTCCGGCTGTTCTGACCGCGGCCACACTGCCATCAGCCAAGTCAAGCCCGGCGATTTCGATTGGGAGTCGATCTTCGGCCCTGCAAATGGCGCGCGCTGGCTTCATACCGGCGGCATCTTCGCCGCGCTTTCCGCATCCACCGCCGCAGTTGCCGAGGAAGCCATGGATGCCGCGCGAAAGTATGGAACGCCCATCTCCTACGACCTCAACTTCCGCGACTCGCTCTGGAAATCCATCGGCGGCAAGGCCAAGGCGCAGGAGGTCAATCGCGAAATCGTCAGCAAGGTCGATGTCCTGCTCGGCAACGAAGAGGATTTCTCCGCCATGCTCGGCATCGCCATCAAAGGCGTCGGCGAGGACTTCGCCGAGTTGCCCATCGCCGGATACGAAGAGATGCTGCGCGAGGTTGCAGCCGCGTATCCCAACCTCAAGCTCGTGGCCAGCACCCTGCGCACTGCGCAAACCGCCAGCCGCAACGCCTGGGGCGCGATCGCGCTTTACGACGATAAAATTGTTCACGTTCCGCAGCGCGAAATCGACATCTACGACCGCGTGGGCGGCGGCGATAGCTTCGCTTCCGGCCTCATCTACGGCATGCTCGCCGGCAAAGGCATCGAATGGGCGGTCAAATGCGGCGTGGCGCACGGCGCTCTTGCTATGACCACCCCCGGCGACACCAGCATGGCCACACTTGCAGAAGTCGAACGCATCATGAAAGGCGGCTCAGCGCGCATCGCACGCTAGGTAGCGGATCTTGCTAGCTTGCTGAATCGCGGTCTTTTTAACTCCGCTAACACCGCTAGCGCCGCTAGCAGGGCTGAAAGGAACCAATGTCCGAAACCACGCAGCAAATCATCGAGCGCGTCGGCCTAATTCCCGTTCTGCGCGCCAAGAGCGTTGCTCAGGGCCGCGCCGTAGTCGACGCCATGATCGCCGGCGGCGTCACTGTCGTTGAAGTCACTATGACCGTTCCGAACGCTGTCGATCTGCTGAGGGAACTCAACAAGGAGTACGGCGCGAAGCTCTTGCTCGGCTCCGGTACCGTCACGACAGCCGATCAGGCCCAGGCCACCATCGATGCCGGCGCGGAGTTCGTCGTCAGTCCCAGCCTGCACCCTGAAGTAATCCGTGTGACCAAAGCCAATAAAAAAGTTTCCTGCCCCGGCTCGCTCACCCCCACTGAGGCCATCACCGCATGGAACGCCGGCGCCGATTACGTGAAGATCTTTCCCTGTTCCGCAGTCGGCGGTGCAAGCTATTTGAAGTCCCTGCTCGCGCCCTTTCCGCATCTCAAGCTCATTCCCACCGGCGGCGTCACGTTGCAGACCGCCGAAAGCTTCATCAAGGCCGGCGCGCGCGCCCTCGGCGTAGGCAGCGACCTCGTCAATCTCGCCGCTATCGACGCGGGTCACCCTGAAACCATCACCGAAACTGCCCGCGCGTACCTGAAGGCGATTGCCGACGCGCGCAAGAGCTAACGCACTTACAAAAATGCCGCCTCATGCAGACCCATTCCGCCTCGACCACCGCATCGCCCTCGTCACCGGCGGCGCCAGCGGCATCGGCGAAGCCACCGCGAAGGAACTCGCGCGCGCCGGCGCGGACGTCTGGATCGCCGACATCAATTTCCCCGCCGCCGAAGCCCTCGCGGCCAAACTTCCCTCGGCCCGCGCACTGCATCTCGACGTCACCAGCCCCGAATCCATCGCCGCAGCCGTCGCGCAACTCGAATCGCCTCGACATTCTCGTCAACAACGCCGGCATCGGCCACGTCGGCTCCATTGAAACCACCGAGCCCGAAGACTTCGACCGCCTGATGAACGTCAATGTCCGCTCCGTCTACCTCGTCACGCGCGCGTTTCTTGCCGCTTCTGCTCGCCGCGCACGAGCGTCATGAGGCCCGTCGGCGCCATCGTCAACGTCGCCTCCGTCTCCGGACTGGTCGGCATCAAGCAGCGCTTCGCCTACTGCACCAGCAAGGGCGCCATCGTCGCCATGACGCGCCAGCTCGCCGTCGAGTATCCCAAGACGCTGCGCGTCAACGCCGTCTGCCCCGGCACCGTGCAAACGCCCTTTGTCGAGGGCTATCTCGAAAAGTTCCACAAGCACAACAAGGAAGAGATGCGCGCCGAACTCCGCGCCCGCCAGCCCGTCGGCCGCCTCGGCCAGCCGGAGGAGGTCGCCTCCACCGTTCGCTATCTCGCCTCAGACGAAGCCGCCTTCGTCACCGGCTCGCTATTCACCATCGACGGCGGCTGGACCGCCGCCTGATCCGATCCAACCGCTCGCTATCAGATATTTCGCACTCGGAGGCTGATACATGCAAACTCGTCTCATTTTCCGCCGCTGACGGCGAATCCGTGCCGCGCTCTCTGGCGTGACATGAAGCAGCCTCGTCATCGACTCTCAGCGGCCGCGGAACCTATTCGACGACACCCTCGCCGTAATCACCGCCGGCACTCACCGCCATCGATCAACCCGGGAACAATTATCCCGGCCACAAGCTCAGACGAAGTCCGCCTGCACGCGCCGCTCGCCAACCCACCGCGCATCTTCGCCATCGGCCTCAACTACCGCGACCACGCCACCGAGTCCAACATGGCGATCCCCACCACGCCCGTCGTCTTCTTCAAGCTGCCCACCGCCATCATCGGCCCCGGCGACCCCATCGTGCTGCCCAAAAACTCCACCGAGCCCGACTACGAAGCCGAACTCGCCTTCGTCATCGGCAAAGGCGGCTATCGCATTCCCGCCGACGAGTGGCGCGAACACGTCTACGGCTACACCATCGTCAACGACGTCAGCGCCCGCGACGTGCAGCGCGCCACCACGCAGTGGTCCCTGGCCAAGAGCTTCCCCACCTTCTGCCCCATGGGCCCCGCCATCGTCACCGCCGACGAAATCCCCGACCCGCACTCGCTCGCCATCGTCTCTCAGCATCGACGGCGAGACTACTGCAAAACTCGAATACCCGCGAACTGATCTTCAAGATTCCCGAGCTCATCGAATACATTTCGTCCATCACGCCGCTGCTGCCCGGCGACATCGTCTCCACCGGCACGCCCTCCGGCGTCGGCATCGGCCGCACCCCCAAGCGCTGGCTCCAACCCGGCGAAACCGTCACCGTCACCGTCGAAGGCCTCGGCTCCCTCACCAATCCAGTCATCGCCGAATAGGTTCTCCAAAAACAGAAAGGCCCTGCGCAAGGGCCTCTTCGCTGACTTGCTGCCTTGCCGACTCGCCGGCTCGCTGTCCATCTACGCTGCTGCCTCGCCGCTCTTTTGCCTCCGCGAACAACCACGCATAAAGCGCCACGCCGATGAAGCAAGCCACCGGCACCAGGTACGCCGTCAGCAATCGGCAAGCATTCCCATCAGCTTTCGTCAGCGCCGCTCCGCCCAGAATCGCCATCACCAGCAGCGATCCCGCCGTCTTCGTCTTCTCGCCCATGCCCTTCAACCCCAGTGCAAAAATCGTCGGGAACATGATCGACATGAACAAGACTGGTCGTCAGCAGGCAGCCCACGCCCACCCAACCCGGCTGCACCACCGCCACCAATCCCAGCGCCACATTCATCACGGAGTAAAGCCCAAGCATCGAGCCGCGCGTGGAAATGCTTCATCAGCCACGCCGAGCTGAACCGCCCCACGGCAAACGCCGCCAGCGTCCCGGTCAGCATGTAGCCCGCGGCCTTGTCGCCCACCCCGGTCGCCGACTCTACATAGGGGATGAAGTAGCTCCACGTGCCCACCTGCGCGCCCACGTAAAGAAACTGCGCCAGCACCGCCAGCACAAAGTGCCGCTGCCAGCAGCCGTACATGCTCTCGCCGGACCGGCGATCTTCTCGCGAAGTGTCTTCAGCTCCCAGATCCGGAAACTTCGTCAGCAGGACCAGCAGCGCCCAGAAAAACGCGACAGCAGCCCAGCACCACGTACGTCGTAACCACGCGCAGCGTCTCCGAGTGCAGATACGCCTGATACGTTCCCGCCGCCTGCTTCGCCGCCGTCTCCGCGTCCGCTCAGCTCCACGCCGGAGAAGATGAATACCGTCCCCATCAGCCCCGCCGTAATCGACCCCAGCGGATTGAACGCCTGCGACAGATTCAGCCGTCGCTCGCTCGAAGCCGTCGGCCCCAGTTGCGCAATAAAGGAATTCGATCCCGTCTCGAGAAACGATAATCCACTCGCGATCACAAACTGCGCCGACAAGAAAGAACGGGTAAAGCTCCGCCTGTGCCGCCGGACAGAACAGCCAGCACCCGCTGCCCAGCAGGCACCAGGCCGGTCACAATACCCATCTTGTACCCGAAGCGCCGCATCAACTGTCCCGCCGGAATCGCCAGCAGAAAATACCCAAGGTAAAACCAGATCTGGATTCCCGCCGCGCTCGACCGGTTAATGTTGAACGACTTCATGAACTGCCGGATCAGAATGTCGTTCAGATTGTTGGGAATCGCCCACAGGAAAAACAGCACCGTGACCACGAGAAACGGCAGCAACCGCCCCGCGGGAATCAGCGGAGCTTCAATGTCTTCATGCTGCGATGGCGAATTTCCTTGTCCTGGCTTTCGTGGCCCCTGGCCTTGTGTATCGCTTGGCGCGACGGAAAAACTCAAAGTACACTTCTCCTTCTGCTCGGCTCTCCGCACAGAGACGCCGGCTCCCAGACCTGCCTTTTTTCAGTGATCTATCTGTCCCCTCTGGAAAGGCACTCCCCTTTGTATCGAATCCGCCTTTGTACTGGCAAACTCGTAATCATTCGCGTTAACGTTACTCTCGCAAGCGATCAGAGGCCACTCCACTGCCCGCTCGCAGTTCGCCGCCGTCGCCTTTGGCGCGCCTATAATTTGCCGTGTACCGCCAGTCTCCTGACTCCGCATGGCCGTCTCCATCGAATCCGCGCGGCGCTTCTATGCCGAGGAGTTATGTCGCCTCAACGGCATCTCCTCGCCAGACCTCCTCGCTGCCTTCGCAACCGTGCCGCGCGAGCGCTTCGTGGGTCCCGGCCCATGGTTGATTCAAGGCAGCGGCACCAGCTGGTTCACCCAGGACGCCGACCCCACCCACGTGTACCGTGACGCGCTCATCGTGCTCGACGAATCGAAGCGCCTGAACAACGGCCAGCCGAGCCTCTGGGCCATCCACCTCGACCGGCTCCGTATCCGCCCGGGCGATCGCATTCTCCATCTCGGCTGTGGCACGGGTTACTACACCGCCATTCTCGCCGAACTCACCGGCCCGCATGGCAAAGTGACCGCAATTGAAATGGACGCAGGCCTTGCGGCCCGTGCGCGCGTCGCA
>CAWHNV010000034.1:0-8826 GCA_963830785.1 uncultured Acidobacteriota bacterium
ATGGTGGGAACCTTGCAGGCCATGGCTTCAAGCGCAGCCAAGCCAAACGACTCCAGCTCGCTTGGCATCAGAAACAAGTCGGCCAGCGCGAGCAGCTCGCTCACGCGCTCCTGCTTGCCCAGGAAATGTACGCGGCTGTGAATTCCGAGATCGTGCGCCAGCCATTCCGCTGAAGAGCGGTCCGGCCCGTCGCCCACCAGCACCAGTTGCGCCGTGCGTTCCTGAGCCACGCGCGCAAAAATCTTTACCACGTCGCCCACGCGCTTCACGGGACGGAAATTCGAAAGGTGCATCAGGATCGGCTCGTCGGGGGCAGCGAGGCGATGGCGTTCGCACGCCTTTTCCTTTTGGGCTGAATCCTCGATAGGTGTATACACATCACAATTCACAAAATTCGTAATGGTCTCAATGGGCCGCGTGACGTCGAAGTCCTCGATCGTCCTCTCGCGCAGGTAGTTGGAGATACTGGTAACGCCGTCACTTTCCTGGATAGCGTAACGCGTGATGGGCAGATAGCTGCGGTCGAGTCCGACCAGCGTAATGTCGGTGCCGTGCAGGGTGGTCACGAAGGGCAGATGGCGGCCACGCCCCGCCAGCATCTGCCGCGCCAGCAGCGCCGAAACCGAGTGCGGTATCGCGTAGTGCACATGCAGCAGATCGAGCCCGTAATATTCGGCCACCTCGGACATGCGCGAGGCCAAGGCCAGATCGTACGGCGGAAACTCGAAGAGCGGGTAACTGGAGACAGGAACCTCGTGATAGTAGATGCCGTCGTCGCGTCCGCTCAGCCGGAAAGGCTGTGAGTAAGAGATGAAGTGAATCTCGTGGCCTAGAGCAGCAAGCTCAATGCCCAACTCCGTCGCGACAACTCCGGAGCCTCCGTAAGTGGGGTAACACGTAATCCCGATGCGCATCATGCCTTCTTGAAATCGATATTTATGTCGTGACGACCATAAGATGGCCGAGCGGCCATTTTATGGGTGGATTGCAAAAGTTGTAGCCCTTCCAGAATCTGTAGATTTCTGGAATTAAGGACATCCAAGTATTCAAATTAAGGTTAGCATTCGGAATGTGCGCATGTGCAAGCCTGCCTTCTTCTGTCTGAATCGCAATTGCGGTCCGTCGCTGCGATCTTTCTGTGCTACTGATCTCGCCACAGGAACTTCGACACCATCGACACCGACATCACTGGGATGGCAGGGATTTAGCCAATTGATGCGCCATCGAAGATGCAGTCTCAGACGGCCATGACCGCCTTTTATCCAGATTGCATGGAGCGGTGTATAGTGTTGGAGTTTATTAAGTCTCGCTGGGAGTCTTCGAGTGCGCCATTTTAGTCGAACTGGTTGCTTGCTATTTCTACTTGCGGTTATCCTCGGTGGTTCCACGCGAGGGTTTGCTGCACAGTCGTTTACAGCCAAGATACCGCTGGTCTTTGAACCGAACCGGGGACAGGCCCCCGCGGATGTCCGGTATCTGCTGCGCGAAGGCACGCTGGAGGGCGAGTTTCAAAAAGACGGCATTCGCCTGAGACTGTTGGGCCGCACAGAGGCTGTCTCGCAGGTGAGGATGCGGTTGGTGGGCGCGCGCGATGATGCTGCGATTGCCGGCGGCGGCGTGCTCCAGGGGCACACCAACTATCTGCTGGGCAACGATCCGGGCCGCTGGCAGCGCGGGGTCCCCAACTATACAGAGGTGCGCTACAGCCAGATTTACCCGGGAACCGATCTGGTGTTTTACGGCAACGACGGGGTGCTGGAGCGCGATTTCGAGGTGCAGCCCGGAGCCGATCCCAACCGCATTGCCTTTCGCCTGGACGGTGATGAGAACCTGACGCTGGGTGAGAATGGCGATTTGCGGATCGAGCTGGTGGATGGAGCAATCACCTTCGAGCGACCCGCCGCCTACCAGATCGTTGCGGGCGTGCGCAGCAACGTGAATGCCGCGTTTTCGGTGGATAAAGACGGAACGGTGCGCTTTCGCCTGGGCAGTTATGATCGCACGCAAAAGCTGGTGATCGATCCTGTACTTTCCTTTTCCACTTACCTTTCTCCACTGGCGCAGGATGCGAATCTGATTGCTACCGATGCCAGCGGCGACAACTATGTGGCGGGATTTGCCGCTCTCGGGTTTCCGGTTACGGCGAATGCATTTTCCGGATGCACAAACTGCACGACGAATTCAACGGTGACGTTCATCAGCAAGCTGAGCGCGGATGGTACGAATCTCATTTACTCGACCGTACTCGGCGGCAATAGCTTTGCCCAACCCACAGGCATTGCTGTCGACGGTAATGGGAACGTGCTGGTATCCGGTTGGACGGGCGCATCGGACTTTCCGACCAAGAACGGGCAGCCGATTGCTCCGCCCAACAACGCATATCTAGGATTTCTGGTTTCACTTTCGGCGGATGGGTCGTCCCTGAACTATGGGACGATGCTAGGCAGTCCGCCCTCGGTTTCACCGGCAACGATGACGTATGCGACGGCTGTCGCTGTGGACTCATCCGGGAATGCTTACGTAACCGGAGATACGGGAGACGGTTTCTACACCACGGCAGGCGCCTTGAATCAGGCTGCGGTAGATGGCAACCGCAATTCCTTCGATGTGTTTCTAGCCAAGTTCAGCCCTGCCGGCACTCTGATCTACAGCGCGGTGCTGGGAACGGCCGATCCGCAAAATGGCGGCGGAGGTCCAGTTGGATCTTCCGCCATAGCCGTCGATGCCGGCGGTGACGCGTTCGTCGCCGGTCAAGCAGGAACTCTATGGCCAATTTCGAGCAACGCATACCTGAATCAAATTGCCGGGTCGATGCCTTACGCAACCCCATTTGTAACGGAGGTCGCGCCGGACGCGACGAGCCTCATCTATTCGACCTATCTGGATTATGCGTATGTTGTAACCGGGATTGCGGTTTTGTCCGACGGAAATGTGTTTGTCGCGGGCGATGATGCGGGTGCCAGCTATCCAACCACACCGAATGCTTACGAACAAAACTCTGGTCAGGACAGCGCCTTCCTTACTGAACTCAACTCCAGCGGATCGGCTTTGGTCTATTCCACGGTTATCGGTGATTCGACTTACAAAATCAATGGACTCGCTCTCGATCCTGATGGCGATATCTGGCTTGCGGCACAGACTTCAAATGCGCAGTTTCCGCTAGTCGAGCCGATTCAAGGCACCTTCCCTATTTCCGAGCCCGCGTCAGTTCTCAATCAGTTCGATCCCACTGGGCAGACGATGAAGTTCTCGACTTTCCTGGGCGGGAGCGCACCGGGCTACGCCAACGGCATCGCGGTTGACGCCGATCATCGGGCGCATGTAGCCGGGGCTGCAGAATATGGGATGTATACGACGCCAGGGGTTTACGACGGAACGGTTCCAACGCCTGGCGCCGGATACAGTACGTCAACCTATGCATATGTAGCCCTGATCGACCCAGGCACGGCTAGCGGCACGCTATGCCTGGGAGGATCGGCCAGCTACGGACTCTCTTTTGGCTACCTGTTACCGCAAACCACGTCATCGCAAAGCGTGCAGGTGACGAATTGCGGCAGCGCGTCTCTGACATTCAGTTCCGTTGCCTCAAACAATTCGGCATTCACTGTGCCAGCTGGCAGCAACAGCTGCATAGGATCGCTGGCGGTCGGCAGCTCATGCACGGTGAGCGTGGAGTTTGAGCCGACTGCGGCGCAAGCCTATTCGGGACAGTTAACATTCACGTCCAATGCCTCGATCACCACCACTTCAATTCCGCTCGGCGGCAGCGGCGGAGAACCGGCTGCGGGGTTCGGACCGCCCGGAGTTACACAGACGCTAGGTTTTTCGCCGGAGCTTGTAGGCCAAACCAGCGCGGCCGAGTTTATCCAGCTGTATAACAATGGCACTGTTCCGCTCACCATCTATCTATCGCAGATAACCGTCAGTACCGGATTTGTCCTGGCGCCGGGCGGAACTTGCACCAGTTCTCTGCCCGCCCATCAATCCTGCTGGATCTTTGTCGAGTTTGCGCCCACCGCGCCGGGAACATTTAACGGGACGCTCTCAGTGTCGAGCAACGATCCTGTAAATCCCACCATCAGCACATCTCTGACAGGCATTCCTTATGCCTCCTATCCAATCGCCACCATCACCGCCCTGTTTAGCCCTTCATACCCGATCGGCGGGACATCGCCGATCACGATGAGCGTGGAAGGAAGCAATTTCTTTCCGGCCTCAGTGGTGTACATCAATGGCGCGGCGCAGGCTACGACTTACGAGAGCGGTGGGGGCCTGAGCGTGACGTTCCCGTCGTCACTGTTGAATGCCGTACGGCAGCTTCCGGTGACGGTGGTCAATCCCTCACCGGGCGGCGGCAGCAGCACTCCCTATCCCCTGATGTCTCCCTCAGCATCGCACCAATGCCCAGCTTCACCGTTGGCAGTGGTGCGACCACTTCCATGTCGGTCACACCCGGAGCTACCACGGGGAATACCGGAACGATCAGTATCGAAGGCACAAACGGGTTCACCGGAACGGTGAACCTGAGCTGCAATGTCACCACGACGTTGACAAATGCTGGCGACATGCCCTCATGCAGCCTGAATCCGGTGAGTGTAACCATCAGCGGAACGGCAGTCCAGACCTCGGTACTGACCGTCACTCCCACTGCGGCCTCAAGCGCGGAAAACATCAAGAAGCTCATTTGGCCGGCAAGTGGAACCACGATGTCTTTTACAGCAAACCTGGTTTCAGCGACAAGATGGGCGATGATTCACGAACGCCTATTAGTTCGAAGCAATGGCCTGCGCCTTTGCATCTCTCACGGCATTGATAAACCGCTCGGCCGATGCAGGCGTCGCTACTTCGCCGCGCAGAACGCTGTGTGAAGAGACGTCATGCCCGTAGAATGCATCCATGGAATCGTCATCGCGACGAACATCGGCGCCGGTAAGCGTCAGTCCGGCAAATGCGCCCTTGGCACGCGAGTAGGTCAGAACTTCGACATTCAGCTTCCAATCGGTGTCGGCAGTAGCATGACGTCCTACCGGTCCGGCTGCCACTGAAGCGTCAGCTCCAAGCTGGAACTTGGCGTTCTCCAGGCGCTGCATGCCTCTGTCGCCCTGGAAGATCATAACCAGATCCACGCCCTCGACGCCGATCTGCAATCCCCAGCTTCCGCCGGTGATGGCAAAGAACGCAGGCGCGCTCCAGCCGTTTGCGGTGCGGCAAGTGGCGATGCCCTTACCATTCTCTCCGCCAAACACAAAGCCGGCCTTGATCATGTGAGGAACGATGGCAATGCACTTGGCGTGATCCAGCACTTCTTCCGGAATGCCTTTATCCGGTGCGGACATAATCTGGTGCAGCACCAATGTTGCATTGTCGAGCCGGTTCTGCACATCTTCGCGAGTCTCCGCCATGGCGGTACTTGCCACGCCGAGACCTACCAATGCCACTAACGTCATGAATTTTTTCATAGATTTCACCTTTTCTACCCATGGGCAGCGTCAATTGATTCCCGCGCACTGAGGCGCACAAGGTAACTCTCACAATAGTGGCTTTGCGCGGCAGTGTCTGAGCTATTCCGCTCAGAGGAAGAACGAGACCATTTCTAAGGACGAAGCAGAATTGTCTTCCGGGGCTCAAAGCTTGCCACAGAGCTGGTAATTAAATTCGCGCCGCTCCTCTTGCCGCCGGCTGAATCCTTCCTTTTAAGAACGCAAAATGAATTGCGCAGCTTAAAGCGTTGTTGTCACGATCCAATTTCTTTGCGCCGCAAGTGGTCGAATCTGCTCAGACTCACATGATTTGGGCCGTTACCCTCATAAGGGATTGGGATAGGCAACTGAAGGCCCAGCGAATGTGAGGAGAATTCATGTACGGAATCAATTTTCTTGGGCCAGTGGTTCTGGCTGCATTCGCCGTAGCGCCTGGCGCAACCAGAACGGCGCCTCAGATCAAATCCTATGTAGGAGGTGCCCCCGATTGCCCCTATGGTTACTATGACTACGCCCCTCACAACTGCGCTCCCGACGGTTATTACGGACCGGAATGGTTTCGTGGCGGGGCCTTCATTGGCTCTGGCGCGTGGTTTCGTGGTTCCGACGACTTTCAAGGCCTGGTTGATAACACTCTCGATCCAAGATATGGGTATCACGGCCCATTGCCGAAGGTTGGCGATAAGACCAGATCGCAGCGGAGGGCCGCAGAATTATTCAATGGAAACGAAGTGCGCGATGGACAAGGTGAAGTGAGCCTCGAAGGCCCGGGCGGCAAGACGTAGTATAAGTCGCCGCCCGTCTTTGCGAACGGTGGAACGCCATAGTTTTCCTGGCCAGCGCTGAGGTTGCAGTGCAATTTCTGAGGTCACGCTGGCTGCAAGCCATTTGGCGCAGACAAGATGTTTCATCCTCTTCGATTGAGGCGTTGAAAATGCACATTGACGCGTTCGACGAAGCAACACAAGTTGAATCCACGGAGGTGGACAATGAATAGCAATCGAGTGAATGGCACGATCGACGATGTGGTAGGAAGCGCCAAGCGCAAGGTGGGCAACTTAACCGGCAATACGTCGCTCCAGGTGAAGGGCGCTGCCCAGCAGGTGAAGGGCAAGCTTCAAAATGCCGTGGGCAAAGTGCAAGATGCGGTTGATGGAGCCAACCGTCACGTCAATCCACCGCAAACCCCGCGCCCTTAAGTGGAGTCAACGTCGGCAAAAGATCGAGTCAAGAGTAAACGCGTAGTCGCAGCACCCGCCCCATCTTTTGTGTCGATCACAACAGCATCCATGTTCGCGGCCGGCATTGCGACGCTTGTTGATTAGGCGAGAGGTACGGGATCAGGCAGCATCGGGAGTCGCGCACTCCCGAGCTGATTTACGCAGCGCAAGACTGTCGGCGGCATCGATTTTGCGAAGGCCACTCACTTTCCAGATTGCAAAGCATATGCAGGCCAGCAGCAGGGTTACGAAAACACAGATCAGTGGAGTCGACCACTTCTGGAACGACCCTGACCACATGCGGATGGCGTGGCGTCCGTAGACCACGCCGAGCCACCCAATGAGAGAGTAGCGCAAGGTTCGAGCCGCACCGTAGACGACCAGGAAGCGACGGCGCGAGACGCCCAGCGCGCCAGCGGCAAGCGCAAATGGCAAGAGCGGAATGGGCGGAGGAAGCACTGCGGGAAGAAACACGGCGAGGATGCGGTGACGCTCCACCCATCTGACGACTCGCCCGAGAAGACGCGCCGGCACATAGCGGCGCAATGCAACTTCGCCCCCTCTGCGCCCGAGGTGCCAGGTGGAGTATCCGCCCACAAGGCTGCCTGCGATGGCACACGCCGCGAGCAGCCAGGGATCTCCACCGTACGCTACCAGCCACAGCAGCAGAAGGTCAGTGCTACCGGGAATAGGCAGCGGAATCGGGGAGGAGTCGACGATGGCCACGGAGAAAAGTCCCAGCGCTCCCAGGTGCGTGAGCCAATGCGGCATCAGTGAGTGATGCAAAGGGCGGGCGAGCAACAGTGCTGGTTGTGGAACAAAAATGCTCATACCGATGGGCCTTGTATTTGGAAGCCAAACTCCGGAATGGATCGATCGCATCCGGATGCGTTGCCTCGGCTCAGTTCAGCAATGCCTGAATCTGTATCTGGCGAGCCTGGACCGTGACTCTGGCTATACGGAAGCCGGGAGAATTCGCAACGTGGATGGAATCCACTTCGGCAGCATTGAACCGTTCGTTCACTCCAGGAAGCGCGCCAGCCAGTGCCCGATGGATTGCAGCTTCTGCCGTTCTGCCTAGCGCTTGCGACGAGTACGAATCCGCCAGCCACATAAAGTGCCAGCCAACGCCGCGGATTGCGGCATCCGACTCGAACGCTGCGGTCCCGATTGCCTCTGCCCATCCTCTGGAAAACGGCTCCTGGAGCAGATTGAATTGACTTGGCAGGACACATTCATCGCGCAGGAATATCGTGTTGATTTTCACTCTTGCCAGCTTCCCGGCGGTCTGAGCAACCGGTTCCGGCCAGAACCGGCCACGATCGGAATCGCAATGGCAGAAACGCTCGGAGATGGGTTTTCCGGGGTGCGATTGTCGATCAAGCGTGGAGTCTCTGCGACTTTTACAGCGGGCACGGCCCCGGCCGCAACCGGTTGGCTCAAGAACCCTATCCTACCCAGCCTCATGGCTCGCCGCGCTGCGAAATGTTTTTCAACATCAATTTTCTTGATAAGGGCCATTGCCGCACCGGCCGTTCTGTTCGCATCCTCTGCGGCCTTTCTCAGGCCGCAGAGGATAGTGGTTGAAGTTAGCGCAGGCTTCCAGTCGTTGAGTTGGCGGGACTTCCGATAGCTTCGCCGGATACGACCAGTTCCACTCTCCGGTTCTCTTGCCGCCCAGCGGAGTTATCGTTCGAGGCTACAGGCGAACTATTGCCGAAGCCCGTGGCGCTGACTGTGCCTGCTACTACGCCCTGTTGTACGAGGTAATCGCGAACAGCCCCCGCGCGATTCTCTGAGAGCTTCTGATTCATCTCGTCGCCACCCACATTGTCTGTGTATCCTCCGACCGCGATGTTGAGCGATGGGTATGCAATCAGTATTCCGGCAACCTTTGCCAGCTTCTCCCGCGCACCGGGCTTCAACGAGTATTGCCCCGTGTCGAAGAGCACATCGGACATGCTGACGATCAATCCCCGTGCGCTGTCGCGCGTCTGGAGAATCTCATTGAGTCGCGCTTCCAATTGCACGCGCATGGCCAATTTTTCGCTGTCCGCCTGCTGTTCTCCCTCCTGCGCATGCTGGGCAATCAATCGCGATCTGTCAGCATCGGCTTGAGCCGCGCT
>CAWHNV010000035.1:0-17143 GCA_963830785.1 uncultured Acidobacteriota bacterium
GCTGAAGTCGGGATGGTAGCCCGTCATGGCAAAGACGAAATCGTTGGGTAGGGTCTCGATACCGGCAGGTGTTTCCATCACGATGGCATCGGGCGTAATCTCAGTAACTCGCGTTTGGAAATAGGCCTTGATTTCGCCATTCTTGATGCGGTTTTCGATATCCGGCTTGATCCAGTACTTTACGTGCGGCTGTACTCCCGCGCCGCGGTAAACGACCGTGACCCGCGCGCCGTGGCGCCACAATTCGAGCGCCGCAATGGCCGCGGAATTCTTGCCGCCGATCACAGCAACATCCATGTCGTAGTAAGGATGCGGATCGTGGTAGTAATGGTGCACCTTGCTCAGGGTTTCGCCGGGAATGCCCATCCAGTTAGGCAGATCGTAGTAGCCGATGGAAAGAGCGAGCTTGCGCGACTTCAGCTCCCCGTGACGTCCAAAGCGATCTGTTGTCTGCACCGTAAAACCGCCATCGATGCCGCTGACCCGCTCCACGCGGTGGTATTGGAGAATGTCCAGTTGGTAATAGGCAGCGACCTGGCGATAGTATTCGAGCGCCTCGTTCCGCGTTGGCTTGGCGTTGGGGCTGGGGAAGGGAATGCCGCCGATTTCCAGCAACTCGGAGGTGGTGAAGAACGTCATGTGCGCGGGATAGTGAAAGAGCGAATTGCAAACGCAGCCCTTGTCGACCAGCACCACGCGAAAGCCGGCTTTTTGTGCCTCGATGGCCGAGGCCAGCCCGGTCGGCCCAGCCCCTACCACCAGGAGATCGAAGACAGCATCCTGCCCCGCACGTTCTCTTGCATCGTTCATGCTTCTAGATTAGCCCGCATTTCTTACGCGCGGCGATAACCTGTAGCGCCGGTCTCCGGACCGGGGTCCCCAAGAAACGATCTTTGTTTCTTGGGGGGGACCGGCTGTAGCGGGGTCTCCAGACCCGCGCTCGTCCGAAGGTCATTACCAGATCATGCAGTCACAACACTAGCCGGAAGCACGGTGGAACGAAAAAGCTCCAGCAAATGCTGGAGCTTTTTCGCCTGGTGACTGGGATTGAGGGCCTATACGAACGCCGGCGTCGCCTCCATGAGGGTCATTACCGGGGTTTCGACCGAGTCAGATGCCGGCGCGGGTACGGGGGCCGCTGCCGGCGTCTGGGCATGGGCGGGACGGGTGAGCCTGTGAACAAAGTGATACGGCGGCCACGGACCCGAAAGCTGCATCTGGCACTCGCGCATGATGGCGCTGGTGGTTGCGAATTTGTTCTGGTAGCGCTCCACGCACTTGCGGTCGATCAGATGCGCGATATCCAGCATCATCTTGCCGTTGTCCGTCAGCCGGCAGCTCACCTCTTCGTCGAGAGGCAGGAAGAGCCGGTGCATCTGGAAGCTGACGGCGCGCGCCCGGGTCTGGCGCTCGCGCGCCCGCGACGCGTTCTCGCGCAGATTGCTCAGATACTCCCGGCCAACGCTTTCGCCGGCCAGGTGCTTCTCAATCTCGCGGCCGCAGCAGTCGTCGACAAAGATCTTCAGGTGCATCTCGGTCTTGCCGCGCAGCTTGTCGATGTTGCCGAGAAACTGGCGCTGGTTGGAGCGGATCGACTTGCGCAAGCGTCTCGTCGTCGTTGAAGACGGTGCCGAACCGGAAGGGAAGAACCGTGGAGTGCTGAAAGCAGTCGGCGATCACCCGCGCGTGATCCACGCCCGATTTTTGGTTGAGGGCTTCCTGGGGGTTGTGCTCGCTCACGATCACGGCGAGATCGCTGGCCGGATAAAGAAAAACCTGATTGCCACTGACTCCAAGGACCGATTCCATCGGAACCGGTTTACGATGACGGGCTAATTCAGGAAATGCTTGTTTTTCACCGATGCAGTAGGCATACCATGCCATGACGAGACACTCCGTCCGCGTGCGCCCCAACCGTCAGGCGCCGCTGGTTGATGAAGCTCTGTGAACTTGGGAACAACTGCATGCATAGTGGAACGTAGGCGGGACTGTGGTTGCGGCTTCATGAAACTAACCGGAATACTAGTCTTCCGAAAATACGACTGGCAACACCTCAGTGGAAAAAGTTAGCCAGAGTACGCAAGCTGTGGGAAAGTCGTGTTCATTAAACCAAACGTCTATTTATCATATGAAGTTTGTGCGCAGGCGCATCAAAACTGCCTCCATGCCCGTCAAGTCGTCCGGCGCGGTCCACAGAGCGTAGCCGCTCGATTTGGGCTTTACCGGCAGACCGCCATCACTCAATCCGAGCGGCGCGAGCCGGCCGGGAGGCGTCTTGGCAGTCGCTTCGAGGATCGGTCCCACGGGCCAATCTCTAGTAGACTCAACGGAAGAATGTCTGGCCTTTCCCGTCCTCTTATCGCCCACTTTCCGCTCTCGCCTCTTTCGCGCTTCCGCTTCTTTTGTCGCGGGCTTAATGTCGGGCTCCTCCTCTGCCGCCGCCCAGGGCACCCACCTGTGGACGCAATCGCAGATGGAGGAGTTTGAGAAGGGCACGCCCGACGGTGTCGCGATTGAGAGCGACGGGCATCTGCGCCAGGGCCCGGGCCTGACCGAGCTGCTCACCACGCCGTCGACTTTCGTATGGTCATTGGCGCCGACAAAAGTCGGCCAGTCTTTGCCGGGACCGGCTCGCCTGCCACGGTGCTGCGGCTGCCCGTGCGCAAGGGCGAAAAGCCGTTCACGCTCTTTGAAACCAAGGATCTGAGCGTGCAGGCTTTGTGCCTCGGCCCCGATGGCGCGCTCTATGCGGCCACGCTGCCCAGCGGCAAGGTCTACAAGCTCAATCCCGACGCGACAGACGAAACAGGACGAATCCAGCGCCACGGTGGTGTTTCGACGCCGCCAAGGTGGACGCGACCGCGGCGGCGAGAGCCAACCGGCTCCACGCTCAATCGAGCGGTCAATCTCACTACATCTGGGATCTGACCTTCGACTCCGCCGGACGGCTCTACATCGCCACCGGCAATCCCGGCGCCGTCTACCGCGTCGATCCCGCCAAGCCCGGCGCAACGCCGGAGCTGTTCTTCAAGAGCGACGAGGCGCATATCCGCACTCTGGCGTGGGACGCGAAGGGCAATCTGATTGCCGGCTCCGATGGCTCCGGGCTGTCTATCGCATCGATCCGCAGGGCAAGGGCTACGTGCTCTTCGAGGCTCCGCGCCGCGAGATTACCTCCGTCGCCATCGGCGCCAACGGAACCATCTACGCGGCCTGCGTGGGCGACAAGAGCCACAATCCGCTGCCTCCGCTGCCGGTGCAGGGAATCGGCTCCATCACCATCACGATTGTGCAGCCGGGATCGCTGCAGGCGGCCAACACCAGCGCCTCGGTGCCCGAGGGCACCGAAATTTACGCCTTGACCGAAGGCCAGGCGCCGCGCAAGCTCTGGTCCGGCAAGGACGAGATTGTCTACGCGCTGGCCGCCCGCCCCGATGGCCTGCTGGCTCTCAGCGGCAATCGCGGACGCATCTTTCGCATTCAGGACGACGGCAGCTACGCCGACATTGCCCATCTGCAGGCGCAGCAGGGCCTGAGCCTCGCTGCCGTTCAGGGCGCAGAAGGAATGGGCGGCGTCCTCATCGGCACCGGCAACACCGGCAAGGTCGTTCTGCTGGGCGCATCGGAAAAGCACGAATACGCCAGCGATGTTCTGGATGCCGGCGCCTTCGCCCGCTTTGGCCGCGTCGAGATCGAGCCGGATTCGTCGGGCTACGAGATTCTGACCCGCACCGGCAATGTGGAGCAGCCGGTGCGCGGCTGGAGCGACTGGCAGCCACTGCAGGATGGCTCTGTGGCCTCGCCGCCCGGGCGCTTTCTGCAGTGGAAGGCCGTGCTGCACACAGACGGCACGCTGGGCAGCGTGGGCGTCAACTATCTGCCCGTGAATTCCGCGCCGGTGGTCGACGATCTGGTGGTCGTTCCCGGCGCGCGCCTGAATCCGCAGGGATCCATCTCTCAGAGCCAGACAGTCAACATCACTTTCCCCTCGCCCAGCCAGAGTCGACGATGAACCTCGACGCCGGCTCGAGCGGCCGCCCTGCAGGCCAACAAGGACCGCACCGCCGTCACCGTCCGCTGGGCCGCGCACGACGACGATGGCGACGACCTGATCTATTCCCTCTACCTGCGCGGCGACGGCGAGACGGTCTGGCGGCTGCTCAAGGACAAGATCACCGACAAGGCCTACAGCTTCGACGCCACGCTGATTCCCGACGGCGGCTATCGCATCAAGGTTGTCGCCTCCGACGCACCCTCGCACACGCCGGGCGATGCGCTCACCGGCGAGAAAATCAGCGACCGATTCGAAATCGACACCACGCCGCCGGCGATCGCGAATCTGAAGGCGGCGGCTCAACAGGGAAACTGCGCCGGCGCCGACTGCCCGAAGCCGTTCCTCGTCAGCTTCGACGCCGAGGATGCCTCTTCGCCCATCGCTCACGCCGAGTATTCGCTCGATGCAGGACCGTGGCAGTACATCGATCCGGTGGGCAAGCTCTCCGATTCGAAGAGAGAGCACTATGAATTCCATGTCGAGTTCGCGGCCGGCGGGAAGATCGGCGAGCATCTGATCACCGTCCGCGCCTACGATCGCTACGACAACGTGGGCGTGGCAAGACGGTGATTCCCGCCCAGGAAAAGTAGGCGTCATGCGATTCGAACTCTATGTGGCGGCGCGATACCTGAAAGCCAAGCGGCGGCAGGCCGTGGTCGGCGTCGTCACCGTCATCTCCGTCGCTGGCGTCACGGCCGGCGTGGCGGCGCTCATCATCGCCCTCGCCATCACCAACGGCATGCGGCGCGACCTGCAGGACAAGCTGCTCGGCTCCAGCGCGCATGTGCAGTTGATGCAGGTCGAAGGGAAGGGCATTCCCGACTGGCGGCCGCTTCTGGCGCGTTTGCGCCAGGTGCCGCACGTGACGGCGGCCTCGCCGGGCTTGTACGAGCAGGTGGTTGTGGCGCGCGGCGCGCGCGATGGCTATGCACTGATCGAAGGAATTCTACCGGACGACGAGCGCACCGTGAGCGATCTGCTCTCAACGACCACACCGGGAGCGTTACAGGAGTTGGAGCCGCGGCCCGAAACAGCCAGCCCACAGAGCAGGGAACTGCCGCCCATCGTCCTGGGCAGCGACCTCGCGGAGACGATTGGCGCCGTGGCCGGCGATTCCGTCATGGTCGTTAGCCCGCAGGGAGAACTGACGCCGTTGGGCGGACTCATGCCGAATTACATGACCTTTCGCGTTGCAGGGACTTTTCACTCCGGCTTTTACCAATACGACGCAGAGATGGGTTTTCTGCGCCTCGCCGACGCGCAGCGTCTCTTCGACGAGCCCGATCTGCTGTCAGTGATCAGCTTCAAAGTCGACAATCTGAACCACGCGCCGGAGATTGCACGCGATCTCGAGCACGCCGCGGGCCCAGGTTACATGACGACCAACTGGACCGATCAGAATCGCGAGCTGTTTCGCGCCCTCAAACTCGAGCAGGTGGTCACGTTCATCGTGATCGCGCTCATCGTGATCGTGGCCGCGCTCAACATTCTCATTGCACTCACCATGATGGTGATGGAAAAGACGCGCGACATTGCGGTGATGATGAGCTTCGGCGTCGATCCCGGCCAGGTGCGGCGCATCTTCCTGTTGCAGGGCTTATTGATCAGCGTGATTGGCACCGTCTTGGGACTCGCACTCGGCTATTTCGCCTCGTGGGCCGGCGGGTACTACCACTTCATCCATCTTTCCGCCGAGGTCTACTCCATCGACACGCTGCCGTTTGCGCCGCGCGTGCTCGATGGCGTGATTGTCTCCGCGGTTTCGATTGGAATTTCGCTGCTGGCGACACTGTATCCGTCCTATGCTGCTGCGTCCGTGCTGCCGGCAGAGGCGCTGCGTTATGAATAACGACGTCCAAGCTTATCCAAAATGGAGAAGGCTCCTCTTTCGAGCTGGCGTGATCGCTGGCGTGCTGAGCGTCTTAGGAGCCTTCGGGTGCTTGATGAACCCGTTTCCGCTCCTTCCTTGGGGCGATGGAGGGTACCGGATAAACCCGTTGGATGACTATTTACTCCTGGCGAGCGTTTCTACTTCATAGCTACGGTTATTCTCGGAATCTTCGGGCGTGGTCTTCGAAGAATTTCACTAATTGCAGCCGGGCTTATATTGCTGACTGTATCGTGGTTCGGCTTTACGGCCAACCATGTTTAGAAACACCTCGCACTGCAGTCGAGGATCGTTATCGAGGTGTGATAATCCCGCCCAGCGCGTGACGCCGCGGCAGCACAATGCCACGATGATCCACTTCCACTGCGTGGGGCAGCCCTTCGGACAGGACTTTGCGTTCGACCAGTGCGCCTCCACAGGCCGGGCACCAGTCCGCTCGCGTGGTCTCGGCCAGCACCGCATGGCATTGGCTGCAGATTCGCTCCATGCCAAGAGCTTATCGCATGGGCGCTCCCCCATGCCGCTTGTTCACACGGCCTCTTGGTCGCTGCCTTTCGTACACTGGAGGTATGCACCCTCCAGTTCGGCTTGTGGCGATCGATATGGACGGCACACTGCTGCCCGCCCTTTCTCAAACCATCAGTGAGCGCACCGGCCGGTCGCTCGTGGCCGCGCAGGCAGCGGGCATCACAGTCGCGATCGCGACAGGCCGCCGTCTGGCCTACACCCTCCCGTTGATTGAAGGTCTTGGTCTGCGAGCGGATACGACTCTGATTACGTCAAATGGTGCAGTGACTTGCACGCTGAGCGGCGGGATAATTGACAGTTGCCATATGGATGCGCGCGTGGCGCGAGGCCTGTGCGGAGTCCTTCGCCCGTTTGGGTCTGTAGTTTTCACCTTCGACCGGCCAGGACGCGGCGAACTGGTTCTCGAAGATCTGAGTGAAGCGCATGGGCGCTTCGCCCTGTGGGTAGAGGCCAACCGGAACGCGATTGAAGTCGTGAAGCCGCTGGAGCTCGCGTTGGTCGATGGAGAGGATCCAATTCAAGGCATGGCGGCCGGCAGCATCGAACGTATGCGCGCCGCAGAAAAAGCATTGAAGGCGAGCCAGTGGAGTGCCGAGTGCGAGAGCGCGCGCACAGAATATCCAGCGCGTGATTTGTCGATTCTGGATCTTCTGCCGAAGGGAGTGTCGAAAGGATGGGCGCTCGAGCGGCTTGCGGTGCGGCTTGGAGTGGATCGAAAAGAAACCATGGCCATCGGCGACAACTGGAATGACGAAGGGATGCTGGAGTGGGCGGGGCAGGCGATCGTGATGGCGAATGCGGCCCCGGAGCTGCGCGCACGTGCGAAGATGCGCGGGTGGAAGCAGGCGCCGTCGAGCGACAATGATGGAGTAGCGGTGACTCTGGAAGCCTCGCTCCTGAGGATGGCGGCGACAAAAGCGTGAGGAGCAAGGTCCAACTCGGAGCAAGCCCGCGAACCTGCCGTTTGGTTGCGATCGCGGCCGTCGCAATGCTCTTGAGCCTCGCGGTGCACGCGCGCGCGGCCGAACGCGTGACGCTGCGCAACGGATTCGTCGAGCAGTGCGATCATCACGCGCTAGTCGACGGGCACATGCGCCTCTATCTGAGCGCGGGCGAAGACAACTACATTGAATTCGCTCCGGATGAGATTGCAGCTTTCGAAACGGTCCCTGATCCGCCAGTAGCAGCCGCGCCTGCCGTTGCGCAGCCCTCGAATCGAACCGCAAAGTTGACCCCGGTCGACCTGCGCGAGATGTTGGCCCGCGCGGGATCCGATCACAATCTGGATGTGGATTTGCTGGCCAGCGTAGTGAAGGCGGAGAGCGACGGCAATGCGCGGGCCGTGAGCCACGCCGGCGCGCAGGGACTGATGCAGCTGATGCCGGACACTGCCGCCGGCCTCGGCGTGGACGACAGTTTCCAGCCCGAGCAGAATGTGCGCGGCGGCTCCATGTATCTTGACGCGCTGCTCACGCGCTACCACGACAACCTGGCTCTGGCGTTGGCCGCGTATAACGCCGGCCCCGAAGCCGTCGACAAATACCACGGAATTCCGCCCTACAGTGAGACGCGCGCCTACGTAGCCCGCGTGATTCACGAATTCAACCGCCGGGTCCTGGCCCGCGAGGCCGAGGCGCGGCACACTTCGGCTACCGCTCCCAGGGCGCACCCGTAGTCTCGCGTTGAGCGGATCGCAACGCACATTTCTCCCGTTCCAATTTCGAAACGCAGCCCGTTACTGGATAGGGGCTTTCGATCGAAATTCCCGGCGCATTCTGCGCACAGCCGCGTGAGAACATATTTATAGAGATCAATCGCTACTCGTAGAACGGAGTTTGTTTGAAGAAGAGTCAATGGATCGTGGGCATTCTGGCGTTGATTGCCCTGATAGCGCTGGTTCTTTGGGCGCGCGCTCATGTCCAATTCAATTTCCACGTCTTTGCCTCGCAGGTCGCTTTGGCAGACTGGCGCATGATTGTTTTTGCCGGCTTGTGCATCTACGCCAATTTCATTTTTCGCGCAGTCCGCTGGAGCCAGCTGGTGCGCCACACGCAAAAGATTCCGCCACTGTCGTTACTCGGGTCGCAGGTGATCGGGTTTACCGCGGTGGCGTTGATCGGCCGCGTCGCGGACCCGGTGCGGCCTTACCTGGTCGCGAAAAAGACAGGGCTCTCGTTGAGTACACAGGTCGCGGTGTACATCGTCGAGCGATTACTGGACGCAGGTTCGGTGGCATTGATTTTTTCGATCGCCATGATCTGGGTTCCGGGCGATGTAATCCTCAATGCAACGGCGCATTCAGGCCTGTTGGCGCACCTTGCGGCCCATCACCGGGAACTAGCCTTGTTTGCGGTGCGATTCGGCACATTGGTTCTTACGCTGCTCGGAACACTCTTCCTGTTCGCAGTTCGTTTGGCGGGAGGGCCGGTCGCCGCCTTCTTCGAGCGCAGCTTCGGGATGATCTCAAAGAATCTCGGCCAAAGCGTCGGCGGCAAGATCCGTATGTTTCATTCCGGTCTCGACACCATGCGCTCCTTTCGCGACTTTGCTGTCGTCGTTGGCCTTTCGCTCTGCATGTGGATGCTGATCTGCTTCGCCTATTTCGAAACGTGCCGAGCCTTCACCGCCAGTCCGGAGCTGGCCGGAATCACAGTTTCGCAATCCGTTTTGCTCATGGTAGCCAGCGGCACCGCCAGCATTATTCAGCTCCCCGTGATCGGCTGGTTCTCGCAGATCGGCCTGGTCGTGGTCGCGCTGACGGGAATTCTTGGCGCGAACGCGGAAGCAGCGACCGCCTGCGCCGCGACGCTCCTGATCGTCACGTTTCTAGGAATCGTGCCCGTCGGCTTGATCTGGGCTCGCTTTGAGCACGTCAGCCTGCGCAAGGTGACCACGGAAAGCGAACTCGCCGAAGAAAGTGCGGAAGAAAGCCTTGAGGCCGAAACCCACTCTGATCCCAGATAGCGCGATGAGGAGGACGTGCGCGAAAGTTGACGGTCCCGATCAGTTCGCCGCAGGCGCGGTTGGCATGGTGGCTTTGCCATCTGGCTCAGCCAAGTAGCGAATCGTCTCCGGTCCCGCTGCTCCGCCTGTCATGATCATGCTCATCGCCTGTTCCATCGTCAGATCAGTTTCGATGACGCGTTCGCTCGGCAGAATCTGCAGGAAGGCCGAAGTCGGATTGATAGCGTTCGGCACCAATACCGCAGCCAACGGCCGCCCGCTGGTCGCGTCGCGGAGCGTTCGCGTAAGAAACCCGATGCTCTTCTGGCCGGCGATCGGGAAATCGATCAGAACCACGCGTTGACTGGTGCCTTTCTTCGCCATCATCGAGTCCAGCAGTTGCCGCACCGAGGTATAGATCTTGGCGACGAAGGGCAAGCGTTCGAGCACCGACTCGAAAAGACCGAACAACTGCCGTCCAACAACCAACGAAGTCACGCGGCCAACTACGTAGAGAACGGCCAGCGTGAGCAAAACCGCAAGCGCGGGCTGCAGCCAAGGATGGCTGAACCATCCGCGCGGAAAGTTGGCCGCGAGGAACTGGACTGCGGGCAATCCTGCCTTGGCGAGCGTTTCGAGTACGTAGCTGAAGATCAGATACGTGACGAAAAGTGGGCCGATTGTGATGATTCCGGCCAGGATATTGCGCTGCAGACTGCGCAGCGTGTGGTTGATAGGTCCTTTCACGCGCGTCACCCCTTTACGATCCCCTTTTACGATCATTGTTACGAGCATATCTTGGCCCGGGCCAGGCGCGGAAAGCAGCCGAAAACACGAAAACTGTTCCCAATCGGCGCAAAATCAGCTATATATGGGGATTGCCGCTTCGCATTACGGCGGAAAGACTTCCATGAACGAATACGATCATTTCGACCTGCACGATCAAAACACGGCCGCGCCGCAAGCGCCTGCGCCGCGCCCGCGCGTTGTGGGATCGCCTCTCTCCACGGGCGTGAGCCGCCATGCGTCGTACCCATCTGCCGAGGGTGTCAAGCAGCTCTCGCCGCCTCCGCCTGGCCGCGCGCTGGGCGGCCCACCTGCTGCCGCTGAGGAGCCTTCGAGCCTGCAACGCGCCGTAGCCGCGCTGCGCTCCGCGCTCCCGTTTGTGCAGCGCCTGCTGCCGTTGCTCGACGGCAATATCGCCACCACTGTCAGCAGCCTGCTCGCGCCTCGCTCTCATCCGCAGGCGCCTGCACCTTCAGCCAAGCTTGACCTGGTGCCGATTGAAGACGGCCTGGCCGAATTGCAAACGCAGCACCAGAATTTGCGCGACCAGGTGATGGAGCAGAACACTTCGCTCAAGCGCGTTGAAGATCAGCTCGAAATGGTGCGCGAAGCCACCGACCGCAACACGCTGGAGCAGCAGGAACTGCTTGAGGATCTGAAGGCCTTCGGGAACAAAGTCAAGATCATCGTTATCCTCGCTCTGGTGCTCGTCGCAGTGGGCTTCCTGATGACACTGGCGCTCTTTCTGCACATTCAGCGCGTACTGCCCTGAGGGTTCATGGGCCTTCGGGCCGCTGAAGGGATTGTCTTGCCTCGGATGGCGTGAATCCGGGCCTAAAGGCCCGAAGTTTGGGCGATTTTTCAGGGGGATAAATCCCCCTGCTCCCTTCGGCATGACTACCTGCAACTAGCTGCTCATCCAAACTGCGTACAGTTTCACAGTTTCTGTGAGGTTGCGCGGGTTTGTCTGTAGCTTGCTGATTCTCAGCCGGTTCCGCGCGCGGTACAGTCTCACAGCCCATTTTTCGACTTTTTTTGACTTTATTTATTTCTGAGGCTGGGGCTTTGGGCTTTCGGGCGTTCGGCATTGATTCGGCAGGGTGAACCTCATTTTCGTCTCCGCGCATGGGGTGGGGGCAGAGGTCGGCGTTGGGGCAATCTTTGCAGTCGTCGACTGTGGCGCCGATGCATTCGCTTGGAGCGAGTTCGTCACCGACGCTGGTCTGCTCGGCGAACTGGACGATTTTGTCTTCGTCGAATGGCTGCTTGCGATCGATGAACTGCGCGGCAATCTGGAGCCCGTAGTAAAGGCTGGTGGCTTTCTTGAGATCGATGCGGTCGTTGATGAGGGCGTCGTTAATGCGGGCGACGGAGAGCTGGATTGCGGCGGAGTCCTCGGGCACGGGCAACTGCAAGGCTCCGAACCTCACGTAGGGGTCGGCGCCTACGGTGTGGGTCTTGTCGTGGTAGTAGCAAAACCAGGCGCCTTTGAGGGCAGGGGACTGGCAACGGAGCCCGTTGATCTTGATGTGGCGGCAAATCATGTACATCGTAGTTACCCTCCCCCTCCCCCCTACCTTTTTGGGGTAAAGTTGTCATTCCAGGCAAGTTAGGTTTTTGGGGGCTCTCGTAAACGATTGATTGCAAATGGGTTAAAAGGTAAAGTCGTCAAGAATAAGAGGTTAGCGGGGCTAGCGGTGTTAGCGGAGTTGGCGGAGCTAGCTCGACCCATTCTTGCTGCTACGAGAAGTGTAGCGATTTCGGGGATTTAATCTGCACGGTTGGGCGGATGGTTATCTGGTTGGAAATGAGAGGGTTGGAGGGGATTGGTGGGTGGGGAGGGGTTGACTTGCGTTTGCCGGGACCGATCCTGCTAGCCCGTGGGTTTCTTCCTGCCAATTGGGGTCCGGAGTTTCCCCGTTCAGCTGTGATCGACATGGTGATCTTTGCCCGGGTGAAAGATCGGGAGACGAGCGATCGCGGGCGCGAGGATTGATCGCGGCTTCGCCGCGTACTTTGTTTTCGAAAAATGCTGGACCGTTTTCCCAGGGCTTGCGCCCTGGGCTATCTTCTGACGCCCGCTACGCGAGCTGGATGGAGGAGATTGGGCGCGGCTTCGCTGCGTGCCTGATTTTTCGAAAAATGGTGGGCGGTTTCGTGGGGCTGAAGCCCCACGCTCCCTCCGTGACGATCGTGGTATCCCACCTTAGCCACAAGAACAGGAACGCGTCGAAGCTGGCACCCGGGGGATTTTGTTTCTTGAACAATGGAGGGCGGTGATGTATGGGCTGAAGCCCGTACCCTTCGCGTTAGCGGAATTGGGGACTGGTGCGCGAAAGGCAAAGGCAAAAGCAAATGCAGGTCCTTCGACTCCCTTCGTCCGCCGCGGCGGACGGAGGTCGCTCAGGATGACAATTCAATTGTGATGCGAGCACTGGCTAGGCGAGGGGTTGGGGGACGGGCGATTGACGTACGGGCTGAAGCCCGTACCCTTCATGCGCGGCTTCGCCGCGTACTTCATTTCTCGAAAAATGGTGGGTGATAAAGGCAGGGAACAGGGAACAGGGAATAGGGACAAAAGGCAAATGCAAAAGCAACCGCAGGTCCTTCGACTCCCTCCGTCCGCGGCGGCGGACTACGGTCGCTCAGGATGACAATTCGATTGTGATGCGAGCATTGGCTAGGCGAGGGGTTGGGGGACGGGCGATTGATGTACGGGCTGAAGCCCGTACCCTTCATGCGCTGAAGCCCGAACCCTTCATGGGCTGAAGGCCGTACCCTTCATGCGCGGCTTCGCCGCGGAATTTGTTTTTCGAAAAATGGAGGACGGGGTGATGTACGGGCTGAAGCCCGTACCCTTCGCAGGCTGAAGCCGTGCCTTTCATTCGCTGAAGGCCGAACCCTTCATGCGCGAATGGCAAAGGCAAATGCGGGTCCTTCGACTCCCGCAGTCCGCTGCGGCGGCTTCCGTTGGAAAGCTCCGCTTGCACTTTAGATTTTGTTTTTCAGGCTGATGTAGGAACAGGATTGGTCGCGGACCGTTTGCGTTTGTCTTCGTACATGGTCTTGTCTGCTATGCGATGTAGTTCGCCTTCGTTTGCTGCCTGGTCGGGGTAAACAGAATAGCCGAGGCTCAAGGAGGTATGGAGTGTGACCTCTTGCTCGGGCGTACGGTAAATGAAGGGATCGGTCTCCACGCGGCTGCGCAGTTGCTCAAGGAGCAAGAGGCCGTGTTGCCGGAAATCGCCAGATGCGTCGAGCTCATGAAGGTGGAAGTCCTCAACCAGCAGGTAAAACTCATCTCCGCCGCTGCGGCACAGCGTATCTGTTTCGCGGGTGACGGAACGTAGCCTGGATGCGACCTCGCGCAGCAAAAAGTCGCCGGCCTCGTGACCCCACATATCGTTCACGAGCTTGAACCTGTTGAGGTCGACATAGATCAGAACCAGGCGAGATTTGTTTCGGCCGGCTCGGGCCAGAGCCTGTTTGAGTCTCTCAGTGAAGAGGCGACGGTTGGGCAGGCCGGTGAGCGCATCGTGCAGCGCATCTAATTCGTGGATGGCGCTTAGTTCCTCAAGCGTCAGAATCAGCAGCCCAATGGTGATGACGAGGCTCTCCAGCTCCCAGACACGGTCTGCGAGATTCGCCAAGTCTGGGCGCACATCCTTTATCCACGGATGAGTGAGAAAGCAGATGGACCAGACGGCAAATCCGGTGACGACGATGACGCGTCCCCAGCGTTTGCGAGGCAGCGTGAAATAAAAGCCAATGGCTGTGGCGGCATAAATGCCAAAGAGCGAGTAATAGGCAACCTCGTGAATACGACCGTGGTAAGCAAACCAGATGCTCGGTAGCCAGATGGCAAAGTGGCCCAGCAAGTACGTTCTGGAGCGATGCAACAAAATCGAGGCCAGAATGCTCATGACGAATCCGCCGATGGTGAGGGCCAGAAAGAGGGGCTGGATCCGGATATCCATTCCATAGGCGGTCGGGATGAGCAGCTGGGGCAGGGCGCACAGGACTACATAGGTTTTGCTGCGCCGAATGAGACGAAGACTTCCGCTGGCCGTCCAGAAGAAGGCCAAGCCCGCGAGATAATAGGCATCGAGAGCGCAAGCATGGCTGATTTTGTGGATAAGGGGAGATAAGGGCGTGGAATAGATTATGTATGCGATATCTTCAGCCACAATCAGCAGAAGCGCATCGGTCCACAGCCGCAGATACTCCAGATCGCGCTTCTTGCGGAGACTGGTGAGGACAAGCACCATCCCAAGGACGAGCAGGCAGTTTGGTACGACCAGGAAGTTGGAATATTTCTCCATTAATGTGACTTCATACTAATCCGGCGACACCTGAAATGGCGCAGTATGATCGCGGGTTGGCCGCGGATTTGATTCTTTGAAAAATGGTGGGTGGTGATGTACGGGCTGAAGAGGCTACGGAAAAAGGCCGAATGAAAAACGAATTCGGCAAGAGATGGATTGACAGGGGCTGAAGCCCGACTTATTCTGCTGACCTTATCGGCCCGGCTGAAGCCGTGCCCTTGTTACAAAACCTTTGGTCTGAGTTTTTCCACAGCCCGAGAAGACCGGCGCTACTTTCGACTTAGAGTTCGAGTACGTTGTCTTCGATGGCGAGGCGGACGTTGCCGTCGGATTTGGCGAGGCGGCGGACGGCTTCGGGCTTGTCGACTTTGGCCTTGAGCATCACCAGCGCGACGGGAACGCTGCGGCCGGCGCTCTTGATGGTGTCGACGGCGGTGGCGCGGTCGATGTTGCAGGCGCGCATCAGGATGCGGATGCCGCGCTCGACCAGCTTGGAGTTCTGCATGTGCACGTTGACCATGAGGTTTTCGTACACGTAGCCCAGGCGGGTCATGGCGCCGGTGGTGATCATGTTCAGGACCATCTTCTGGGCGGTGCCGGCCTTCATGCGCGTGGAGCCGGAGACGACTTCGGGGCCGACTTCGGCGACGATGGTGATGTCGGCGGCGCCGGCCAGCGGAGTGTCCGTGGTTGCAGGTGACGGCGGCGGTGTGGGCTCCGCGAGCGCGGGCGTAGGCCACTGCGGCGACGACGTAGGGCGTGCGGCCGGATGCGGAGACGCCGATGACGATGTCCTTGCGCGTGGGACGGCGGCGGGCGATGTCGCGCTGGCCGAGCTCTTCGGAGTCCTCGTTGACCTCGACGGCGGAGGCCAGGGCCTTGGGTCCGCCGGCCATGATGTACTGCACCTGACCGGGGGCCGTGGAGTAGGTGGGTGGACACTCGGAGGCGTCGAGCGCGGCAATGCGGCCGCTGGAACCAGCGCCGATATAGATCAGACGGCCGCCGTCGCGCAGGCAGCGCGCGACTGTGTCGATGACATCGGCGATTTCAGGGATGGCTTTCTTGACCGCTGCTGCGACCTTGGCATCTTCGTGGTTGATGATGCGGGCAATTTCGAGTGCGGATTTCGTGTCGAGGCCCTGAGAGGCCTCGTTTTGGCTTTCCGTCGTCAGTTCTTGAAGCAGTGCGGCCTGGTCGTTGTTGGTATCTTTTATCCGGGAGCCGGCCGTTTCCTGCATCGTGGTGCTGGGTAGCATCGCGTCAGACCCCAGCTTTTATTGTATCTATAAATTCACGCAACTACGAAAATTTGTTCTGCTGTATCCGGCTTTGTAACCCCTAAAAGTTGTCCTGAAGGGATTCGCGTACGGCGTCATGAAAGAGCGGCCGGACCTCCTTGATCGATTGGTTCTGCCGATCCGGCCAGGTGCGATTGGTCAGCAGTACGACGGCGATTGCGGCGTCGAGATCGATCCATAAAGAGCAGCCGCTGTAGCCGAGATGCCCGATGGAATGCCGCGCAAAATGCTTGCCGGAAGACGAAGGCTGGGACGGCGTGTCCCATCCGAGGGCGCGGGAACTGCCTACGGGGGGTTGACGCTGGGCAAAGCGCTCCAAAACGGCGGGGTCGAACAGGGAGGGGTTTTCATTGGGGCTGGCTGGTTTTGCGCTGCGCAGAATGGCGCGGGCGAAGCGCAGGAGATCGGGGACGTTGGAGAAAAGGCCGGCATGTCCGGCTACGCCGTTCAGGACCGATGCATTCTCGTCCTCGACTTCGCCCTGGATGCGGCGATGGCGGAAGGTCATGTCTTCTTCTGTTGGCGGAATGGAGGGGCGGGTTACTGGCGATGGGCAGAATCCGGTGGCTGCCATGCCGAGCGGCTGGAAGATTTCGCGGTGCGTCCAGATAGCAAGGTCTTCGCGAGTCAGGACTTCAAGCGCCTTGCCGCCCAGGATGAAGCCGGGGTCGGAATACTCAGCGCGTGTGGCGGGCGCGGCCTGGAGAGGGAGGTCGAGGCAAGCGCGCATTAGCGCGGAGGGCGTAGTTGCGGTGCGGAAAAACTCCACGTATCCCGGTAAGCCGGAGTTGTGAGCTAGAAGATGCTGCAATTGGACGGTGCTGGCCAAATCTCCGGGTGGGCGGCCGACTACAAAGCCGGGGAGCAGGTCGACCAGCGGGGTTTCAAGCTCGAGTTGCCCGCGCTGGACGAGGAGCATGGCCGCGGCTGTTGTCGCGACGACCTTCGTCAGGCTGGCCACGTCAAACACGGTTTCGGCGGCAACTGCGGGCGCGTTTTCTTCATAGGTGAAGCGTCCCAAAGCGCCCTGCAACACGACTTCGTCACCGGCCAATACGCCCAAAGCGCAGCCCGGGAAGGCGCGTGCGGCGATGGCTTCCTCCAGGATCCGGAGGGCGGCGGCAAAACGGCCGGCATTTCCGATGGGTTTCTCGGGAGATGGAGAGCTTTGAGAAGTCATCGCTTTCTGGTAGGGTAACGCGCGCGGCTCTGGGGCTGTACAGGCGCCTTTACTTTTCGCCGCCGCCGATGCGAATTCAGGCTATCCTTGTGTCCGAGGGCGCCGTCTATTTATAGGGGGTTTGTATGGCACCGCTGC
>CAWHNV010000036.1:0-141708 GCA_963830785.1 uncultured Acidobacteriota bacterium
AGGTGAAGGAGTTTGTGACCGGAGACGCGCATGAGGTGACCGACCGCTTGTTCGTGGTGAGGCGCGCCTACCGGCTGAACAACAACCTCCCCAAGAAGAAGGCAAGGGAGCCAGTTGGGTTTGGGAGCGGGGCGGATGGCTGATGGTGGACCGGCTGACGGGGCATGTGACGCAGCTGGCGCTGGTGGAGTTCGATCCGTTCTACTCCCAGGCGAGCTGGTTTCGCGACTATGTGGCCTACTGCGGCGTGAGCGACGACGGCGAAAAGCTGAGCGCGGTGGTGATGCAGCTGGGACGAAAAAAACCGCTGCTGAAAAAAGAGCTGGGAACGGCGAGCCAGGAGGACATGCCGGATTCGCAGTGCGACGCGCCGACGTGGGAGAAGAAGCCGACGCGCATCACGTTTTTGCCAAAACACGGCGAAAAACCAGACGTTTTCGATCTTCGGGCACGCCTGGGATGCGGCGCCTGGCTCGGAGGAAGAGTAGTCGGGACGGAGCCATGGATTGCCGGAATCGGCAATGGTTTGAAATCAAAAAGTTACTGTTCAGGCAATGGTTGCGCAAGGCGGCCAAACATTTATCATTCAATCAACCCTTCACCTCTCATTTTTATAGAAAAGTAAACGCGGGCCGAGGTGGCCCGCGTTGAGGAGAAGCACTGCGGCGGAAAAAGCCGGAGCGTGCTCAGTAGCCCGATCCCTGAGCTGGCGGTGGACCGGACTGAGGACCCAGGACCGCCCTGAGGAGCGGGACCGGGCGGCGGCGGAGGCGGCTGCATGGGCGGCGGACTGGGCGTGCCGACCTTGCCGAACTCGACGTTGATCTTGCGATAGGCGGTCACATAGATGCGCTGCTTCTGCACGTCGGTGCCGATGCGCTGCTCGATCCTGTAGGAGCCGGCGGCCAGGTAGATGTGCTTGAGATCGTGGGCGCGTCCGGCGAAATTGCCGTTGATGTAGATCTCCGCGTCGGAGGCGGGGGTCTTAATGTGCACCTCGCCGAGCGGGCGTCCGCCGTAGGCACCGGGGTAACCGTAAGCACCGGGATAACCGTAGGGGCCGTAGGGAGGGTATCCGTAAGGATACCCGTAGGGACCCCAGTATCCGTACGGCCCTCCCCAGTAGCCGCCGTAGACGGGAACGCCGAAGCCGACGAATACGCGAGCCGAGGCCGTGGCGGGGAGAAGCAGCATCAGGGACGCGGCCAGCGTAGCGAGCAGAATCGTCCGCGAATATCGAATGCGTGACATAAACACTCCTTCGGCACCTCGACTGCCCATGGCTGGGAGAGCTTCGCTTACCCGCGCACCGAATGGGCAAAGCCACAGTGCCGCTCCGGTTGCCCGGAGGCTTCGTTGGACTTAACCCAGCCGGGTTGGAAGAGTTGCGCAGGAAAGAAAAAAATGGGAGGCGAAGGCCTGAAGGTTTAGCCGGTGCGGCGGGTATCGGCGAGGACGTCGTCCAAGGCGGAGTCGAGGGCCTGGCCGAGGTGCGTGGCTCGGCTGGTGTATTCGCTCTCGATGCCTTCGTAGCGGCGCTTGAGCTGGTAGTACTCGTCGGCGATATTGAGGGCGGCCAGGACGGCGACACGCAGGGAATCGACGGTGCTGGTGTGCTGGGCGACGGCGCGCATCTTGGCGTCGACGATGCCGGCCAGGCGCTGGATGTAGTCCGCGTCAGTGCCGCGCAGATGATAGCTTTCGTCGTAGATCTCGACGCGAATACTGCCGTTTGGATCGGCCATGGGATTTCCCGCCCTGTTGTATCTCTGTTTTCGCTTCCACTATGCCCGCAGAGAGCGGGGTGAGCGCAAGAGCTATGCCCCAGCTTCGGCAGGTGCGACCTGTCGAAAGGCCGATTATCGGTGACGCACACGTTCATGCGCCTGGCGGCGGATGAGCTAACGGATCAACCGAAGAATAGGGTCAACGACGATCTTGCTGTGGCCCTTCAAGCTAGCTGAAGGCCGACCTTCGGTGTGATCCAAAATACCCGGGGCAGGTCAGTACCTTGAGGCCGCTCGCAATTGGGCGGCCTCATTGCATTCGGGTAGGACATCAATCTCCGAAGCGGGGCTCCGCAACGGAAGCCGGGGACCGTTCTCGCAAGCACGCCTCTTCAACTACCTGATGCATC
The DNA here is from genome assembly GCA_963830785.1 of uncultured Acidobacteriota bacterium. Taxonomy (GTDB): domain Bacteria; phylum Acidobacteriota; class Terriglobia; order Terriglobales; family Acidobacteriaceae; genus Telmatobacter. Next base: position 2,138 of record CAWHNV010000036.1, read on the forward strand.
CGCACGCAAGCCCAAATGGATAATCCCGCCGCGATCAGACAAATTTAACCGTTTTATTGTGAATCATATACTTTCACTTTCTGACGGAAAATGAAGGTTTGGCCCGCTCCAACCTCGAAAGAAACCGATCACTTGGATAGATTTCGCAATTGGCAATCAAGTCTGTAAGTAGATGAAAAGTAACATGATGTATTTTAAAATACCGATTTCTCAAAATGCTCTTGACAAGGGCGCAACCGGACGCCTAGCATGCGGCCGGATCTGAAAGAGCGGTAGTTCGCCCTTCCTAGCCAAGGTCCAAGAGGAGTCCCATGTTCCTACAATCGATTGCAAACTTTCGCCAGGTGACAACCAACAAACTAGCGCGCACTACGCGCAATCAACCGCAAAATCTTCGCGGGACAGGCTGGTTCTGCCGCAGCCTATCTGTTCTCAGTCTCGCACTCGTGGTCTTATTTGCCGGTCGTGCAATGGCCCAGGTCGACCAGGGGACCATTACAGGGGTTGTGCAGGACTCCACGGGAGCCGTCATCCCCGGCGCCGAGGTGGTGCTGACCAATGTGGAAAACGGGTTGGTGCTGCACGCCAAAGCCGATGGCAGCGGTGTCTTCGTCTTTTCGCCCATCAAGATCGGGCATTATTCGCTACGCGCCTCGGCCCCAGGTTTTGAGACCACGGTGCAGCAGAATCTCATACTGCACGTCTCTGACCAGCTTAACGTGAACGTGACGCTCAAACCCGGCAAAGTCTCGGAGACAGTCACAGTGACCACGGCGCCGCCGCAACTCCAGAATCAGGAAGCCAGCGTAAACCAAGTGATGGATACGCAGACGATTAACAACACTCCGTTGGCGGAGCGGAACTGGGTGTACATGGCGCAGCTCTCCACCGGCGTGGTGCCCTCCTATGGGACGCGCGGCGGCGGCCACGGCGACTACGAGGCCAATGGGCAACGCTCCGAGCAGAACGATTACCTTCTCGATGGCGTCGATAACAACGTCGACATCGTGGACTACATGAACGGCAGCACCTACGCGGTTTCTCCACCCCCCGATGCACTTGCGGAGTTCAAGCTCGACACGACTGCCTACAGCGCCGAATACGGCCACTCCGCAGGATCGGTTTTGAACGTAGCGCTCAAGTCGGGCACCAACGCAATCCACGGCGATGTGTGGGAGTACAACCGCAACACGTTCTTCAACGCGGAAAACTGGAATGCGAATCCGCTGCTGCCGATTCCCCCCTATCACTTCAACCAGTTCGGCGCCACGCTGGGTTTCCCGATTATCAAGAACAGGCTGTTTTACTTTGGGGATATGCAAACCACGCGCATCGCGCTGGGCGCCATTGGGGGACCGTACAGCACGCCCACGCCGCGCATGCGGAACGGCGACTTTTCCGAATTGCTCGATACCGCAAATCTCAACGGCGCAAGCTGCCCAACCGTTCTTTACGCGCCGAACTCGAATGCCGGCTCGTACAGTTGCGCCAGCCACAACCCGACGACGCTTACCGGCACGCTGCAGCAGTGGGGCACGCAAGTGACGACCAGCTCGACGGGCTACACCTACCCGGCCGGCCAGAACGTCTTCAATCCGGCAAACCTCGATCCGGTTGCGCTGAAGATTATCAAGATGTATCCGTTGCCCAACTATCGGGGATGGACCTCGGCCAACAACACGAGTTCTTCAGCCTACGGCAACGTGACCAACAACCTTCTCGAAACCCTCGCGACAACCAACGACATCGTGCAGTGGGACCAGCGCCTGGATTGGAATGTGAGCGCGCACGACCGGGCCTTTGCACGTTACAGTTACAGTTACATGTACAACAAGCTCACCCCGCCGCTGGGACCGATCCTCGACGGCACTTCCGGCTACGCCGGGAACCGCGAGCACTATATGAGCCAGAACTTTATGCTCAGCGAAACCCACCTTTTCAGTCAGAGCTTCGTTAATGAGTTTCGCTTCGGATATAACTGGGGCAATTACCAGAACATTCAGCCCAACGATTTGGTTTGCGAGTCTTCTTCGCTGGGATTGGGCGGTGTGCCATGCACGGGCGCCGGCTACTTTGAGAACGGCGGCATTCCGGTGATGAATATCGGCGGCATCCAGGCGCTGGGTTCGCACGGCAACGATCCGTCCATCGAGCTGCAGAACATCTACCAATTCCTCGACAACGTCACCAAAATCCACGGCAATCACGCCTTCAAGGCGGGTGTGAGCGTGCAGAATTTCCGCATCTACTTCCTGCAGCCGCCCAATCCGCGCGGCACCTACGGCTACACCGGGATGTACACCGGCGTGGTGAGCAGCTCGGGGCCCACCGGCTACGGAGTAGCTGACTTTCTGCTGAATCAGATGAATAACGACAGCCTCACGAATGAACCCATCGACAACCTGCAGAATTGGTATCCCTCCGCCTATGGCGAAGACACCTGGAAAATAAATCCCCGGCTCACGGTCACTTATGGTCTTCGTTACGATTACTTCCAGCCGACGGGAGAGATGGCAGGCGGGTTTGCCAATTTCGTTCCTCTCACCTGGGGCGTGGGTACGGGAACCGCAGACTACGTTCTTCCGGCGCAATGGCAGGGCAAGTCCATTTTCGCGCCGGTATTCAGCAACCTGCTGGCGGCGAACAACGTCACGGTCACATACGACTCGAATCCGCGTCTTTCCACCGGGCAAAAGGCCAATTTTGCTCCCCGCGTTGGATTCGCATACCAACTCGATTCCAAGACTGTCGTGCGCTCCGGCGCCGGCATCTTCTACGGCGATATCTTCGGACTTGGTTCTAATCCCAACATTGGCGGGAACTATCCGTTCATGATTCACAGCGGCCTGAGCGCCACAACCTGCGCCAACGGCAATGGGACCAATCAGTCGGGCATTACAACTTATTGCCCGTCATTGAGTCCGACCGTTGCCGTAACTGAGAACACTCCGGCGAGCGCCGTAGCCGCCAGTCAACCCGGCGCAGCGCAAAACTATCCCACTACCGGGCTATTCCAGAATCCGGGCGACACTCTTGAGATCGGCATGACCAATCAGATCAGCGGTCCCAATGGAGTTGCCGGATTCATTAACAGCACGGTCATCAATGGTCGCGATCCGCATATCCAGACCCCCTATGTAATCAACTACAACCTCAGCATCCAGCGCTCATTTGCCAACAACCTGTCAGCCACCGTGATGTACGTCGGCAACGTTGGGCGTCATCTGCCCACCTTGATCACCACCAATCAGGCCAATGAATTGCAGGCGAATGGGAAGAACTCCACCGTGGTCGCAGGGTTCCCGTCGCTCGGCACCGGCAATCCGTGGGAGCGATTCGGAGCGGAGAGTTGGTACAACTCGCTCCAGGCCAAGCTGGAGCGGCGCTTCTCGAACGGCATGAGTTACCTGGCCAGCTATACCTATTCACACAACGAAGACAATTCGATCGATCCGCTCGGCGGCGGCGATGCCTATCGCATGTGGAACATCATCCCCATCAAGGATGAAGTTACCAACTCTAACTACGACGTGCGGCAACGCATCTCGTTCAACGGGGGCTACGATCTGCCGTTCGGCAAAGGGCGGAAGTTCATGAACACTTCCCCGATGTGGATGGATATGATTGCCGGCGGCTGGAACTCCGACCTGACGTTCGCTGCGCAAACTGGCATTCCGTTCAGCGTGGGAACGAACGGCATCAACACCCCCAGCGGCCAGCAGAACACGCGCGCCATCCGTGTGGGCAATCCCAACGTCGGCGGCGGGTCGCCAAACGCAACCAACCCGCAGTTGACCAGCTGCCCGACAAGCGTGCATAACAAGGTGAACTACTATAACGCATGCGCTTTTGACAACCCGTTGAACGGTGCGGCAACTGCCAACACCAACAATGGTGTAGGCTCGTTCCCGGCCACGCCGGTCACCGATGAGGCGACTGCAAAGCTTTACCTCGGCTCGAAAGCCAACCAGATCTACGGCCCGGGATATGAGCGCATCAACATGGGAATCACCAAGGAATTTGCCACTTGGCACGAACAGTATGTGCAGTTCCGTGCCGATGCATTTAACTTGTTCAACCATCCGACTCTGTCGAACCCAAGCTCGACCGGCTTGAATGGCTCGGCGGGCCAAATCACCAGCCCTCTCACCTTGCAGAGCAATGTGCCGGATGCGAGGTTCTTCCAACTGTCTGGAAAGTACGTATTCTGATTCGATTGTTACTCATGAATCACGGTTGAACAATGAGGCCGCCATCCACGCAAGGCGGCCTCATTGCGTATGCAAGATAAAGAGAGTGAATCGACGGCAAGAGGTTAGTGACCCGAATTACGCGCTGCGTAATTTCTTGAAGTGAATCGAAGGAATATGATCAAATCTCTCGCTCTGGTTGTAATTGCAAGTTGCTTCTTTGCCGCTGCGCGCACAGCTAAATCGGAGCAGCGGGAAGTCAAAACGCCATATTATTCACTCGTGCTCACGCCCGACGGCACATCCATAGAATCACTGTCGGTCGATTCCCTGGGGAAAGGTGAATTTCGCCCCAGCGTTCTCTTCCCGCCCGAGCCCAAGCCCTCCGCGCAAGCAGCCATTCCAGCCAATTCAATCTTCTCCTCTGACTGGCAATTCAAGTTCTCTTCGCAGTCCTTTCAGATGATAAGCACCCATCGTCCGGATGCACCGGAGCAGCCCATCGTTTTGCGGTTTAATCCGGAGCAGTCGCATGCCACGCTGCTGGCAATGGTGGATGGCGGACAGGCGCGTTTGCCGGCGCTTTTGCATTTTCCGGACCAGGGTTCTCTGCGCATCGAAGCGGAGAGCAGGGAGCCTGTCCTGTTGCAATATGAAGCCCACCGGAGGGATAAGGGCTACATCGTGGTGTTTTTCCCGGGCGCAACGCAATCGAACCCGCGCGTTGTTTACACTTTCACCGTGGTCGCAATCTATCCGCACTTGAAGGGCATCGAAACTGACCCGCGCTTTGACGGATTCCGCAGGAATTGGCTCAACATCTTTCAGGTGCAAGCTGAAGATGGAGTCCTGGCAAACAATTCCGCCAGCGACCCGTGCGCGTTTGTGCAGCACATGTACACCGAGGTCGCCAAGTACACGCCGCCTCTCGCCCGTGGCCTGACGGCGATGGACCTGGTTCGCATGTCGCTGGACAGGTATCTGCACGGGGCACTTGCCTGCGGCATGCCGTACTATCGCGGATTTGATGGCCCCAGTATCCCGTGGCAAAGCCGGAATACGCCGAGCTCGGATACTTACCCGTCGCTCCTAAGTGCGGCCGGTGACTATGTGACCGCGACCCATGACACGGAGTGGTTGAAGAAGAATTATCATGGCCTGCGAACATGGGCGGACGATATGCTCGCCACCGACACGAACGGCGATGGATTGATGAAGTTCACCGGCTCAGGGAATGCCGGGTCCTGGACGCCGAGGCCGGGCGGCGGTGTGTTTCTGCGTCCGTCGAACTGGTGGGACACGATCGGTTTCGGTTACGAGGATGCCTACTCGAATGCATTGGCCTATCATGCACTGCAGCAAATGGCAGACGTGGCCCGCCTTGCCGGGCAGCACGCCGATGCTGAACGTTATCTCGCGCGCGCCGCAAAACTGAAAAAAGCCTATGTGCCCACGTTTCTCGATCCCAAGACCGGCGTTCTCGCCGGATGGCGCAGCCAGGACGGCCAACTTCACGACTACTGGTTCCTCTGGGTGAATGGCGCCGCCGTCGTCTACGGTCTTGTACCTGAGAAACTGGGAGACGCGATCTATGACCGGATTCTTGCGAAGATGAAAGAAGTGGGCTATACCAATTTCGAGCATGGAATTCCGGGAAATTTGATTCCAGTTCGCCGGGAGGATTGGGAGGATCTTAACCCCAACGGTGGCGCTCCCACGAAGGCGGATGGCTCCGATGGTTTTCAGATTTACGAAAACGGTGGCGCAACCGCGGCATTTGCTTATTACACCATTGCGGCGCTTTACAGGTTAGGCCGGATCGAGGATGGCGACCGTATTCTGTTTCCGATGCTTGAGAGCTACAAATCTGGCGGCTTTGACGGCCGTGGTCCGAATGGCAGAACCTACGATTGGCAGATGTGGGACGGCACTCCGAAGGGATATGAAGGATTGCTTACCGATTGTTTTATGACATTGGCGGCAGAGATGGAAAGGCCGAAGGCTGCAGACACAGCGACGCACTAGGGGCTTAATGAGTTGCCCCAATCTGGAGTTCCTGCCGATCCAAACAATGGCAAGTACTGAAGTAGCAAGGAAAGAAAGCCACATTTTACTGGCCTCTTTTGGGCGATCGTCGTCGAGGACGGAAAGCGCCGAGCGGCAGGCTGGAAGAAAGATTGAACTTCGCGCCGGTATGCGTAGGACCGCCCTGCAGCTACCGTTTTGACTTGGATTCGCAGAGATGAGTTGCGGCAGTAGAAAAGAGAAGGACTCGACAAGAACTGAAGAGGTACGAAGTGTTCATCGCGGGAGTCTTTCGAACAATGTCGGGATGTGCGGCAGTTGCTCTCGCATTCATCATGCCGTGTCAGCCGGGAAGAAGCGAGTCAACGAGCGGCTAGCGGGACGTAGCGTTCTGGCAGGAGCCGGGCGTGGCTGAACTCGTTGTTCACGATCAAGAGGTCCAAATCCGCCGCACTGGCGGCGCTATTCACGCCGTCAGTAATAATCCCGGTAAATGGAAGCAAATTGCTCTGGGACGCGTATCCGAGCCGGAATCTCCTTGCGCGAATGGGTTGCAATCCCGATCGGAAACCTCGCTTGCCGACCCGGTCGACGAGTCCCGTTTCCACGAGAGTGTCGAGTAGGCGGAAAACTGTTCCTTTATCGAGTTGAGTTCGCTCAACGACGGCGCGCAACGTAAGCACCTCGCTTGAGGACGAGAATGCCTTCAAGATGGCTGCCGCACGCACCACCGACCGAACCGTATAGGACCGTTTATCCGGCCCGTGGACTGCTTAAGAGAGAGTAGCTGAGTTCACGAAGCGAAATAGTACATCGAGAGCGCAAAGACTGACAAGTTGCCAAAACTCAGGATTTTTGGCTAAGAAATGCTGCACTGTATGTGGTCAACAGTATGGGGTTTATTTCATAAAGTAAAACAATCTGCAGGAGGATCTTTGCTGTAAACCGCATCGCTTCGATTCGCTTATGATGCCCTTGGACGCGCCGGAGTGTGTGAAAATTCGAATCGGATGGGCGGAACAACAAATTTCTTACGGAGGTGGCATGTGCGACGGCGCGAGTTTCTGAGAGGTACGGCGGTTACCGGCAGCGCGCTCATGCTGGGAATCGGTGAAGCGCGGACGGACGCGAAAGGGGCTCCATCGGTACAATTGCCTGCGAGCGCGGTGCAACCGCTCGCCGGCACATTGCCGGATCTGGCGCCCGCGCGGTGGGTCTGGTATCCCTCTGGACGATGCCTGGGCAACACATTCGTGCTCTTCCGCCGTTCGCTTAAGCTTTCCTCTGCGCCGGTCCGCGCCACCGGCTGGATCTCCGCCGATAGCCGCTACTTGCTCGAAGTCAATGGGCAGCGAGCCCAATGGGGTCCGGCGCCGTGCGACCCGCGCTGGCTCGATGCCGATCCCATCGATCTGACCGGCCTGCTTGAAGCAGGTGCTAACGCCATCGGCGCAACAGTCCTGTTCTATGGGCTGGGCGACGGCACATCGCCTCTCGGCAAGCCGGGCTTCCTCTTCCGCCTGGAGATCGAATGCGCGGACGGCTCTATGCAGACCGTGGTCTCCGATGACGCCTGGCAGGCCCTCCTGGCGCGTGCCTGGCAGCCCGGCCATTACAAACGTTGGTATCTGCGCTCGCTGCAGGAAGAGTTCGACGCCCGGCTTTATCCCTACGGCTGGGCCAGGCCCGGCTTCGTGCCCGACGCCAATTGGCTGCCCGCGATGATGCTCGAATGCCCTGCCAGCAAGCCGCCCTTTTGCTCCAGCTATCCGGATTACCTGTTGGACTCGTCCGGAGGTCCGGTGACCAGCGCGTTGCGGGCCCGCACCATTCCGCCGCTCACCGAATCGTTTTTTTACGCTCAGCTTGCGGAGTCGATGTGGATCGAATGGCTACGACCGGCCGAGGAGTACTTCGAATGCCGCCCGCCCAACGCATTTCGGGCCGTGCGGGAGCCGAGCGCTCGCCAGACAGCCCCCGGCGAGTGGCAGGTGCAACTGGACGGTGACCGCGCCGCGGCGCTGACGTTTGTGCTCGACAAGCAGATCAACGGATGGCCGCGCTTTTCCATCCAGGCTCCAGCTGGTACAGTCGTCGACTTGATGCTACAGGAGGGCCACACGGTTGGAGGACCGGTTCTGCTCAACACCCATTTCGATAGCTGGACGCGCTTTATCTGCCGCGAGGGAGCCAACGAATTCGAGACCTTCGACTTCGAAAGCTGTCGCTGGATACAACTGCACATTCGCAATGCCAGCGGACCGGTCACCGTTCGTTCGGTGGGCATCCGGCGCCGCGTCTTCCCGTGGCCTCAGACCCCGCGCGTGGTCTTTGAGGAAACCCCGTTGCAACGGCTGATTGCGGCAAGCCTGAACACGCTCAACGGCTCCGCGCAAGAGACGGTGATGGACGGCGGAGCACGCGAACGCCAACAGTACAGCGGCGATTGCGGGCATCAACTGCACGCTATTCATCTGACCATGGGCGAGAGCCGCCTGCCCGCTCGCTTCCTCTCCACGTGGAGCCAAGGAATGATGGTGGACGGCTACTTTCTCGATTGCTGGCCCGGCTACGACCGCTTGGCGCGAATAGTCGAACGCGAACTGCAATTTTCCGACTGGGGCCCCATCCTTGATCATGGCGTGGGTTTCAACTTCGATTGCTATTACCACTACATGTACAGCGGGCGGCTGGACGACCTGCGCGAGCCTTATCCGCGGCTGCTGCGCTTCGCGCGCTATTTGGAGGGCCTGGTGGGGGCTGATGGGCTTTTGCCCGTAGAAAACATCGGCGTTCCTGTCGTGTGGATGGATCACGTTGCCTACCAGCGTCAACGGCACAAGCAGTGTGCCTTCAATCTCTATGCCGCGACCAGTTTCCAACATGCACTGGCGCCCATCAGCCGGGCATTTGGCGATACGGCGCAAGAGCAGGCCGCGCGCAAGTTGGGGCAAAAGCTCGAAGCCGCGGCGGTGCGCCGTTTCTGGGATTCCCGGCGCGAAGTTTTCATCAACAACCTTCCCTGGCTGGACGAGGAAAAGGGCATTCGCATGGACGACCGCTCGCTGGCCACCGCCGTCCTCTTCGATCAATGCCCAGGCGGAGCCACGGCCAACGCTCTGCGCGCCTTGGCCGACTGTCCGTCCGAGATGGGCTTCTCCTACCCGGCCAACGCCATATGGCGTCTGTGGGCACTGGGCGAGGGCGGCCACACCAACGTAATTGTGAAAGACCTTCGCGAGCGCTGGGCCACCATGCAGTCGGTGCTCCAAAATCTCACCTTGCAGGAGGATTGGGTCGTGCAGCCCGACTCAGGCTCGGAGTGGAGCCACTGTCCGCTCATCCCGCTGTATGTCGCGCACATGAGTCTGGCGGGTATCAAGCCGCTCGCGCCGGGCTTCGCGCGCTGCGAGATTCGGCCCCAACTGGCCGATCTGGAATCGCTTGAACTGAATACCCATACCCCGCTGGGCCCCATCGTTCTGGAGGCCAAAGGCAAACTCGGCGACAGGGCGATGCGTATTGTCCTGCCTCCCGGTTGCGACGGCGAATTGATTGCGCGGCGCGAAGAGAAGCTGGCCCTGGAACCGTCGAGTTCACCCGCGCCCGACGGATGGGTCCGCTACCGTCTGCCGGCGGGCGAGGCGACGTTCAGGCTGAGGTTCGCGTAAGCCCTGCATTGCCGAGAGGATTCTTGTCGGTGTCGCCAAGCGTTTTGTCCACGCACCTCGGCACAGTCATGAATACGTCAAATCTCTCTCATTGTCAGATCTACACCTATTTTCCTCGCGTTATACCCACGCATCATATGTGACCTGTCGGATCACCACGTAAAGTCGAGGCCTCGGCGGCATAAGACGTCACATGTCCCCAGAGTGCATAAAAGGGTTCGCACAAGAGAGTTTACTCGTCCGTGGTTATCCAGCTGGGCGGGCCGTATGTCGTGACCTGCCTCTGGTCCCTGTTGTCGTTGCTGTCCCGGTCTGTTTCATTTATTGACTTTCTCCATGCGGGTCACAGGATGGCATGAAAACGGCTTGATGCACCCATGCTCAGGACCGCCGTTGTGGGCTCGAAAGCACATCCGTATCGAGACCCGGACCTCGAGTCGCGGCCGGCATGCCTCGCACAAGGTCCGCCAGTCCTGATTCCAGGCAGGCGGCGAGACGAGCCAGGGTGACGAACTGCTGAAGGACCTTGCCGGTTTCCATTCGGCTCAGTTGAATGCGCTGGAGGCCAGCTTGTCGCAGGCGGCGCCGTTTGCAACACACCGGTATGCAGATACATGACGTCTAGCTCGTCTTCTGGGATATACTCCCGATTCGGTGTTCAGCTGGCTGTACGCGGCGGAGCAATTTACATGTTCTTGGCGACCAGTTCATTCAGAAGAGCACACACAGCCATCAGTTTACGATCGTTGCTCTATGAGTTAGCTATTATCGGATTCATATGCGCAACGAAAGGAAAAGGGAATTGAAGCGAATGGGAACGACGAATTCCTTCCCTGAGCTGATTCGCGAAGAACTCAAGTGGAAAGGCTGCGACGCGGTTCGGCTAACGAACGGGATTGTGGAAGTGATTGCAATCGCAGGTGGTGGACACTTGGCGTCCTTCCGATTTCTTGATCGGGATGGACGTCCGCCACAGAATGTCCTTTGGGAGGCGCCTTGGACAATTCGCGATCCGAACCGGGCGTGGTCAGCCGAGATGTCGGACCTGTACGGCCCTGCTGCAACAGGTAGGTTCCTTGCGGGGTTCACGGGGCATGCACTTTGCCTTGATTACTTCGGCGATCCTGCGCCCGAGAAAGCTGCTGCGGGCCTCGGTCTTCACGGTGAGGCCGCCGTGACTCGATGGAGTGTGACCGATTTCTCCGAGTTGCGCAGCGGACAGTGCAGGTTGGTAACCAGCCTGCCAATCTCACAATTGACATTCGAAAGGACGATTCAATTATCCGAGGGGCAGAGTGTCGTCTACGTTGAAGAGGCGCTGTCGAACGAGCGCGGCACAGCGCATCCGTGCGATTGGGTCCAGCACGTTACCTTCGGGCAGCCGTTTTTGAGCGAAGGAGTCAGCACAGTCATCGCTTCTGCGCACTCCGGGATGACTTCGCCGCTCGGCTATGAAGGCAAGTCGCTGCTTCCGAACAATCGGCATTTTTCCTGGCCATTCGTGCCACTCGGGACTAACGAAAGATCAGTCGATCTGAGGGTTCCATTCACCGCAAAGGGGAAGGGTTTTCTGGCCGGCATGAAGCTGGATCCGGGACGTCAGATCGAGTTTCTGCTGGCCGTGAACTGGCGGCTAGGCCTGGGTGCGGGCTACTGTTTTCGCCGAGAGGACTTTCCCTGGATGACGGTCTGGGAGGAGAACTGTGCGCGTCAGGATGCTCCCTGGAACGGCAATACGCAGGCTCGCGGAATGGAGTTCGGTACAACACCATTGCCGATGGCGGCGAAGGATTGTCTTCCAGGAGAACGCTTTTCCAACACTCCGAGAGGATGTTGCCTCCCCGCCTCGGGAAAGAAAACTGTGCGCTATATGATGTTTCTGTTTACAGTGCCCTCTGAGAAGCGCTCCATCGAGAGTGTTGTTCCTGTTGGTAATGCCCTCTGCATGTATGACACCAGTGGGATGGCTTCCTTTTCCGTTCCCGCAGAAGGGTGTGAAGCGTTTCTTGCTTAAGCCAATGCATGGGTGGCCCTGGCTAAGATGAAGATAGCGAGAGTCAGCGCTGCTACACCCGTCACCTGAATGGCAAGGGGTCGGCAGCCGCTGCGCTTCCATTCCCCGTCGCGATGCCCAGGAAGCTGGCAGCGATCACAATCAGAGACATAAACAGCGGCCAGCCCACGGCGGATCCCAAAGGGCCAAGTTGTGACACGGATGCTCCATAGAGCAACACACTGCCAAACCAGAGAACGCCCATCGCAAGCGCGAGAATCGAGTGACTGAGCCCTGAACGTCTGAAATTGCGGGCGCTCGAATTCCTGTTCAGCAGATAGAGACAGTGAAGCAAGTTGGGTATGGCTCCGGCCACCAGGAGTGGCAGCCAGACGGCGTTGCCGGCATTGACGCGATTGGCGCCATACCGGATGGCCATGTCGCTAAGTGGCGCTCCAAAAGCAAGGCCGACGTTCATAAAAGCGGCCCCGCATCCGCAGAGGATGGCAAGGATCAAGCCGGCGGTTGCGTTGTTGTGCTGCTTGCCAACGGGACTGGGCCTCGCGCTTTCGCGCATCCTTCCGGCAACCGCGCAAATCGCTACGCCCAGCAGGACCGTCGCGATGCCCAGTAACAAGCTATGTCCCGCGGGAGTGTGGAGTTTATCTGGATTGAGACGCAGCAGGGGTACCAGTGCGCCCACTGCGGCAGAAGTTCCCAAAACGAGGGAGAAGGTCAGCGCAATGCCAATCGCTTCGGCTGCTATGCCGAAGAAGACCTGCGATACGCCCCAGCCAACTCCAAAAGCCATTACGCACAATAACCGCGCACTGCCAGACATTCGATATACCGCTGCGAGTTCGGGCACTGAGCAGAACGTCGCCACTGCAGGCAGCATGAGCAGGGCGAAGAAAGTCCAGATCAGCCAGGTATTCTCCCAGGCCCAGCTTCGCGTGAATTTCATGGGTAGGGTAAAACTCGCATTCATCAAACCTGCGACTGTCAGGAGTAGAAATCCGAACTCTGTGTTATTCATGGAAGGGCATACCCGCTTTCGCGCCTGCGTCCTTTTTCAGTGAATTAGGAATTGTCGAATTGCTCGTGGGAGTTCTGTCTTATTCATGGGGTGCGCCCCTGCAGCTCTGGCGAATTGACAATTTCTCAGGCCAATCCAATCAAGCGGCCGTGGCCACCCAGGCAGAAGATTTGCACTCTCCATGACCGCACAAGGACGACAAGCTCCATAACACTCAGCTACCTCGCCTAGAGCACGGGATCTCTGAGAGCTTGAAGTCTGTTCAACAATGGGGATCTCTTCAGGCTCCTTGAGCGTGGCCTGGAGGAACCGAGACACTTCATCTAACGTGGGAAGTGCATCCCACCCCCGCCGTTGTCCTCCGGCAGCCGTGGCCTTGAGCGCGGCCGAAGCCGAAGCAAATGTAATTGCTTCCTCGACCGTTAGGCGTCTCGCAACTGCCAATGCGAAGGCACCATGGAATGTATCCCCGCATCCATTCGTATCAAAGACGTCAACCTTGAAAGCCGGAAAGTGACGCACAGTCGGGTCCGTCATCGAGCGAGCAATAGCAGCCTTCTGCAGAGTCGGTTACAACCGTTGCAAGGCGTTGCGTACCGGCCAAGAACGAGCAGGCCTCGCGCGGGTCCCGTGCGCCGCTGGCCCAGAGAGCCCACGCTTTGGGAACGATCAGGTAGTCTGTCAGCGCAGCCAAATCTTTTGCGGATTCAGAGCAGCCTTCAATATCCCCCAATACGGGTACGCCCAGGGCGTGAGCCTTCTCTGCGACCGGGGTGAGCGCTGGCTCAGTAATGTGATCAAGCAAGATGAGCGTGGCAGACTGAATCAGGGCGGACGGTAGATCGTCCGCGCCAACCACTTGATAAAGTGCCGGGTTGTAAAACACGTTGCGGTGGCCCGAGCCGTCAACCACGATAACACTGTGGTACGGCCCGCCTACCGGATCTTGCACGATATGCGAGATATCTACTCCGCGTTGCTCAAGCGCGGATTCGATAAATCTGGATAAGTCATTGCTTCCAAATCGCGCAACATAGGCGACGCGTCCCCCGAGTGACCCAGCTGCAGCCATCGCCGTGCAGGCAGGTCCCCCGCCCTGGCGGGTGTTGCCATGCACTGGCACCTTGCAGTCAACTTGTGGATATTCCGAAACATAGATCAGATCGTCGACCGCCGCGATGCCGGCCCCCAGCACATCATACTCTTTGTCCATACATGCTTTCCGCCCGTTGATCGGCATCAGACAGGCTTCGATATCTTGCAATTCCCGAGAGTCCCGACACCATGAAATGCACCTGTCCCGTTCGGCCTTACGCGCTCCCGTAGTTTGCGAACGTTGAAGTCAATTCCAAGTCAGATTCCAGAGCGCGGTGCGGAGTGATTCCCATTGTTTGGAGGGCCCCGTGATATGCCTTCACCGCTTCAGCAGGTAGCATTTGATCGTCTGCCACCAGGCGCAGGTATTGAACGAACGATAACTGGTCTTCCGCCGCATTAATCTTTCGGCCGAACAGCGCAACCCGTGCCCCATGGCGCTTTGCTTCATAGATAAGCGCAAATGCATCGTGCGTTGTGCCTGCAGAGCCGCCCAATACTCCCACTACAAGTGAAGGATCGTATCCACACAGTTCTTCCAGAGCCCTTGGGCCCGCATAAGGAATCTTCAGGAAGCGCGGCCTGGATGCTGAGGGCACTCCGGCCAGAAGTCGCACGATATGGTCGTTGACAAAGTGCGGAATCTGCTCCGGCGCAACGCCGTGGATCTTGGCCGGAACATTGGGATGAAACACCTCGAGAAAATGGTCAAAGCGCTTTGCCTCGGCCTCCAGGCGAAACGCTCTGTAAGCCTCCATCGTCTTGAGATCGCGCTCAGGGTCGTTGTTGAAAGTCACCGAATAAAGGCCTAAATTCGCGCCCAAACAACGCTCCGTCTCCGAACACGGATACTTGCCGGCCTGAATGTGGTCAAGCGTGGCCGTGGCAAACGGCTGCGAAGCAGCTTCCGGATATCGCGCTCCGCGAATAATGTGCACATCCGTCGTATCGTTGGCGCGTACGGCTGGCGTCACAGACGAAGACGGGAATATCCGCTCTTGAATGGTCAGTATCTCTGAGGTGCTGGCCGACATAAGCATGATGTCCACCATGCCCTGGGAGACAATTTGACGCATCTGATCCCGGTATTCGGCCAGCGACCGGGGCTTTCCAGCGCGATTCCTCCCAGTCGATGAGATGCCGAAAGCCATGTCGGCATCCTTGGCATCGGCCAGGATGAAAACCCGGCTGCTCGGGTCATTTTTAAGAGCGGCAAGCTTTACATCGAGAGTTTTCTCCACAAATCTCCATAAGCAGTCAAAATGAGCTGCGACGTGACAGAGCCTGGGCGAGTGCGGAGTATGTGACGATTTCGGCCGTACACAATCGCGGCTTGATTGCTCTACAGCATATAGATCTGGCCCGTCGAATCAAAAGCATAAACGAATCGAAAGAGCGCACTGACCAGCAAAGAGCGCTGGAATTAGACGTTTTATAAGGTAAAATATGTCGCGAAGGCTTGACCGATTACAAAGCGGTATTTTTGAAGAAAATGTCCTTACGGCAGCCGGCGTGTCAGGCTCGGCGCCATTGTTCTATGATTTCACTGCATGAAACACGATACTCTCTCCCCGCGAGTGCTTGGGCCTGATAAACGGTCCTATACGATTCGTTCGGTCGCGCGAGCGGCAACTACCTTGCGAGCATTCTCGTCACCCTCTGAGGTGCTGACGCTGCGAACCGTTGTTGAGCGTACACAACTTGACAAAGGAACGGTTTTTCGTTTGCTCGAGACTCTTGTGGAGACAGGTCTCGTGGTTCGCGCTGGCAAGCAAGGGTATCGGTCGAGCATACAACTGCTTCGCACAAAGAGATTTCGACTTGGATACGCCTCCCAGAGCAACTTACTTCCATTCACTGGGATTGTGACAGATAGTCTGCTGAGCGCCGCAAGCAGGGCCGACATAGACCTCCTGGTCTTGAACAATCAGTTTAGCCCCCGTGTAGCTTTGGAAAATGCCAGACGGTTCGTTGAAGAGAAAGTGGATCTTGTCATTGATTCGCAAATAAACGTAAACATAGCGTCTCAGATTGGTTCGACGTTCTTAGATGCTGGAATTCCATTCATTGCAGTTGATATCCCCCATCCCGGTAGCTTTTACTTTGGAGCCGACAACTATAAGGCTGGGCGTATCGCCGGACGCCATCTTGCCCGGTGGGCTCTTACCAAGTGGCACGGCAACGTCGAGCAGGTTATCTACCTCGGAGTGGATGCAGCGGGGCCGCTTTTAAATAGCCGGTTGACCGGCATGTGCGACGGCCTGAATGAAAACATGCCCGGGAGCAGGAATATCCCTGCCTGTCATTACGACACCAAGGGTGGTCAATTCGACGCGACACTCGACACGGTGAGGAAGCATCTTCGTCGCCGCAAGGCAAGGCGGGTTCTGGTAGGGGCGGTGAACGATTCCACTGCACTCGCTGCTCTTCAGGCGTTTCGCGAAATTGGTCTTGAGCAGGAGTGCGCAATTGTGGGCCAGGATGCGAACGTTGAGGCGAGGCAGGAGATGAGAAGACCATCTACCAGGCTAATTGGTTCAGTTGCCTATTTCCCGGAAACCTACGGGGCGCAACTCATTAAGCTCGCTATAGAAATCCTGGAGAAGAAGCATGTGCCCCCTGCTGTTTTTACTCGACACGAGCTCGTGACGCCTGAGAACGTTGATAAAATCTATCCCAATGACGCGTGGATGCACACGGGAGCGACAGCCCCAATCGGTAATTTGAAACGCGCGATCAATGGTTGACAACACCGCGCATTTTCGAACCAACAGGCAAATAAAAATGCGAAGCTGATGGCTGCCATATTCTATTTACGCGTCCCGACAATTCGCATTGTGACAATCTCGTGAGGATGGATGATGAAATGAAATTGATCGTCTTCCGTCATCGATACGGCCTCCTGGCCTCGTTCTACTGCATCTGTTTGCCAAACGTGATCCAGACGAAGCCATGGAATCCGGACAGACACGGTCCGCTCCGTTCCACCTAAGTCGAGAAAGCGCAGGATTGTCCCATTCCCGTCTTCGGCAGGCTTCCATGTTTCCAGCAGCACGTTTGGATCCGTTATTTCCAAAAAGCTTCCCTGGTCTCCTCCCAACTCTCGTGATGAGCTGCCCTCTATTGGTGTTCTAGAAGATTGCTCGTTTTCACTTTGTTGAATTGGGACCGGACCAGCTACAGCCTTGTCCTGGGTCGTAACGACGTCCGTCTCCAGGGGCGTAATCTCTTCCCATCCCATGCGGCTCAGCTCCGCCGCGCTTGTCGAAGCTGCACTTGTAACAACGTAGTGAAAGCTGAAGTGTCCTCCCTGGCCGGCTCGATAGTTAGTATTCCAGTAGTTATTCATCACATAGGAAAAGATTGTTCCAGACCTCTTACCGAACTGCTCTGGCCACTCACCGCGATTAATATCGCCCAAAGTAACCAACGGAGCGTCGAGAGGGAGTACGCTGCCTGATACACCGTCCTGTTGCACAGATATCCAGTGCTGTACGGAAAACCACTCGTGCCCTGCCCCTGGGTACGTGTCTTCGGCGGGGTCGACAACTCCGTTCTGAATCTCGTACTGAAACTGAGGCCGGTTGAAAGCAAAGGGGAAGGCAAAGTAAACGGCCTCCTTGCTATCAACCTCCTTCTTGTCGACCTCTTCAATAAAGTCAATCTTCTTCTCGTCGTTGAACAGCCGAATCTCCGCTTTGATCCGAGGAGTGTTCAGATTCTCGCATTCCATTCGCGCAACAGCTCCATCGGCCGTGCGGTCGATCGACACAACGCGGCCGCTATGTGCGGGGTGGACTTCCAGCGCCGGCTTCGGCAGCCCATGACCGTAGACGAGTATCGTGTTCGGAACCTTATCGCCTCCAGTAACGTAGAGATACTCTCCAAAACGATATGGGCTGTTCTGGCTTACAAGCTCACGTTGCAGTTCTTTATCGTAGATGCTGCGAACGGCGCCGGTCTCCGGATCAAGTTGCACCTTATAGTACCGGCTTTCAAGGGATGTGCTCTGTTCTGTCGCGGAGGTGGGTGCGGCCTTCTTCGATGGCCGCATGAAATATATCTTGTAGCCAACAGGCGGGACATTCTGGGCCAGGAAACGCACGTGATTGAAGTCATTGCCGCTGGAGAGAATGTCGTAAGGTATCGTTTGGTTTGTGGCCAAGTCCACAATCTCATCCGATTTATTCAGGTCAATGGAAACCGGTCCGCTTCGTTCCCAGTTCAGACTATTAAAAACAATCACGCTCCCTGGGGCTGCAGGAATCGCGTCTGCCAGGTTTGCCATGCTCCGTCTGGCCACAAAGTCAATCTGCGCTGCGGCGTTGACCGCAAACTGCTCTTTAAATGCAAGCTGATCGACAGCTTCTTTACTTGCCGGGTCGGACACGCTGTTCCACGAGTCGAACGTGTGCTCATCCATCAGTACCATGCTGGTCCACATGCGGCCCAACTCGGCCGTATCCGTCTTGAGAAAAGGATTCACCAGCGATGCCAATGTGTCCAGCTTCTCCGCCGTCTGCCCCCGCGCTTCATTCCAGCGCTCCTTGGCCAGGTAATACGCATCGGAGGCTGCTCCATCCTCCCAATACGGGCCGCCGTCCCCACGGATGGTGGGAATGGTGTCGCCAAACTGTCTTGCGATATCCTGTAGCGCTTCGTGAAAGCCGGAATACCGAAGGTGCGGGTATGCATACACGCTGTTCCATTTCTCTACCAGTCCTGCCTGCTGAGGAAACAAATCGGTATTCTCCACTTGTGTGCCATAGAGGATGGTGGAGTTTGCATGGTAACCCGTTTTCTCGTACATCTGCAGAAACAACGGTAAAGTATCGCGCCCTGCCGATAGTACCGGAGGCAGTCCGAATAGCATCTGCATGTGCATATAGTGGCGTGAATACCATAGCAAGACTTTCTGTCCGTCTGGCCCCACCCACCACGTCGGCGAGTTCTCATTGAGACGGCCCTGGAGCAGTACGGGGGCTCGATAGTTGTCACTGCCCGCCAGGAGGTATGGTATGCCCGCGGCTGCAAGAACAGAAGCATACGACCATGAGTAGCTAGGAACGTCCGTAATATTGGCGTAGTCGAGCGGCGTTCCATACTTCCTGCTGAAGTTGGCGCTTGGATAGAGCGAGCGAATCAAAGTCTCAGTGCTTGCAATACCTGTAAGCAAGTTTGCGTATTGAGCAGGGACAAACAGCTGCTTTCTCTTTATGGCCTCAATCGCACGCTGTTGCTGGGCGTCGCTGCGCGTATCAAGATACTGCTGAAGATCCCATTCCCCATCCAGGCTGAAGCGGAACTCCGGATGTTCTGCGAGTCATGTCCATCTGCTTCGCCAATCGTGCGGCTTTGAATGGCGGCGACTTTCGCCTGGAAATCAGAGTATCCAACGTCAACGTGGATATCGGGAACAACAAAAACCGTCCATTTCTTAGCAGGACTGATCGTTTGCTTGAAATGTTGCTCCCGTCCGTTGATCCCAACCGTAAGCGTAGCCTCGGTTATCGGATTGAACTCGTGAACCTGGAACTCGACCTTCTCATCGCCAAAGTCATATCCGTCTTGCAGTTCAACTCGATAATTCCGTTGCGCGACATTCAGCTCTACTTTGTCTCCTGCTTCAAGTCTCTGAGAATGGCGAATAAATGCGTCTAGATTTTCCAGCAGTTCGCCGTTTTGTTGCTGATAGAAGATGGTGGGCACGAGCTGCGCGGAGGCTGCTCGGGACACTACCGTTTTGGGGACGCTGTCGAGTTCAATGGCGTCGTAGCTCAATCCAGCTCCCGGAACGGCTTCCGCCGCCTGTTCAATAACTTCCAAAGTAATGGTATTGACACCTGATCGAAGGTAACTTCCAGGAAATGCAAAATCAACGTCAGCTGAAGAATACGCAGGGTCAAAGGAGTCCCACTGGTCGCCATTGTTATAGTCCAGCACGGGATGCAGATAGAACATCCCCGCTTTACCATTGATAACGACCTTTACGGCCGGCACGCTTGGGCTTTCCGCCAGCAGGGCGATATGAAGCTCATAATTGCTTGCTGGCACACCTTGCAGCGAGAACGTGATCGCTCGGGGCGCAGAAGGGATTGCCGTCTGCTGGGACTTGCTGGCCGAACTCAGCACAGCTGGCTGGGTTCCAAACCAATCTTTGGCAGGGTCGCTTTGAGAGACGATGAAATTGACGTTGCGTGTAGGAGATCCAGGCGCAAACTCGCCGGGCGAGTGATCGAACTCTCCTATTCTAAAAATCGTACTTTTGGTGTTGTTAGATGCTGAAACTGCAACGAGCACAGGCGCGGCCAAAGCAACCCACAGCATACCTACCAGCAAATTCTTCACACAGCCACGATTCATCTCTCATCCCTTCCACTATTCGGCTAAAATAGCCCCATCGTAAATCTTCGCCTGCGTCAACAACTTTCAGCACGTCATTGTGAGCGTATCTTGTTCAGGCGGTTAGCCAGCGCCGGCAGTGCTGTTACCCGAGCGTGCTGCCGGCATTTGGCGTTTCAATAGATGCGACGTTTACTGCCACTTCTCTCGACTCCACAGGGCGCATTCTTACTTCATCTGATATTCGGTGCAGAGCACTCGCAAAGGCGCCTCATCCTCCACGATCTGCGGATATCTTGGGAGCGCTTCTTTGAAATAATTATCAGTATCATCATTATTGACGGAGGAAACTTCGCCAATAAGAGCATGCCCATCAACTGCATAAAATGCGTGATAAAGATATGGAGTGAGCGTGATAGATTCGCCTGGACCCAGGATGATGGTGTGACCAGGTTCGACTCGCAGTCGAATGCCATCGCAGCTCACGGTTACAGGGCTATCTGCAAATCCTCCATCCGCAGTCGAATTGTACAGTTGCACCGCCAGGTTCCCTGTCTCCTTACCGCCCCGGTTAATGATGTCCTCCGTCTTGAGAGCATGATAGTGAAAGGGAGTAACCTGATTCTGCCGGACAAACATGATTTTTTCAGCGTAGATCTTAGAGCGGTTATGTTCGGATAACGATCCATTGCGAAGCGTAAACAGCGTGAGTCCTAATGATTCAAAACGTTCCGAATTAAAATCGGTAACATCCCATCCCAACCGGCACGTGCGAATCTCATCGGCCTCTCTTCCGTGCTGTTCCCATTCTTCGGGTGTCCAATCCGCATACGGCGGCAAGCTGAACCGGTGCTCAGAGAAGAACGCGCTGGCTTCAGCAATGTACCTGTTAATACTGGATCGCTTCATTTGTTTCCCCTTTCATCGCAACAGATTTAAATGGGACAAGCCATCGCTCATCCGTTGAACCCTTGAGCCCTCGGCGGGCCGCTTGGGAACTGTGAGGTCGAGTGGCGGCGTTTCCTTCCGTAGAACATGCGCCACGCGAACAAAGAGGATTGTAGAAAACCCGGGGTCGAAAACCGACGACATTTCGGCGGCCTCCAAGATGTTTTGAAGGATAAAACAGCCATCTCTGCCAGGACAGTTGCGGTTCGAATCGCCAGACGCCGGCGGGTAGCATTCAACCGTATGACCACTCGTCCTGATAAAGGGTAGTTTCCTTCGGACGGCAGTCGTGCGCACCTCGCACCGCCCGAGCATGAAAGCGGCCTGCCACTGGCAGTTGTAGCAACTGCACATCGACAAAGGACAGACTCAGAGAAAAGCATTCTGTATGAACCTAAAGCACATCTCGCAAGGCGGAAGTGCGTTTCGTCTTCTCACGGCACAATAGGCAATATCATCGCCGAGGCACGTGCGCTGTCATAATAGATCACACTGGTGGCCTTGGTTGGGTCCGTTGAGGTTTCCGGGCTTAGTCCGTTATTGAGATTCCGGTCGAAGCGGGGAAAATTGCTGCTTTCAATTTCCAAGCGAAGTTTGTGCCGAGCCAGAAATACATTGGAAGTCGACCACAGATTGATCGTCAACTTGTAGACCTCGCCCGGATTCATCGGTACAGGTTTTTCCATCGAAACCCTATAGCGTGCCCATAGATTTCCGCTGTGGTGGACTCGTCCGCGTGGCGGAGCCAGGCTTCCGGAAGACTTCCCTGGAGAGGTGGCGACGGCAACAATTAGGGGCCAATAGGCGTATTCTGGCTATCCGGGGGTCGGACCAAAGTCGGACCGAAACGAGGGGTCAGATGAGCGCAACCCGCATAAACACTGGGGTTTGGCCTCTTCGACAAAGGTCTGCAAAACCTTTATGCGCCGGTTCGATCCCGGCCCGCGCCTCCAACTTTCTCAATTAAATTCAATGGTTTGTGTGGATTGGCTTGGTTTTCACGCCTTTCCATGGGCGTGGCTTTTTCGCACTCAATCGTGGTAAATCGGCGAGAATTGGGCTCAATTGGGGCCAGGGCGCTGCAATTGGTGCATCTTGTAGCGTGCCAAGTTGGATACGAGTAGTGGTTGGGAAAGGCCTGGAACCAAAGTTGAACCATGCCCGAGGAAGTTGTCGGCGTGACGGTCCAATTTCTAAGCACACTTCTCGCACAGTCGCCTGGGGTGAACCCCTCAGTTGAGACAAAGTGCAATTGGCACACTTGCCATTCGCTGGATTTTGCTACTCAAACAGCTTGTTCTCCCCCAGAATTGCCTTCGGTTGGTGAAGCGGAGGCGGGCTCTGGTGGAGACCAACCCGCCGAGGAATAGCCAGCCGGAGACTCATCGAGACGATGAGCCGGGGAGGCGGCTTCGGCCGTCTCCCCGCTTTGAAAAGAGTTTACATCGGATCGAAAGATCTCCTTATGCCTGAAAAAACTCATCGTCGCTCCGGTCGATGCCTCCACGGCTTGCTCGAACTCTTCCGGAGACCGATAGCCCAGCGCTGAGTGGAGCCGCTGGCGATTGTAGTACTGTTCGATGAACGCCTCGATGTTGGCGCGCAGATCATCGAGATCCCGGTACTTGTTGGCGTAAATCTCTTCCCGTTTTAGAGTCTTCATGAAGCTTTCGCAACTGGCGTTATCGTAGGGATTTGCCGGCCGGCTCATGCTCGGGATCATCCCATGCTTGCGCAGCAGCCTTACGTAATCGTCGCTGGCATACTGCACTCCGCGGTCGGAGTGATGCACCAAGCCTGGTGGCGGCTTTCGCTCCGCGACCGCTTTCTCCAACGCAGTGATTGCCAGCCGTGCCGCCAGCGTTCGGTCCAATTCCCAGCCCACTACTTTGCGCGACCACGCATCTAGAATCACCGCCAGGTAGACAAACTCGCGATGCAGCCGGACGTAGGTGATGTCGGCCACCCAAAGCTGATTGACTCCGGTTAGCTTCATCCGGCTGGCCAGGTTTAGATACACCTCCAACCTATGTTGAGAGTTCGTAGTTACGACAAATGCTCTCGGCTGCACCGCGAGCAAGTTATCCTCGCGCATGATCCGAGCCACTCGCTTGTGATTCACCAACATCCCGCGTCGCCGCAGTTCCGCCGCGATTCTGCGGTAGCCATAGCGCCGCCGGTGCTCAACGGCGATCTGTTGAATCGCCGACCGCACTTCCATGTCCTCTTCCACCGGCATTTGTTCTTGCAGGCTGCGATAGAAGCCGGCCCGGCTGACACCACTCAGCCGGCACATCTGCTCGATACTCAAGCTGCCTTGCGTCGGCATCACTTCTCTGATCTGTTCGTAGATGCCGTCCCGCCAGAGTTGTCTCTGCTCTGGCGTCGAGCCGCGATTTTTTGCAAGGCACCTTTGAAAAAATCCGCCTCCAGCGTCTTGTCGGCGACCAGGCGCTTCAAATGACCAACCTGCTGCCGCAGCTCGCGTTCGCGGGAGTTCGCCGGTGGCCCCTCACCGTCCTCGATCGGCTCCAGCTGATCCCGCCACTTGTAGAGCAGTCGCCGGTGAACGCCCAGTTCCTTAGAGAGTGCAACGATGTTCTCGCAACTCTTTAGCCGTTCCACGGCCATCTTCCGAAACGCTCTCGGATATCGGCCTACAGTTTGCTTCTTCGCCACTTGCAGCCCCTTTCCCTGCATAGTGTGCCATTAAGGAATGTCTCAGTTGAAGGGGTCAGTCCAGATCCGTAAGCTGCTGAACATGATTGTTTGACAAGGAGTAATGATCAGACCGTGCGTCCCATCGCACGTAGCCTGGGAGGTGGAGGCGGAGCGGCAACAATCCGTCTGAAGCCCTCGGACAATGTACCCACAACCGCAAGGTTCGCACTGGAGCCGCGAGGCAACGATGTATCTGCCAGCATAAAGGCGGAGAGGGGCTAGGCTTGATGGTAAGGTCAGAACACACAAACGCTCGTAAGCGTCGTGTGAATGTGAGGGAGCCTAATATGCTGAGTGGCTCTTGCTGTCGTGGGTACGGGGACTTGTGCATTCCCCGTCATGGGCAATCAACACAGCCGGCGTAGGGAGCGGACCTAACCCATCGTGTGATTTCAGCGGAACAGAGTAAGTCCGTGTCGCTCCCCGATTGAGCGGACAGTCCGTCGCGAGACGAACCATGGCGAGGCATTGCAGCAGCAGGCTCTCGGACTCTTCCGCCGTGCCCTTGGACCCCAGCATCCGACGACGCTCGTGGTGATGAATAACCTGGCGGAGACGTGGGCGGATATGGGCAAGTACCGGCAAGCGGAAAAGCTGGTGGAGCAGGCCCGCGATATTCAGTTTCGCGTCCTCGGTCCTGATGCTCCAGGCACCGCGCTTTCCACGTACAACCTCGCCGCCTTTGCGGCCCTGGAGGAGCGGCGCGATCTTGCGCTTTCCCTAGCTCACGAAGCCGTGGATCATGGGCTCTCGCGGTTGGCTGACGTCGGCATTGGACAGGATCCCGAGTTCAACTCGCTGCACGGCGATCCGCGTTTCAACGCGCTAGTCAAATATGCCAGCAATAAAGCTGCTTCTGCATCTGAGAAATAGAAAGGTAGGCCCGACATATAAGCGGCGATTCCGTTCCGCCTCGTTCCAAACCAGATCAGTCAAGCTCGTGTGCGTTGGGAACGCATCAAACAGGCATAAGGAGGACTATTTTATGGCGGACGATAGACAAGACGTTCGTAATCAGCAGTCGGGCTCCGGATCGCAGCGGCAGCCTGGGACAAATAACCCAACGCACGGCTCCTCGGATCGGGACACCTCCCGCAAGCAGGGCGAGCAGGGACGCGAGAACCAAACCGGCCAGCAGACGCCGAAGGTCGTTCAAAATACGAAGAAAGATCGGAAGAATCAAGGAACTCAGAAAACCGGAACCCGCTACCCCCCATCACCACTCTTGGAGCGGCGACCACCATGGCGAGTGACCTCCCGGCTCACCGTTGACGCCGCTCGATCGAGGCCAATGGCTATCTCGCGAATCGATGAGCCGGCAGCGATGCCTCGTGAAATATCCTCTCGTTCAGCCAAGCTGAGCGCTAGACGAGAGCGCGCGCGAGCGACTGGAGCAATCCCCCCTCGAGGCACCAACAAACAGTGAATGCAGCTAGATGGCTTGCTGTGGGCACGCCCAATCTCATGCAACGACTTCCCGGCCTTCCATCGCCTCCAAACATCTGTTCTCTGCGCAGCAGAAAGTCTCGACCGCTTCACTTGGTTCATAAACACCATCCCTTCAATAAAAGAAGTTCTACTAGATGGCGTTGCGTCGACCGATTGAATCCACCCAGATTCTCATCCAGAATCTGGCGCCCCAAATTGCGCTGAGCTTTCCGCAAGGGTGAGAATCCCGAAATACCATTCGATGAACCGTTCAATGGCGTACCGGTGGCTCCGACGCGATTGGGCGGAGGCCAGCGTATTGAGCACTGTCGCCCGCGATTGTTCCAATTCCGGGATTGTGAGGTTGGCAACGCGAGCCTTGGCAAACATCAAATGCTGCCAAGTGTTCTCGTTTTATGCTGCCACCTACGTTTTTGGGGATTCCGGAGCAAGCCCGTCCTTTCCACACCTGGTGGCTCATAACTGCCCTGCCGCCTTCAGGTCGGCGGCAAACGAGACGAGCGACATTACGAGCGTCAAAGGCTTGGCGCTCAAGGGCACAGCGCCGTAACTGGCGTACCATCGGGCCGCGCGATCGTTCTTCGCATCGACAATGAGCACAACGCCCCCGACCTCAGCCGAAGCGCGCAGGCAGCGCCGCGCGGCGGCGGCGAGGAGTTGGCCACCGATACCTTGGCCCTGGCAACGCAAGTCTGTAGCAATGCGCGCGAGCCGGAACCCGGGCACATCGTGCCGGGCGAGGCCGCGGCGAACCATCTCCGGCGTCTCACCGTAGGCCAGAGCCCCCGGAGCCAGGCTGTAAAAACCAAGAATGCTTTTGTTGTCTGCGTTATCAATTGCGAGAAAAGTCTTCGCGGCGCCAGATTCATGGCTTTGGCGGGCGTAACGCTCGAAGAAGTCATTCATGGCCGGATCGCCGCAATCGAAAGACTTCCGATCGTGCTTTTTCGAGATTGACTCTTCGTGCCAGGCGGGAACGTTCATCGCCGTTTCCGCGTGGGCTTTGGCATTCGAGCGATGGCTGCCCGCAGCTTAGCATTCGGCGCTGGTGGATTTTCGAGCAGGTCCAGCACCAAAAGGCTGTCGCGCTCGGACAAAGCGATACGTTCCGACTCCGCGATCACCGCCTTGGCCTCCCGCAAGGCAGGTTGGAGAACAAACTCCGTCAGGTCCGTGTGCCTCAACGCCGCAGCGCGCACGAGCGTAGCCTTTTGTTCAGGTCGCAGCCGGAGGTTCATTCGTGGGTTGTCGTCCACGGCCACTCTTGGCATAGATTCCTCCCTATGTACTTATTAAAAGCGTACATTGTTCTGCGGAGCTTGTCCACACCGACTCCGGCGCGGATGAGGCCGCTCATACTCCACGCTTGCTGGTGGCAGGCTTCGGTGAGAATAGGCGGCCGCATACGGTAAGAACGGCTGGCAGAGTTCGTGAGAACCAGTACGGGTATCGGCGATGCGGCCGGCAACCCTCAACCACGGCCACAGTGTTCGAGCGTTGGCATTGCGTAGGTTTTTCCCCTGACTGGATTGGGATCGGAGTCAAGCTGATGTACGATGTTGTTGTTCCGCTCGGATCCGTTCGGCGGAACACACGAGTTGCTTCCGTGCGGGCTGCTTGGAGGTGATCTCGTGAAACTGTTCAGAAAGAGCAAGTCAAAGTATTACTGGTATGACTTCACAGTGCGCGACGAGCGCTACCGCGGGTCGACCAAGGAGACCAACGAAACGAGAGCGCAGAAGGCTGCCTCTCTCAAACTCGCTGCCGCGATCAAGGGCAGCGACCCGCTCGACAGGAAGCCGCCCACGCTCCGGGAATACTCGAAGGATTTCCTTCAATGGGTGGAATCGGGACGGCTCGAGTCCGACACCCGCCGGTATTACAGAAATGGCTGGCGAATGCTGGAGAAGACGAAGATCGCCGGAATGCGCATGGACCTGATCACAAAAGACGAGATCGAGACGCTGCAATTTCCCGGATCGGCCTCGAACGGAAACAACGCCTTGCGGACGCTACGGAGGATGTTTACGAAAGCCAAGGAGGGCAAGCTGATCCGTGAGGTTCCCGACTTTGCGCTCTTCATACCTCCTTCCGCATGCGCTTCAACGCATCAGCGCTCACTCCCGGCAGAACTTCGTTCTGGATGAAAAGGGAAATGACAAGTGGCAGAAACCATGAGGAAGAATACCAATGCCAGAACGAGGGTCGGGGCTGCTCATAGTAGCGCTGAATCTCCTGTAATGGGAGGGGAGCGGTGCGCCGTGACAAGCCGGTGCTTTTCAGTGGGAGATAGCCCCACCCGGGAACTGGTTCGTTTCACCCGGTAACAACCGAAGCAGCGGTGGAGGTAACGAAGCCGTTGGAGCCTTCGGTGCAAAGAGTCGTTTTAGCGACTCCGTGAGCATGTAGGTTGCAATTTGAGTAAACGTCGAACAGGCCTCGAAACACATAACGCAGGAGCCGACCCGCCTGCTCCACGGGGAAGGCCGCCGCTGATGGAAGGGTATGAGCGAACAGCTCCATCGGACTTGCCGGGGTATTGACGGCGACATGCATGCATAGGAAAGCACAAGGGAACACGGGAAACCCCAACAGTGGTATTGGAGGTTCAAGACCAACCGGTAACTCGTGAGAGTCAGACTGGGCTGTTTTGGGGCGGCGGAGAGGTTCGTAGTACCGACGAAGCCGGGTAATGCCGGTGGAGGGAAGGGGCCTTAGTTGGAAACCAACGCAAGAAGTGACAAAGACGGAGGGATTGGTGATGAGCCTATCAACCCCAGAAAGCGTTCAGAAGTTACAGACAGCGTTACACGACAAAGCGAAGAAATCGCCTGACTTTCGCTTCTATGCGCTGTACGACAAGGTGTACCGGAAGGACGTGTTGACGTTTGCCTACGAATTCTGCAAAGCCAACGGTGGAGCAGCGGGAGTAGACAGTCAGACGTTCGAGGATATCGAGGCGTACGGAACAGAGCGATGGTTAGACGAACTGACGCAAAAGCTGGAAAGCCGAACCTATCAACCACTTCCGGTGCGACGGGTTTACATCCCGAAGCCCGGAGGGCAACAGCGCCCGTTAGGAGTGCCCGCTATTTGTGACCGCACGGTCATGATGGCGGCGGTTCTGGTGCTCGACCCCATTTTCGAGGCCGATTTACAACCGGAACAGTATGCCTATCGGCGAGGCCGCAGCGCATTGGACGCAGTAAGACGCGTCCACAAGCTGATTAACACTGGACATGGAGAGATCGTTGACGCAGATCTTGTCGGGTATTTGACCAAATCGATCATGGTCTCTTGATGAAAGCGGTCCGCAGCCACATCAAAGAGGGATGGATCCTGCTTTACATCGAACGGTGGCTAACTGCGCCGTTCGAGACGGCAGACGGCGAGAGGCTACCGCGTGAGCGCGGTACGCCCCAAGGCGGTGTGGTCAGCCCGCTTTTGATGAACCTGTTCATGCATTACACGTTTGATGCCTGGATGAAGCGTACCAATCCTTCCTGTCCGTTTGCCCGCTACCCTGATGACGCGGTAGTCCATTGCCGCACTCAGAAGCAGGCGGCAGAAGTAATGCAATCCATCGCATTGCGGCTGGCGGACTGTGGGTTGGCGATGCATCCGGAGAAGTCGAAGGTGGTGTACTGCAAGGACAGCAACCGAACCGCATCCTATCCATATGCACACTTCACGTTCCTTGGCTTTACGTTTCGGCCGAGGAAGGCGAATGACTGTCGGAAGAGGGCATT
The DNA here is from genome assembly GCA_963830785.1 of uncultured Acidobacteriota bacterium. Classification (GTDB taxonomy): domain Bacteria; phylum Acidobacteriota; class Terriglobia; order Terriglobales; family Acidobacteriaceae; genus Telmatobacter. The sequence continues at coordinate 31,357 of CAWHNV010000036.1, forward strand.
TACCAGTTTTCTGCCGGGAGTGAGCGCTGATGCGTTGAAGCGCATGCGGAAGGAGGTAAGGGGCTGGCGCATTCATCGTCAGGCGGCGGGAACACTCGACGAACTGGCGCGGCAATACAATCCCAAGATACACGGCTGGTGGAATTACTTCGGGGCATTCTATCGTTCGGCGATGCACAAGCTCTTTCAATATATCGACGGGAAGCTTATGCAGGGGGCCACGCGTAAGTACAAAACACTGTTGCGTCACAAGACCCGCAGTGCACACTGGCTCCGTCGACTGAAGAAGCAAGCGCCCGGGCTTTTCTTCCACTGGCGTGTAGTTGGGAACCAGGTTGGGTAATGGGAGCCGGGTAAATCGAGAGGTTTACGCCCGGTTCTGCGGAGAGGCTCAGGGTGCAATCCCCTGGGCCTACTCACCTACCAGCACCCGGAAGGGGAAATCATTCGCAACGCGTTAAACGCACGGCACCTTTCGCGGCCCACCGTGCTCGACGACAACCCGGCAAGCGCTTGAACCAAAACTGGATTGGTCCCCAAACCGCCTTTCGAGGATGCTGATGGCGGATCAGCTTACCGGCTCGGCAAGCCCTGGAACGACTGTCGAGATGTATACAGTCAATTGAAAGGGGAAGTGGTGAGCTGGAGAAGAACATTCAAGCACAAGCAAAAGGTAGCGCCGCTTGTGTGGGCAGCGGCGCTTTTGATCGTTGCTGGGTTTCTGGCAACGGCACCGCGGGCAAATACCCAGGGTTCCAATGGTCCAGTCAATCAAGCGCAGCCACCGGCATTGCTGCTGGGCGCAGCGTGGTATCCAGAGCAGTGGCCCGAGTCGCGCTGGGAGGCGGACCTGGAACTGATGCAGAAGGCGCATCTACACGTTGTGCGCGTAGGAGAGTTTGCGTGGACCGCTCTGGAGCCGGAAGAAGGCAAGTATGAGCTGGACTGGCTGGAACGGGCGGTGAACCTGGCCGGCAAGCACGGGATCTACGTAATTGTTGGAACGCCGACGGCCGGACCACCAGTATGGATGGAGACCCGGTACCCCGACATCATGGTGACAGATGAGAACGGCCATCGGTATACCGGGGCCTCCCGCAACCACTACAACTGGTGCAGCCCGCGCTACCGCCAATTTGTGAGGGAAATGGATGAGCGGCTGGCGCGGCGCTTTGGGAAGAATCCTTACGTGATCGGTTGGCAGATCGATAACGAGTACTCGAAGATGTCGTTCGATGCCGGGACACAAGCGCAGTTCCATGCCTGGATTCAGATGCGTTACGGAACTATCGATAAGCTGAACCGGGCGTGGACCACAGCCTACGATAACCAGACCTATTCGTCGTTCGACGAGATTTCGCTGGTGAACGGAACGGCGGACAACAATCCAGGCCTCTGGCTCGATTCGAAGCGGTTCATCGGCGAATCGCTGCGCGCCTACCAGAAGGTGCAACTGGAGGCGATCCGCAAGTACGCGGCGCCACGGCAGAAAATCACCACCAATATGATGGGCTGGTATGACCTATACGACCACTATACGGTTGCCAGGGATCTGGATGTCGTGGGCTGGGATAATCCGCAGGTGAATGGGAAATTTGAGCCGGTGCGCAATGGCGCAGCGCACGATCTGATGCGCGGGTTGAAGGGTGCCGATTATTGGGTGATGGAGACCACGGCCGGACCGCGCGGCGGCGGCGATGCCAGCATCATGCTCGATAAGGGTGCGATGCGGGCCGCCATGTGGCACGACATCGGGCATGGCGCCGATCTGGTCAGCTACTGGCAGTGGCGCGACGCCCTGAACGGAGGCGAGCAGAATCACGGCGCCATCGTCGACGTGGACGGCGAGCCTGATCCGATCTACGAGGAAGTTGCGCAGGTGGGCCGGGAGTTTGAAATGGCCGGACCTGTAATCTCCGGCACTGCCGTGGAAGCGCGCGTGGCGATTCTGCATTCCTATCCCAGCCGCTGGACCATCGATTGGCAAAGGATGAACCCGGCCTATGATGCGATCGATGCGCTGATGAGCTACTACGCCCCACTGCATCGCCTGGGCTACAGCATCGACATCGTCCCGCCGGATCGGAATCTGACAAATTACAAACTGGTGATTGCTCCCGCGCTCAACTTGCTTACGCAGGCGGAGGCAGCGAATCTGGAGAGCTACGTGAAGCAGGGCGGACACCTGGTCCTGGGGCAACGCTCGGCGATGAAGGACGAATATGAGGCCCGCTGGCCGCAGCGCCAACCGGGGCCGCTCGCAGGATTGCTGGGGGCGCGTGTCGAGCAGTACACAGCTTTGGACGAGCCGATAGAAGCGGAGGGCGCCTGGGGGAATGCCAGTGTGCAGATGTTCGCAGAACAGTTGACTGTGCAGGCTGACGATGTGAAGGTCCTGATGAAGTACCAGGCTCTACACTCCTGGCTGGATGGACAACCGGCGGCGGTGACTCGGAAAATAGGGCGGGGATCGATCACGTATGTAGGTGCGTGGCTGGACGAGTCCGGCATGGAGCGTGCCGTGCAATGGATGGCCAGCGAAAGCGGCGCACACCCCGACCTCTTCGCCGTGCCTGCGGGCGTGGAGGTATATCGCCGCGCCGCCAAGGATCACGAGGTGTTCATCGTGGAGAACGACAGCCACGAGAGCCAGGACATCGATCTCCCGGCGGCAATGACCAACGTGCTGACAAGAGGAACCGTGCGCTCCCTCAAACTGCCGGTTTACGGCGTGGCAGTTCTGGAAAGATCGGAATCGAAACATGAGTGAAATAACGCCCTGTCTCTCGCAAGAATCCGATCCGCGAGCACAACAGGCGGCTCTTAACGGTTAAGACCGGAGAAATCTTCGGACAAGCGAGAAACGGAAAAGATGACGAGGCTGATGGATCGCTCCAGAGAAATGCGATGGCCGGAACAAACGATGCTGCGCGTCTTCAGCGAGCGCACTGTTGCTGATGGCGTTCTCGTAGGAGAGCGCGATGATTGCCTGGCGAAGCTTTACGCGGCCAGATCGTAGCGATGATGCAAGCCGCCGAGCCGCGACATGGAAATGATATGGTGTGACCCTGTCAACATCTTCGAATCGCTGGGGTGGTTTTTGTTTTTGTCTTTTCGAGGACGGGGTCAGCAGCAGCCGTGGCAGGTAATGGCGACGATTGATCAAGCTGATATTCGCGGGTCGGAACCGCATAATCATGATCCGTCGGGAGCTGCCTCTGACTAACTTCGCGAGTCCGGCTGAGCCTGTCGCATATTTCCGCCGAGGATTCTCCTTCGTGCTTGCTCCGGCTGCGGCTGACCCTGTCCTCGAGTTGGATAGCGTTATTCACGGGTTGAATAGTTTTTGCTTTTTCCTTTTTTGGAAAGTTTTTGCTTTTGTTTTTTGGGTCCGGGTTATGCTGCCATTTGCTGCTTGCAGGCCATCGCTTCGGCCTTGATTCCTATGGCCCAGATGAAACCCAACAGTTCGCGCGCGACCGCCGTCATGACCTTCCTCTGATCCTTGCCCGCGTTCATCAGCTTCATATAACGCTTGTGCAGGCGGTTCTGTGCCTTCCATGCTATTTCGGTGATCTCCATCGGAATCCCTTCGTGTCGCTTGCGCAGTTTTTCCCCGACCCGGGGCAGATGCCGATAGCACCATGCCGATTCCACCACGATGCGTCTGAGGTGCGCGTTGCCGGACTTCGTAATGCCGCCTTTTCGAATGCGCTTGCCACTGGAGTTTTCGCTCGGAAATACTCCACAATAACCCATCAGCTTCCGTGCACTCTCGAAGCGGGAGGAAATGTTACCCAGTTCGGAGGCAATCGTGACTGCCGAGATATGCGCCACGCCGCGCAGAGCCTGCAGACCCCGAATTACGTCCTGCATGGGCTGCGGGGCCAGCTTCACCACTTCGAGGATGGCCTCTTCCAATCGCTTGACCCGCGCGCTCATGTGTTCTACTTCGTTCATGCAATCCAGTCGCGTGACTTCCTGCGCCGGCTGTGTGTAGCGGACCCGCGCAAGCCACCGCATGTAACGCTCTGTCCACGCCTTCAGTCCCAGTGGTGGACGCTGACCCGTACGCAGCAGGAACTTAGTCAACCGATGCCGCGCACGCAGCTGATCCTGCTTAGCCGCCTCCCGTTGCCGGACAAGGTCGCGCAACGCCTCGGAGTCTTCGTCGGGAACCCACACTGCGGTTAGATCTCCGGAGCGATGACTGCGTGCTAGCTTCAACGCGTCCCGCCGATCAGTCTTCACGCGGTCTCCGGGCTTCCTCGGAACAAGGCTCGGCGCCACCACCGCGCAGTCGACACCCAACTGCGCCAGCTGCCAGTAAAGTACGAACCCTGTCGGCCCGCTTCATAACAGGCCCGCAAATGCTCGGTCGGGCCAAACCTCCTGATGAACTTGCGGATCGAATCTTCGCGGTTGGCAATCGTTCCCAGGCTGCGAACCTCGCCATCAGACTCGGCTACTGCTACGGCTATCGTTTCGGCATGGACATCCAAACCCAAAAATCGTAACTTCTCTCTCATGACCGGTTCCCTCCGCTTGTGGCTCTGGACTAAGTTCGTCAAACAAACTCAGCCTAACCCACGACTAGCGCATCGAGCCGGTCACACCATAATGACTAACCTTTGCACGAGTTGTGATGTCGGTCACCGCCTTGCGGCCTGTCGGAGTTCGCTTATCCAAGCCAAGATGCGTCCGATCCTCATGGTAATAACGAACGTACTCGGCCATGAGCCGTTTCAGATGGCGTTCATTCAGCACAATCACATGGTCGAGCAGATCTCGACGGCAAGAGCCGACGAAACGTTCGGCCACGCCATTCTGCCAAGGGCTTTGGATGCTGGTTCGTTTGGGCTCAATCCCGAAGTTCCTGATCGTATCGACAACACTGTCGCTAAAGTTCGAGCCACGGTCGAAGATCAAGTAGCCGGGCGCGGAATCATAGGGAAAAGCTTCGCGCAGTTGCTGCGATACCCACGCGCTGATTGGATGCCGAGTGACGTTGAAATGCAGAATTTGACGTCGGCCATGGGCGATAACGAAGAATCCGTAGAGGACGCCAAATGTTAGCGTTGGCACAGTGAAGAAATCCATCGCGGCGATGGCCTCGCGATGATTAGACAAGAATGTCATCCATCTTTTTGCCGGCTCAGGATTCCAGGGCGCTTTTCGCATCCAGTTCAGCACAGTCCGTTCAGAGATTTCGAAGCCGAGCATCTTGAGTTCGCCATGAATGCGCGGCGCACCCCAAGTAGGGTTTTCTGCGACCATGCGGAATATCAACTCCCGCAGTTCCCTGCTTGTGGGTCTTCGCCCAACGCTCATCCGGGGTCGAGAAATACAACTCCAATACAGCTTGAATCCTGCTCGGTGCCAACTGACGACAGTTCTGGGTTGAACAACGAGAATCGTCCGCTTCCAGCCGGACCAGACTCGGCTCAGGAAGGCCCAGAAGAGCTTGTCGGACAACATCGGGCGTCGCCGGGGTCGCTTGAGGACCATGAGTGAAAGTTGTTGTCGCAACGCCAGGTTTTCGAGCAGAAGATCGCGACGTGAACGGAAAACCCGAGCGCAAGAAGCGATGAGAACGCCCAATATTCGAACCATTGGCTCAAGATTACCTGAGGACGACTCTCCAGAACGCCATCCTGATTTTAAAGAAGATCAAAGTTTTTGCGAGGCACACCAGTAGAATGCAGTTTTCCTTGCTCGCCACTTCAGTGCTTGCGATTGGTTTGGTCGGCAGGATCTCCAGATTGAGGCAGCTCATTAGGTCCCTGTTTCGTGGCTGTGTCTGCAGCTACTGGTCGTTGCATCACTGCCGCCAACGCCATGAAGCTGTCCGCCAGAAATCCCTCATATCCGTTCGGAGTGCCGTCCCACGCTTTCCAATCGTAGGTTCGGCCGTTGGGCCCACGGCCTTCAAAACCGCCTTGCTTAAAGCCAATCAGCATGGGTAATAGAATCCGGTCGCCATCCTGAAGGCGGCCCAATTTGTAGAACCCCGCAATAGTATAGTAAGCAAACGACGCAGTCGCGCCGCCATTCTCGTAAATCTGGAACCCGTCGGAACCATCTTCATTTTGCGGAGCGCCCCAGCGCGCGCTGGGACTTGCGTAATCTTCGCGCCTGATCGGGATGAGATTGCCGGGGAGGCCTAGTTCAAAGTTGGTGTAGCCCACTTCTTTCACCTTCTCAAGCAGCTGGTCGTAGATCGCATTCCCCAGCTTCTCGGGCACAAGACCGTAGACGATGGCGGCGCCATTCACCCACGGGAACCAGTAGTCGTGAAGCCGACCGTCCTCGCTACGCCATCCGGCTAGAATCCCGGCCTCGGGATCGAAGAACGTTGGAAGATAGGCCGCTCGAAGTTTCTCGGCGCGCTGGCTGTAGCGCTCGGCGTCCGCGGGTCGACTGGCGAGCGTGGCCATTGCAACCATATCCTCTAGAGCGCGGTAGGCAAGGGCATTCGCGTAGGCGTCCTCGTATCCGAAGCCGATGGTGTCCCACCAATTGGATGGCCGGAGCATTTCGCTGCCGGCACGCGAATCCCACGAACCGGAGTTGCCGGTGTCGGCCGCTTTGATCAACCCGTCGCCGTTGGTATCCGTGGCCAGCATCGCTTCGGCCCAGGCGCGCAGGCCGGCGTAGTTTTTGGCCAGCCATGCGGTGTCGTGGGTTGTAGTAACGTAATCGCCAGCGGCCACCAACATCGACGGGTAAGAATCAGCCGTGGGCGTCTTATACCCGGTCAAGCCGCTGCCCCCCGCATCGAACATGTGGTATCCGGGCAAGCCGTAAGCGGGAAATCCGGCAAGGTATTTGTCGAGAGATGCGCGGACGAGGTCCATGGCCGTCAAGCCACGGGCAAGCGGCGGCGTATATTGGGCGACCTCGGAGTACATGTGCTGCACAAAGGCACATGGATCGCTTGCGGAGTTGTTTGCCAGCACCCCATCCTCGGCCTGCATCTGAAAGATGTTGAGCCAATCCCTGCGGAATCCGTCATAGCGCGAATCGGATTCGATGCCCGCAATGTGAGGATAAATCGCAACTACCGTCAAGGTGTACGCAACACGCGGGTTCGATTGATTCGCGCCGGGAAAGAGCACCAGAATATACCCCTTGGGCCTGCGGTGGGCCTCGTATTGCAAAAAGATCGGCTCCCGGCTCTCGGCCTCGATGCGCAACGAGCCCTGCTCCGGCAAATGCAGGAGCGCGGGCAGATGCGCCTGTCCGCCATCCACCAATGCCAGCAGCGTGGCGTGCGACTGCTCTGGATTGAACCGCAAAGCGATGGGCTGCTCTGGTGCGCCCGGGCGATAGGTACTCACCATTTCAAATGACTTCTTTGAAAACTTGAAACGCCAGCCAGACGAGGAATCCGGGTTGGCCGGAACCGCCGCCTGGGAGGAGGACTTCACATCCGGAGCGAACAGGACGTTCGGCCGGAAGTCGCCCTTTCCGAGAGAATCCACTGACAACGATTCAATTGCTGTACCGTCGGGTGTGAGCGCGATGGAATAATATGGCGTCTTGACTTCACGCTGCTCCGAATTAGCTGCGCCAGCAGCGGCCAAGAAGCAACTTGCAATAGTCATCCATGCAAACAATTTAGTGCGCCTTTTGGTTGGCTTGCGAGTGAACTGGCGATTGAGTCTGCTGCATGTACTCGACCAATGCAAGCAAGGCTCCCCAGTTGTAAAACCGGTCGCTGCCCGGTATGTCGCCATCGCCCGTAATTGCGTTGTAGTTTTCATGTACGTGACCTTTCACATCCCAATCCTGAAAAAATAGGTCGGCCGATTTCTTCGCAATGTCCTGGCAAACATCCGGGTAGTTGTAGTTACGAATCCCCAGGTAAACCAAATAGTTCATAGGTCCCCAGATTCGGCCCCGCCAATAGCCTTGCTCTTTGAACGCAGGATCGCTGCGCTCAATAGAAGGAATAACCCATTTGCCCCAAAATTCATTTGGGTTCAACAGGTGCTCGTGGATCATCCGGTCAGCCTGCTCAGGAGATGCCGCTTTCGCCAAGAGAGGATAAAAATTGGTTGGAGACAGGCGCGTGTTGAATTGGCCTGTATTGAGGTCCTTGTTGAGAAAGATACCGAGCTTCGGGCTCCACATGGTCGCGAGCTTGGCGCGATAACGCGCGCTTCGACCGCGAAGCTCTTTAGCTTCCGCGGGCTTATTCAGGATCGTGGCCATCGTCGCCAATGCGTCGCAGTCGGCAATATACATACTCATCAGACCCACGTCCGCATACTCCAGCAAATGCGTCTGCTTGTTGTAGAAAGCTCCGTCATACATCGGGCTGTTGTCCATCCCCGACTCATAAACGGCGGCTTGACGCGTGCCTCCACCGAAGGGGCCGGTGTTTTCCGACTGATTTTCGAGGTCGCTGCCCCAGGTCAGATACCCGTCCGTGTCGCGATGTTCGGGCCACCAGCGATTCCAGCGAAGGAGCGGCGCAAACGCATCCTCAAGCAGCCAGCGATCGTGGAACTTCTTATAGAGACCAAGCACCGTCATCGCGCCTATCGGAGGCTGTGAGCGGTCGGCGCTTTTCCGTCCACCGGCCAGCACGTAATTTGGCACGAAACCATCCCTAGTCTCTCCGCGAAGCGTCTCCATCGCATTTGCATACGCTAAGTCGCGATCCCCGACCGCAGCCAGGGTCGCCGCAAAGAAGGTGTCCCATTCAAAAATGACGTAACCGCCCGTACGAACGCTCCAAATCCTGCTGACCGGAGAAATGACGCGTCCGCCTTCAGGCTCATAAATCGTGTTCCATCCAAGTATTGTTTCAATTGCACCCATACTCGGCGCGGCCTTTCCGGCTGCGGATATGGAGCGTTCATATGCCAGGCGCTGCCGTTCGACGATCGTCCGAATCTGGGCTAGGGAGCGGGGCCGCCCCGTGCTCACTCCAACCGGAGCGTTCAGTTTTTCCGCAAAGAGAGGGCCGGCGACCGGAGCGTTGATGCCTGCGCCATCACGGTCCGGGTGATCGAAATCGGTGGCGCTCGCCGCCGTCTCGCGGCGGGTGCAGTAAATCTCAATCGTGCGGCGCGGCCCTTGGGCGGGAATGCTGTTCGCGGTTGCATCCACAGTTCCCACCCGATTCCAAAGATAGTCCACTGAGATTACGATCGCCGGCGGCGTGCCGTATGAAGATTGCGTAGCCAGCGGCGTTGCCAGAATCACCAGGTTGTCGCCGTCGTGCGCGCTTTCAACGCGTAGTTTGTGCCCCTTCCATGAAAGGCGCAAATCCGTATAGCTGCCATCCCACGTGTGGGGGCCGGGAAAGGCGTCTGCGCCACCGGGCGATTGCCCACCAGGAAAGACGTTGGAGAGAAACGCCTCGGCGCCGTCCACGCTTTTGCTTTGAAGACCAACGTGAACGGCAAGTCCATCGGGCAGCAACACCTGCGTGATGGCGCTGTTCACATCCCATGTATTCCAACCCTGCGCCAAACGCTTTTGTACTGCCTGGTAGCCTGGGGAGGGCGACGACGCGCTTTCGCCCATGTCATCGAGCCTCGGCTTTTGAGCACCGCCGATGTTCGAAGGCGATCTGGAGATAACGTTCGAGGAAGATTGACAGAACGCATCTGTCGTTACACCCGCAATCGCGATCGTAAACAGGAAAACCTTGAGAAACTTATGCATAGCCCGCTTTCTGATCGCAGCAGAATGCCACAAGATTCAGTAACAGTCCAACGACACTGCTTCTTATCGCTGTCAAAGGTACTCCCGGCTGAACGAGGCTAGTGATATCGGCCCGATACGGACGCGGCAACAACGTGGCCGCGCTTTATACCAGGTTGTCATTTTGAATCTACATGCTTGCAGATTGTCGTCTGCAGTTTGACTGGGCCGATGAGACCAGAAGCCACTAAGGAATCCGTATTACGCCATAGTTCCCAGGTTGTGAATGTGAAGCGGCCAGTCGGGCTGGCCTTACCGTCTAACAACCATTGCGGCCAGCGTGCAAGTGATCCATCTGGATTGCGGTCCGCATCGGGCGGCAAATTCTGATCGCCAATCAGCCGATTCACCCATAGGTTAGCGACTGCGATTTCCAAAGTGTTTTGCCCAGCGTTCAACACCGCGGTCACGTCGATTCGGAATGGCGATTTCCAAAGAGTGCCAATATGCCGACCGTTAAGCGTCACATCAGCCATTACAGCCACATCGCCCAGATCTAGTTCCATGCGGTGATCCGCTGTCAGCAAATCTTCCGGAATATGGAAGTTGCAAAGATATGAGGCTGAGCCGGAAAAGAATCTGACTCCGAGATCAGAATGTTCGTTCCACGGAATTAACTTTTCAAATTGGATTTGAGATGGCGCACCCCAACCATCAGGAAACTTTACAGTCCACGGCCCTTGGATTTGAACGGGCTCAGGGACGCTGGGAACGGAGATCGTGACAGTTTTCCCTGACGCCAAGGTGCAGCGATAGTCGCCCGGTTTCGTGACGCGCAACTGAATGGATCCATCCCGGTCCACCGCGCTTGTCGCTGACGGATATTCGCCGGGGACGCTGAAGTCCACTAGTTCCCCATCATGGAACAGAAGGCGATTTTCATGGCCGTTAATCCGGCAACGAATGTCCAGAGCCTTTCCCACCCCATGATCCGGATCGCCGCCGATTGCCCCAATCTTTGAGGCTCGGAAAGTCAGTTCACCGTTTTCGATGAGCTTCCGTATGTCTTCGCTTGCATAGCGTGTGTGCTGGGCGTCGCCTAGTTTCCCATAAACGGCGGAAAGAATCTCAATCTGCGGAGGAGCTAGCTGGTCCCCGGCGCGAAGGAGTGTTTTGCCGCTACGGCTGATGCTTTGGATAATTTGAGCAGGTGAATGCGATTGGCCGCGACGAAATACAATGAACGCCGACCCTTTAGCCGGCAGAATTACAGGAATGCGTGTCATTCCAGCGAATGTGTCATACAAATTCACCGAGTAAATCAATCCGCTTTCCGGGTTCCAAATCTCAGGGTTGGCGCCCGTCACCCTGAAGGAACAGTTTGCCACCATCGGCCATCCATCATAGGGATATGTCTCCGTAATCGCTCCGTTGGCGACGAAATAGATATCCATATCCTCGGTGTGCCGGTGTATCCATCTCACCATGGACTGATCGCATTCGAAATCGGGATTGACGCCTCGTTTCTTCAATACTTCCGCGGCGGTTATTCCAGAAATGACTTTTCCGTTGTCCCACAATTCATCCGATAACCGCTGAACTTCCATATCACACTGCGGGTAGCTCATCAGGCTTGGGGATTTCCCGGGTTTAGGCCCAATCACTAAAGCGCCGTCATCGGCGAGTTTCTTTACTTTTCTTAGCAGTTGGGGCGTCATGGTCGGCGAGTCCGGCAAAACAAGAACGCGATATTTCATGCCGCCGGGAAGCGTTAGAAAACCATCCTTGTATTCCATGCGTTCGAGCACCAGCTCTGCCGGACAAACATCGAAGTTATATCTGGGGCGACGCGGATCATCCTGGGAGAAGACAAACTGTCGTGGTGCCCCCTCCGCTTCCATTGAACAGACATCGGCGACGAAATGGCCTTGCCGCAGCATATGGCAACAACGCGCAACGTAGTCATGCCAAGGCTTGCTCATATTCCACCAAGTTTGGGTCCGCTCATAATGGAGCCCCCAAGGCCCCATGCTCATTCCCGGTGCATGATGGGGGTTGGTCCAAGGTTGCATGGCGTAACGGTGAAACACAAAGCGGTTGATACCTTCGCAAAAGGTCCAGTCTCCGATGTCCTTGACCACGGCAGGATGCCCCAGCCATCGTTCATTCGCCCCGGCGGTAAAAGTCTCCTGTCCAATGACATTGCGGCCATAAACATGTCCGGCGCTCGTCATCTCGGTTACCGAGTCGCGTTGGCCGAAGCGTGGCCACGCCCAACATTCCGCCATCGGTTCGTCAGCTTCGCCGCCGTAGCGAACGTTGTTGGCCGGCTCACCCCAATATCCCTCGATCGACAACCTCAAACCATGTTTGTGCGCTACTTCGCGCATGGCGGCGGCGTAGTTCTCCAGCAGCAAATTGCCAATTGTTCTTCGAAAATCCCACAGGAACCGCTGGGAAATTTCCAGGCTGTCAACAACCTGTCCCGTAAGGACCGGCATATACGGCAACAGGTCGTAACCGCACAGCCGTTGAAAATCTTCCCGCATCGTTGGCGTCCAGCTCTGAAGACCTATTTCCCAACTGTCGATGTGCGTGGAAACAAGCGTTTTCCCGGCAAGGGGGCCGACCATTCTTTTAATGCGCCCCATGAGCGCATCAAAATGGAGCAGCGTTGCGGTTCGGCTGAGCTTATCGGTTTCCAATCCCTCCCCACCAGCCGGCGCCGGTCGATTCTTCACGCCAGTCGTTGTATGTCCCAAGCGAACAATTGTCCAGTTGCCTGCCGGTAATTCGCACCGAAGAAGACCGTGCTGATCCATCTTTCCAGTCACGTCAAGAACGCTGGATTTAGACACCAGTTGATCCGCCGGGATCGTTTCCCAGTCGAGACGCGTCGGGTAGTTTCTCAAAGTCGTGCCCGGTATGCGATAACCGTGCCCGGTTTTGTCAGCAGGCGGCGTGGGAAAGGCCAGCACAGCGATGTCACGATAATAGTCCATACGCGCTTCCGGCTGGGGCAATTGAACATTCACAGGATGCCCGCCCTCGGCAGAAGTGCTGCTCCAGACCACGACCTGCATGGAAAGTTCCGGAGTAATCCAAGGCCCGCCGCTACCGCACCATCCGGCATCGTTGTTCATGTTGACCTGAATTCCGAGCCGGTCAGCTTCCTGGCATGCAAATTGAAACAACTCATACCATTCTGAATCGCCAAATCGAGAGCCATTAAAGCTTGGCGGTGTGCCCCGATCCACATCCATGATCAGAACACCGGCGATGCCTACTGCTCTCATGGCCTCGAGATCAGCAGTGATGCCTTCGCGAGTCACATTGACATCCAGCCAGAACCAATAGACCCACGGTCCGCAATCAAAGGGAGGTGAGGCAAACTCTGCTTTTGTTTTCTCTGCGGACGAAATAGCGGCCTTGCTGCCATTCGTCGGCTCTGCCTCAGCTTCAATGACACATCCGGATTGCTGGATCAGGAAGCCGCCTGTGGTTAATCCGATTCGGCCTAAGAAATCGCGACGATCCATGTTTATCGTTTCCTCACGAAGTATGCGTTGTTGTTTTGATTTGTGGTTCCGTCTCACATGTACTGCGCAGTCCATACAATTTGATTTAGTCCGGTGTCGAAGAAGCCGCGCGCACTATACGAACTCATCTTGCCGGTCTGATCTCAGATTCGCACCTTCCACCAAAACCTGGTGGTTGGCGGCAACGCCCTGCCGGCATATTCCAGCAAAGCCGATTTGTCTGAAGCCGCTTTTCCAATGTCCCAGCTGTCTCCCGTTCTTGCGGCTAAGTTCGTAAGGTCTGAAGAAACAAATATCTAATACGCGGTTTGCATCTCTTCCCAGCTAGTAGCCACTGCGCGCCACGTGAACTGTCGGTGTCATTTGACGGATGCGGTTGGCCGTTCAACCACTGCTGCCAGGGTCATAAAGCAGTCCGCAAGGAAGCCTTCGTAGCCACTGGGAGTTCCATCCCATGACTGCCAGTCGTAGGTCTTGCCGTTCGTCCCGCGGCCGTCAAACCGGCCTGCCGCGTAGCTTTTCAGCATCGGGAACAGAATGCTGTCGCCGTCCTGGATGCGTCTGAGCTTATAAAGAGCGGCGACGGAGTAGTACGCGAAAGCGGCAGTGGCGCTGCCGTCTTCGTAGACCTGAAAGACCGCATGGCCCAAATAATCTTCCTGGCTGATCGGGATCAGGTTGCCCGGGATGCCGTGCTCAAAGTTTGTGTAGCCCACCTCATTCATCTTGGCCAGAAGGTGGTCGAATATCTCATTGCCATTTTTCTCTGGCACCAGTCCGTAGACGACCGCTACTCCGTTCACCCACGGAAAGTAATAGTCGTGGAGTTTGCCGTCCTGGCTTCGCCATCCAGCAATCACGCCCGTCTTCGCATCGAAGAAAGTCGCTAGATACGCGCTCTTCAGCTTCGCAGCGCGTGCACGGTATCGCGCTGCGTCCGCAGTCTGCTTCACCAGAGATGCCATAGCGGCCATATCTTGCAGCGCGCGATAGGCGAGCGCATTGGAATAGGCATCTTCGTAGCCGAAACCGATGGTGTCCCACCAGTTCGAAGGGCGCAGAGACGTTCCGCCATCGGCTCGTTCGAACCAGCTGCCCGAGTTGCCAGAAGCGCTATACTTCACCAGGCCGTCACCATTGGTGTCGGTGGCCAGCATAGCTTCAGTCCATCCACGCAGGCTGCGATAATTCTTCTTCAGCCACTGCGTGTCGCGAGTCGCGGAGACGTATTCGGCGGCCGCGATGAGCAGCGAGGGGTGCGTGTCTGAGCTGACGGTATCGCGGTCGTTGACGCCGAATCCGCTGCCGTCGAAGCTGCGGTAGTACGGCATTCCCGCGGCGAGTTCGCCGTGCAGAAAGCGGTCTAGCGACATGCGCACGAGATCCATGGCGGTAAGGCCGTTAGCCAGTGGTGGCGTGTACTTTGCCACCTCGGTGTACATGTGCAGCACAAATGAGCAGGGATCGCTGGCAGTGTTGTTTGCCAGCACGCCGTCTTCAGCCTGCACCTGGAAGATGTTGAGCCAATTGCGGCGGAAGCCGTCGTAGCGTGGATCGGACTCGATACCCGGCAGATGCGGGTAGATCGCCACCACTGTGAACGTGTAAGCGACGCGCTGGTTGGCCAGAGAGGCACCCGGGAAAAACACCTCGACATAACCCTTGTTGCGGCGGTGGCCGTCGTAGCCGAGCTGAACCGGCTCACGGCTGGCCACTTCAATGCGCAACGAACCCTCGTCAGGCAGGTGCAGCACGGCCGGCAGGCGGGCCTGCCCCTCGTCAATCATCGCCAGGAGCGTGGCGTGCGTTACTTCAGGGTTGAAGCGCAGAACAATGCCCTGCCCGGGAATGCCATGGCGATAGGTGCTTACCATCTCGAAGGACTGCTGCGAAAACTTAAATCGCCAGCCTGAATCTGGAGTACCGGCCGCTGGATTTTGCGGAAACGTCTTCGCAACGGGCCGGGTTCCCGGTGGAAACAGTACGTCGGGACGAAATTCTCCCTTGCCAAGGGAATCGACTGACAGCGACTCAATTGTTGAGCCATCGGGCGTGAGCGCGAGTGAATAGTATGGCGTCTTAATTTCGCGCTGATCCGATTTAGCCGTGCGAGCATTAGCAAAAACGCAGCTTCCAATTAGAACCAGAACAAGAGATTTGGTCATTTTCTTTCGATTCACTTCAACAAATTCCTCAGCCGTTTGGTTCCGACTTACGACTGGCTAATTCCCTGTCAATGATTCGCCATGCCAATTTCGCGAGGTAGCACGACGGCATCTCTGCTGCGCTTGGTAATTCATTGCCACTCCTGTGCGGCCGAACGCGCGTATCACGTCAGCGCACTCGCTGGACGGAGCCTGTCTCGCCAGCGCGTTTCTGTCCGCCGTAGCGGAACTGCCAGCAGCGCATAGTAGTTGTCAGTCAAAAGGCCTTCATATCCCATCGCCATCCCGTCACACCGCCGCCAATCGGGTGAATGCCCTGCTGCACCGCGCCTGCCTTTTCCTAGGCAGTCGATATTAAGGCGCAGGAACTCCGGAGCGACTCCAGACAATTGCAGATCCATGCTGCCGGTTTGAAATTGCAATACCGCGTCCTCGCCGCAGGCAATCTGCTCAGCGAACGATCGCCGCGAGATAAGCGCGGCTGCGGTTGCCATGCCTGCTGTTTTTAAAAGATCCCTGCGTCTGAACATCTCGATAGTCCTCTCGAGTTTGGGTTGTCAGCTATTTGCTCACGCCTCAATCCGTCCCCAAAGTTTCGAGGACTCCATTATGTCGTGAAAAATCTTCCGTTCCGTTTGCTGCAAATACTCATTGCTCCTTTGGGACACTACCACAAAATGAGAGGACACTTCGCAATAAGACACTCCGAGACGTTCAAGGTCTGTCCCCGGTTTTCTGTCCCCGAACTGATTGCACGATCTGGACGGGTCCGAGGAGGCCGGACGGCAACAGTGGAGAATCAGCCCGATAGAATCGCATATTTGTATATGTGTACTTTTTGGTCGCGTCGGGCTGTTGATCGCCGATCAACCGGTTGACCCAGAGATTCGTCACCTTGATTTCCAGCGTGTTCGTGCCCGGCTTCATTGCTCCGGTTACATCCACCTGGAACGGCGGCTTCCAAGCGATTCCCAGGTATTTGCCATTCACGGACACCTCGGCGACATTCTTCACATCCCCGAGATCCATCCATAGCCGCGTACCAGTACTGAACCACTTCAGCGGAGCCTGGAACGTTTTCGAATAGGTTGCAGTGCCTGAGAAATATTTCACTCCGGAATCGTTGTTTTCTGTCCAGGAAACCAGTTTTTCAAAACTGGACTCCGCCGGCGCGCCTCGGCCTGGTTGAAACTGCACCTTCCAGGGCCCCTCTATGCTGGCCATGGTGGTTTCGATCGGGGGCGGTATGCTTCGCGATAGCACATCTGCGTTCCTGCGGAACACTATGAACACGGCATCGTTGGGCCCAAGGCGGAGCGGCACGATCGTGCGGTGGTCTGCGATACGGTAAGACGCAGCTTCCATTTTGCCGGTATCAGCGTGCCACAATTCAGGAGCCTTGCCAGCGACGCGAAATCGAGCGTTCACTGTCTCGGCTCGGTTGCTACTGTTATTCACCCAATAGATTTCGCCGTCAAAAATGTGACGGTGCACGAAGAACAAGTTTGTGTCGGGCTGTGCTTCAGTGATCTGAAAGTCCTGTGTCACCTTCAGCTTTTGCAGTGCTTCCGCGAGTGTTTGTCCTGCAAATACTCGGCCATTGCCATAGCTGTGGTCGCCCGTTCCTGAGCCGAAGAGTTCGCCTGCAATCGTTTTGAATTCAGCCTGGTCGTCGCTCAGGCTGGGACTATCGATCGGCATGGGGCCCACCACGGCCGCACCATCGTTAACAAGCTCACGGAGCTTTCGCAGCACCGGCAGAGTCATGCGGCGGGTACTCGCATCGAGCGCGAGCACACGATAGCTCGTGCCCCCCGGAGTTATGAGCCTTCCGTTCTTCACGCTCAGGCAATGCAGCACAATATCGCTGTTCACGTAATCAAAGTTGTAGCCTGCAGGCACGTCTGGCCCCTGGACACTGAATAGTTGTGTAATGTTGGCGTCTTCACCATAAAGATAGGCCACGTCGGCCACAAACTTGCCCTGCTGGAGCATATACGAACTCCGAGCCAGGTAAGTCATCCAGGGTTTTGCCAATTCCGCCCACGTCTCGTGCCGATTGAACCACTGCCCATACATTCCGAGCCCAAGTCCAGGGACTTTGTCATCCAGCGGCTGGTGCACCGAGGTGTGAATCACAAACCGGTTGACGCCCATCGCCAGTTCCCTGTCGGCAGCCGGCTTCAGGGTTTCGGGCGACCACGCCCACGCTCCGCTGCCCGTCGTAAACGACTCGGCCGCGACGAGGTTTTGTCCATAAATATGCGCGACGGACGCCGATTCCCGGATATCGGCATCGCGGCCGACACCGGCATTCGGAACCCACATTGCGCCCATCGGGATATCCGCGGTTCGCTTCACTTCCATGCCATCGCCGATCAATGAGCGGCTTTGCTCGTGCGACTCGCTATAGCGCCCCATGCCCCGCGCATGCAGCAGGATCGTAATTAAGTCGTAATGCTTCTCCGCGACGAGATCGGATAAGGTCCTTCGAAAATCATAAAGAAAGCGGTCGCTGGCCTCGGAGCTTTCGACCACATGGCCCGTCAGTACCGGTAACCAGGGATGCATGTCGTAGCCTCGATGCGCTTCAAACTCAGCGAACATGTCGTCCGTCCAGTTCTGGGGTCCGTCTTCCCAGCTATCGGTCACCACGTACCGGAGGCCGCGCTTTCCCATCAAACCTCCGGTTGCATCTTTGTAGTGATCGAAAAACGTCTGGAAGTATTCCCTGACATAGGTAGAGTTGAGCTTATCGATCTCGAGGCCGGTGGCCTCCGGTTGAGCGGGGTTATTCATGATGCCCGTAAGTGAATAGCCGAATCGCACCACGACCCATCGCCCCGGCGGTGGTGTCCAATCGAGTGTGCCGTCGGAATGCATTTTGCCTGTCAAATCCATTACGTCGGATTTCCGGATCGACTCCCCGGCCCCATCCGCCCCAAAATCGACCGGCGGCGTCGCAACAGACAGTAAGTTGCCTTCTCGAGCGAACGCCGCTTTAGATTCGAATCGATTAATGGGCATGTAAGTTCGCAAGACCAGTTCTGATATGCGCGCACCAACCGCGGAGGTCTCGTTCGGCGGCGTCTTGAAAGTTATCCGAAAGAATTTCGCAGTCACCGCGGGAAACGCGATCGTGCGCACTGGAAATTGTGCTAGTGCCCAGGGAACGGCCGCAATGAAGCGAAATTCCCGCCCATCGTCACTTGTCTCTACCGCCACGTCGGTCAGAGACATAACCCGGCGCTCTTCTCCGCTGTTAAAGATGAAGGCGATGCTCAGTCCGCAAATCCGCTGCGGCTCGGAATACTCAAATTGAATCCACGACTTTTCATTGGGTGGTGCAGCGGGCAGCAATGTCGCCTTTGCCAGATCGCCATCAGTCAGGGTTGCCAGATCGAACTGGCCACCGCTCGATGCAACCTTCGGCAGATCATGAAGCCGCGTACCGTTCCCAGGGATTCGATACGCAATGACCGCGCTATCTGCGTAGAAATCGGGTGCCGTTGTTTTCAATGGCAAGTTTTGAAACGGGCCCGCGTTCGAAGGCGGCCTCTTTAAGACTCCATGAAACGCCTCGCCACCGTTGATCTCGGTCTCGGACCAGACAAACTTCTTCATCGCCTGTGCAGGTTGTATCCACGACCCACCGGTTAAGTTCCAACCTGCGGAGCTCGCAGTCCCCATTTCCAGCCCCAACTGATCAGCCAGCGTGGTCGCGTAGCGGAAGGCATCCTTCCACTCCGGTGACATGTAGATCAACCGTTTCTGAACGATCTGCGGCGTGCCCAAAGACGCATCGAAGTTCTGGAAGCCTCCAATTCCCACACGATGCATCCACTCCAGGTCAGCTTTGATTCCCTCTTTCGTAACATTGCCATTCATCCAGTGCCACCAAACCCGCGGCTTTGCGCTATCTGGCGGCTGCTGAAATCCTCGCGCCAGGGCATCGTCTGCTTTCCGTGCTGAAGCAATGCTCGCTCCTAAGACGGCGAAAATGAATGCGACAAGGCCGCGTCTTACTGCGCTCCTAATGGTTCGCCGCTGAAGTCCTTCTCGAACGCAATACCTGAAAACTCGCGAATCAGCCACACTTTCCCCTTCACATCGGAGTAGCACCTTGCGCGTTGATAGAACAGATTAGTCAAGACCGATCGAGCGAAAATCCTCGAGCGCGCGGGGCTCAGTGGCCTATTGTTGCTCCGGCGGTATTCTCCTCGTTGGAATTTCCATTGTGCTGATCCCCTATAGCCCAACGGAGGATCATCGAAATGGTCGCGGCAGTTACCCGTTGCCCCGGATATCCGACTCACTCGTGCGGAGATTAATAGGCGTTCAGATAGGCGAGAAAACGAGTCAAAGATCTGTTAGCTTCGTCGCGGCATTTCACAAACAAAATCTCGGCACATTCGCGGGTGTCATTCGAGCTGACGATGTCGCCCGGGCAGCGTGAAGAGGTTCGAATCTTTTTTGGTGTTGACACCATTTCTGTGTGCCGCGGCGGTGAAGATCGTTTCCGATATTCACCGCCGCGCTGGTGTTGGTGAGTTGTTGTTGTGGAGTTCGCTTAGAAATAGATCTTCCCGACAAACTGCAAGATGCGGCCTGCGCCGTTGTTCGATGCATCACCGGTAACCGTGCCCCAGCCCCCCGTTAGCGTCTCGTTTTGGGGCTGAGTGTAGTTGCTGGTGCTGGGGTTGTTGAGGTGTACATGGTTGAACGCGTTGATGGCCATTGCGGTGATTTGAAGCCTCGTGTTCTCGGTGATTTTGAAATCCTTGTGAGCGGCAAGGTCCACGTTATACCAGCCCGGACCGTAGATTTGATCGCCACGGCGGCCGTAGGGCGTGAAGTCCTGCGAGCCCACGCTGGTGACCGCATACGCCGGCGCTGTAAACGCCGCGGAGTTCCAGTAGCCGGTGACTTTGGTGCGAGCCTGATCGTTAGTGCCGGGCCCGTATGGATTGACGCCCTTCACGAGCGGTGCGTCGCAGGCCCAGTTCGTACTGCTGGTCTGGAACCACGGACCGGTAAAGTTGCCGGGCGCATTGGCGATGCCGCCAATCGTTCCCTGGCAACCGATGTTCGCCCGAAAGCCGCTGGAGGAGATCCAGATGGGATCGAGTTTCCAGCCGCCGATAATGGCATCCTCCAAAGCATTGGCATTACCAGCTACAAGTGTGCCTTTGCCGAAGGGCAAGCCGTACTCGCCGGAAAGCTTGAAGACCTGAGCAGCGAGGTTCTGGCAGCGATCGTAGTCGGCGCGGAAGCCGCCGAAGCCGACCACAAACGGCGCACGGCCGTTAGCCGGGCCGCCTTCATTCTGCTGACCGGCCTGCCCATCAGACAAGCAGCTTGCGTATGTGTAGTTCGCGTCCATATTGAAACCGCCCGTGAACTGGTGCTGGTACTCCAATTCGCCGGATTCGTAGTTGCTGACCTGCTCGGTCTCCTCCATCGGACCGTTGTTGGGGGCCATGTTCGGGAAGGGGATGGTGTACGTACCGTCTGGCATGAGCGGCGAATTCGCGCAGTAAGGATTGGCCGCAAGCTGTGCAGCGGTGCACGGCGTGACAGCGGCAGTATTCGTTGGCAGCGCCTGCCGCGGAGCGTTGTGGTACGGATTGGCGCTTTCAAGATTCCGGCCCAGGGTCCCCACATAACGAACTTCGACTGAGTCGTGATTCGTCACCATATACTGCACGGCGAAGTCGAGGGTTTCCACGTATGGATTGTGGAGGTGATACGGCCTGCCGACGAGATTTACCGAACCGAGCGGAAGGTAGGCGTTCAGAGGGTTGGTCATGTTGACGATGCCGAACAGATTCTCCATCGTCGGGGTGGTTGGGCCGGTAGCGGCGTTGCTGACAAACTGCGGTCTGTAGGAGTACTGTGTTCCGTTCTGCACCGACACGGTGAACGGATAGTTTATCGGTTCGCCTTCGTTGGAGAGGAGGATTCCGGTGTAAGACATACCGGCGCCCGCGCGCACCACCAGGTTCGGCCGAATGCGGTAGGCAGCACCGAGGCGCGGAGCAAAGTTGAAAATCGGCTGTTCGTTAATCGAGTTGTTGGGCTCGCAGATGATCGGGATATTGTTGTAGGCCAGCAGGTTATTGAAGGCCGAGGACCTGGTCACGCTGCAGGCGTCTTTGTTAAGGTAATAGGCGCTGCCGCTGGCTTGGTTGCCGTCCCCGCCGCCCATCCAGAAGTTACCGACGCCATTTAAGCCGCCCCCGCCTATTAACGGGCCAAAGTAGTCCTCGCGGATTCCCAGATCCAGCGTCAGCGCAGGCGTAACCTTCCAGTTATCGACTGCGTAGAAAGCAATGTAGGGCACGTGAAAGTCCCTAGCTGACGTGTTGGACCCACTGTAGCCGTTAACGCCGCCAAGGTCGTTGGACGCGGTGCTCAGGCCGCCGGCAGCCAGGTAGGTGGAGTTTGCAAGGTTGGCGCTTGGCATGAGGAGCATGTCGGTCATGCTCGGGCCGCCGTCGCCGGAGGCGGGCAGATTCGAATACTGTCCATAAGTGAAGGAGCCCCTCGAATTAGCCTTCACCGGGCCGACTTCGAAGATCCACCAGTCCTCGGCGCCGAACTTCAACTGGTGCTTGCCGACAATCTTCGTCAGGTTGTCAGAGAACTGCCACGAACCGTCCTTTTGCCAGTTGCCATTGGCGTGAACGCCCACGGTGGAGAGGCCGCTGCCGAAGTTAAAGTCTGGAAGGCCGCCGTTGTCGTATGTCTCCGGAATGCCCTGGATACCGAACTGCAAGGGAATGCCCACCGTGCTGCTAAGGCCATCCCCTTCTACGCGGTAAAAATAGTTGTGGTTCTCACCCGCACGGAACTCGTTGATCAGGTGAGGATTGAAGACGTGGGTCTCCGTGAGAGTTACCAGATAGGACGGGTTGTAAATCCAGAATGTAGCGCCCTCAAGAGGTGCTGGTAATGTAAGGCTCGGCGTCTGGACCTCGTTGAAGTGACTAAACGTCAGGAACGCCGAATCCTTGGCATTGAAGGTGTGATCGAGACGTATGTCGTATTGCTTCGTAACGGTGGGGGTAAATATTTGATCATAATAGTTGGCGCTGTAGCTATGGGTACCGCTAGTGCTCAGTCCGGTTGTGGGACTGATGCCGACGTTATTCCAGGTTTTCGGGAAGAGTTTGAGTAGCGCAACGGCGTTAGGATCGATTCTATTGCCCGGAAGTTGGTTGAAGCAGGAAGCAGCAACCGGCCCGCCCGCTACCGATGAAACCCAGTTCGTCGTTCCCGCAAGGCTGGGGCATCCAGCCGGTTGTCCGAGTTCCTGGAAATAAGGATCGCGGAGGATCGCGCTCTTCACGCCGCCATTCACATTCGGATCCGTCACGATTCCGAGCCCGCCGCAGCCCGCGGTTAAACCGGTAATGGGATCGGTCGCGCCGCAAACAATAGCGCGCGTAGTGGCAGGATCGAAGATGGTGCCATCCTGGAAGGTGCGGCCAGTTCCGTCGATGATTTTATTTGCATTCAGGTTAAGCGTATCCACCAGATTTGTGAAGCCGCTGTTCTGCATCGCAGCCGTCGGTACCGTTTCGCTAACGGCACTAGAGACGTCGTAGTAGGTGTACTGAAAATCGACAGTAAAGAAAGTCTTGTTATGCCCGTCGTACACATGCGGTATGACTACGGGACCGCCGAAGATAGCGCCAAACGAGTTCTCCTTGAAGCGTCCCGGCCGGTTTGGATGGCCACCTGAGAGTTCGGTGCGCTTGTTGAAGTAGTCGTTGGCGTTAAACATATCATTCTCGTTGTATTCCCAGGCGCTGCCCCGGAACTTGTTTGTGCCCTGCTTGGTGACAACGTCCACGACTGCGCCGTAGGCGCGGCCGAGGTCGGCATCGTTGTCGCCGGTCTCCACCTTCATCTCTTCGATCGCGTCGGGGATGGGCGGTATGGTGAATTGATAAGTGGCGGGTTCGAGCTCGGCATTATCGTCGACGCCGTTCACGCGCACATCCAACGCGCCGCTCTGCGTGCCATGAACTAGAAACGATGTCGTGCTGTCATTATTGCCCGTGAACTGGACGCCCGCCACGGTGGTGAGCACGCTCTCGAAGTTCCGGCCGCCTTGGCCGCCAAACAAAGGGAGCCCGGTGACTGCCGCGCTGTCGATCGTCGTTCCCAGCGAGGCATTCTGCGCCTGCAGGAGCGGCGCGGCGGAAGTTACAGTGACTTCCGCTGTCGCTGCACCTACCTTCAAACGCACGTTTTGGGTCATGGTCGACCCCAGGTGCACAATGATGCCGTCGACCTGAGATTCCTCGAACCCCTTCGCACCAACTTTGAGCGTATAGGTTCCTACTACTACTGTGTTACAAGATACGACGCAGGCAGCACGGACAGCGAGGCAGCGAGCGGGCGAGGTGAGTTGCGATTTGTCGTCGCAGGGTGGCAATAGATTGAGGATTATGGCGTTCCGTGCGTACGGGTAGCGCCTCGAGGCTCGTAGTTGGATTGCATACGGGGTACGCGAATTTGGATTTTGGTTGCCCTGAGTTGCCCCGAGTCACCTGAGGGGGGAAAAAGGCATCGTTCCAGTACCAGGAACCCATAGGCGGCGATCGACAGGGTTGCATGATGGTGAAATCCGCGCCAGTTCCGGCCTTCGAAATGTCCCAGGCCAAGTTCCTGTTTCAGTTCTTCGTAGTCGCGTTCGATGCGCCAGCGTAGTTTGGCGATAGCAACAAGCTTGCGTAGAGCGATCGATGAGGGTAGATTCGACAGCCAGTATTTGGTTGGCTCCTTTTCCGTTCTCGGCCACTCGATCAACAGCCATTGCTCAGGATGAGGTTCCTTATGCCAGTAATCACGATGGGCCGTGCGAACACGCAGGGCTGCAAACCGTGAGTGCATCATGCCGCGTGTTCCCTCACGCCAGCTCACTCTGCGCAAGTCCGTTGCGCTCAGGCACAAGGCTAGTTCTTTGGCCGTCAGCGGCTGATGTTGTTTATCTCTGCGAAGCAGCCGCGGCGGGCGGCCCATTTTGCCTTTCGGCCGGTGCGGCAGGGGTACGATCCCGGGGGGCCAAAGCGTGGTCGAAGACTTGATGCCAACCGCATAGCAAAGTTCCAGTGATACGAGTCCCTCCCTGAATCCACTGTCGTCGCCGTAGGCCGCGTCGGCCAGCACCACACCGCGCGGGACATCCTCATGGACCAGCGCTTGGATCTGCGCGAGCGCAATGTCCGGCTTGGTCTGGAAGCTGATTTCTTGGGGAACGCCAGCCTGCTTGCGCCGCTCCTTGTCGTTTGCCCACGTCTCGGGAAGATAGAGTTGGTACGCTGCGGGGATACTGGCCTCTTCAGTGGCTAGCGATACGCTCACCGCCACTCGGCAGTTGTCCTGCTTGCCCAATTGCCCGCAGTACTGGCGGGCGACTCCAACCGAATGGGTCCCCTTCTTGGGGAATCCTGTGTCATCCACGATCCAGGCAGCCAGAGCATGTTTCCGCATCATGGCTGGCAGAACTTGCCTGCGAACTTGTCGCAGAACAGCGTCATCGCTCCAGGCCGCATCGGCAACGACGTGATGCAATGACTGGTGCATCTGGCGAACATTACCTGGAGCCAGACGCGCTGCCATCGGTTCAACGCTCTTGCGCTCAATCGGCAACATGAGTCCCTTGGTGTAGTTCTCCATGGGGGCCCTGCGGTCAGCATGACCGGTAGCTGCTGTAAGGCCATCTAGATAAGCCTGGAGGCGATCCGCCTGACGGGAGAATCCATGTTGGCGAAAACTCATTCCATCAACGTACTACGCCACAATATCCGCGGCCAGGCCAACCAATCTTGAGGTATCTACTTTATAACACAGTAGTACTACCTGAACGATCGGAAATGTATACGCGCCGGCAGAAGTGGTGGTGGATTTTTGTGTAACGCCGGTTGCTGTATTAGTCAGTGTGCAATTCGCACCAACCACTAACGCCCCGGTCGGATCATTGACCGTACCGGTTATGCTGCCCGTATCAATGCCTGCCTGGGCCAATGCCTGGCCGCAGAAACCAAGCATCAACCCGGCGAAGATCACTGCCAAGAAAAACTCCAATTTTGGAACTGCCTGAACTGCCGATTCTTTCCGATTCATCACATGCCTCCTAAACCATGGTTAAGTGTGCCGACGTTTTTCCGGTGCGCGCGATAACAGCAAGAGTCTAGTCACGGTGGAACAGTGCTGCCTGGTGCAACACGGTTTTGCGCCTGAGTTTCGTTATGGGGCTTTGTGCCCGGTCTTCTCATTGCTGGGGAGGGACACTAAATAGAGAGTCTGTGGGCAGTAAAGTCCAATCTTATGCAGGCACGCATGTTGCGTATATCGCAACTCCTTGTAGCATTGAGCAAAGGGAAACCGAGAGATATAGGAAGTGCTTCAGATTGCCGCGTCACCTACCCCAGAAGCAATAAAGGCGTCCTGCGGGTAGAAATCACCGACGTTCTTTCGTGTCAGTACCTTTACGGGCATGTAGACTGCCGGAGGAGTAGCTCTCTTGTTCAAGATGTCGAGAGCCAGGAGAAGCAGGCTTTCTCCATATTTCTCCGGGAAATATGCGATGGTGGCAATCAGGCGTGTGTTGGGAAGGCGCAATTCCCGACGGGCTTCCGGCCCGCCGCCGTGACTGACAGCTAGACACATCTCGCTTCGGCCCGCTTCCTCGAACGCGCGCAGAGCGCCAAGCACCGCATAGTCATTGATCCCTGTAAGCAATGTACGGCGCGGAGGCGCCACCTGAAGATGCCGGCGCGTGAGTTCAAAGGAGCGAACAAACTCGCCACGTGAATCAAGGTGGGTTAAGGTGAATTCGCGGTTGAGACCATTTCGCACGATTTCCTGCGCAATGGAGAGGCGAAGATGTGGCAAGGAGCCCGCGATTTCGAGGTCTAGAAAAAGGACCTCGTCACACTCTCCATCCCAGTGCGTTTGAGCCGCTTTCAAAAGACTTCTACCCGCCGCCTCACCGGCGCGCCGGTTATCTATTCCGAGAAACGTCGCATTCGGATGCGGAATCTCGACGGCTATGAGAGGGATCTTTGCTTCGTTAAAAAGGTGCGCAAGTTTGGTTCCAATGCGCTCAAACGTTTGAAACTCGATCGCCAAGTCAACCCCTTGATTGACCAAATGCTTCGCACCGCCGAATGCCGCCTTGACGCTATACTGATTCTCCACCTCAATGAGATCGATGGGCCTCGATCCGGCAGCCCAGCGCAATCCCTGAACAAGTGCAGTGCCAAACGAATGATAGGCCTGAGAGGCATACCCTATTCGGAAGTGCCTGCCGCTCAAGATCCGCGTATTGGTGGCGTATTTCCCTCGATCAGTATGGCGAAGCAAGCCTTTGTCGGTTAATGTTCGCAACAGACGGTAACAGATCGTCTTTTCCAATCCCGTAATTCTAATGACATCGGTCAGGGATAGTGTCGTCCGGTCGTCGCCGAAGACGCGAAGAATATCGCACGCGCGAGAAACAGTCTCCAGTTTGTATGGCGACTTGGGTGGAACGATTTGGCCAGCCATGCCGACACCCGTTATTTTCATTTCGCAATTCTAAGGATATCGTGGATGGGGGAAACAAGTTGCGATATTCGCAACTTGGAGTTCCAGTGATTTTACCCGTTGCCGGTTCAATCGATTTCCGTTTAACTATGCTGCGGGTCCGTTAAGTACTAAAGAGGCAAGGCAATGAAGATTACTGCAATCCGGCTTTATAAGGTTCGATCGGGAAACACCGGGGAACGAGGCGCGGAGTTTGGCGAATCGCAATACTGGGGCGGTGGCTGGCAGACGCATGCCCTCATCGCCAACCCCATGTCGGTTTACGGGAAATATGCGCGGCTTCGCTCGCTGTGGATGGGGCCGGGCCAGGATCCATATGCCATTGAAATCGTTACCGATGAAGGCGTCACCGGCTGCGCGGTGAATTACGGAGGGGGCCCTGCGGCCTGCCTCACGATCGCGAAACACTTCAGCCGTTTCCTGATCGGCGAGGATCCGTTCAATATCGAAAAACTGTGGGACCAGATGTACCGCTCAACTCTGCCCTACGGATTGGGCGGAGTCACCGCGATGGCGATAAGCGGGGTCGATCTGGCGCTATGGGACCTCATGGGCAAGGCGTTGGGGCAGCCGGTGTACAAGTTGCTGGGCGGCCAAACAAAGGAATCGATTCCGTGCTATGTGACCACGCATCCCGATCTGGCTGCGAGTTGGAAGAATTCCGGGTTTCTGGGGGTGAAAGTTGCTGCTCCGTGGGGTGCGGCAGACCGCCGGGAAGGCCTGGCTAAGATGCAGCAATGCCTGGAGCAATGCCGGCTTGAACTGGGATCGGAGATGGAGTTGATGGTGGACTGCTATCTCTCCTGGGATTTCGAGTTCACCACGCGGCTTGCTGAGCGGGTGCGTGGGGTTGACGTGAAATGGTTTGAAGATCCGCTCGAGAACGGCTGGGCAGAAAAAATGAATGCAGAGTTGCGTCGGCACATTTCGCCGATCCAGGTGGCGATCGGCAATTTGGAGTTCGATTACAAGGCGTATGCTGCGATTCTTGCGGAGCGCGCCTGCGACGTGATCCAGCCGGAGATGCAATGGTGCGGTGGTCTGACTGCGGTGCGGCGCATCGCTGCGATGGCAAAACCCACGGGCGTGCCTGTGATTCCGCACGGCTCCGGAGTGTACAACTACCACTTCGTGATGTCGAATTTGAACTCGCCGTTTGCCGAGTACCTCGCTGTCGGAGACGGCACAAGCGTGCGTCCCATCTTCGATGCGATCATCGGTGAGCCACTGCCCGTAGAGGGTCATATCATGCTGTCTGACGCATCCGGGTTCGGCGTAGAACTTAATCGTGACCTTATCCAGCCGGTCGAGCTTTGACTCAAATACTCCACGAGGAGGAGGCGGTGAAAGACAGAATCAAATGCGGTGTCCTTGGAGCCGGCTGGTGGGCGACGTTCGCCCATATTCCGGCACTATTGTCGCACCCCCGTGCGGAACTTCTGGCCATCCAAAAGAATGACCGTGAACAAGCGCGTAAGGTGGCTGCCGACTTTGGCGTACCTTACGCCTGTACGACCACAGCCGAACTGCTTTCCATCGAGGGACTGCAGGCGGTAGTGGTCAGCAGCAGTCCTCACCTGCACTATGAGCAGGCAGCCGCTTCCTTACGCCAGGGGAAGCACGTTCTCATCGAGAAACCGATGACAATCACCGCAAGCCAGGCTCGGGAACTTCTCGATCTGGCGGATGAACGCAATCTTCAATTCATTATCAGTTGTCCTTGGCACTTTACCCTTCACGCGGCGATTGCCCAGCGCCTGGTTCGTGAGGGAAAACTCGGTTCGCTGCGCATGATCAGCGTGCTCATGACGAATCCTGTCAGTCATTTGCTGCGCGGCGAAAGCACAACCCCCACTTACGGCTCCGATATTCCCTATTTGCACCCCAATAGCGATACTTACAGCGATCCAAAAGTTGCCGGTGGCGGGCAGATTTACGCACAAGTATGCCATGTGGCCGCCTATCTCACTTTTCTTACAGGCTTGTCCGCAAGCGATGTGTTCGCGCGATTCCATCATGACGGCGCGCGGCTAGACATTTACGACTCGCTCAACATTCGTTTGCAAGACGGCACCTTAGTGAGCATAGCCAGCACTGGAGCCACAAGCCTCAATCTGCGCACGTATGAAGTGCGGGTCTTTGGAACAGATGGAATGCTCTACCTGGATCTTTGGCACGGCACCATGGAATTCACGAGCATGTCCGGGGAAATAGTAACTTATCCGGAGCTTGCTCCTAGTGAGATCTACCCGCAGCAAGCTCCCGCGATCAACCTCATCGACTCGATCTTCGATCCAGCTTGCAATCGGTCCCCGGCTTCTCTTGGCGTAGCGGCAATGGAAATGATTGAAGCTGCCTGTATCTCAGCAACAAGCGGGCAGAATGTCCTGATCCCAAGTTTCCAGGAGCAACAGGCGTGAACAGGCTATGTTTGCGCGGAATTACCTGGAACCACAGCCGCGCATTTCCTCCGCTGATCGCCGCCTCGCAGCGTTATGAGGAGTTGCATCCGCAAGTGCGCCTCGAATGGGAGAAGCGCAGTCTCGATGATTTTGGCCATGCCCACCTACGCGAACTCTCTCGCTCCTACGATTTGCTTGTCATCGACCACCCTATGCTCGGCGAGGTGCACCGTGACGGCACTCTGCTCGACCTGCAGCCACGGTTGCCGACGGTAGCTATTGCCGAACTCGACGCTGATGCGCTTGGTATGTGCCTTGAAAGCTATCGTTACGAAGGGTGTCTCTACGCGCTCCCCATTGACGCTGCCGCTCCAGCTGCAAGCTTCCGCGCTGATCTTCTTGAACGCAAGGGCCATCAAGTACCAGCATGCTGGGATGAGGTAGTCAAACTCGCGCGGCACGGGCTGGTGCGCATGCCCGGATTCCCTGCAGATCTTTTCCTCAATTTAATGGGCATGTGCGTTTCCAGAGCCAGTACCGTTGCCTGTGGAGACCATTTGTTTGACCGCCCGATCGCGACACGCTGCCTTGAAGAACTGCGGGAGCTGGCCTCGCACATGCCCGAGACGATTTACACCATGAATCCGATTGCGCTGTACGAAGCAATGGCGGCAGGCAATGAGTTTGCCTATTGTCCTTTTGCCTACGCCTACAGTAATTACTCCCGTCATGGGTTCTCGGCCAACCCGCTGACCTTTGCCAATCCGGTAGCTCTCAGGGACGTAACCCCGCAGCGCACCGTGCTGGGCGGCACCGGTATAGCTGTCTCCGCCGCTTGCGCGCGCAAAGAAGCGGCGATCCCATTCTGCCTGTTCGTTGCGGGGCGTGATTGCCAAAGCCATCTCTATGGCGTGTGCGGAGGTCAGCCAGCCAGCAATGCCGCGTGGCACAATCCGCTGTTGAACCAGATCAGCGGCAACTTCTTCGAGCGTACCTTGGCAAGCATCGAGTCCGCGTATGTGCGTCCGCGCTATCCGGGGTACATCGCATTTCAGAAGGCCGCGGGAGGTGCTATCGCTCGCTTCTTGCAAGGTGAAGCGGCTGCCGTGCAGACTCTGGAGAACCTGGACAGTCTTTACCGCCAGAGTCTTGCTGTGGCTCAAAACGTACGGGAGGTCGCTCAATGATCCGGTTCTCCTGCTCGGACTACACATTTCCTTTGCTCGCGCGGGCCCAACGCTTTGCACTGCTGCATCTACTTGGTTTCAAGCACGTAGACATCGGGCTATTCGAGCGGAGTGAAGGACTCAGGCCCGGCCAACTTCTGGCTGAACCAAGGACGTTCACCAAACAGCTGAATTGCGACCTGAAATGTGCTGGTTTGCAAGTTGCGGACGTCTTCCTGCAAATTGGGGTAGATCCTGCTCAATCCGCTGCCAACGATGCGAATCCGTTGGTTCGTGCCCGGAATCGCGAGACCTTTCTGGCAGCTCTCGATCTTTGCTCGGCGCTCGGTTCCACCCACATGACTGGACTTCCGGGTGTCTGGCAAAAGAAAACGGAAGACGCCGCCGATCTGGCGCTGGCTGTGGACGAGGCAGGATGGCGCCAGCATGTAGCTTCAGGCACGGGGGTGACCTATGCCATCGAGGCCCACCTGGGATCGATCTGCCCCGATATTGCAAGCGTGCGACGTTTCCTTGACTTGGTGCCTAAACTAACCCTAACGCTCGACTACGGCCACTTTGTCGCGTCGGGCATCGAGTCATCTGAGATTCACTCTCTGCTCCCACTGGCTTCTCACATTCACGTGCGCGGGGGTGCACCGAACCGTCTGCA
Organism: uncultured Acidobacteriota bacterium; assembly: GCA_963830785.1. GTDB lineage: Bacteria > Acidobacteriota > Terriglobia > Terriglobales > Acidobacteriaceae > Telmatobacter. Next base: position 62,563 of record CAWHNV010000036.1, read on the forward strand.
GACCCCGGTGAACGAGAACCAAATTGATTTTGCCGGAATGGTGCGCCGCCTACAGAAGCAGAAGTACAGCGGGTTCCTTGCACTTGAGTATGTTTGGGTCGACTGGCAGCAGTGCAATCGAACTGACAATGTATCGGAGACCATTCAACTGCGCCGGCAATTGGAAAAGCTCATGAGTATCGAGCCCGAGGCTGGCGCGATTCAAATGGATAAGCAGAACGTCTGACCTATTACGGCAGTTTGCCGTTGTGACCGGCGGCGCAGCGAAAAGCCCACGAGCTTTGGTGAATGATTACAACCCGCCCGGCTAGTGCCGGAGCTACCGTCTAAACCGCAGGCATTGAAGGCGCTACGACCGCGTATGGGAACGTAACCGAGAGTGAAACGGATGAGAAACGAATGATGACCAATCTCCGAAAGATATTGAATTCAGCGTTGGCACGCCGAGTCGGCCTCTTCGTTGAAATCTTGGCCGGGTTCCTCCTTTTGGCGCAGTGCCGCGCGCAGCAAGCGCAGCCGGCCCCAGGCGCGGATGCTTTATACCGGCAGGCCAATGCGCCAGTCGAGAGACGGATCGACGACTTGCTGGGCCGAATGACCCTTGAAGAGAAGGTGCGGCAACTGGACCTGTATTCCAGCGCTCCGATGGATAAGTATTTGGTGAAAGGCCGCCCAACGAACGCCGCGCCGGATGCAATCTTTCTTCCAGAGAAGGCGCAGGCTCTTTGGGGGGATCTCGGCCTCGGCGGCATTCACGAACTCTATCCGACAGCCGAGCAATCCAATTCCGTTCAGAGCTGGATCATCGCTCATAACCGGCTCGGTATTCCGGTGCTTTTCACCGGCGAGGGTCTGCATGGGTTTTACGAAGGCACGGCCACGGTGTTTCCCGCGCCCATCAATCTAGCCGCCACCTGGAATCCGGAGATCGCCCGGCAAACTGGAGCCGCGATCGCAACCGAGACGCGTGCGACCGGCGTCGACATGATTCTGGCGCCCGTCCTCGACCTCGCCCGCGACCCTCGCTGGGGCCGGATCGAGGAGGATTTCGGCGAAGACCCTTACCTGACCGGGCAGCTTGGCCTCGCCTACGTGCTTGGCGCGCAGGGCGACAGCCTCGCGACCGATCATACCGTGGTGGCTGAACCGAAGCACTTTGTCGGCCACGGTTCCCCAGAAGGCGGCACCAATACATCGCCTGTGCATATCGGAGAGCGCGAACTACGCTCGGTGATGCTCAAGTCATTCGAACCGGCCATCCGCGACGGGCACGCCAAGGGCGTGATGGCGGCCTACCATGAGATCGATGGCATCCCGATCACTGCCGATCCACTAGTGCTGAAGACCATCCTGCGCCAGGAGTGGGGCTTTCAGGGATTTGTGCTCGCCGACGATGGTGCAATCCGCCGCTTGTACAGCGTGCACCATGTTGCCGCCACGCCGAAAGACGCTGCCTGCATGGCCATCCGATCGGGTGTGGACATGCAGTTCTACGACTTCGACCCCAATGTATTTCATCAGGCGCTCATCGACTGCGTACATGAAGGCTCCTTGGCGCAGGCCGATGTGGACCGCGCTGTGCGCTCCGTACTGCGCGTCAAGTTTGAGCTCGGCCTCTTCGACCATCCCTTTGTCGATACCACGCTCAGCGCAAGGGTTCAGCGATCGCCGGCCCATCTCGCGCTCTCGCTCCAGTCAGCGCGGGAATCCATGACGCTGCTGAAGAACGACGGCAACTTGCTCCCGCTTCCCAAATCCATCCAGCGCATCGCTGTCATCGGCCCCAACGCCAATGTCGCGCGCTATGGCGACTACTCGAAAGAGGAGTGGGGCGAGCGCATCAGCACGCTCCAGGGCATCCGCGCAATCGTTCCGCAAGCGGCAGTGAATTTCGATGAGGGGAAGGACATACCATCCGCGGTGGCAATTGCAAAAGCGGCAGACGTGGTTCTTCTTGGCCTCGGCGAAAACCAGCAGATCTCCGGCGAAGGACATGACCGGTCGAATCTCGATTTGCCCGGCAACCAAGAGCAACTTCTTGAAGCCATCGTTGCTACCGGCAAGCCCGTCGTTCTTGTGCTCGAAAACGGCAGACCTTTAACTATCGGCTGGGCCAAGGAACATGTGCCCGCCATTCTCGAAACATGGTACCCGGGAGAATTTGGCGGCACAGCGATCGCTGAAACGCTCTTTGGCGACAACAATCCCGCCGGACGCCTCACGATTACTTTTCCCCGCAGCACAGGGGAACTGCCGGACTTCTACAACTCTGATCCATCGCGGAACACAAAGTATGTTGACGACGACGGCAAGCCTCTGTTTCCGTTCGGATTCGGCCTCAGCTATACCACCTTTCGTTACGATCACTTGGTTGCGACCGCTCCCGCTGCCGGGAGCCATGGCGACGTTGGTGTAACTGTCGATGTTACGAACACCGGAAGCCGCGAAGGCGACGAAGTGGCTCAGCTTTATCTGCGGGAAAATGTGACCAGCGTGGAGACGCCGCGCAAATCCCTGGTGGGCTTTTCCCGGATTCATCTGAAGCCAAAGGAAACAAGAACTGTTTCCTTCCGTGTCCCGCAAGAGCAGCTTGCGATTTGGAATGCTGACGGCAAATGGGTCGTAGAGCCGGGCAACTTCACCATCTGGGCTGGAGGCTCATCCGAAGCTCCGTTGACAACGCAATTCGTTCTACGGCCGTAGAAAAAAGAGCGCGCGCGCAGGAATCCGTTCAACCGCGCAAAGAATCGTATCCGAGTCGATTCACCTGCCGCGCAGCTTAGAGGGTTTTGAGAGTCGGCACACCAATCGTCCAAGACGCCGGAAGGGAGCTAGACATGTTTGATTTGTCGGGTCAGTTTGCAATTATCACCGGTGCCGCTACCGGCATTGGCGAAGCGATTGCATTACGTCTGGCTTTTGCTGGCGCCAAAGTTTGCATCGCAGACATTAACGGAGCAGCAGCCGCATCGGCTGCTGCGCGCATCGGCCATGACGCGCAGTCCATCGCCATTGACATTACCGATTCTGCATCGGTGTCCCAGGCAGTAGCCACCATTCTGGAAAAAAACAAGGCCATCGATATCCTTGTGAACAACGCAGGCCTCGCTGGCAAAGCCGCACCGATCTGGGAGCAGACAGATGAAGACTGGCATAAGGTCATGGCCGTTAATCTTCATGGGCCGTTTTATCTTTGCCGTGCTGTGATTCCGCACATGCGAAGCCGAGGCTACGGCCGGATCGTGAACATTGCGTCTGTCGCAGGCAAGGAAGGTAATCCCAACATGGTTGCGTATTCGGCATCGAAGGCCGCACTCATCGGGCTCACCAAGTCGATGGCCAAGGAAGTTGCCAGTGAAGGGATTTGCATCAATGCGGTGTCGCCTGCAGTAGTTCACACGAAGATTCTGGAACAGCTTTCCCCAGAGCAGGTCGCCTATATGGTCGCGCGCATTCCCATGAAGCGCACCGGGCAGCCTGAGGAAGTCGCCGCCGTCGTTCATTTCCTCGCCAGCCGGGATTGCTCGTTCGTGACCGGTCAGTGCTACGACGTGAGTGGTGGGAGGTCAACCTATTGATGGAGCACGTTGTTCCAAGAGTCCGATCAAATAGTCAGACACTTGATCAACAGGTTCATTACGTGATAGCGGTCGATGACGATCGCAGCATATTTGAACCATTTCCTAACCATGGCCTTGATCGGCAGAGTAAAGTCCATGTTGGCCACCACGAGTGCCTCGCGATTTGTGATCGCTTTGAAAAACTCCTCTATGGTTGCGTCGGTTGTGTCCGGCAACAACTCCCAGGGCCGGCGGTCCTTCGGATTGGTCGCAACAAATCGGTAGGACCCCAGAAATTTCTTCTCGTCGAAGCCTGTTTCTGCGGGCGCAGTCTTCGAGTAAATCGTTTGCCGCTGCTCACGCTGCCGCTTGGCTATGTCGGCAATCGTGCTCGAGCTCAGATGATTCTCCACCGCGATCAATACATGTGATTTGCGCAGATCGAGTTGGCGCTCAACGCTCTCGACTAGGCGGCGTGTAGCCTTGAAATCCGGATCGAGTTCCGGCAGCTCATCGCTAAACGTGCCGAAGCAATCCTGGCACTCGTAGCGCTGGACATCGATCTGGATTTGGCGCCTCTTGCGGTGCGACCAGTCGTCAAATACTGTCGTGTAGCTGCCATGGCGGTGGCTCGTCCCGCCGGAACTGCAATGAGGGCAAACGGTGGCGTGTTCGAGCAATTCAGCAAGAAACAGCACGTGCGAGTCATCGTCTTCAAGGGTCCTGATGTAGCGGTACCCTCGCAAATCGAGGCGGTCGCCTCCTCCGGGCGCACCATCAGATGACCCATTGACATTGGGCTGCGATTCTCTGATGTATGGCTTCCGCGGCAGCCCACGCAGATCTCCGCACAGGGTGCGGCACCTAATCCCAATTTCGGTCCAGCGGGTTGCGTACATTACGGCCGGTGGCCGTGGCGCCGGACAAGCCCAGATCTTCATCGATCACGATAACCTGGTCAGTCGTCCATCCAAGGGCCTGTGCCCGTCGCTTCAGATCGTACTGCCGCGCAGTGCTCTCACAGTTCTCATGTACCTGCCGCAACGTTGACTGACGAATATAGAGATACGCCAATCGCCGCAGATGTTCGGCCGTCACTTTGGGTGATGGGTTCATGTTCCTCCCTTCTTGCGCACGACAACACCATGTTGGCCAGTAACGTCGTCAGATCGGGCCGCACGACGGATGGCAGATCGGCTGATTCTTGTGACGCATTTTTCGCAACCGGTCGCGGCATCAGGGCTGTCAGTGCCTCGAGCCAGGCCGTCATGCCGCGGGACAAAAACAGCGCCAAACCATGACCACGATGTGAGCCGGCCCGGAGCGCCTCCTGCCGCAGATCTTCATACTCTCGTTTCCAATCGATCAACTGATCCATGTTCGTCCTTGACCGAGATGCGTTATCGCTGTTTTTTTTCCTCCGGGTCAGCGCCCGTGCCAGCGACCGTGGATGAATCTCAACCCCAAACCGACTCCGGACAGCTTCGCTGACGTTATTCTCCGGAGAAATATCCGCACGCCACTGCTCCACAAAGTCGAGAATCTCGTCGGTGCACTTGTGCGCACGCTGCGGACCTCGTCGACGGGGCATCAGGCCAGTGATTCCGTTTGCCTCAAACGCCGCCTCCGTCATGTAGTAGGCCTGTCGACTTACCCCGAAGGCGCTCGAGACATCGGTCACCGCGTCCCCATCAATCTGGTGACGCCGCAGCATCTCGTAGCGCACTTGCACCAGATCGCGAGGATCAAAGAACTCATCCCGCCGGAAGGCATCGTCATGCACATCTTCGGGGTTTGGATGGAGGGCCCCCGTTTGGCGGAGCGCCTCGCTCTTAGCATCAACGGCTCGGTTCGATCTACTACCTGCAGTTCGTTTCATATGTGTCAATGTTATTATGTACGTTATCGCAAGGCTGTCAAGCACATAATGTGAGGATGACATCGTATAGTACGCCCGATTATCCTTTATCCATAAGTAATTATCCCGAGATGCTCCATAGAAAACTCGACAGATCGGCATGCCGAAGCGCCTATCCGTGGACGTAATAAAAGTGACATTATGGACGTAATCAGCTTGACACATCCAGATCGCTCTCATCTTCCTCCCCCGTTCACGGTGATCAGCTCAGCCAGGGCCAGCAGGTCCTCTACCCGGAATCGGGACCGGCCGCCTCCTACGGTGGTGTAGGCATCAGCGGGAATCGCATCGGTCCAACTCACCGGCACTGAACGCGGGGATCCGTCCGCCATCTGAATCGTTATCCGATCTTCGCCCCAGAGCATCTTGGAAACAACAAACTGAAAGGACTGGCCGCAAAGTGGATGGAAGGGATGAATGATCCGAACCTGCTGCGAATCGAGGGGATCACGTGCAGTTGACTGCTTTGACCAAAGGAAAAGTCGAGAGTGGCGTCAACCATGCGCAGATGACGCCGTTGAAGGGCAAGAAGTTCGAGAGCCTGGAAGAAGCGCAGGCGTATCTGGACCACTGGGAAGAGCGCTGGGCCGACAAACGCATCCACGGCCGGACCAAGCGGCAGGTGGCGGCGATGTTCGCCGAGGAGAAGCCCTACCTGCAGGCGCTGCCGTTGGAGCCGTTCCGCTACTACCAGTATGGCGAGCGCACGGTGCATATCGATGGTTGCGTCGAAGTTGATGCGGCTTACTACGGAGCGCCGCCGGGCTGGATCGGGCGAAAGGTCAACGTGCAGTGGGACGCGATGTTCGTGCGTCTGCTTGATCCCCGCACCGGTGAGTTGCTGCGCGAGCATCTGAGCGGCAAGCGCGGCGGGCATCGTATCCGTGACGCAGATCGTCCGCGCCGCACGCCGCCGCAGTTGCTTCAACTGCTGGCGCGTGCGCACAAGGCTGGGGCCAATATCGGTGCTGTCTGTGACGCCATCCATGCTCGCCAGGGCGAGCTCGGAATGCGCCGTATCCAGGGCGTTCTCCAACTGGCGAAGCAATATGGCAGCGCGGCTTGCGACGATGCCTGTGCGGCGGCGCTGGAGTTGCGCGTTGCCGAGTATCGCTTCGTGCGCCGCTATCTGGAGCGCAGCCCGCAGGCTCCTCTCAGTCTGCGGCAAGTCGATCCACTCATCCGCGAACTGACCCAGTATCGCGACCTGATCCAACAACGCATCAACTTCGAGGAACCCAATCCATGAACCTGATCGAACTCAATCGCTCCCTGGTACAACTGCGCCTGAGCGGCATGGCCGCAGTGATGGAAACCCGCCTTTTGCAAGCGCAATCGGGGAACATGGCGCCCATCGACCTGATCTCCACGCTTGTCTCTGATGAGCTGGCCTGCCGTAGCAAGCGACTCCTCGAGAGACGCCACAAGCAGGCGCAGTTCCGCGACGCCGACAAGCGCCTGGACAACTTCGACTTCCAGTTCAACGCCCGGATGAATCGCAACCTGGTTTTCGAACTGGCCACAGCAGGTTGGGTAGGAAAGCGTGAAGATGCCCTGTTTCTTGGTCCGCCTGGGAGCGGTAAAAGTCACTGCGCACAGGCCATCGGACACGCTGTCATCCAGCAGGGCTACCGTGTGCTATATCGCGAAGCCCACAGGCTGCTGGAAGAACTGGCTGATGCCGCGCTCGATGGCAAGCGCAAGGAGTTTATGGAACTGCTGACCACCGTGCCGTTGCTGATCATCGACGACCTGGGAATGCGCAAGCTGCCGCTGACCGCCGCCGAGGAACTGCTGGAGATCATCATGCGCCGCTACGAACGCGCCAGTACGCTACTGACTTCGAATAGGCCCGTAGACGACTGGGGAAAGCTACTGGGCGACAGTGCCGCAGTCACCGCCATGCTGGATCGCTTGCTGCATCACGGACATGTTCTCAAGTGCGGCCCGCGCAGTTGGCGCACCAAAACCGGCAGTGCGGGAGATGCGCAATGAAAAAAGCCAAAGCGAAAAGGATGCCAGGCAAAGAACGCCCGGCGACGTCGCAAACTCGGATCCAGAGGCCTCCCACGACGGAGCCTCACCTTAGGAATGCTGGTAGAAACACGAAACCCTCCGCCAGCCAGCCCATCGGGCAAACCGCAGAGGGTCTCGATTACCGATTCCTTCGGAGCCAGCCCCGTGTCATCGGCCCTGGATCACTCTGCAAGGCGCGACCCCGGCAGAGCGAATACAACACTACCACGCAATCAAAGGGTCTGAACATCAACGCGCCAACGTCCGCCTTGCAAAACTACACGTCGGCAAGGTAAAACAATCACGTCTTCGGCCACGCTCTATGGCCGCTTTTAACCCGATCACGTATGGCCGGATTTAACCCGATCACCGAGGTTCTTGAGGAGATAGGCGACGCACAGCAGTTGGTGAACGAAGTCATCGAGGTGGATTTGGAGTCGTTGGAAGGCGAGTTTACGATTCATCGCTATCCGATGCCTGAAGAAATCGATTGATAGCGAAGTTGCCTCGCATCGAAAGTCGATAACATGAAACTCAAAAACGACGTACTCACAAAGTCGATTTCGGAGACTACCGCGAACAGCAAGAGACTCCTTGAAGATGCAAAGATTCTGTTCGAGCGCCACGCTGCTAAGAAAAACGGCGGCATCCTTGCGAGAGAGGTGTATCTTGGATTTCCATTCGCCGACTTGGAGCACGCGTCTCGCTAGTTCATCGCGATTGAAGCGGGCGGATAGAGTCCAGGGTCCGGCCTGGTTCTTGCCGCCGATCATGCCTCCATTGAGGATTCCCGAATGATTCGTGCGATTCAGGTAGAAGGTAGCAAACCCGAGGGCGAAGCGCCCCGACGCAAGGCCGCTTGCGTATATTTTCTTCTGCTTTTTCCATTCTGCCGGGGTGAGCGGCGCCGTTTTGATGTGCTTGGAAAACTCTTCGGGATGTTTGAGAACGCTATGCCAAAATGCGTGAATGGCCGGATCAAGGTCGTTGATCCAAACCTCCCGCACGATGTTCTTGAAAAGCAGGCTCAGGGCAAGACTCGCACCACCTGCATACGGTTCCACGTATTTGGGAGGGGTTTGGAAATTGATGGCTATTGTTCGTTTAAAGAGGCCAAACAGGCGCCATTTCCCACCCGAATAACGAAGCGGCGACGCGTCTCTCATTCCCCATCCCTTGCCTGTCCTGCGGGCGGAGGTTCCGGAATCTGCTCCCGCTCATGCTTTTCCTTCGAGCGACTGGTTCCGAAAAGCGTTTCAGCTACGTCTGTCAACTTGGCGATCGCGCTATCGGAGAAATAGCCAACAAGGAACGATATGCCGGTCACGAGGGATATGGACTTCATGGCATTTGTATCGAAGATGCGCATTGCGCCCGAGGAAATCAGGGCTACAGTTGCGAACGCGAGGCCGCCGGATATATGAGGAGTGAAAATCCGCCAAAGCCGACGGTCCATATGCCATAGCTGCCTCGCAACAGTGTGATACAGCCATTTGAGATCAAACAGCGTACCGCCTAAAGTGCCAGCGAGCCAGGCGAAGCCATATTTTTGGAGAATTCGATAGCTGTCATCGGTCAGGGAGAGGATGTGTTTCGGGATTTCCCGCCAAATGCAGATCATCAGGCTGGGAATCGCAAACAGGAGCGCTCCCAGGTACACGGCTTCCCTCAGAATGCTGCCCCTGGCGGGTGCGGGGTATCGGGACTCCCAATCCAGTAGAACACGACCGTCGGTGGGGTCAGATTGGCCGAAGCCGGGAACTTTCAATGACTCTTTCATGCCGCATTTTCTGATCCCACCAAGCAGGTTGACCCTGCTGCTATGGCCTTTCTCACTGACTCGATCGTCTTGCTAATATTCGATAACTGCGGGTGCAGGCGCCAATTGAACTGGTCGTCTGCGCCTATGCACTTTGCGATTGCGCGTCGAAACAGTTGACTGCCTAGTTGATCGTGTACCAGAATTCGTCCGCGTCCAGTCCCGGGTTCAAGGTACAAATAGTCCGTTCCCGCCCGAAAGGCATCCCGACAGCTCTGGAGGCTTGCATTTTGCCATTGAGCATCAACTGGCAGGAATGGCGCAACCGCGGCTTCCAGATCGCGGGCGATAGGAACTACGTGTAAATGAGCGTGATCGACGCCACACCCGACTTGGTGCTTGGTAGTGCTAGGCCCGTGTTCGAATGCCACGGCGCAGCCGTAGAGGTTCTTTACTAATTGCACGACTTCGCATTTCAGGGCCAGGAATTCCGGTTCAAGTGCATTCGGCAGTTCCCCGATTGAGATCAAATGGCGCTTGGGGGTAATCAGCAGCCAGCCCTCAACCAGGGCGCCGAGAGATCTCATTCCAAGGGCTTAATTCCAAAGGCTTATTTACCAACAGACGACTGGCGTGCGGACAGAGGTCTCCAGAAGATCACTTCTCACGAGTCGGCTAGTGAAACGTATTGTTGTGCTAAAAGGCGCCAATGTCAGCTGTCGCCGGCTGTCGCTCGATCTCGAGCCGTGGAATGACTTGAGGGGAGGACGAAAACGACATCTCCGGGTCGAATCCGATCGAGTTTGGAACCATCCGGACTGCCCTGGGGATTGGGCGAATTTGATGCAGGGACTTCTCAGCACCCTTCAGCACCCTAAATCGTGGGCAGAAAGAAGAGGTCATGCCCTTAAGTGTTCGATTTTTAAGGGGAAATTGGTAGGCACGATTGGATTCGAACCAACGACCTCTTCCGTGTCAAGGGATGTAGATATTGAAAAATAAGGACTTACAGGAACAGTGAAGCACACTGAAGTGCACCTAAGTTCCTTAGAAACAAGGTCCGACCATTAATAACGGGTTGGACAACGGGCTGAGGGGAATGACTGGTCGGACGTACCGGCGACCCTCTGAATCGATCGATCCTGATCATAGCCTCTCGGCCGACGGCTTCGGCTGTAAATACCAGAAAATGTCAGCGAGAGAAGACCTGTTTTTCTCGGCCTGACGCCCCGGAATCGAACATACCGGGCACCCGAGCGGTGCAAACATCAAACACAGCGCCGGACGTGAGCCGGCCAAACCAGGCTCCCTACCGGCCACAAGTCGTCGGTGATGCTCGCAAAATTCATTCGCACCGGCCAGATGTTCACGCGGAGCGCGACGGCCGGGGCTCGGCATTTAGCGCGGCGATGACCCTTCACATCTGAGAGAAAGGACTTCTCAGAAGCGAGCCACTGCGCATTCGAAATATCGAAGTCCGATTGCTTCCTGCAATCCGCCGACCTGTCATCACAATTCACTCGCAATCGCGCTCGCCTTGCCGAGCGGCATCGAGCGCATTTCCTGGAGGTATCCCATGATTCACTCGATTCGCGTCTACTCCGTCTTGCCTGAGTTGAGCGGTCCGTTCATCGCCGCCGTGCGAGAGATCCAGATATGGCATGGACTCTGCTGTCCTACCCAGCCGGGTCTGATCGGCACCGATCTGCTTCGCAGCAAGACCCGCGTAGGAATCTTTGTTGCGATCGATCTCTGGCAGTCCGAACGGGACTATCAAGCGGCTCAGAAGTCGGCTAGATATGCGACTTTCATTTGCCTCCTGAATGGGCTCGCCGTTGTTGCGCTAGATCTCGGGACATTTGCGCTCCAGCCCGGAGATGCAAAAAATCTCAATTCGGACCGCGGATGCATGCCGCAAGGCTTTGAAAGTCCCGCGGAAGAATAGTTGGAGGTTCGGGAACATCAGAGACTGACAAATAGCGAATGTTCGGGCATTCGCCCTAGATTGACCACGCGCCTCCCACTTTAACCCACTCAAACACCGGCGGACGGCCAATGCCGCCCGCGCGAGATCGGTCCAAACTTATGATTAGTTACTCAGTTACTCTCTATCAGGTCGTAGGCTACCAAAGAGCCGCCACCTTCTGTTCCACGTGCGAGACAGGAGGTCTTTTCCATTCCCTCGTGAAAGAGCTTCCTGGCCACCTCGGCACGATTGTCTTTGTCGAAAGCGACACGTCTGAACTTCTGCTCGTGCTGCAACTCTGGTCATCGAGAGCAGCGGGGAATGCTGCCGAAACGTCGCCTATGGGCGAGTTGCTTTTGAAGATGCTGGCACGTCTCGCCAAGCGATCCTGTCATCTGGGCATCTATTCACCTTGTCCAGACGATTCGCCCAATGGAGAGTCGGAATCCAGTCTTAGCGATCGGTTATTCGATGATTGGCGGGCCGGCCAACCTCAGCCGAATGGCAAGCGCGACTTGCACGGCGTCTGTCGTGATAACTTCCCGCGGGATCTGGATGTGCAGGACTGGCCGCGGGTTTAACGCAGGCTGCAGCAGCTGTCGAAATCATGCCGGTTGGGATGATCGGCCCACCCCGACGCGATTGTTCCGGTCGCGTCCGGGGTGTTCCGGCAGCGGCTTCCATGGGCCAAATACACGCAACAGAAGGGCGCGATCAAGCTGCATCTGCTGCTGGACCACGACGGCTACCTGCCCTCGTTCGCGGTTGTGACGGAGGGAAAGTATAGCGAGTTAAACGTAGCGCGGGACCTGGGTCTGAAAGCGGGTACGATCCTGGCCATTGACCGCGGCTACAACAATTATGTGTGGTTCGGGCAGTTGACGCAGGACGGAGTCTTCTTCGTGACGCGCATGAAAACCAACATGGTCTACACGACCGTTGAGGTGTGTGCGGTTCCAGAAAAGGGCGACGTCCTCAGCGACCCGATCGTCTCTCTAGGGTACTCACTGAGGCCGGGTTGTGTCGTTTGCCGAGTCCATCGCTTCATCCCGGAGCGATTCAACAGCCACTTCATCCTTTGGGTTCCGCGCTTGTCCGGGTTTTTCTCGAGACTTTACGTTAGACAGGAGGTCCGATCTTCAATAAGTTGTTGGTGGACGTCATCGGTGGTGTGTTCTGTAAAAGGGATGCCGAACCGATGTGCTTATGGCACCGTAAGGCGGCCGTCACTGGACTCACTAGATCCACTGCCGCAGACTCCGTGACCAAGGGTGTACGATACGACCCCATTTGTCCCGGCACCGTTGAGACGCTTTGTCTTCATGCACGTCTTTGAGCGACAGGCGACCATGAAAGCGCGTTTGCTGCATTTGTGGCTGGTCAGCCAATGCGCAGGTTGCGGTCGAAGTAATGAGATCGCTTCCTTAGCTTTATACATGGCGTCTGACGAGTCCAGTTTCACAATCGGCCAAATCCGTCACATTGACAGCGGCTGGTCCAATTAGAAGCCAACCTAAGACGCCTCTAAGTAAAAGGGCCCGCCGAACACCCGGACCGCCTTTTATGGTTTGTGGTTTTGACCGATCGCGAAGGTCAAGCTGGATTCCACGCGACACAATTCTGTCGCTGCTCGCCGAGTTTCTCAATGCCGAGCGTGATTACGTCTCCAGCCTGCAGGTACCACGGTTGGGGTTTCTGTCCTAAGCCAACGCCCGGTGGCGTGCCGGTTGTGATGATGTCGCCGGGCTCGAGCGTCATGAATTGCGAACAATAGGCGACGATTTCGGCGACTGTGAAGATCATGGTCCTGGTCGATCCATTTTGCACGCGTCTGCCGTTAACGTCGAGCCACATGGCGAGGTTCTGCGGATCTCCCACTTCGTCGGCAGTGACCACCCACGGACCGACGGGACCAAAGGTCGGGAACCCCTTACCCTTGTCCCAGGTGGCGCCACACTCCAGTTGCCAATGGCGCTCGGAAATGTCATTCACGACGCAGTACCCGGCGACGTGAGAGAGAGCGTCTGCCTTCTCGACATAACTGGCGCGCGTACCTATGACGACGCCGAGTTCCACCTCCCAGTCGGTCTTCTTCGAATCGCGTGGAATGATCACTGGGTCGTTTGGCCCTTGCAGGCAGTTGACCCACTTGTTGAACACCACAGGTTCCGCGGGAATCGGCAGGTTCGATTCGGCAGCGTGGTCCGCATAGTTGAGGCCGATGGCGATGAACTTTTGCACACCCTTCACTGGCACGCCATAACGCACATCGCCCTTAACCAACGGCAGCGAGGCCAGATTGATCGCGGCGAGCTTGGTCAAGCCGGCGTCGCCGAGATCAGTGCCGCCGATGTCCGAAATATAAGAGGAAAGGTCGCGGATGCGCCCATCGGCGTCAATGAGTCCCGGCTTTTCCTGATCCAGGGCACCATAGCGGCAAAGTTTCATAAGATGATCCTCAGTGAGTTCGAGAGTATTGTCGAAAGTATTTCCCGGCCAGGTCCGACAGTGAAGTTTGACATGCCGAGGGACTGTCACACAATCAGAGCGCCTATTTTTTCGAGCCTGTTCTGCTTGCTTATCGGGGAATTACTGGTCACATGAATTTAGACGTGATTGGTATTGGGCGTTCAGGACGACAACAGACTTGGGGATGGAATGGAACTTCAACGCGCTGCGGCAATCTTGCCATTCAACGCGCGGCCTCTTGGCGTTCGGTTCTCCACCGAAGAAGGCTGTGAAGCTCAGTTGCGGTTTAGACCTGCAGAATTCGAGAAGGGGCCTCGCCCGCGGAATTTCGGCGGAGGCGAGAAATGATTCTAACCTGCGGGCCACGACTGTGGTGGCCATACGGGTCAGTTTCGCTACAGAAATCCCGCCCTCAGCGCGCTTGAGTGTGATCTGTCCGAAGACTAATCATGCCGTGGTTCAAGAGAGATCGGACAGATCGCACCTGCGCGCAAAGAATATTCCAAATCGTTCCTTTAATATCTCCTCAGAAGCGATATTCGAGCGCCATTTGACCTTGACGACCAGCGCTGGCTGAGCTGATCATGCCGGCCGTCGATGTGTTCGCCGTATCTCCAGGCTGCCCAAAGTTCACGTTGTTAAATACGTCGAAGAACTCAAACCTGAACTGCAGATTTTGTTCGTGGAAGGTGGGGAAAGCCTTCATCAACGCCATATCCCAGTCCTTATAACCCGGTCCCTGGATGATACCGCGGTTCGAGTTACCGAAAGTGTACTGCGCGGGCGCCACGAAGCAGGCCGTGTTATACCAATTCTGGTACGATCGGTTCGACAGCTTGCCGTTGCACGTCCGCACCGGCCTGGTACCCAGCCCGACATTGGCCACATCGCCCGGCCATGTGATGGTATTTGGGAACCCGGACCGCAAAGTGGTGATGCCGCTGAACTGCCAGCCTCCAAAAGCTTCATCCAACGCGCCCTTGCGGTTCATGAACCTCTGGCCATGGCCAAAGGGCAGGTCGTAGATGTAGCTCGCCGTCAGGTTTTGCGGAATGTCGAAGTCGGACGGGCCGTAGTCGAAGTTCAGGTTGGTCGGGATCACCGTACCGCCCGAGTTTTCGTTCGAGGCCTGGTCAAGATTCTTCGACCACGTATACGACACCAGGAAAGCGAAGTCATTGGTGAAATGCTTTTCCAGCCGGGCTTGAAGCGCGTTGTAGTTGCTGATGGCGTCGTACTGGATCGAATTGGCCTGGCCGAAGTTCGGCAGCGGCCGGCGCGCCTGGATAGCGCCCGGGCCAGGAGTCAACGGCACGTTCAGCCCCATCTCGCGGCCAAGATGAATCGCGCGGTTGCCCACATAACCCACGTCTAAAAGCAGACTCGGGGAAAAGCTGTGCTGAATATCCAACATCCACTCGTAGACCGTCGGGGTGCGCCGGTTCTGCTGCACGGTGATCGGTGCGGGTACGCCGCCTACAGCTGCCTGCCCCGCCGGGAAGGGACTCGATGAGTTAAGCGGGTTGCCGGCGGCGGCATTGAACGTGTAGCTCGTAATAAATGGTGGATTGCTCGCAAGAGTCGTGAGCGCCAGCGTCGGGGGATTGGAGTAGAAGATGCCACTGAAGGTGCGCACCACGGTGCTCGGCATGAATCTGTAATTGATGCCGAGGCGCGGTGCGAAGTCGCGCAGGTCGGAGTCCCACAGCGCCTGCCCGGGAGCAATTTGCTGAAAGCCGCCTGGGGGGGTGAAGTTAAACAAGGAAACACGCCCATTGTGTTCGTTGGCCGGCGCGTACAGCTCGTAGCGCAGCCCCAATTCGACAGTAAGTTTGGGCGATGCCAGCCACTGGTCAGCGATGTACAAGTTAGTGGCGGTGCGGCGCAGGTCGATAACTACTGGCAGAGTCGCCACCTGCGTCGAGGCGGGCAAGCCAAGCAGGAAGTCAGCCAGTGCGTTGCCGGTTCCTGCCGGATTGGTGTTCGTGAAATTCAATATTCCATTGGTGTTGTCGTTTACTTGTCGGTCAGAACGATAGCGATCCAGTTCGAAGCCCATTTTCAGCGAGTGCTTGCCCCTGGTCACCGAAACGTCCGAAGCAACTTCGTAGTTCTGATCGGGCTGAATGAGGGGTGCGCCGCCGTCCAGGCCAATGTCGGTGAAGTTCGTAATCGTGAACAGCGGATAAGCGTTCATTAGGCTGTTCGCGCCGGGGTAATAAGGGTTGTTGATGCTGAACAACGTATTCATATTCGTGCCCGGCGGTACCTCCGGGTAGAGATTCTCGTTATGCTCGCGGTTAAACGCGATGCGCGAGGCAATGACCGCCGTCGGCGATAGCACGTGGGTTTCGATGAACGCCAGGTTCCTGGTCAGGATAGGGGCCTGGATCAAGTCCAGAGCACCGACGGTATAACTCAGCTTGTCGACGTACAGATTGCGAATAATGTAGCGGCCGCTCAGTTGATCGTGCTGCCCGAAAGATTGGTCAACCTTGGCGACTCCTTCGTCATCGTCCCTGGGTGTCGGTATCAAGTATCCGAAATCGTTCCCGCCGTTGACGGCGGGGTTTTGATTGGGCAGGGGATCGAGCGCCATGGCAGCGGTCGCCGTGGCGGTGATCCGCCCCATCGGTATCTGATTGCCGGGGAAGGGCAGGCCTGTAGTGGGATCGGTGGCAGCGCTGGGTAGCGTGCCCATGCGCTCTGCCGTGGTGATTGTGTTTTGAGACAAGATGGAGTCAGTGAAGTTTCTCAGGCCTTCGTAAGCCACCATGAAGAACGTGCTGTTCTTCCGTATGGGTCCCGCAAACAGGCCCCCAAACTGGTTCTGCCGCAGGGTCGGCTTCGGTCCGGTTCTGGTAAAGAAATTGCGCGCATTCAAGTCGGTGTTTTCCAGATATTCCCACGCGTTGCCATGGAAGCTGTTGGCTCCCGACCGCAATACATAGTTGACGTGCGCCCCGGCAAATTGCCCGTATTCCGCCGAGTAGTTGCCCGTCACCACGTTGGATTCCTCCACTGCGTCCGGCATCGGCACATAGCTCGGGTAGTTGTAGATGCCGATGTTCATGTTGGCGCCGTCAATGGTGTACTGGTTGGAACTGTCGCGCAACCCGTTCGCGGTGACCGTGACCCCATTGGTCAGCGTCACTTGCAAAATCGCCGAAATCGAGTTCTGGCTTGGTTCCATGCCGGGACCGAGCAAAGTTTCCGAGAGAAGGTTCTCGTTGTTCACCGGCAGGTTTTGAACGGTCGCTGTCCCGAGTGTCTGCCCGGTCGTAGTGTTCGCCGTCTCCAGCAGCGGCGCTTGAGAGGTCACGGTCACAACCTCGGTGGCGCTACCTATGTGCAACGAAAACGTCAGGTGCTGCGTTTCCTGGGCATGCACGGTAACCGAAGGGTTCGATGCCTTTGCGAATCCCTTTGCGTCTACTTCCACGCGATAATCGCCCGGCGCCAGGAACGGTAGGTTGAAGTCGCCGTACTCATCACTATGCGTTGTGGTCTCAAGTCCAGTGGCGACGTTGGTGGATTGCACTGTGGCATTCGCAATCGGCGCTCCCGTCTCGTCTGCTACCGTGCCCAGAATGCTGCCCCGATTTTCCTGGGCCTGCACCCTCGAGAGCAGCGGTCCTGCCATTACCAGCAGCAGGAAGACGGTTCCTGCTGTCGCCTTTGCTAGGGCCCGGATGTACGAGTTTGAGGAAAACGTTGAACACCGTTCGGTGGATCGCATGGCCAGCCTCCTTTGAATTGTTTGTTGGTTTGTTGCAGTTGCCTATGATGCTCAGCACGGTCTCAACAACGGAATGAAAAGGGCAATCAGATTTTGATAAAGGTTTGGGTTCTATACAGGCAATAAAGGCCCAGCCATAGAATGCTCATGGCCACGAACCAGCCAATCGCGTCGTACCAGCCGCCGGTATATTGCGCCAGTCCTCCCACCAGCGTATCGGCCATCAGGCGAAACGCGCGCGCGAATAATCCCCACGCCATGTACGCAACAATGGCGTTCATGCCGATTACGATGAACGGAAACGCCCATTTCCGGTAGCGCCGCACGTCGATTGTCCAGTAGAAGAACGCCAGCGCCAGATAGCTCCATCCTCCCGCCCACAGGACGTAGGTGCTTGTCCAGCGGTTCTTGATGATGGGAAACCAGAAACTCCACACCCATCCTGAAACCAGGCAGGCCACACCCAGCCCGAGCAACCACAGGAGTTTTTGGCGGTCCGGCTTGCGCGAGCGCAACAGGTAGGCGGCGAAGACCCCCAGCATGGCGGTTGCTCCGTTGGTCATGCTTTGCAGAATCCAGCCGTTGTGCCAGCCCGCCTGCAGCCTCCCGAGCACAAAGTTGTTCAGCCAGTCCCCCAGGTTGAGCCCGGGCTTGTACACGCCCACAACGTGGCCCGGGACCGGGACGTAGTTCATCAGCGCCCAGTAGCCCACGAGCAGCGCAACCGTCGTCACAATCTGCCCGCGAAGATCGAGATTCAGCAGGATGAATGAGGCCACCATGTAGCCCAGTGCCAGCACCATCAACACGCTATAGCTCGCCGTCATCTGGTGCACGTTGAACGACAGCAGATGGCCGTGGATGATTGCTCCCAGAATCACCAGCACCGCAACGCGTTTGAAGATATGGGCGTAGATGCTGGCCTTGCTGTCGCCTCGCGCGATCCGCTTGCCGAACGAAAACGGCATCGAAACTCCGATCGCAAACAGGAAAACGGGGAAGATCAGGTCATAGAGATGGCATCCATCCCATGGCACATGCTCGAATTGAGTGCCCAACATTTGCATCCAGCGGTTATGCGAATTCGCGGCTAGTGCACGCACCACATCGTCCGCGCCGATAATCAGGAACATGTCAACGCCGCGCAGCACATCGACGCAGACCATTCGCCCATCGCGCGGGCCAACTTCCGCCGCGGGACTGCCGCGGAGCGTGTCCTGGTATTTCGGCGCCTGGGTAGGCATGTCCACCACCGCGCTCGCCTGGCCTCTCTGGTCCTGCATCTGCATGGCTCACCCGTCAAGCTGCATTGCGCCGCTGCCACCCCTCTACCTGAGTGCAAAGCCTTCCACGTCTCGCCGGTTGCTCCGTCTCTATCCAAAAGTGCTACGGGCACCGGACCAGCCCGACCGCTGGTCCGATCAACAGATTCGTAATATAAGCAGTTACCAGTTCGCTTGCCGCGTGTCAAGCAAAATTTCAAAAGACAACAAGTTGTGCCAATAGGAAAACCCGGGAAGACGCCTTCGCAGGCCGCCCAGCGCTATCCCAGTCGACGCTTGGTCAGAGGCATGGCAGGGAATTCGCAGCAGAAAACCGGATAGCTAGGACATGTCGCAGTGTCTGCCGGACGCAGCACGACGCTGCGAACAGGAGCTAGTTGCGTCGCTCTCGAAGTTCTCTCGCGGAGTTTAATCGGCAGTAAGGTGATACGGAGGTTTCCGGATGAATTACACTCGGAGCTTTTGCGATCCCGAAAATCCTGCCTGCCCGAAGGGCGCAGAATCCGCTCAGGGTTTACTCGTTTTAAGAATCTCGCTGATGGCTCGACTAAGCTCCGCAGTGGCCTTCAAAAGCGATGCGATGGCGGGCGAGTCCCGCTTGGGATTGAACCGGGAGGCGGGCCCGGAAATACTCATGGCAGCGATGGCGTGGCCCTGGTCATCCAAAATCGGGGCGCCGATGCAGACCGCCAGCAAAGAGCCTTCTCCGCGATCGAAGGCGAAACCCGCGTGGCGCACGCGCTTGATTTCGGCCAAGAAGTCGTCAGGGTGCGTAATGGTATTCGGGGTAATGCTTTGCAACTGGTGCGGCCGCACCAGGTGTTCCACCACATCCTGCGGAGAGAATGCCAGGATCGCTTTGCCGAGGGCGCTGGCGTGCGCGGGAGCCGAGGACCCACGGCTTTCCTGCAGGCGCAGCGCAAACTCGCTGGGCACAACTTCAATGTAGGTTACCTTGTCGAATTCCTGCACACCCAGATTCACGGTCTCGCCGTACTTGTCGCGAAGCTCGAGCATCAGGGGCAATGCCAGGCGGCGCAGTTCTTCGTGAACTGCTTCTTCGTTCACCAGCCGGCCGAGCATCGGGCTTATGCGGTAATAGCGATTGGAATCGCGAATCACGTAACCGATCTGCACCAGCGTGTTGAGGATGCGAAACACTGTAGATTTGGCGATGCTGGTATTCTGGGTGATTTCTTTAAGCCCCAGGCGCTGCGTTCGGGCGAGTTCCTCGAGAATGCGGAAGGTGCTGCGAACCACGGGAACGGAATACTTTCCGGACTGGTCGGGAGGCTTGGAGGTTCGCCGTTTTCGAGTTGAGGCGGCGGTTTTCGATTTCACATTCATCAGCAAGCAAGTCCCCGGGAGATATTTCTATTGAAACACAAATGCATGCGTCTGGTCACAGCGCGGCCTGCGCGCCGTTGCGATAAACAAAGTCAATGCCCGTGGGGGCGCGGTTGGGGGTCTCATAGGTGGCAGGGCTGTCGATGGCGTCTGCGCGAAAACCGACTATGTCTGCGAAGTAACCCGGAGCCAGTAAGCCGCGGTCTTCGAGCGAATAGCGCTGGGCAGGCTTGCCGGTGATCTTGTGGACGGCCTGTGCCAGCGTCAGCCAGCCGCGATCCCGCGTAAAGGTGCCAAGCAGCAGCGGGAACGTGCCGTGCAGGCGCGGATGCGGCCGACCTTTTACGTAGAAGCCGTCGCTGATAATCGTGGAACAGGGATGGGTGAGTGTGACCTGGAGATTGTCCATGCTCTGGTTGAAGCACAGCATGGTCACATCGCCGTCCTCTTCGAGAAGAAGATCGAGCGTCACATCGGCAGGGGATTTGCCGCTCTTCTCAGCCAGTTCCTGCAGATTGCTGCCAATCGCAGACTGGTTCTTAGCCGTCGATAACGAAGAAATGTAGATGTCGGACCAGCGCCAGGGAATGATGCGGTTCAACTCGTCGTAAATCGCTTGCCGGGTTTCGGGATTGCGCAGCCGCTGCAACAGGGCGGGAACACCGCCATCAAGCGCGCTCTGCGGCAGCACCTGGGTCAGCACGCTGGAACCGGCGACGTACGGATAACAGTCGAATTCGACATCGACTCCGGCGGCGCGGGCTGCTTCGATGTGATCAATGGCGATCTGCTGCAGCGGCCAATTTGCTGCGCCCACCGCCTGCAAATGTGAAATTTGCATGCGGCCTCCGCTGCGTCGCGCCAGTTCCAATTGCTCATCCACAGCATCCACAAGTTCGGAAAAGTAAGAACGGATATGGCT
This sequence comes from uncultured Acidobacteriota bacterium, assembly GCA_963830785.1. Classification (GTDB taxonomy): domain Bacteria; phylum Acidobacteriota; class Terriglobia; order Terriglobales; family Acidobacteriaceae; genus Telmatobacter. The sequence goes on from CAWHNV010000036.1 coordinate 83,542, forward strand.
GGTATAGATCCTGCCGGCTTTGGCCGTGACCGCGCATAGGCGCTCGAGTTCCTCGGTTGGAGCGCTTGAGCCGGGAGCGTACATCAGCCCGGTCGAAAAACCGGCAGCGCCGGCGGCGAAGGCTTCTTCGAGCAGGCTCTCCATGGAGCGAATTTCAACTTCGCTCAACGGCCCCTGCCGCGGTCCGGCGACAGCGATGCGTAGCGATCCATGGCCTACCAGCGAAACCACGTTCGCGGTGCGGCTCTGCTGAATCGTCCGCAAGTAATCCTCGCTCGAGTTCCAGCCCCAGCCATCGTCTCCGCAGAAAATGCCGTTGGCGAAGTTGCGCAGATCTTCCGGATGATGCGCGGGAGGATACGCTGAAAATCCGCAATTGCCGATGACCTCGGTGGTTACGCCCTGGCGCAGCTTGTCGGTGCGGCCTTCGATTACCTGTAGATCGGAGTGGGTATGCGAGTCGATGAAGCCGGGGGCGAGCGTCAGCCCGGCGCAATCAATGCGAATGGCATCGGAAGATTCAATGCTGGTCTCGATCCGGCTGATGCGGTCGCCTTCCACGAGCAGGTCGGCCTGAAAGGGATCGCTCCCGCTGCCATCCACAATCGTCCCACCTGAAAAGAGCAAGCAACGCATAATCAGGATTTTCCCTCTGTGTTTCTAATGGACGTAGTATATACCTATTGAGACTGCAGTTTGTTTCCCATAAGCACTCTCAAGGAGGCGAGGAATGAAAGAAAGTAAGGCCGTAAAAGCAGAGGATGCGCCCAAGCCCAAGGGCCCTTACTCTCCGGTAGTGCGGGCAGGCGATTTTCTGTACGTATCCGGCCAGGGGCCGATCGATCCCGCGACGCAGGAATTTGTGTTCGGCGACATCCAGGCGCAGACCAGACTGACACTGGAGAACGTCGAACGCGCCTTGGCCGGCTGCGGCGCCAGCCGAAAGAATATCGTGAAATGCGGCGTCTTCCTCTCGAGCGCCGGCGATTTCGCGGCCATGAACCAGGCCTACGCGGCCTTTTTTGGAGAAACTCGGCCTGCGCGCACTACCATTCAGGCGGCTCTAGTCGAGGAGGGCATGAAGATAGAAATCGACTGCGTCGCCTACCTGGCGAAGAACGCTTAGGCGGTCAGCTCACACGCGCTGACCGCTCCACCGCATCGAGCGTGGCTTGGATATCGTCGTCCGTGTGAACTGTGGAGACATACCAGCGGCCGTCGGGCAGGGGAAGCACGCCTTCATCGAGAAGCGCCAGCAGAAAATCGCTGTACTTCTCCCGGTCGGCATCCAGCAGGTCGCGATAGTTCTGGGGCTGGCGATCGATAAAGCAAACATGAAAGACCGGACCCGCGCCGGCAGTGCACACCTTGTGGCCCTCACCCTCCAGAATCCGCGCGATCCCCGTTCGCAGGGCCTCCCCGCGCCGGAATAAATCCTCATAGATATTCTTTGTGTCGGTCAGCTTTTGTAGCGCGGCCCGCGCGGCGGCCAGCGCAATCGGATTGCCGTTCAGCGTGCCCGCATGGACCACTTCGCCACGCTCGATGTAATCCATGTACTTCTTGGGCCCGGCCAGCACGCTCAAGGGCGCGCCTGCGCCAACTGCCTTAGCGTAAGTGGCAAGATCGGGCAGTACGCCATAAAAGCCCTGGGCTCCGGCCACTCCGAGGCGAAATCCAGTAATGACTTCGTCAAAGATCAACAGAGCGCCTTCACTGCCGGTGATCTGGCGCAGGAACTTCAGAAACCCGGGTCCTGGGGCGATGCAGCCGCTGTTGCACATCATCGGCTCGCAGATTACCGCCGCGATTTCTCCGGGGTTGGCCTCAAAACACGAGCGTACGCTTTCGACATCGTTCCACTGCGCAATCAAGGTGGAGTCGGCCGGCAGTTGGCCCAGCCCCTCGTGGATCGGATAGCCGTCGGAAGCGGCAATGCCTTCCCGCGAAGGGTGGTAACTGAGCAGTACGCTGTCATCCCATCCGTGGTAATGGCCCTCAAACTTCAGGAATTTGCGCCTTCCCGTGATGGCGCGCGCCAGCCGCAATGCCACCTGCACAATCTCCGTTCCACTGTTGGCAAAGCAGACGCGATCGGCACATGGAATTACGCGCGTCAGCATCTCTGCGACTTCAAATTCCAGGTCGTGCTGCGCGCCAAAAGTCAGGCCTTTTCCCATTTCGCTCTGGATGGATTCAATGACCTCGGGAGGCGCATTGCCCAGAATGTTGGGCCCCCAGCCGAGCGTGTAATCCAGGTAGGAGTTTCCATCGACATCATGCAGGCGCGCGCCCCGGCCATGCGAAAAGTAGAGCGGATACGGCCGTGCGCTGCGGCGCAGGCCGCTCGAAACGCCCCCGCACAAGGTCTGGCAGGCTCTCTCAAAACGCCGAAGCGAGGCGCCGGTCTTGCCGCGCACGCTGGCCTCTCGGCGAAGGGAAGAGAACGAATGCGCAGGCTCGGCCAAGGTGAATTCGTTGTCCATGGTGTATTTTTGTAATGAATCAGTCATGTTTCATTTGGTCTCGGCAATTTATAGTGAGGGAGCGGGACGCCAATGTCAAGATAGTTTACGGAGGGCTGCGGAAACCGTGGCAGTGAAATTCCCCCGGTTCCTCACTGGCCTGAGAGGTTCAAGCTTATCCAACCAGGAGGAAATTCCCATATCATTCGAGTCCTCGGGCTCCGCGATTTCTGTGGAACCGCGGTTTGGTTGTGCTCGGGTATAGCTACAATTCAGCGCATAAGGTAGGGAAGCAATATGTCGCAGGCAGAACGAGAGAATTCTCCGGTCGCGGTGATCGGAATGGGATTGATGGGACGCAGCATCGCGGCGTGTCTCATGGCTGCTGGGCATCACGTGACGGGCGTGACGGACAACCTCGAAGCCAGTGCGGGAACGCCAAAGCGGATTCGAGGTCTGTTAATGGAAATGGCCGAGGAAGGGTTGCTCAGTGAGCCTGCCGGGGAAGTTCTCGAGCGCTTCCGTCTCACTGCGGAGCTGCGCGATATTGCTGGAGTTGCTATTGTTTTCGAGTCCATCACTGAGGACTTGAACGCAAAACGCGATCTCCTGCATCGCGTCGAGCAAGTGGTGGCGCCAAGCTGCATTCTGGCCACCAACACTTCGGCGATCCCGGTTTCGCTCATGCAGGAAGGAGCGCGGCGTCCCGAACGAATCCTGGGCCTGCATTGGGATGAACCGGCCCACGTGACCCGCTTCATGGAGATTATCCCCGGTAAGGCGACCGTGCCCGAGTATCTGGATCACATTGCAGAACTCGCCCTGGCTTGGGGCAAAGAGCCTTCCACGCTGCGCAAGGAGATTCGCGGCTTCATCACCAATCGCATTTCCTACGCCATGTTTCGCGAGGCATGTCACCTCGTCGATTCCGGAGTTTGCACCGTGGAGGATGTGGATCGTTCGCTCCGCAACGACGTAGGCTGGTGGATTCCCTTTGCCGGCCCATTTCGCTACATGGACCTGATGGGCGTGGAAGGATACCAGCGTGTGATGCTGGATCTCCTTCCCGATTTGGCCAGCAGCCCGGAAGTTCCGAAGCTCATGCGCGACGTCGTCGAGAGCGGTGGGCGTGGCATCTCCAATGGCAGAGGCTTTTACCAGTACACGTCCGAAGAAGCCAAGGCGTGGGAAGAAAAATTTCTCGAGTTCAACTACAAAATTCGTCGCCTGACGGCTGAGTACACCGGCATTCAGAATGGGCGCAAAGACGACGGCCGCAAAGATAAGCAAGAGTGAATGGCTTATTGCGGCGTAAGCAGTAGGTCGTGGAGGGAAGGCAGCGCCTGACCCGGCTGGAAGCTGCGGCGAAAATCCTCGAAGTTGCGTTGCGCGCGCAGCCAGAACAGGAACTCCGCATCCCAGCGGCCCGTGGCCGTGCCCATGCGATACGGCGTGTACTGCTCGAGCCAGGCTTGGCGATAGAGCTCGCGCGTGCCCGTGATGTCGTCCATCATGTCCATCATGCGGCTGTGGGTCTCATTGGACATACCTCGCCCCACCGCATCGTTGAACTGCTCGCGCGTGGGTTGCGTCGGCAGCGACTGCCAGGCCTTGGCAATCTCGCCGGCATAGATGAATTTCATCCCCGCCAGATCCACCGCCTGCGCGCCGAAGATAAAAGTGTCGAGGTGGGGTGTGGCGGGCGCGGCCTTCTGGATTGCATAGAAATGGGCCAGCGCGTCTTCCGCCTCCACCCGGCTGCGATGCAGGTCGTCGTATTTGCCTTGCAGAGAATTAAGTGATTTCTCGGTGAACGGGTCGCGCCAGAATTCGCGCGTGGTCTCTTCGCCCACCGCCGCGTGCAGGTCGCGCTCGGCCTGATTCAGGCTGGTGAGCGCTGCAGCGAATTCCGGCGCGATCGCCGCCGGGTACTGGATGCCGGCGTAATCGCTGAAGAACGTCTGCGGTTGCATGGCCGCCTGCTGCCATGCCGCCGCTGCTCCGTAGGCGATGCCGGGCCACGACATCTGCATCAGCATCTGGTCGTCGTCCGTCCACAGCGTGTTCAGCAGCCCCATAGAATGCGAACGCCGTCCCGCCACTAAAAGCGTATCGATGTTGTCGAAGGTCACCGTGAAATCCGGAGCAATTTCATCCCAGCTCATAACCCCGGAGCTGACGATATTCGGCACCTTCTCGGCAATCAGCGGGTCCAGCCAGTGGTGGTACTCCGGATCGGGCTGTGCCTCATAGCACCACGGAAGCGCGATCACCCCTTTCGGCAGACGCTGCACAATCCCAGGAAACTTGACCATGATATCGGCGTACGCCATCACGGTCTTTCCCTGGGCCTGAAAAAGATTGGTAACCGTGGTGAGCTGCTGAATGAAAAGCTGCACCGGCGTGGAGTTTGCACCCTGCGCTGTGGCCTTCTCCAGTCCCCACGTCTCATCAAAGCCCACGTCCACGAAAGGGCAGGGGAAAAGGGATCCAATCTGCGTGGCCCAGTCGGCGAGCAGCGCTTTCACGCGTGGGTTGGTCGGATCGAGCTCCCCGCCGTGAGGTGAGTCCGAAAGGTCGGAGTAGGTCTCGATGCGAAACAGGTCGTGCAGGTGGCCGAACATTTCGACGGCCGGAATCACATCGATGTGGCGATCGCGCGCGTAGTCCACCAGTTCCCGAATCTGCTGCTGTGTGAATTGGGCTTGCGGATTCAGAAGCGGATAACCGCGCATCTCGATGTTGCCTTCGGAATAAAAGAAATATTGGTTCCCCTTCCACCTGGCGATGAAATCGATCTGCCGCTTCACCTCGTCGAAGGTAAGCATGGGGCCTTCGGAACCGGCGTCCATCAGCGTGCCGCGGTAAGCCAGAGCCGGCCAGTCTTCCACGTGCGCATAAGGCAAACGCAAGCTGCCGTCCGGGGCGTGTTCTATCATCTGCAGCAAAGTTTGCACGCCGTAGTATTCTCCCGCGGAAGAACGGCCGCGCACCAGCACGCCGTCGGCCGTGATATCGAGCGTGTAGGCTTCACGCGCTTCGGGCCCAGCACTCTCGCCGGGCATCGGCAACGCGGCCACGGGCCCGCTTCGCTCAATCCGCACTGATGGCTCTTGCTGATCCGGGCAGGCAGCCAGCGCGCCGTGCGAAGCCTCGATCAGCGTCTTCAGCGCAAATGCATCCTCCGGCGCAGGCGCTGCCAGCGGGGCCGCGCACAGGCTTGCCAGGTTCAGGTAGCCGTCGCTGTACTGCACTTTGACAGGATGCGGCAAAAGCGGTGCGTGCGGCGCCTGTGCCGCGGCCCACTCTGCGAAGAAGAAATACGCCGCGATGCCGAACATCGCCGGAAAACGAGCCGATGCATGCATATTCATTTCTGCACCTTATAGAAGACTGATGATAGTACGAACGACATAGGGAACGGGCCTGAAGCTCAGTCGCGCTAATTTCTTAAGAGAAACGCGCGGTTTGCTATTGACATGACGAATCTACACCGTATAGATGTAGGATGACAAGCGTTTCTCCTGCGGCACGCAAGCTACAACGCTGCCGGCGCCGGCGGCTTGTCCCCCTTTGCCGTCCATGCGAGAAGATGGAAAGTGGGACCTCTCATCCCAGGGAGTGTCATGAAAAGACTTCTAATTGCCGCTTTAATGGCCATTTCGACGGTCATGTTGATGGTTATGGCCGCGCGCGCACCCGCCCAGCAATTAAAGCTGGGCGTGTCGCAGGTTGATATCACGCCGCCTGTGGGCGCGCCCCTCGCGGGTTATTACTACAAGCGCAATGCCGAGGGTGTACACGATCCTCTGCACGTGAAGGCGATGGTTCTGGAGCAGGGTGGGGTTAAAATTGCGCTGGCTGCGCTGGATTTGGTCTCACTGCCTCGCGATATCGTTGAAAGCGCGCGAACCATGGTGCAGCAGCGCATTGCGCTTTCTCCCGACCACGTGATGATCAGCGCAACGCACGCGCACACTACACCGGTAGTTTTGACCTATCCCTCCCGCTACAACCTCGAAGGCAAAGACAAGCAGATCGCGCAACAGTACACCGATTCGCTGGCGGGCAAGATCGCTGACGCCATTGTGCAAGCGAATGCAAATCTGCAGCCGGTGGAGATGAAGGCGGGCGTCGGCAACGAGACGACGCTGAGCTTCAACCGCCGCTTCTTTATGAAAGACGGCAGCATTGGATGGAATCCCGGCAAGCTTAATCCGAAGATCGCCAGTCCGGCTGGCCCGGTCGATCCGGGATTGCCGGTGCTCTATTTCGAATCTCCCGATGGGAAAAAGCCCATTGCCGCCTACGTGAACTTCGGACTTCATCAGGACACCACGGGCGGACTGAATATCTCCGCAGACTTTTCCTATACGCTTGGCGAAGTTCTCAAGCTGGTTAACGGCCCCGCTTTCTTTCCCATGTTCACCATCGGCGCCGCAGGCAACGTAGCCCATCTGGACGTCTCGCGCCCCGAGGAGCAGAGGAGCTATCAGGAAGCATCGAGGATTGGCGCCGTGCTGGCCGGAGATGTCCTCCAGGTCATCCAGGCAGCACCGAAAGTGAACGTCTCCGAGATCCGAGTCAGCGACGAGGTTCTGCAGTTTCCGGTGCCGCACTATAGTCAGGAGGAGATCGACTGGGCCACCCGCACCCAGGCCACCTACAGCACGCCCCAGGCCGCGCCCTTCCTTGACCTGGTGAAGGCAGCCCGCGTCCTGGAACTGAATGCGCGTCACGGCAAACCGCTGGAAGCCGAGGTACAGGTGTTCACACTCGGCGACCAGGTGGCAATCGTTGGTTTTCCCGGAGAGATGTTTGCCGAATTCGGTATTGAGCTCAAGGAAGATTCACCTTTCCCGATCACGATCCCGGCCGAACTGGCCAATGGGGCCCTGGTTTATATCCCGAATGAGATTGCCTACGAAGAAGGTAATTACGAGCCGACGGCGGCGCGACTGCCCCAGGGTGCAGGTGAAAAGCTGGTAAACTCGGCCCTGGATCAGTTGCTTAAGCTCTTCCAGGAAAACAGCAATGCCCATTGACAAACCAATGCGAGTCGCCGAAGTTTCCACCCCTGCCGTCGTAGTTGATCTGGACGCGCTGGAACGCAATCTGGATCGAATGTCGAACTACTGCGCAGCGCATGGGCTGGGCTTGCGGCCGCACACCAAGACCCACAAGACTCTGGAAGTCGCGCGTATGCAGCTTGAGCGGGGAGCGCGCGGCCTTACCGTCGCAAAGGTGGGCGAGGCCGAGGTGATGGCGGAAAGCGGGACGGGGCAGATTCTTGTTGCCCATCCCATTATCGGCGAAGAAAAAATTCGCCGCCTGGCAGCACTGGCCGCCAAGGTGGACGTGCTTGTTGCCCTGGATTCGCTGCCGGCAGCGGCCGGACTTTCCCGCGTAGCCCAGCAAGCCGGATGCACGATAGGGGTGCTCGTCGAATTCGATTCCGGGTCGCATCGGTGCGGGGTCGCGGCCGGAGAAAACTGTGCCGAGCTCGGCAAGGCCATTCAGGCCCTCAAAGGCGTCAGCGTGCGGGGCCTGATGACCTACTTCGGCAGCGTGTGGGGCGATGAGCAACAGCGTCACGATGAGGTTGCGCGCCTGAGCGCCGATGTGGAGTGCACCACCGCCGCCTTCCGGCAGGCCAACCTGCCGCTTGAAATTGTTTCCGCCGGCTCCACACCGGCGGCGGAGATGTCTCACCTGGTTCCTGGTATCACAGAAATTCGTCCCGGCACCTATGTGTTTAATGACCTCAACACTTACTACCAGGGCGCTTGTACTCTCGATGACTGTGCTGTCCGCGTCATCACCACCGTCGTCTCAACGTGCGTGCCGGGGCAGGTGATTGTGGACGCGGGGTCGAAAGTTTTCTCCTCCGATTTATTAAGCGCCGGACCGAAGCGCGGCCACGGAAAAATTATGGAATTCGAAGGCGCCATGCTCGCCAAACTTAATGAAGAACACGGTTTTGTCGAAGCCGGCGATTACGGCGCATTCACGGTGGGCCAGGTGCTTTCGGTCATTCCGAACCACGTCTGTACCTGCATCAACATGCACGATGAAATCTACGTGGCTCGGCGCGGCGAGATTATCGATACCTGGAAAATCGCGGCGCGCGGAAAAGTACGTTGAGCTGCAACCCATGTCGCTAAACATCTCCAACTCCCCCGCCGCACGACGGCTCCCGCTCGGCCCGCTCTGGGTCCAGGTGCTGGTGGGAATGTGCGCCGGTATTCTCGCCGCAATATTTCTTCCCCACCAGGCGGTGGCGTTGCGCCCCCTCGGCGACCTTTTCGTGCGCCTCATCCGCATGATTCTGCCGCCGCTCATGTTTCTCAGCATCAGCATCGGCATTGCGCGGCTTGGCAATCTCAAGGATGCAGGGCGAATCGGCGGCAAGACTCTCGTGTACTTCGAGGTGGTTTCCACGCTGGCCCTGCTGGTGGGAATGGCCGGGTGCTTTCTGCTTCACCCGGGAGCCGGCATGAACATCAATCCGACCTCCTTCGACTCCCGCGAGATCGCCGACTACGCCGGCGTTGCCGCCAACCATGGCGCCTCTGATTTCCTCATCAATATCATTCCCACCAGTTTTGTCGGAGCGTTTGTCGGCGGCAATATGCTCCAGGTGGTTTTTCTCAGCATCCTCTTTGGCATGGCCCTGGCGGGGTTTCGAGAGCAGGCGCGCCCACTGCTCGATATCATGGACCTCTGTCTGCGGGCCGTCTTCGGAGTGATTGGTTTCATCATCAGTCTTGCGCCCATCGCGGTGCTGGGCGCCATCGCCTTCACCGTCGGGCAATACGGCATCGCAACCCTCATGCCGCTGGCAAAATTTGTTGCTGCGGTATGGATCGTCTGTACGCTTTTCATTGTCGTGGTGCTGGCCGCTATTGCTCGTCTGGCAGGGGTCAATCTCTTCAAGCTGCTGCGCTACCTGCGCGAGGAGATTCTGATGACCTTGGGCACCTCCTGTTCTGAGGCGGTGATGGCACCTTGCATGGTCAAGTTGGAGCGCATGGGATGCCAGCGCCCCATTGTAGAAATGGTCTTCCCCACCAGTTACGCGTTCAACGCGGACGGCACAGCCATGTTCGTTGCCATGGGATCCATCTTCATTGCGCAGGCCACCGGCATCCATCTGTCATTTCACGAAATTGCGTTGCTGCTTCTCACCATGATGCTCGTGTCCAAGGGAATTTCCGGCGTTACCAGCGCTGCCCTGGTGGTGCTCGCCGCGGTGCTTGCCTCCAGCCATCAGATTCCTCTCGCCGGAATGGTTCTCATTTTGGGCGTGGATCGGCTGACGACGCCGATTCGTGCGGCTCTCAACGTGATTGGCAACAGCGTTGCCACCGTTGTCATCGCCCGCTGGGAGCATGCGTACGATCGCGAAGTTGCGGAACGAGTGCTCAGCGGGCGCGAAGGCCATGACGCGGCCCTGATTGAGGTATAAGCGCGGACAAGATTGCATCACGGCAGCTTCTGCAATCGAATCCCGGAAACTTGCCGGGCTACGTGAGACGGCACTGAATTGAGGTGGAATGATGGATCGCCTGGCGATTGAGGGTGGCTCGAAAGCAGTGGAACAAACCTTGCCGGGAGTTCTCTCCGCAACCGGACGGACATTCGATGAACACGAAGAGGCATTGGTTCTGAAAGCTCTGCGCTCCGGCTGCCTGAGCCGCAATGGTGGAACCATGGTGCGGCAGCTCGAGCAGGAGTTTGCGGCGGCCATCGGCGTGGAGCACGCGGTGGCGTGTTCCAGCGGGACTGCGTGCGTGCACCTGGCCGTGGCCGCTCTCGATCTCGAGCCGGGTGATGAGGTCATTGTTCCGCCCATTACGGACATCGGCTCGATACTTCCCGTGTTCTGGCAGAATGCTGTCCCGGTCTTTGCAGATGTTGACCCACAGACGATGGTGCTCGATCCCGTGTCTGTTGAGAGCCAAATCACGCAGCGGACAAAGGCGGTGATCGCGGTGCACCTTGCCGGGCTCTCCTGCCCCATGGATGAGCTGCTGGCAATCTGCAAGCGGCATGGAATTGTGCTGATCGAGGATTGCTCGCAGGCATACTGGGCTGAGTACAAGGGCAGGCTGGTGGGTTCCATGGGAGACATGGCCTGCTTCAGTCTGCAGCAAAGCAAGCACATCACCTGCGGCGAAGGCGGCCTGATGGTGACCTCCAATGCCGACTATGCGCGACGCGCGTTGCTGTTCTCAGATAAGGCGTGGCCGCGTGAATCGGGCACGTTGGGCTCCTGCCGTTTCATGTTTCTTTCGCAGAACTACCGCATGAGCGAACTCAACGGCGCCGTGGCCCTGGGGCAATTGCGCAAGGTCGAGAGCATTGTGGAGCGGCGGCGGCAACGTGCAGCGCAACTGATCCGCGAGCTGGAAGGAGTGGAAGGCGTAGCCCCGCCCTTGATACCGCCGCAGTTAAAGCACTCGTTCTGGCTGTTCATGCTCCGCATCACAGACCCGCAAGTGGATGTCGGGGCCTTCGGCGACGCACTGGTCGCGGAGGGCGTTCCTGCGTGGGTGCGATATATCGTCGACCCGCTCTATCTCTCGCCGATTTTTACTGGCCCCAAGACCTACGGCACAAGTGGGTACCCCTTCACACCGTACGGCCGTCAGGTCTACGCACGCGGGCTCTGTCCGGGCTCGGAGCAGGCGCTCGCCCAGGTGATCGCCATCCAGTGGAATGAAAACTACACCGAGCAGCATGTGCAACAAATAGCTGCCGCAATCCGCAAGGTGGCCGCACACTTCAGTTCACCGGTTGCAGGGTAGCCGCGAACTCACGACACACCAAAATTCGACCGCATAGAACCAAAACATAAGCTCCGCAAAGCCAAACCAGGGCGAGGACTCCAGATGGAACCAGACTGCGCAGTGAAGGAACTCGCTGCCCGTGGGCCAGTGACGCTGGCCACTGGGGATGCGTGGAGAGCTTCCGTGCCTATGCTGGAGCCATTCCGCATCAGCTCCGGTGAGGTGGCTGCGAAGGACGCCGTGGTAGTGCGTCTGAGCGATGGCGCGCACTGGGGTTGGGGAGAATCTTCCGCGATGGCGGGCGGCTTTTATTCGTGGGAAACTCCGGACTTCTGCCAGCAGGAGCTCGTCGACAAAATGCTTCCGCGGCTTGTGGGGAGAAGTTGGCCGACCATGCTGGCTCTCGAGCAGGAACTGGCATCGCTCACGGCGAGCCGCTTTGTGCGCGTGGCCATTGAAACCGCCGCGTGGGAGATGCTGGCTCGTGCCGCCGGCGCTCCGTTGCGGAACTATCTCGGTCTCCCGGATGCTCCGGTGCGCTCCGGACTTGCCATCGGTCTATATGATTCCGAGCTCGAATTGCTGGCCGCAATCGATCGCTATGGCTATCGTAACTACGCGCGATTGAAGATCAAAATCAAACGCGGCCACGATGTATCGTTGGTCGAAGCTGTCCGCGAGCACGTGGGGGACTTCCCGCTCTTTGTGGATGCCAACGCCGACTACTCGCTCGCCGACATCGATATTTTTCGGAAGCTCGACCGCTACGGCCTCATGATGTTCGAGCAGCCATTGGGCCGCGAGGCGCTGGAAGAATCCGCTGCGTTACAGCGGCAGGTGCGGACGCCGATCTGCATGGATGAAAGTATCGAGACCGCGGATGATGCGACCCGGGCGGCAACGCTGGGCGCCTGCAGGATCGTGAACATCAAGCTGCAACGCGTCGGCGGCTACCTCGAAGCATTGCGCGTCGCCGAGGTCTGCCAACAACACGATATCGGCCTGTGGATGGGAACCATGCCGGAGCTTGGCATTGGCAGCGCCCAGGCTCTCATGTTCGCGACGCATCCCGGCTGTCGCTATCCCACCGACGTAGAGCCTTCGCGGCGCTGGTATTGCAATGACATCGTTTCTCCGGCGCTCGAGTTGCGGGATGGCGAGTTCGTGATGCCGCCCGGGGCAGGCCTTGGATTCGATGTGGATATGGAGCGATGGAAGCCCTACCTGCTGGGCAGCTGGAGCTTCGGACGATGACGTCCATCCACCTCATGCTGTCGGACTACGTAATTGTTGCCGGGTATCTGGTGGTCGTAGTCCTGGTAGGTGCGTGGTTCCGCAATCGTGTTCGCAATGCGCGAGACTACTTCGCGGGCGGGCAGCAGATTCCCTGGTGGATGGCGGGCATCTCGCATTACATGTCCAGCTTCAGTGCGTTCTCATTCATCGCTTATTCGCAGCTGGGCTATACCTACGGATGGGTTGCGGTCACGCTGTTCTGGGTCACGATCCCAGACTGCCTGGCGGGGGCTCTCTATTTCGCCAAGTATTGGCGGCGCGCACGAATTATTACGCCGATTCAGTTCCTGGAAGAGCGATACAACGGCTTTGTGCGCCAGTTCTTTGCGTGGGCTGGAATCCCGATGAAGATCTTCGACGATGCCCTGAAGGTCTTTGCCACCGGGCTGTTTGTATCCATCGCATGCGGCGTGAGTCTTTACTGGTCGATCGCGCTGTGCGGCGCTGTCATGATCGCGTATTCCTTTCTTGGCGGCTTGTGGGCGCTGGTTGTCACCGATTATGTCCAGTTCCTGATGAAGGTGCTGGCGATGCTTTTCCTGCTGCCCATGGCGATCCTGCGCGCGGGAGGAATTCACAAGGCATTCCGCGGCCTGCCGCCTCACTTCTTTGCTCCCGTCAACGGCCCCTGCGGCTGGATTTATATCGCGGGATTTGCGGTCGTCATGCTGGTGAGTTACAACGCGAGCTGGTCGCTGGCGCAGAAGTACTACTCAGTTCCCACGGAGAAGGATGCGTCGAAAGCGGCGTACTTCTCTGCCGCGCTCAACCTGGTGGGAGCGCCGTTGATGATTCTTCCTGCTTTGATCGGGAGAAACATCCTGCCTGACCTTATTGCGCAAGGCCGCACCGCTGATGTCTACGTGCTGCTGGTAGGCAGCTTGTTACCGGCGGGCATGGTAGGCATCATCCTGGCAGCTATGCTTTCGGCCACCATGGCCACGGTCAGCGCGGATTTCAATGCCATTGCCAGTGTTCTCACCGAGGACGTCTACGTTCGTTTTATCGCGCCGTCATCCAGTGAAGGAAGGCGTTTGTCTATCGGGCGGTGGTCGACTCTCTTGCTTGGAGCCGTGACCGTGTCACTGGGATTGTGGGTGGCATGGACGCACGAGCAGTCGCTGTTCAACCTGATGGTTACCGTGCTGGGGATATTTCTTTCTCCGACGCTGATTCCGCTGCTCGCAGGCCTGACTACGCGGTGGGTCAATGCGACCGGGGCTTTCACGGGATTTCTTGCCGGATTGCTGACGGGATTTCTGATGCTCTCACTCAAGACCTGGTGGCCGGCCGCGGACAGCATCCTTGGTTCGGCTTATAACTTCGAGGGCGCGTCGTTGCTGCTCAACACGGCGATGACGCTGCTCGGCATGGTATTGGGCAGCCGATTCTCTTGCACGCCCGCCGATGAGCAGCGGCGGACGAAGGCCTTCTTTGCAGCGATGCAGGAGTCTCGCGACGGCATTCCGTCAAAAGCTTCTGGAGGAAACCCGGCAGGCCCCGCGCTGGCGGCGTCGACGCTGTCAATGGGTGCCCTGATTATGCTGGCGGGCCTGATTTCCGGCTCTGGCCTCGCCCGAAGCGTGGACTCCGCAGTGGGAGTGACGCTGATCCTCATCGGTATTCTGCTCTACAAGAGGGCAAATCGGCATCGGCAAACACCGAAGTTCGCGCCCGATCCGGAAGAACACCGAATGCCTGAGAGATAAATGCTTCAGGCGGCATGAGCGTCGTTGATGCGCGTGCTGTCCGGTTCGCTACTCCGTAAAGTCGAGTTGCGCAGGCGGACGCCGGAAAGCGCGAGTGAGCACGGCCAGGTACACGATTCCAGCCAGCAGCCATGCGGCTCCGATGATCTTTGCCAGTTGTGGGAGACTAAGCCAGATAAACAAGCAAAAAAGGAAGCCTGCCGCGGGTGGCAGAAGATCCCGCCATAGGCTGCCCTGCTGTTTCCTTCGATAAAACGTGCGCATCACTGCCAGGTTTACTCCCATAAAGGCGATGAAGGCCCCGAAATTCAAAAGTTCGGCGGAGTGCTCATAGCTCAGTCCGAAACAGCCCGCAGCAGTGACGGCGGCGATGAATACGATGTTGAAGACCGGCGTCCCATGCCGGTTGAGCTTTCCAAATGCCCGCCTGGGCAACACGTTATCGCGGCCCATGCCATAAAGCAGTCGCGCGGCTCCTAACTGCCCGGTGAGGGTGCTGCCCACGCAGGCCACAAACAGCGTAATGGCCATGGCTTGAAAAAGCCACGGTCCGCCAGCCCTGCCGCAGACATCAAGGAACGCGGTTTCGACATTGGGAAAGTTGTTATACGTGGGCCACACCCGTGCGGCCAGATAGATCTGCACGGCGCTGAAGACGCCCGTCAACGCGCACACCAGAACGGTGGCTACGAGCACGTTGCGGCGAGGATTTTTCACGTCCTCGGCCAGCGTTGTCACTCCGTCGAACCCAATGTAGGTGAGTGCGGCAAAAGAGGTGGCCGTCATGACCGCACGCATGTTGAAGGTGGTGGGGTTATAGATCGGCTGCATGCTGAATAATGCGTGCGAACCGCCATGGAGCGCGAGGTAACGAGTTGTCATAATGAAGTACCACGCAATCACCACGCACATTGCTGCCAGCAGAATCATGTTTGACCGGGCCGCCGCGCGCACGCCCGCCAGATTCAATCCTGTAACCAGCAAGGTAAGCGAGATTACCCACACAACGTAAGGAACGCCGGGCACCAGCCTGGTCAGCGTCAGGGCTGCGTAGATAGTGGCGACCACCGGCAGAACCAGATAGTCGAGGACCATTGCCCAGCCCGCCAGGAAACCAATGTGCGCATTCAGTCCACGGGAAACATAGGTGTAAGCGGAGCCCGCTGAAGGATAAACCGAGGCCATGCGTCCATAGCTCACCGCGGTCAGCATCATTGCCAGCATGGCGATCAGGATAGTGGTAACCATGTGCCCGCGCGAAAGCTGCTGCGCCACGCCAAACAGGCCCACCGCGGCGATTGGCTGAATGAGGACGATGCCGTAAAACACCAGGTCCCAAAGCCCGAGCACGCGCTTGAGATGAGGCACCGGTTCAGTCGAAGCAGGATTCATTGGTTTCCTTCCGCGCAGCATCCCAGAAGATGTTTTCGGGGGCATGACGAGAATTCTTGACTTTCCAGGCGCCCTCCCATCACTATAAGGTGAGATCAATGGAAAGATGAAAGATTCAATACAAAAATCTTCCCCTGCGTCCGTAATGCCCTCAGCAAGATCCAAAAACTGTCGCTCCGCCCGGGCATGAGAGTACGATGCGCGCAACCATTGAACAGTGTGACGACGGCGGAGAGATGATAGTTACATGAAAGATTGCCGCGCGGGAAGAGGTGCGATGCGATTGGGGACGCCTTGGGCCGCCTTGCATGTGTGCGTGCTTGTCATCGGTGCATCTTTTACGGCGCCGGCGGCGCGAGCTGTCGATTCCCCGTCCTGGTGGCAACGAGAGATCGCGCTCTCGCCGGATGGCCGTCTGGACTTGCGCACCAAGTCTTGGTGGCCGCGCGCCGCAGCACTGAAGGAAGGCGAGCGATTCATGTTGGACCTGAATGGCGATGGCCGTCCGGACACGGTAGTGACGCGCTTCGATGGCGACATCGTAGAAGCGATCGACTATACAGGCCGCGCAGCGCAGATATGGAGCAAGGTAAGCACGACCTATGTGGTGAGCTACAAAGGCCTAGGGCCGGTAGACCGCATGGTTTCTTATATCGACGACGATCACACGGGCCATGCCAGCGAAGTGGAACTGCGTTACTTCCGCGACGGCTATCTTCGCTATGCATGGTTCGGGCGCAGTTATGGCGGCGATGCCTGGCGCATATTTGCTATGGACCATTGGCAATACGCGGGCAACGACAAGGGCAGCGAGTTCCGCGGCAATGCGCAGATTTACGTCAATAAGTACGATCCCATCACCCGGAGTTGGCTTCCGTTGTCGGAGTGCCCATTCTCTTTCTGGGACCTGGATCATGACGGCCGCACGGATGTTACGCTGCGCGTGAGCGCCACGCCGTCGGTCAGCGCATCGCATAACGATACCGACTACGCGAATCACTACGACTACATGTGGTCAAGGAACGCGGTCCCGCTCAAAGACGTGCAGGCCACGAACATGCGCTTGAGCTTTAATGTGGATGCTCGCCCGCGCCGTGAGCCGGTGGACCGACCGCACTCCAATTTCAGCTTTACGATGGTCGGTCACGCGCCGTATGCGTTTGCAGGCATGCGGGATTTCAATGCCAATCGTCCTTTTCCCCAAACCACCATCCATATGCCCTGGTCCGCGCGCTGGACTCCGGCGCTGGATTATGCGGCCGACCAGCTCGGGTTTACCTGGGATGAAGCGCGTATGAACTACAGGTGGGAGGGGCAGTTCTGGATTTATGAACGCGAGTATCTCTCCAACACGGGCAGCCCCAACGAGCGCTGGAACATGCGTCGCGAATATGATGGCACGCCCGGTACCCGGCCCGCGATCTACTTTTCGAGCGCGGACCGCCGCTACCATCTGCGCGGGGCGCAGGAGGGGTGGATAGAAATCGGGCACATCGTAAATGACAACAAGGATCTGGAGCTGCACTGGTGGGACAGCGCGGGCCGTGGCTATCTCGACACGCTGGAAGTGTATCGAGGGTCCTCGACCGTTCCCGTATGGGTCGAGCAATTCGATCCGAAAGCCGCGCCGGCTGCGCTCGACATCCCTGCGCTGCAATCGCGATACAACGGTACCGTGCTGCCCGAAGCGATTGCCGAAGACCGCGCCACCATTGCCGCACTGAAGCAGCGTGTATCGGATGCGCTAGCGGAAAAATATGAGCAGGCGGCTGCCAGCGCGGGAGACCAGGCCGAGCGCCAGCGCTTTCTGCTGGATGTGGCGAGCCTGCTCTACTATCTCAAGCTGCGCGATGAAGCGATGTCCGCGGAAGCCGCCAATGCCTACGCCACTGGACAGTCGGACGCTGCGCAATTTCAGGACCCACAGCCCGGCGATGTTGCGCCGGGCCACTACGACCTGGGTGACAGCGTCGCGTATTGGACCATCGCCCGTGTGCTGCACCGCCTCGATCAGCAGTATGCGAATGGCGAGTTCGGCCAATTTCGCTCTACGTTGATGCAGCTTTCGCTCGGCGGGAAGACGAAGCAAACGAAATAAGAGGCAAGGGCGCGACGGAATAGAGGTTTGAGAGGAATCAGACCTGAGGGGAATAAAGATGGACCGGCTCGTTAAGATTGCCGTGCTTTGGGCTGCACTTGTTGCTACCGCGAATTGTTTTGCGCGGGCTCAGGGCGCCGGTGGCTTCGAGCACATAGCGAGTTATCGTTCTCTGGGCGGCCTGGTGGCAACGGCCATCGCGCCGGGCCCTACGCCCGACTCGCAGCGCGTTTATGCGAGCTATCTTTATGACGACATCACCTTCGATGTGATCGCGATTGATCCGCGGGACGGCTCCGCGCAGGTATTTCACGATCCTGTCGCTGGAGAGTTCGGCGCTCGCAACTTGGCCGTGGCGCCGAATGGCGAAGTGTATTTCGGCACGCTGCCACACGCGCATTTCATGCGCATTGACTGGGTCACGCGTCGCATGGTCGATCTGGGACGCCCCAGCCCCAGCGAGGAATACATCTGGGACACAACTTTTGGCCCTGACGGAAAACTGTACGGCGTGACCTACCCTCAGTGCCGACTCGTCAGCTATGACCCGGCCGCCGGCAAGCTGGCAGACCTTGGCCGTATGGACCCGACGGAGAAGTATGGCCGCTGGATCGTTAACGGGCACGACGGCTATCTCTACATGGGGATCGGGACAGCGAAGGCGAATGTGGCCATCTACGACCCGCGCACCGGGCAGATGCGCGAAGTGCTTCCGCAAGATGCACAGATCGTGGGAATAGCTCAGCCCTACGTTGGCATCGACGGCAAAGTCTATGCGAGCGTCGGCGACCGCCTCTTCACGCTCTCAGGCTTCACCATCCATGAGATCGATGCAAAGCAGCGCGTCCCCGTGCTGGATGATAACAAGCTGCGCGACGGCACTACGGTTGACCTCAACGCGCACGAGGGCATGATGCAACTGCGCAACCCGAAGACCGGGAGCGATACGAGCCTGCGCATTGGCTACGACGGAGAGCCGCTGGAGGTCTTCCGCATCGGCTTTGGCCCGAACGGCTCGCTCTACGGCAGCTCAATCCTTCCCGCGCACCTGGTTCAAGTGGACTTTGCCACGCACAAAATCAACAATGTGGGATTGCTTGGCGGTGGCGAGCTTTACTCGCTGCTTGCTCACGACGGCCGCATTGCCATGGGAGCCTACGCCGGTCTGTCGCCGCTAATGTCTTACGATCCTGCGCAGCCGTTTCACCCGGCGTCCGACGGCAACCCGAGCTTTGCGAACTTCAGTGGCTCCGACGAGCATTGGCGTCCGCAGGCCATGATCGAAGGCCCAGACGGATTGATTTATGTAGGAGGCACAGCGGGTTACGGGCAGCTTGAAGGACCATTGGTCGCTTGGGATGGGAAGAGCGCGCAAGCGAGGGCTTTCGGCGATTTGATTCACAATCAAAGCGTGGTCTCGCTGGCAGTGTGGCAGGGCCAGATTGTTGGAGGAACGACAACAGAGGGTGGTGGTGGAAGCCATCCGACGGAAAAAAATGCGTGCGTATTCTTCTGGGATCGAGCGGCGCACAAATTGCTCTGGAAGATTGTTCCGGTACCTGGCGCGAGCCTGGTGACCGACCTCGCTATTTCGGGATCGGGCCTGGTCTACGGTATTGCCGTCGATAACAAAATGAACACGCTGTTTGCGATCGACCCGGAGCGTCATGAAGTTGTTTCGACACAGGAGCTCCCGTTTCAGTCCGTGCCCTACAACGGCGTTGTCGCTGATGACCACGGCACCATCTGGGGACTTGGAGACAGCGGCATCTTCCGCATTGATGACCGAAGCCATCGCGCCGCGCTGCTAGCCAAATCTCCGGTGCGCATCACCGCCGGCCTTGCGATGCGAGGGCGCAAGCTCTACTTTGTCTCGGGCTCTGAGGTGTATTGCTACGATAGGGTGACGAATGTCGCGCAGTAGCCATCAGGTCCCGGTCGGGGCGGCGCTATTTCTAGCGGCGTGCGGTGCGGCCTGCGCGCAGCAAGAAATCCCCTGGGTGCTGCCGAACTTCTCAGACCGGTTGCAGGTGCGCATCTCAAATCCCGGCAGTGGAGCGGTGCATACGCTGGCCGTTATCGATGTGGCCAGGGCACGGGCAATGGCTCCTCGATTTCCAGGAACGCTGGCCATTGTCGCCGACCAGAGCGCAAACACTCGCTACCTGCCTTCGCAGGTGGATGCGGGAGCTGAGGGAGAACGGGAGGGAGCGTTAGTGTTTCCCGTGCATCTTGCGCCGCGCTCGCAGCAGACGCTGGAAATATACTACTCGAACACGCTGAAGGAGCCGTTGCCGTGGCCTAAGCGCGTGCATGCGACCCACTCCTACGGCTACAACCGCGCTACGGCGGCGATTGAGAGCGAACTGATCGGCTATAGAACTTACGGCGGCTTTTATCTCGACGTGCAGGCGCACGGGAAAGGCCAGTTGGGACTATTCAATTCGTTGAGCGGATTCACCAGCATTTCCTCGCCAGCGATAGAAGCCGAAGACGTACTGCACATTGGCGACACGCTGGGATTGGGAGGTATTTTTCTGCGCAGCGGCAGGTCCGTCTACCGGCCGCCGGTGAATACTCCCGATTATGCGCATGAGCCTGCCAAGCCAGACGAGCCTGCCTTTCACGTGCTCGCGGACGGCCCCCTGCGCGTGCTCATGGAAGAAGATTTGCCGCACTGGCAAATCGGTGACGATGACGTGGCGCTGCGCGCAGTGTATGAGATGCGCGAGGGGGAGGAGGACGTACGCTGCCATCTATGGATGACGCCGCTTCGTCTCGCGGGCTCTTATGAAGTCGGCGCCGGAGTCCGCAACCTACCGCAGATGCATACCGTGGAGCGGTCTTCCCTGATCGCGGTGGATGGCGTTCAGGATCCTTCGATCGGGCGCATCGGCCTGGGGCTCGCGTTTGATCCCGGCGTCGTGCGTCGCGCGGGGCAACTGACGACGCCGGAAGGCGACAATGAAATTGTGCTTTTCAGCGATTCTCTTCGGCCCGGCCATGGTGTGAGTTTTACGTACCGGGTTGCAGCTGCGTGGCAGGGCAGTGGATGGACAAACCCGGTGCAGCACGTCGCGGAAGTGTTGCAGCAGGAACAGGCGCAGCCGGTGGTAATGCTGATGCAACATGAATCGACGCCGCATCCTGAGCGTCTCACCTCGGAGCCACAATGATCGTTGACGGACACGTACATATCGGCAAATCCACGCGTCTGCAGATCGATATGGATGGCGAGGGGTTGGTGCGCATCGCCGACTCCATTGGAGTGGACAAGCTGTGCTGCACGGATTTGACGGCCCTCTTCTATGACATGCACGAGGGCAATCGCCTGCTGTTTGAGGAAATGCGCCGCTTCCCTGACCGCATCCTCGGCTATGCCAGCCTGCATTCCACGCGCTTCGGGCAGGAGAGCCTCGATGAAATTCGCCGCTGCCGGGAAGAATACGGCATGCGCGGCCTGAAGATTTACTCGACGCCGGAGATGAGCATCGCGGAGCCCGCGATGATTCCCATCCTGGAGGTGTGCGCGGAACTGAATATGCCCATTCTGGCGCACACCACGTCCGCGGAATGCGACTACCTGATGTCGCATGTGCCGGAGGTGAGCTTTATCATGGCACACGCGGGCGGCCAGCCGTATGCGCACGGCGATTGGAACCGCGCCATCATGATCGCGGCGAAATATCGGAATCTCTACCTCGACACCGCGTGCTCCACGATAGACACCGGTTTCGTCGAGACGTGCATCCGCACGCTGGGCGCTGATCGGGTCATCTTCGGCACCGACGTTCCGCTCCTGGATCCGTGGCCGCAACTGGAGAAGGCGCGGCAGGTTCGGCTGTCCGAGGAGGAGCGTGCCTCGTACATGGGAGGCAATATTTTGCGGCTGATGGGGCTGAAGGCATGATCCTCGACGGTAACGCATTTATCGGCAAGTGGCCTTACTGGCCGGTGCAGCGTACAAAGCCGGAGGAGATTGCCGCCGCGCTGAACGGACTTCACATTGACGGTGCCGCGGTCTGCTCCACGCGCTCCGTTTTTGTGAATTGGGAAGACGGCAATCGTGAGGTCGAAGACGCTGCAAAGCAGCACGCCGAGTTTATTCCCTTCGCCTGCCTGGGTACGCAGGAACTCAGCCATGTATGGCATCCCGCGAACTACGATTTTGCGGGGTACGCGGCGCGAGGCTTTCGCGGTGTGCGCTTGTATCCTCAGCACCACAGCTATCACCTGCTCTTCGAGAGCTTCGTGGATGGAATTCTCGAAGATGCGGCCGCGCGTGGATGGCCGGTGGTTCTGCCGCTGCGTATTCTCATGAACTGGGGTATGCCGTCGCTCGATCCCTCCATGATGGACGCAATCGTTACGCGCCACCCACGCGTGCGATGGATTTTGGCGGGTGTGAATTATTTGTATGAACTGCAGATGGCTGTGTCTCTGATGCAGCGCTACGAGACGGTGCATCTGGAGACCTCGTGCATGATGGGTTACGCGGCGATTGAAAAAACTGTGCAGCGGTGCGGGAGCAGCCAATTGCTGTTCGGCAGCGGGACGCCGTGGCAGGAGGCGGCCGCCGGGCTAAGCAAAATTACGCATGCAAATATCAGTACGGAGGCGCAGGAAGCCATATTGGGCGCAAACCTGCTGCGCCTGATCGGAGAGACCTCGTGAGGTTGATTCGCTTTCGTCATGGTGACGGAACGGTGCATACTGCGGTGCGCCAGGGCGCGAAAGTGCGCGATCTCGGCGCGCACCATCCTCTCGCGCCGATTAGCGGCGAGCAAATCGCGGCGGCTCCGTCGCTGGATATTGATGAACGCTCGCTGGAGGTTCCACTGCCTGCCGTGGGCAAGCTCCTGGCGCTGGCGGGAAACTATCGCCAACATGTTGCGGAGTCCGGTTTCACAGGCCCCTCGGGAGGCACATGGACGCCGCAGATCTTTTGGAAGCCTTCCAGTTCGTTACTGCGTCCGGGCGGTACCGTGACTCTGCGCACAAAGAACGTCTTCTTTGACTGGGAGGCGGAGCTGGCGGTAGTTATCGGCAAGCAAGCGCGCGATGTAAAGGCCGAAGATGCCATGCAATATGTTTTCGGCTACACCATCGTGAACGATCTCTCCGAGCGCAAATATAACGCCGACATCGAGCAGCGCGATAAGCGAGAGTTCGACCCTTTTTTCGACTGGCTGATGGGCAAATGGTTCGACGGCTCGGCTCCGCTGGGGCCAGAACTGGTGACGGCGGACGAGATTGCGGACCCCTCCAACCTGGATCTTCGTCTGTGGCTCAACGGCGAACTGATTCAGGACTCAAACACGCGCAACATGATCTTCCATATCCCTGAGACCATCGCCGCGCTGACGGCGGTGATGACACTGGATCCCGGCGATGTAATCGCGATGGGCACACCGGAGGGCGTAGGCTTTGCGCGCGGCCGGGCGCTTCGCGCCGGGGACCACCTGTGCGCCGAGATCGAAGGCCTGGGACATCTGGACACCTATATTGGGGAGCAGGCATGAAGACGCTGGGGGTGGGATTGATCGGCTCCGGATTTATGGGGCGCACCAACGCCGAGACGGTTTCGAAATATCTCCAGCATGCGAAGCTGGCGGCCATTACCGGTGGCAGTCGCGCCAGTACCCTAGCGCAGGAGTATGGGATTGCCGCCGAGCCGGACTTGCATACGCTTCTGGCCCGCAAAGATGTTGACGTAGTGATGATCAGTACCCCGCACGCTGCGCACGCGGAGCAGGCCATCGCAGCTGCGGAGGCCGGCAAGCACATCCTGCTGGATAAGCCGATGGCGACATCGGTGGCAGACTGCGACCGCATCCTTGACGCGGTGAAAAAGGCAGGCGTGCGGCTGATGATCATGTACGGGCAGCGATTCCGCGACTGCAATATTGAGGCGCACCGACTCGTCCGCGGCGGGGAGATCGGGCAGGTGATCATGATGCAGGAGATGCAGCTTGCTGGCGGAGGCCTTGGGTCGCTGCCGCCGTGGCAATCGCTGCCGGAAAACGTGGGCATCCTCATCGGCCATGGCGTGCACAATATCGACCGCATCCGCTGGATCACGGGCACGGAGATCTGCTCGGTAAGCGCGCAGGTGCAGCGCGATCCAGGCACGGGAGTCGAACTGTCGAGCATGGTGCTGATGCGGCTTACGAGTGGCGCCATGGCCACGCTGTGGGCGTCGTGGTCGATCGCAGTGCCCGCCTTTCCGCACACCAACTCGCGCTCGTTGATCGCGGGAACGGCTGGGAACCTGGACCTCGACGCCTATGGCGAGCTTCGTCTCGGGCACGGCAACGAGTGGACAGTTGCCGCGGTGCAGCCGCCGATCAATTGGGCGGGGCAAGGCGCGCTGTCGCCGGTGCGGATGGAGGCGTATCGCAGGCAGCATCAGGAATTCATTGACGCGTTGCTTGAGAATCGCGACCCCTCCGTGACAGGCGAGGATGGCAGGGCCGCTGTTGTGGTGGCCGAGGCTGCGTACCGCAGCGCCGCTGAAGGACGCGTCATTGAGTTGTTGCCCTGACATTGAGTAGCTGAAGGGATGGGACGAGAACAATGAACCGCCGCGATTTTTTCAAGAAGAACCTCATCGCCGGGGCTTCATTGGGGATGGGCCTGGTTCCACTGGACGGCCGAGCGCAGAATACTCGCATCGATTCGGAATCGATTCCCGACGCTACACTTATGCCCGAGTACTTCGGACGCATCGATCTTGAGTCGGCGGGAGCCTTGCTGAGGGTCAGCATTGCGGAGCGGGACATCACGCCGGGCGTGGGAATGCAGATGGCAGGAGACTATGTTGCCGCTTTCGTCAAAGGTTCTCACGATCGCTGCAAAGCGCGAGCTGATGTGTTCGATAACGGTCGCAGGCCAGTGGTATTGGTCGCTCTCGATACGCTGGTTGCGCCGGAAAGCGTCGTGAAGTCCGCACGCGAGCAAATTCACGCGCGCTGCGGCATCGCGCCGGAAACCGTGATGATCGGCGCGGCGCACAATCATTCAAGCGGCGCGGTTGCTATCATCCAGCCCCATGAGTGTGACGGCGCGCCCGAACTCGTGCGCCACCTCGCCTACGATGAATCGCAGGTCGCGGACCAGGGATATCTCGACAAGTTGGCAACGCAGATATCGAACGCCGTATGCGAAGCATAGGCCTGGTAGCTGCGCAGATCATCCGAACCGAGCTTGTCCGGCGACTTGTGGAAGTATTGTGCGAACCGCTCGACGAACGCAGATAACACCGCGTTGTGCCTGCAGGGTAGTTACGACGCCCGAGCTCTTCGAGCATCATTTTGCGAAGACGAGTCACAGTGAACTACCTCCTGTGACTCACACACTATCCTCGCCACAAAACTACTCGACAGCCACTACCGCAGCGACCGCGGCGCCTGCGGCTTCGTTCTCACCGCCCACTCGTCATGCAACGGGTTGAGCAACAGCCGCGCATGGTTTTGGCCCTGGCGGTACCTTGTCACTGAGGAGGTCAATGATTCACTTGTCTGTATAGTCGTTAGCCTTGATCCTATGAGAGTGGAGGTCAAGAAAAAGACCACCCCCTACTCCCCTGTCATGGGAGTCTGTTTGACTTGCATCCAGCCCGACCTCAATTGCGCCGGGGCTGTGAGCTCGCCGTGTACTTCCTGAGCGCGAGCAAGCGAGTTGCGGACATTGTTTTCTCGGTTTCATACAGCGATGGTGGTTCGACGCCCTCGGCTCGTGAAGCTGTGCAAGCAGGAATGTTGGCTTAAGATAGCTTGCCAACCAAGATCCTATTTGAGACTCGAGGCCTAGAGCTCTATTGGGTAATGCGAGGGGGCATAGGATCGGAATCGAGACTCCATTGCTGAACTGGCAGCACATGGAAGCGCCTACTAGGCTATAGGCCACGCGAATTCGGGTTGACTCGACCAAGAGACGGACTTGGTCTGCGTCGGCAGGAATGGTCGATGTGGGTTCTGCGACGCCGACGCCGCCCAGTAGGATCTGGGCTTCTTCTTCAGAGATGACTGTTTCGTCAAGCGAACCGTCGGCCAGGCGGACACGGCATTCAAAGCCTTTCCCGAGAGGGCGGACACCTTCAAGCGTTACGGCCTGGTCGAAATGGCCGGGCAGGGCGACCTTCTGCCCAATCGGGAGCCGCGCAGCTTCAATTCCCATAGCCGAGCCTTCGCTTACAACGGATATCAATGCTCCGATACAGAAAGGCCATCGCAAACTGATATTTCGCTAGGGCCCGCGCTTTCCCGACCCCAACATTGCTCGGCCCGGGAATACTTCCTCCACGATCTTGCCGTCATCGACGACGACGGTTCCTCCTACCAACAGATAGCGCACCCCTGTGCTTGGCTCCATAGGCTTCTCGAAAGTCGAGCGGTCGCTGATGGTTTCCGCATCGAAAACAACAATGTCGGCGTCGGCTCCTTCCTGCAATCTGCCTTTTAGCCGTGCCGCCGGAGTTGATCGTTCAAGCATCTCCGCCGGCATCAAGCTCATCTTGCGCAGCGCATCCATCAGCGTGATCGTTCCCTTTTCGCGTACGTATTGGGCCAGCACACGCGAGTACGTTCCTGCGTTACGGGGATGTCCTTCGAGGCCATCGCTGGCGATCATCACCAGGGGGTTCGGAATCACTTGGTCGAGCACCTCCTGCGTATAGCCGAACACAAGCACGAAATGTGTCGTGCTGGAACGATGCAACGCATCGAATCGATCCTTGGTGAGGTGCTCCCCGGTTTCAGGAAGCACGAGGTCGCCATAGTCGATGCCCATTCTTTCCTGCCAGCCTGAGTTGAAGACTGCCGAATTGATGGCAGTCATGCCGGCGGTGTAGGGATATGCTTCGGTGGTGACATCGAGGCCGCGGGCGCGCGCGCCTTCGATCATGGAGAGACACTCCATCGAGTCGCTGTGAGCAGGTGCTGTTGATGTGGACGATGTGCAGCGATGCGCCCGTAATGGCGGCGGCTCCGATGACTTCGCTGATCGATTCAATGGAGGAGCCGGGTTCGACGCGCCCACTGCTGCGCACGTGTGTGTAGACCGGCAACCTCCGTTCGGCAGCGAGGCGAAACATGTCGATCACCTCCAGTCGCGTTGCGCCCGGCGTGTATTGGATGCCCATGCCGATGGCCAGACCGCCAGCGTCCAGTTCCTCACGCAGACGTTCCAGAATTTTGTCAATCTGTTCGGGCGTGGCGGGTTGCTGGGTGGCGGGTCCGCTCTCGGGCAGGATGTCCCCCTCCGGCAATGGGGCGCCGAATACGAGCGATCGCGCCGCCACCTGGCTGGCCGAGGTACCGTAGTGGATCAGCGAACGGCCTTCTTTTGCTTTCAAAAACTGAGCGACGTCGGGAGCGCCGATCTCCAGCTCCAGTGCAGTGGTGACGCCATCGAGTGCCTTGACGCGCTGGCTTGCGAGGTCCTGACTGTGCTGATGGAGATCGATAAATCCTGGAGCGACCACCAGTCCGCTGGCATGGATGACGACGGCGGCCGCTCAGTGCTTCGGACGAGATGCGGACGATCTTTCCGTCGCGGATGCCGACGTTGCGCACGGCATCCAGTCCGGTTTCGGGATCCATGACGCGTCCGCCTTCAAGCACGAGGTCGTATTGCTGCGCATGCAGAATGGCGCTTGAAGACGCTAGGAGTAGGAGAGACAGAATCAGCTTGCGCATGACCGCTCCGTTTAGAACAGGCGATGATATCAGGGTGAGGCTTCATTTGGAGCTTGCGGATGATCGCGTGCGAAAGGCGTTCGATCTTCGGCGATCCGATCATCGCAACAGCCATCCTCGGCCGGCTGCTGCATCACTCCACCGTCATCAACGTCCGCAGAGAGAGCTGCAGGCTCAGGAACGCCGCAAGGCCGGACGGCTCTCTCCAACCGACCAACAACGCGATCAACCAACGGCTCCGGCTCACCGCAGCCACGCCTGACGGAACCATCTTCCATGAGTCTTCAGAGCATAACCAATCTATCGTCCGATGGGTTGTCGCTTATCGAAAAGTGCGCCACTTGCAGAGTCTGTGGTTTACGGATACGGCCCGTTGGGGCAACGTTCCTGCCTTCTGCTTCTGCCGGCAGGGCAAACTCTGAAACGGGACGGCGTCAAGCTGCCCTCCTGTTCTTGCCCGCGCATACACTCGCCTCTCATTTTTGTCCGAATGGTCCTTCGAGATCATAGGAGACCGACCCGACTGAGGGCTCAGCACCTTCCCCCTCGATCTCCCATTCGAGCCAGCAGCCGCGCGTTGGAAGCGCAAAGCCTATCTCGTAGGAGGGCGGGAAGGCCGCCAGCAGGCGCTCGTCACGATGGATTTGGACACATGCATCATTCCGCACGGCCATGCGATAAGTGCCCACAGCGGACGGCGTGACTGCGTCCTGCAGTAGATGCCACTCTTGGGCATACCAATAGAAAGCGCCCTGATTCGTCACCTTCACCCAATAGCGATTGCACATCGTGCATCCGCTGCGCACGAATGCCCGCAAAATGAAGTAATCGCGGTCCGATTTGCCGAGCGATATTCTCGCCTCTGCAGTAAACCCTTTCTCAATGTCCAAAGCTTCCATGGCGCCCGTGCGTTCGTTCGACCAGAGGGTCCGCGCAGCGCGATACGGCTGCATTTGCGCAGGCGAGAGCGAGACTGCGAGCAAAGATTTCGACGCCAGTTGCCTGGCAGAGGGCATGGGTGAGGGATGGGACGGAGCGGCCTTGATCCATGAGAGATTGAATGCGTAATGATTCATGCTGCTGATGACGTGGATTACACAGTTACGGGCTTGCGTGACGGATACGTAGCCGGTAGGCTCCGCGGCGCCGGGACCCATGTAAACGCGCGCATTGCTGATTCCTATGATTCCGTGATCACCGTTGCCGTCAGTAAGCAGGCGTCGATCGGGCCAGGTTTGCCCATCGTCGTAAGAGACAGCAACGATAAGCTTGGCAAGTTCACGATCAGTCTTTTTCGCGGATTCGAGAGTGGAAACGTCGGGCACAAAAGTCGCCAGCACCAGCGGACCCTCCGCAAGACGAGTCATGGACAAGCGCTGCGTATAGGTAATGGGAGGCAACGCAGAAGCATGGGCCTGCCAGGTCCGTCCGAAATCGCTTGAAATCGACATCGGCATGTGACCGTCGACGTTGCCTCCGCGGCCGAGCGCCATCAAGCGGCCGTCGGACAGTTCTACGATTCCTGCGTGAATGCCGTTGATGGAACCGCCCGTGTCTTCCCAGGTTTGGCCCTGATCCTTGCTCAGCCACATGGCCGAGCTCTCCGGATGTGCATCGGCGCCGAAGATCCAATAGCCATTACTCAGGCGCACGATAGGTTGGCAAACCATATTGCGAAAGCCAAAATCAGGAGCGATGTATCTGGCATCGGACCACGTGCTTCCGCTGTCTTTTGACGTGCGCAAAATAATTTGCAGCGGCTCCCAGAAATGCGAGAGCGCGGTGCCGTTCAGATGGTAGAGCGTTTCATGGCCGTCAAACCAGAGGGCCGGACAGTGGTCATTGCGATCCGGTGTATCCCAGAAGAGATAAGAATCTTCCCACTCGGTGGCGCCGAAAGGAAGGCGGGAGGCGGCTACACACAGCTCCCTTCCTTGCTCTCGTGCGCAGGAATACCAGATCGCCAACAAATCGCCGTTAGGGCACTCGGCGATGGAAGTATCGTGATTGTGGTAGTGGAAGAGAGGGCCGTGCGCGTCCTTGGGGATCTTGACGAATGGGCGAGGCCCCACGAAATACGGTTGCGATGGGGCGGGGCCTCGCAACACTTCGGCAAGCGCGCGTTGCACGACGGGCGGAGGCACGACTCTTGCCGGAATCGCAACTTGGATGCGCGCGGGCTGTCCCTCGCCGCAGGCGACGCGAAAACCGATTGTGAAGGCGCGCGTTTCCGGCAGTGCGGCCGCCCGATTGGCCGAACGCAGATAGTAGGCAAAGGTGCCGTGGCTGCCACCGCGCGTCACTTTGAATTGGCCACTCTTGGGTGCAACGCGCGGTCGGCCGATCTCTGCGGGATAGGGTGCATACCAGTCCTCGACCCATTCCTCCACGTTGCCATGCATGTCGAATAGGCCCCATGGATTGGGCGGCGTCTCGCCAACCCGCAGGCTCACCTTGTCACCTGGAGATTGGAAGTCAGTGACCCGGGGATTCTTCAGATAGAAATCTGGAAGTGTATCGCCGGTAGAGAAGAGCGTGTGTGTGCCGGCACGCGCTGCGTACTCCCACTCAGACTCGGTCGGGAGGCGAAAGGACTTACCCTCGCGTTTCGCAAGCCAATCGCAATAAGCCGTGGCCTCATGCCAGCTCACATAGATAACTGCCTCATCGTCTTCTTTCGAGAAGCCGAACCTGCCGCGCTGCTTCCTGTGTTCAGGATCGAATCGCTCGTATTCCTTGTTGGTTACTTGAGTCACGCCCAGATAAAACGGCTCGTGAATTGCTGTGGCGGCCGCGGGATGCTCATCGAAATCCCCATTCTCAAAAAGAACATCTGAAAGTACCAGGCGCGCTGGATCCCCATGGGGAAACATCGCCTGCAGTTCAGCGCGAGTCATGTAGGCTAGCGGCTCACACATGGAAAGGGAAATCCTTCTCTGCTCGCCCATGAGGAATGTGCCCGGCTCAATCCGTAGATACTCGGCGCCGGATCTGTCGAAAAGAGAATCTCGGCTGGATAGGGAGGCGCCGAAGAGGCTGCGCAAGGAAGCGAGTTGCGTCGAAGCAACCGAGGCGCGAATAAAATGACGCCGCGTCCATTTCGGCTTAATCATGAAACTTTCCTCTCTGCTCCAGTGAAATGAAGTTGCGATTCTGCCTGCGGATGCAATCTTCGTGCAGTAAAGCACAAATCGGCCATAGCGAGTTCCTGTCGCAAAAGCTCTCGACTTGAGTTGAGCCTTTTCATGTTTACCCGCAGACCCTACTTCGCCTCTGGCGCCGCGGGACTTTCGCTCACGGCTTCCGCCATGCTTCGCAGCTGGTCCAGCACGGCGAATCGCGTTAACGCGACAGGCAAAGCGGCATTCTTGATGACGTTCATTTGAGCAGCTCGCCATCCGGCAGGCGCTGTCTGCCCCGAAGAAAGGTATGAAAGCGATGTGAGGCCCATACTTCCGAGCTCGGATAACTGCGCGGGCCGTTCCTTTACCTCGGCAAGCAATGGCGACGAAGCCATCAGGCCCAAGACGCCGGGCTCGGCCGCAATCCATTGCTCGAATATTGCGCGGAGCTCGGTGGACTGTTGCGACTGTGTACGCGGCGACGTGAGATAGTCCTTAACGAGGAACTCGAATTGATGGCGGAAAGGCGGATCGGGTGGAAGAGCATCAACCACGTTGCCGAGTGGCGCCAGCGTGGTGATGTGATTGGCATGCGAGTAAGCACTCCGCACGTCGAAGTCGACCGGCTCAAGCGTGGAGGCTAGCACCTGTAGCGGGCCGATTTGCCATGTGCCTGCCAGAAAACGCAAGCTGGCATCCTCCTGAGAAATCTGCGTGAGTCCCAGCCGCTCCAACCGCAAGGACTCAATCCGAAGACGGCGATACATATCGTTTACGTCGTCCACGCTTTGCGGCGACCACAACCGCTCGGCAATTGCTGCGGTGCGCGGCCATATGCGCGAGTCGATGTTGCGCTGATCCACATATTCGCCCCACACGCAAGCCTCGCCTCCGAGAATATGCGCGCGGTCGGCAAGTGGAAGGTCGCTGCCGGCTGGAATGGGATCCGCTTTGTAATATTCGGATGCCGGAAGCATATGATCGAGATAGTAGCCTTCCGACAAAACGCCGCCGTTGCCTTGGCGCGCGGCTTGCGCGAGTGATTTATATCCGCGCCAGGATTGAATCGTAACGCTGCTGGGCAAACCAGGCGTCAACACCTCGTCCCAGCCGATCATGCGCTTACCGTACTTCTTAATAATCTGCAGTAAGCGCTGGTTGAAATACGCCTGCAGTTCGGGCGTGGTCGTCATGTGATGCGCCCGCATGAAGGCCTGTATGTGCGGGTTCTGCCGCCACTCGACGCCATTGTTTTCATCGCCGCCGATGTGCACGTATCTGTCGGGGAAAATGGTCACCATCTCGCCGATGAACTTGTCGAGAAACCGATAGGTGCTGTCTCGGGTCGGGTCCATGGTGGGGTCGAAAACGCCGAAGCCCGTTTGAATGTGAAAAGGTCCGGGCGCGCTTGCAAGCTGCGGATAACCGACCATCCACGAACTTGTGTGGCCCGGCATATCGAACTCCGGGACCACGCGGATGCCGCGGGCGCGCGCGTAGGTGACGATTTCCCGCGCTTGTTCCTGCGTGTAGTACTGGCCGTCAGAGCCGGCCCCGGTGAGTAAGGGGAAGAGCTTGCTCTGCATGCGAAAGCCCTGATCGTCGCTGAGATGCCAATGAAAAACGTTCAGCTTCACCGCGGCCATGCCGTCAAGCGAGCGCTCAATTACGCTGATTGGTTCGAAGTGGCGGCTGCAATCAATCATCAGGCCGCGCCAACGAAAGCGCGGCGCATCCCGAATGGAAATGACTGGCAGAAAATAGCCGTGTTCGTCGTTCTGCACCAGTTGCAAAAGCGTCTCCAGGCCGCGCATGGCGCCCACGTCTGTCGCGGCGCTCAGATGCACGGCCTTCGGTGTAACCGTAAGCGCATAGGATTCGTCTTCATCGACGGATTGAACCCCTTCTCCGGATGCATCGACCGTGACCACGAAGGGTGCCGTACTGCTTGTTCCCGATGTTGCGTCTATCGGGAATTGCAGGCCGGCTCGGTCTTCGAGCTGCCGCATCGCCCGGCGGATTGCGTGATCGAGGCGCTCATCATGATATTTGTCGACTCTCGCTGCGAAATCGCGCGATAGAAGAAATTCGCCCTCCCCGACATGAAACGAGGAAGGTTGCGGCAAGAGCGTGTTATCGAAACCATAGGAGGCCCCGGCTGATTGTGCCCAGCAATATTGCGCAATGGTGGATCCAGCGACCAGCAAGCTCACGGACAGGATGCGCCAAAGGCCGGAGCGCAGAAGATGCGAAAAATGACGTAAGCAACCAGGCACGGGGAGGATCTCCATTTGTGCGGGATTCAGAGGCCGCGTAATTGAAGTTCCCAACTTCGCGGGCGGATCATCGCGTGGACCGTCAAGCCGACTCCGCAACGCACGACGCGAAGCAATTCTATACTGGGCGTCAATCCATCCTCATCTAAAGCGCGGCGCAATGCGATTCCGTTCGCTCCGCCTGCTTGCGCGGTGATCGCGCCTGCGACCGAATCGACACAGAGTTCCAGTATGATGCACATGAGCGCGTCACATCCGAAGGGAGTATGCGATCACTGACCGGTCTTTGAATTGCTTCCAGCCGTTGGGGGCTGAGAGCCAGAAACCTGGTCGCAAAAAACGCCGGACAGAGGGGTTGCGACTGCCCGGCGTCGATGGTTACGGGACGATCAGAAACTGTACTTGAGTTCAAGTTCGATCTGGCGCGGCTCGGAGCGCGTGCTCTGCACGTATCCCCAAGTGCTGCCGCCGCCGGTGGTGCGTCCCTGGTTGTTATAGCTGACGATGTTGCCGACATTGTAGAAGTTCGCGACGAAGACAAGTTGGTGAGATTCGTGTAATTTCCAGGCCTTTTGCAGGGAACTGTCGACCTGGCGGAAACCCTGAGCACGCTCCGAACCCACTGAAGCCGTGCCGAAAATCGGGGCGACGCCCGCAGCCGCAACCGCCGGCTGGCCGTAGGCGCAAATGCCGTCATTGTAGCCTGAGGTCCCGCATGTGCCTGCGCCTACGTTGCCTGAGTTTAGCGCCGAGGGGTCGGTGCCCCAATCGCCGGCAATGACATAGGTATATCCCGCCCCCGTCTTGCCGTCGAGGCCCGGATTTGGTGCGTAGGATCCGCCGCCGCTGGTTTCATACCAGCCATCGACTCCGCCTTTTCTCACCATCGGGCGGTAATGGTTGGCACGAAGGGTTCCTGCGCCGACGGCGCCGCTGCTGCCATTGGCGGTAACGGTGTTGGGCTGGCCCGAGAACAAAACTGCACTGCCCGACACCGTCCAGCCGCCAATTACTTCATCGAGCCAGGCGGGAGCGCTGCTGCTCAACTTTTGTCCCCGCCCGAACGGCATGTGATAAACCCAGCTGCTGCTGAGCATGTGGCGGCTGTCGCTGCCCGTGGGCCCGTATTCGCACTTGAGGCAGAAGTTGTTCTGAGGATTGCCTCCCGATATGTTGTTGTCGTTGATGCCGATGGGACCGGAGGTGTCGCCCAAGGAGTGTGAGAAGGTGTAGTTCAACTGAAACTCGAGTCCGTAGGACGGACGTATCCGATACGTGGCTTCTCCGGCATTAAAGTTCGAATAGGCCTCGGACTCGTAGAGCTGCACAGCGCTGGTGCTGATGGTGACATTGCCTTGCGGCGTACTGACGGTTGTCGCGTCGAAGGCCGCGCTTGATGGCGTGCCCACGAGTGTTTCCTGATTGATATTGCGCTCATCGCCGAGGTGCTGCGCCACATTGCCCACATAAGCCGCGGTAACGCTCTGCCTGTTGTTGAGGGCGTACTCGAGGACCAGGGAGTATTGCGGCTCCATCATCGGCTTCAGCGTGCTCCACGAATTGAAGGAGACGCCGGTGATGCTCACGCCGCTGGTGCCAAATCCATTGGTCACCAGGAAGGGCGATCCGGAGGACGACGACGTCGGCAAGTTTGCATTGGCGTTAATGCTGATGTGGTATGGAGCATTGAGTGCATGGCTGTGGATCAGGTTGTAGTCCATGAAGGTTGTAATGCCAACGCCGCCGCGCAGTACCATCTTGCTGTGAAGAAAGCTGGGATTCCATGCAAACCCGAGGCGCGGATCGAAGTCGGCGTACGTGGGTGAGTAGAGCGCGCGGCTGTTGCCGTTTTGACCGGCAAGAGAAAGAGCGCCATTGGTTGGGTTAATATCTGAAATTTTGTTGTGGACCTCGTACATCGGCTCATCGTACTCCCAGCGCAGGCCGTAGTTGACGGTGAGGCTGGGAGTGACTTTGAAGTCATCCTGCGCAAAGACCGCGAGGCGGGATTGCCGGAGCCCGACATCCCCGGTCTGCTCTGAAACGGAGTAGTTATAGGAGTAGTCGAGCAGGAAATCGGCGAAGTCGTAGCCGACGGAAGCGCCCACCGCTGGATCTCCAGTAAAGTCGCCATTGTAGTTGAAGCTGCCCAGCTGCCCGCCACCCGCGAATTGGTAAAGGTTATTCTGCGCCCGGAATAAAAGCGCTCCGAACTTTGTGGTGTGGCGGCCGTGCTCCCAGGTCAGGTTGTCGCCATAAGTGAACTGGTTGTCGAGAGCCGGGCTCGAAGTACCAGCGGTGCCGAACGAGGTAACGCCGGTGCTGTTCGTGTTCTCGGTAAAACCCTGGTAGCTGAAACCGGGCAATACGTTGGCCCAGGGAATGCTCACAGCGGCATTGCCGTTGCCGAACTTGCCCGACAGGTCGAGAGGGTACTGGTTGTAATGGATCCGGGTAAATCCGACGCGAGCTTCATTGACAAGGCTCTGACTGATGATCCGGGTGTAAAACAAAGCCAATTGCTTGAAGGGGAAATCGTTGGCAGTTCCAAAGGAAATCGGAGTGAGAACCTGTGTCGGAGCGTCACTGGCCTCGCCTTGCGACCAGCGGCCGGAAATCCGGTCCCTCGCCGTGAGCGCCCAGTCGACCTTCATGTCGCCTTGGTCATTGCGTTGCAGCGACTTGCTGTATCCCTGGTAGTCGCCAGTGATCGGCGCGACAGACGGCGTGGTGTTAGGCAGGGGCAGCAAGCCCGCGTTCGCGAACAGATACTTGGCCACGGGGTTCCGGATCGGCACCAGGTTCTGATAAACGGTGCCGTTGATGGTCTGATTGAGCGGCGCAAAGCCGTTCTGCGAATCGTACAGTTGAGGCACGGCGGAGCCGAAGTAGGCGTAGCCGGCCAACGGCGAAACGCTGGTATCCGGCGATCCGCTGGCTGCAGTCGTGTTGCCGCGCCATGCATTCAGGGGCACATTAATCTTGCTGAGACCGGCCGAGGGCTTGCGATAAGCCTCGTAGTCAGAAAAGAAGAACAACTTCTTGTGCAGGAAAGGGACCGGCCCGCCAAACGTTCCGGTGAAAATATTCTGCGTGTAATCGGTGCGAGGGGTGAAAGCAGCGCCCGGCAAAACGCGCTTGTTCTGGAATAGGTTCGCGTCCAGCAGATAGTTTTGCAGGTAATAGTTAACGCCGCCATGATACTTGTCCGTACCGCTCTTGGTCACCACCAGCATCTGCGTGACACCATCTCCGAACTCGGCCGGCGGCACCGATGTGAGGATGCTCATTTCCTGCACCATTTCCGGAGCTATGTTGTATGCCGGAGCCCCCAGGATTACGCCGCTATAGTTCACGTTGGCGCCGGTATCCACGATGCTGATGCCATCGATGGTGAAGTTCGTCGTATAGGTGCGATTACCGTTCACGTTGGGCAGGGTCGCTAAGCTCTGCACGCGCTCACCCGAGTTATTAGGGCTGCTTTGTCCGGCGCCATTCCACTGGTTGCCGTCGGCCACAGAAGAACCGGGAACCATTTGCGTCAGTTCCGCGAAGTTATGGCCGTTAACAGGCAGATTGTCCACTAGCGTCTCTGAGATCGTGGTGGTGATGGAGCCGTCCGTCGTGTTGAGAATGGGCGTGGCACCCGCGTCCACGTTGATCGAGGTGGAAGTGGAGCCAAGCTTGAGAGCCGTGTCGACTTCTACGTCCTGCGCCACTTCGACGCTGATGGATGGAATCACCACGCGGGCAAAGCCAGACGCGACAAAGCTGACAGAGTATTGACCGACAGGGAGAAAGCGAATGCTGTAGAGGCCATCCTTATTTGTGGTGGTCGATGTCGAAACCTGGGTTGCGACCTCCGTGGCGGTCACTTGAGCATTCACGACAACGGCGCCGCTGGGATCGGTCACGCGCCCGTTAATGTTTCCTGTGATGGTTTGGCCCGAGGCGATCCCGCAAAGGGCTATCAACGCGAAGGCTGGAGAAAGGGTAGTTTTAAGGCGCATCTGGCGATCCTCCCGTAATCAGTGAAGTTTGTCTGTTTCGGCCGCATTTGCAGGAATTGAAACTCTTAAGCTGGCTGGTCCTCAGATCGGCCATTCTCCACAGGCAACGTGACATGGGAGAGTTGCCCAATTCTAATTCCAATAAAAATGAAACGTCAAGAAGTTTTTTAATACTTCATTCGCTTTAATGAAAGAATGTTGCAAAAAATAATGCACATGCAGACGCTCGCGATCCAATGGCGGAAAATTACGCCGCGACTTCAATATTTTGAAAGCAAAGATTTTACGGGTCGACTGAAGTTTGGCCACCATGGGATCGGGGACGGGCGACGAACACCACTGACAATAGAAGCGCCCCTGCCATTAAATAAACAACCGAGACGAGAGACATGGCTAAGCCGAGTCCGAAGTGGCCTGCCAGCAACCCGACGAGCACAGGCGCAAGTCCGCCTCCGCCCATCCATCCCACTGTATTCATCCACCCGCTTGCCACGCCCCGCGCAGCCACAGGGACAACGTCAAAAAGCGACGCGAAGGTGTTTGCGTCATAAAGGCCCTTGAAGAATCCCCACGCTGCAAGGCTGACCAGGACTGTTGAAATGGAGCGCGTCTGGCAGCAGAGAAAGACGAAGGGCGCGCCGCACAGCACGCCAATAGCCTGGATGACGACTCGGCCGGCGGCAAGGCGCCGCACCAGGCGGTCGGCAAGCCATCCGCCCGTTACGGTGCCGGCCATGGATCCGATCTGTGCCAGAGCTGTGGCGGTCAAACCCGACATAGCCAGGTTCAGATGGAAAGCGTGATAGAGATACGAGGGCATCCATACCAGAAGGACAACCGCAACGAAGTTGGCGCAGGCAAATGCGGCCATGAGCAATCCAATAATGGGCGTACGCACGATAAGCAGCGCAAACGCCGCAACGCTGGGGGGAGGCGATGCGATTGATTGGGCCTGCAGCGCGCCTGCCGCGACATCTGCCGCGCCCCGCGCCGGCTCGATCAGCAAGCGGATGAGCAGAACTCCGAACAACGCTCCGGCCGCGCCGAAGCATACGAATGGCCAGCGCCAGTCATAACGTTCAGCAAGCCAGCCCGCGCAAAAACCGCCCATGATGGTACCCGCGTAAACGCTAGTTTGGTGAAGGCCGAGCGCGCGTGAACGCGTGCGTGGCCCGTGGTAGTCACTCATCATGGAGAGCGCTGCGGGAAAGTAGAGGCTTTCACCCAGCCCCATCACGCAGCGCAGCACGGTTAAACTCCACAGCCGGCTTGTGAGGGCCGTTGCGGCGCAGATCCAGCTCCAGAACTCGAGACCGCCGAGGATCGCCGTTTTGCGGCGCATTCGATCCACGGCATAGCCCGCAAATGGTGCCGCCAGCCCGTATGCCCATGCAAATGAGGAGCCCAGCAGACCCAGTTCGGCGAGATCGAGATGAAGGCGCGACTGCAACAGCGGAAAGACTGAAAAGATGGCTTGACGGTCGGCATAGTTGAGGAAGCCCACCACCCAGAGCATGGCGACAAGCTGCCAGAGGTAGGAGTGAGGTGGGGCGGATTGAGATTGGATGAGGGGAATACGCTCTCCTGCCCTGTCCGGCTTTCCTCAGCATGAAAGCAGGAAGTGGGGGTCATTGTCTACGGGAAAGGCACACTATAGCGAAAATACGAAACTTTTGTTTCAAATATCAATTTATGTTTCATTTTTTTGATTTTCCCGCTATACTGACCCCACAAATGCCTTCCTGCCCGCTATCCCGTCCGCTACGTGGCATCATTCCCCCGATGGTCACTCCATTGGATGGCCCCGCGTCGCTCGATCATGCCGGCCTGGAAAAGTTGATCGAACACCTTATCGAGGGCGGAGTACAGGGCCTTTTCATTCTGGGCACCACCGGTGAGGGTCCGGCGCTCAGCTATCGACTGCGTCGTGAGCTCATCGATAGGACCTGCTCGCAGGTGGCTGGCCGTGTCCCAGTTCTGGTTGGGATTACCGACACTTCATACGAAGAGAGCTGCAACCTGGCCAAATTTGCCGGGGATATGGGTGCCGATGCTGTTGTCACGGCTCCTCCTTTTTACTTCGCCGTCAGCCAGAACGACCTTTTCCGGTTAGTGCAGAAGCTTTCGAGTGCGGTCGAACTACCACTATTCCTTTACAACATGCCTAGCCTGACCAAGACCTGCTATGAACTGGAAACCGTCCTGAGAGCCGCAGAGTTACCCAATGTTTACGGATTGAAAGACAGCTCCGGCGAACCCGAGTACCTTCAGAAGCTTGCCCGCTTGATGATCGGCCGTCCAGATTTCACGCTGCTGATCGGACCCGAGAATCTCTTGTTCGAGTGCCTCACAGCAGGCATTCATGGTGGTGTCTGTGGAGGAGCCAATCTCGTCCCCAGGCTCTTCGTCGCCCTTTATGAGGCAGTTCGCGCGGGGAACACGAAGGTTGCACTCCAATTGCAGGCACGAATTGGGAAACTTGGAAAGTTGCTCTATGGAATCGGCGAAGCCGAGTCAAGTTATCTTCGTGGCCTCAAGCTTGGCCTCGAACTCATGGGCATTTGCAGCAGCACCTTGGCGCTTCCCTATGTCTCGGCTGAATCAACCGATCATGAAGCGCTTGGCGAAACATTGAAAGAGTATGCGTAATGTGAAATGCTTACTTTCGGAAGGTAAGAACCGAGCTGATCATGCCAAAGACTAAGC
The DNA here is from genome assembly GCA_963830785.1 of uncultured Acidobacteriota bacterium. GTDB lineage: Bacteria > Acidobacteriota > Terriglobia > Terriglobales > Acidobacteriaceae > Telmatobacter. Next base: position 123,106 of record CAWHNV010000036.1, read on the forward strand.
GGGCAAAATTGGGCGGGAGTGCGCGCCAAAGTGCCAAAAATGCTGCCGGGGATGGCCGTTATTTCTCCCGTGCCGTAGGCAAGGCCATTCAGATGCTGGAAATGCTTTCTCGCGGCGGGGAAGCGATGAGTCTGAGTGAGCTCTCCAAGCAGAGCCAATTGACCAAGAGTTCGGCATTTCGGCTCCTGCAAACACTGGAGACGCTGCACTATATCCGGCGCGATCACAATGGGCACTACTTGCCCTCAAACGAAAACATTTCCGTGATTTCCACACAGTATGTGAACACGCTGATCACGGCAGCGCGTGAGCCAATGCGGCGCCTCAATATGGAATTTGGCGAGACCGTAAGCCTCGCAATATTAATGTACAACCATGTCGAAGTTGTGCATGTGGTCGAGAGCGCAAATCTCATTCGCATGACGAATATTGCAGGCCGTATCTTGCCACCTCACGCAAGCTCGATGGGAAAGGTGGTCACGGCCTGGCAGGATGCCGACGCGCGAAAGCGGCTGCTCCAGAATTATGGCCTGACACGCTACACCGAAAACACATTCGTGGACGAACAGACCATCGAAGACGAATACAAACAGATTCGTGCTCGTGGCTACGCTTTTGATGCGGAAGAAACCACGCTCGGCGGCTTTTGCTTTGGCGCGCCCATTCTCTTCGCGCCCGGGAAGGTGGGGGCTGCGATCAGCCTGTCTATGCCCAAGTCGCGGCTTCGGGAAGATGACGGCCGCCAGGAGCGAATCATAAAGTCGCTAAGAAACGCCGCCGAAGAGATTTCGCAAACTCTGATGCAACCGGGCCCACTCGGCGCCGAAGCGGCCTGAACAGCATTCCGATTCCCCGATACCCAACCGCATAGGAGGCGTTCGGATGGAGCAGTTTGGCCGCGCCTGCTTACGCATCCTCTCCTTGAAGCCGTTCAAGAGTTTCGGCTGCGTCCTCTTATTTCTCACAGCATTCTCCACATCGCAAGCACAAGTCATCGATCTGTCCCATGCATCGGTTTTCGTAGTGCCGGATAGCGACGGTCCCGAGACAGCCGCAGTTCAACTCCTGATCGGGGAGGTTGCCAAACGCACCGGCATCTCCTGGCGCGTAAGTGCGTTGGACTCCCTGGAGAATTGGAAGGCGTGCGAGTCGTGCATCCTCATTGGACGCCGAGATCAATTGCGGCCTTCGCTGCTCATCCCTTCCGCTTTGCCCGCTGCCGCCATGAAGCCCGAAGCATTCCTCATTCAGACCATGCGGGCTGGTTCCGCGCACCAGCTGGTGGTCGCAGGCGAAGATGATCGCGGAGTGCTCTACGGCATCGGGTTCCTTTTGCGGCACATCGAGTATTCGAAGGACCACGCAATCCTGCCCGCGCCGCTCCACGTCGTCTCTGCTCCCGAGTTTGCCGTGCGCGGTCACCAGCTTGGGTACCGCTTCAAGAACAACACCTACGACGCCTGGACACCGGAACAATTTGAACAGTACATCCGCGATCTGGCCGTGTTCGGAACCAATACTATTGAGATCTTGCCGCCCATCACCGACGACGCCCCGACAAGTCCATTGTTCCATCTGCCTGCCATGGAAATGATGACCCGTGTTTCAGGAATCATCCAAAAATATGGCCTGCGTTGTTCGGTCTTCTATCCCGCAATTGCCACAGACTACTCGGATCCGCGAACCATCGAGTCCGAACTTCGCGTATGGGGCGACGTCTTCAGCAAGTTGCCCCAGGTGGATGAACTGATGGTCCCCGGCGGCGATCCCGGCCACACCGATCCGGCCGTCCTCTTTCCGTTCCTGACAAAAGTAGCAGCGGTGCTGCATCAAACTCACCCCGATGCGACAGTATGGGTTTCGGCCCAGGGCTTCAATGCGGACCAGATGAAGCGCTTCTACGCCCTCGTGGCCGCGCGCCCCTCTTGGCTGACCGGCATCGTCGTCGGGCCGCAATCGCGTGATGGCCTCGAATTGCAGCGCGCTCACATTCCAAAACAAATTCCGATTCGCTTTTATCCCGACATTGCCCACTCCATGCATTCTCAACTTCCGGTCCCCGAGTGGGATGTGGCCTATGCGCTGACTGAAGGCCGAGAGGTCATCAATCCTCGTCCCCTCGCGGAGACAACAATTTTCCGCCACTACGCCCCGTACATGAACGGCTTCGTCACTTATTCCGAAGGTGTAAACGACGACGTCAACAAATTCATCTGGAGCGCATTAGGGTGGTCGGCGCAGACCAATCCGCTGGCAACCCTGCGGGAATACGCACGATACTTTGCCGGCAACGATGGATTCCGCGCAGATGATTTCGCCGCTGGCATTGTCTCCCTCGAAGAAAACTGGGAAGGCCCTCTTGCCACCAATGTTTCAGTCGACGCCACATTGCACCGCTTCGAAAAGATGCAGCAGATGGCCACGCCGGCTCAAACTGGAAACTGGCGATTCGAGGCGGCACTCTACCGCGCCTTCACCGATGCGTATGAGCGTCATCGTCTGCTCATCGCATCCGCGCAGGAGCAAAGCGGGCTTCGCTCTCTCGCCGCCGCAGATCAAGTCGGCAGCGCGGCGGCCATGCAAGAGGCCGAAGCTGCATTAAGCACAGATCCGGGGGAACTGGCGACGCTTAAACCCTGGCGGAATGCCATCGAGGACCTCGCGGGCCGGCTCTTTCGCGACATCGGGTTGCAATTGAGCGTGGCAAAATATGGCGCTTCCGCGATCGAACGCGGGGCTACGCTCGATACAGTGGATGTCCAACTGAATGATCGCGTCTGGCTTGAGCGGGAGTTTGCGCGCATTCGTGCGATGAGCAGCGAAACTGACCGGCTGCAAGCTCTCGCAGCACTTGTCCACTGGCGCGATCCGGAACCCGGCGGGTTCTACGATGATCTGGGAGTACCATCGTCGGAGCCGCACCTGGTGCGCGGTCCGGGATATCCCACCGATCCAGCGTTCTTCCGGACTGCAGTCGACGGCATCGCTGACCGTACGCCCGACCAGGGTTGGCGGCTCTCGCAACTTTCCTATGCTGGCGCAAATTACGATCATCCACTCGAGCTTCGATTCTCTGGATTACGTGCGCACACCCAGTACAAACTCTGTGTTGTTTACGCCGGTGAAGATTACGCCGTTCCGACAACACTTATCGCCAATAATTCGTACCTGGTTCATGGCCCGCGCGCCCGCACTGCCAATCCTGAGACCGTTGAATTCACTCTTCCAATGAAAGAAACAGCGAGCGGTTCGCTCGATCTAAAATGGATGCGCCCACCGGGACTCGGTGGAGGCGGACGCGGGTTACAGGTCGCCGAAGTTTGGCTTGTCCCTCAATCCGGCCTCACAAAGAAAGCGACCATCCATTGACGCCGTTGATCAGCGCTGGATCGGCGAACGCGTTGCGCGAGAAGCCGGTGTGAACAATCTGCGTGTCGAAGAGCAGGCATCCCAGAGCTCCAAGCAACGGAATCGACAGGAGAAATATTCGTGACTCTTACCCGGCGGGAGTTATTGGTGGGTTCGCTCCTGACGCTCGGTGGCGCCTATGGGATTGGAGAATCTGCGGAGCCTCCCGCGCCGTTTGGCGCGCTGCCTTCGGCGCGGCAACTGCGCTGGCAGCGCATGGAGACCAATGCTTTTCTGCACTTCACCGTGAACACATTTACTGATAAAGAGTGGGGCGAGGGAGACGAGGATCCAGCCGTCTTCAACCCTGTAGACTTCGACGCCGATGCCATCGTGATTGCGCTGAAGGCTGGCGGGATGAAAGGCGTAATCCTCACCTGCAAACATCACGATGGGTTTTGCCTGTGGCCCACACGCACCACGGACCACTCTATCCGTTTCAGCAGTTGGAAGGACGGCAAGGGTGACGTTGTCTTTGAAATCTCACGAGCCGCGACGCGCCACGGCCTGGAATTCGGAATCTATATTTCCCCCTGGGATCGCAATAGCGCCGATTACGGAAAACCCGCCTATATCGCTACATACCGGCGGCAACTGACGGAATTGCTGACATGGTACGGCGCGGTGTTTGAAGTCTGGTTTGATGGCGCCAATGGTGGAAAGGGCTATTATGGCGGCGCGCGCGAAACCCGCATTATCGACAAGCGCACGTACTACGATTGGCCCACCACTTGGGCCCTCGTGCGAAAGCTGCAGCCCGGCGCAGTGATGTTCAGCGATGTGGGGCCGGATATTCGGTGGGTGGGCAACGAAAAAGGCATTGCCGGCGAGACCTGCTGGGCGACCTGCGATCCAATAACCAAAGACGGAAAGCCCGCCGTACCCGGCGACGCACAATCCGATCAACTCAATACCGGCATGCGCTTCGGCTCGCGCTGGCTGCCGGCCGAGTGTGATGTCTCCATTCGTCCCGGATGGTTCTGGCACGAGCACGAGAACAACCAGGTGAAAACTCCCGATCAATTACTGGATCTGTACTTCCAGTCGGTCGGCAGAGGAGCGAGCTTGCTTCTCAACGTTCCACCCAATCGTCTGGGCCAGTTGTCACCGCGGGACGTAGACTCAGTTCGAGAATTTTACATGCGCCTCAAGACAATATTCGGCGGCAACCTCGCCGCCGAGGCGAATCTGAAACCCTCAAACGTGCGCCATCGAAATCCCCAATTCGGTGCGGCGATGCTGCTGGATGGTAATCCCAATACGTACTGGGCTACCGACGACGCGATTCACACGCCTGAACTGGTTCTTGTTTTCGGCCAGAACATCAAATTCAATATCTTCCGGCTGCGTGAGGCCGTCCAGTTGGGACAGCGGATTGGCGCATTCGCTGTGGACGCGTGGCAACAGCAATCGTGGACACAAGTTGCTCAAGCGACCAGCGTCGGCTCGTGCCGTTTGATCCGCCTGCCCGAAGCGATCGAAACGCCGCGGCTCAGATTACGTATAACCGACTCTCCGGTTTCAATTGCGCTTGCTGACCTTGGCGTGTTTTTAGAGGGATAGATTCTCACTTCTTGTCGGGGCCGACGGCGACTGCTAGATACTCACACTGTCAAATTTCACCCCTCGCAGTGTAGATAAAACTGCAACTGTCAAAGCACCCAAGAGCCACAAGCTTCAACTAGGGTTGGGGTCGGCGCGGTAAACAATTCAATAGAAAGCATTTCGTTCTTAGAAAATCAACAGATCTCCATAAGCCATTGAATCTGCTTTGGGAGCAGAGGGTCTGTGCTTTCAGTCCTTGACTTTTCCATGCCGGCTGAACTGAGGGCAATCTTGAAGAAATTGTCAACTCGTGATAACAGGGAGATAACCGGCCAAAGAGCTGAGCCATGCGATCGAGGCTGGCAGTAAGAAGCTTTATTCTCTTTCAGTTGGATTTTCTTCAGGAGGAGGAGCTTCGCAGCCGGCTGCGATCTTGGCGGGTCAACGTCGGACAGCGAAGCCCCTTTGAGGTAACGATCCTCTTTGTCCCAGTTTCGGCCGGGCTGGAGCAGCTTGCTGCGTGCTGGGCCGACGACTGCGACCAGATCATCATACGCTTGTGTCCGATCTGTAAGCGCGATTCGATTGTTGGGCACGGGCGTCGCCGCAAGCAGGCGCACGACGAGTATCACGACTGGATCGGGATTCGACGTGGTCGCTGTTCGATTTGCGGGAAGACGTTCACATTCCTTCCGTTGTTTTCTCTTCCCTACACCCACTTCAGTTTGTTGGCCCGCTGCCAGGCGCTGTGGCGGCGCTTCAAGGAACACTGTTCGTGGGAGAAGGCTGCACCCACGCTGAAGGATGGTGATCGTCTGCCCGACGCTTCGACACTGCGTCGCTGGTCGCGAGGTCTGGACTGTTCTGAGCCGGCAGTTTCATTCGTTCGACAGACTACGGCTTGCATAGCTCGCTGGCTTCAGCGAGGTCATGATAGCGATCCGAAGGCGGTGGCGTTGCCTTGGATGGCTTCGGCTCTGGAGATCCTTTGGCCCTTGCGTTTGTAAGAAAATTGACGTGCCTACCATCCTTGCCTGGGAACGAGACAAGAGTGATTCCAGACTGGGTTGCGGAGGCGAAGAAGAGCCGTGGGCCACAATGTGGAAACACTCAAGGGCCGTCTGCCGTTGCTGGAGTACTTACGGCGGCAGAACTGGATTGGCCGGCGGGCGGGCCGCTTTGAGTATGTCGGGCTCTGTCCGTTGCACAAGGAGAGTCGGCCCTCGTTCTATGTGAACACGCGCAAGGATGTCTTCTACTGTCACGGCTGCGGGCAGGGCGGCGATCTGATTCGTTTCGTGCAGTTGTCCCATCAAGCATCATTCCGTCAGACCCTCGCCTATCTGGATCCACCGACCCATCGAGAAGCTGCTTGCACCGCATTACTCGAGCAAGCAGCCGTCTTCTATCGGCAGCAGCTGAGTCACTATCCGGAAGCGCTTGAGTATTTGCGTCAACGCGGACTTCATGATCTTGCTCTAATCCGGGAGTTGGACATCGGCTATGCATCAGGTAGAGTTTTGCGCCACCATCTCACGACCCAGGGTCACTCCTACTCGGTGTTGCGAGAAGCCGGCTTGATCAACAACCAGGGCACAGATGCTCTCTATCAGCGCATCGTCTTTCCGTTGCGCCAAGGCGAACAGATCATCAACCTCTACGGCCGCAGCATCGGCACCGCCTTTGCACATCGGTTCCTGCCCGGCGGCAAGGGTGGCTTGTATGCGTGGGAGAAGGTGCGGTGCTGCTCTGAGGTGATTCTTGTCGAAGGCCTGTTCGACTATGCCGCGTTGCGACAGGCGGGCTTTTCCAACGTGACCTGCTCGCTGGGCACGCATCTTAACGCTGACCAGTTCGGCCAGCTGAGTGACGGCCCGCGCGTCGTTTATATCGCTTTCGATGATGATGCCAACCGGAGTGGCAGGCAAGCAGCAGAACAGCTGGCCCATCGGCTTGCCGCTCATGGTATATCCACTCGTCGGGTTCTCCTGCCTGAAGGTCAAGATCCTAATTCCTTCTTCGTTGGTGGTGGAGATGCACGTCAGTTCCAGTCTCTTCTGGAGGCCGCAGAGGCATGAAGTTCCGCGTAGTTCGGGAAAAGACGGCGTCAGGTGCCCACAGCCCTATTTACGTGATCGAACAAGGGACAGGTAAAGGTGTGGGCTGGATCAACCGCTACCTGGATCGTGAGTATGTCCGCCGACTTGCGAACACCAGCCTGTACAGCTATGCGCACAGCGTATTGCACTTCGTGCGCTGCTGGGAGGGCGTTCATCATACCGGCGACATCTCCGAGGCAGGCCTTACCGAATCAACCTTGCTCGACTACATCCGATTCCAGTCCAGCCAGCAACCGCCGCCCTCAGCCTCCACCATCAACGACCGCGTAGCTTGCGCCGATCGTGCCATCCGAAACGAGTTCCCCGATGCTCCCTGTCAGGCCGCACCCGGCTTTCATCAGGTGTACATGCATCGCAGGCCACTGGGGCTCGGCCGGCCCAGGTTCGATCTCAGCAGACTGCGCGTGAGGGAACCCAGACTCGCCATCGTACCTCTCTCCGTCGACGAAGTGGCACGCTTCTGGTCCAGTTTCCACACCGCGCGCGACCTGGCCATCGTGGGCCTGATGCTCATGCACGGGCTGCGCTCGGCCGAAGTCATGGCCCTGAACCGCGATGACGTGCTGTTATCCGAAGGTCAGCTCCGCGTGCGCGGCAAGGGCAACAAGATGCGCTTCCTGCCCTTGGCCCCAGAGACCACGCAACTACTCGATCACTACCTGCGCCTGGAGCGGCCTGATCGCTGTTCCGCGGCACTGTTCGTGGTGTTGAAAGGACCCGCGCGCGGCCAACGCATGACGCCGGCAGGATTACGCTCCCTGTTCCGCCATCATCGCAGCACCACGGGCGTAAAGATTGCCAACCCACACCGATTCCGACACACCTTCGCCTCGGATATGGTGCGTGCCGGCATCAGCCTTCCCGCTCTCATGCAGTTGATGGGCCATGCCGATATCGACACCACCCTGCATTATGTACAGGTCTCGCCGCAGGACGTCTATCTCCAGTACGCCCGCGCCGCGGCACAGTGCATCCATCCCCAGCCGAGGATCGCCCCGTGAAGAAGCGTTGGCGCCGTCCTCCGCTCGAGCATCCGCTGGCTCCGGCCTTCGCCCACGCCGTCGAGTCCCTCTCCACCGCGCTCAGTCCTGCAACCGAACGCAACTACAACATCGCAGTGCGCAGTTTCCTCGTCTATCTTGGCACGGAACACCCCGAGGTTACCGGTCTCGAGCAACTGCACCGCGATCCGCACATCCTCGGATGGATGGCGCGCATGCGCGGGCAGACTCCACCGCTGGCCACCGCAACCTGCATCGGACGCCTCATCGCTCTGCGCGCCGTCTTGAACGAGCTGGCTTGGGCACATAAGCTTGCTGAACTTGTTCACCTGATACGGCGCGAGGATATTCCGCGTACGCCACAGACTCTGCCACGTCCGCTCACCGCAGAGCAGGATCAGCTCTTGCAGCAGGAGTTGATGAGGCGCAACGATCTTGCCGGAAATCTCTTTCTGTTAATGCGCCACACCGGCATGCGCATCGGCGAGAGTGTTGATCTCTCGTATAACTGCCTGCACTCCGTAAGCTCGAACCAGTGGGCTATCCACGTACCGTTAGGCAAGCTCAAGACGGAACGCATGGTTCCTGTCGACGCCTTCGTCCGTGATCTCGTTCATCGCCTGCGCTTCTTCCGTTCACTGGATCCGAGGCCTGATGACGGACGGCTCCTGGCCTGGAATGGATCGAGAGTATCTCTTCTCGCGCGTCTCCGCGATTACCTGCATCTGGCTTGTCACTCTGCCGGATTGCCCACCAATCTTGTCCCCCACCAGCTCAGGCATACCTACGGAACAGAGATGCTCCGCGCCGGCGTGGGCTTTGCCGCGGTCATCAAACTGCTCGGCCACACCGATCCGGGCATGACCATGCGCTATGTCGATGTGACCTTGACCGATCTCCAGCGGGAATTTCAACTGGCTCGCTCGCAACCTCGACATCTGGCTCCACAGCCCAAAACCTCACCCGTCCCTCTGCGCACAGGTCTCGACGGGCTCATCGACTCCTTGCTTGCCGCCCAACATCTCATGCTGGTGTTTCGCCGTTCGCTCCCCAATGGACACGCCCGCTCTCGCCTCGACCGGCTCGCAAATCGACTCACCAAAATGCTCGCCGAAATACGTAAACTCCAAATCAGCTGAATGAAAATGAGCAGCGATTGGCCGGTTAACAGGCCAAATCACTCATCCAGAAGGGAAACTGAACGATCGTTATCGGAAAACTGGCAAGACTCCTCGGCACGTTTCTCCGGAATGCGCAGACTCGCGGCAGGATTCTGGACGGTTCACATAAGCGATTCTGGTTGCGAGGTGCAGGCAATCTGGAATTTGCCAGCCATAGCTTCGCTATCATAAGTGGCACAGCAGGTTGCAATTTAGCGGTGAGCGGTTTAACGCAATTCATTTGTGCCGTCAGATGACGAGAGAAAACTCATATTGCTTCGCCAGAGGATTCTCCTTGATCGCCGGATTCGAGAATCTGAAGGCGCCGCTTAATTCCATTTGAAATGGAGTCGGCAATTTTGCCGGGAAAGCCGGACGGAAGATTTTCTTTAACGCGATCGATCGCAATTACCACCTCGTCGCGCAGTTCATTGATGATCGAAGGCACGACGTCCTTCCCGATTCCAGCCAGGGCCGCCGTCTGAAAGAAATGTCGAGGTGCGACTTGCCGGAAAGCATAGTGAGGTTTGGTTCCGAAGGACATAGCCAAGCGAAAATTCTTCCAGAGCAGTTGCTTAGAATCGACGCTCGGCTGAGCGGAAATGACATCGTACAGCGGCGTCAATCGGAATCGGCCGCCAGGCCTGAGAAACACACTGAAGTTCTTCGCGTGTCCGTCTGTCGCGCCCATAAGCCAGAAGACGATATTTGCCTTTAGAAACACCCGCTGATCGGCAAGTGGATCGTCACTACCACGGAGCAATTGGAGTATCTGGACAATGCCTGGGCCGCCGTCCGACTGGTACTTTTGCACTGGAGAAATGGAAAGCGCCTGGCAGCAATCTTCTTGCGGTAACCGAAGGAGTCTCCCGTCCGCAGTCCACCGCCGGTCGAATCGCTCCACCACCAAGACTCTCCGTTTCCCGAAAGTCATGATTTGCGGCTTCGCTGTTTCAATCCCCACTGCCGCGATCAGCTCCAAGCAGAAATACTCGTTCTCAACACTGTGACTGAGATCGACTCCGTTAGGAAGCTTGCCGATGGATGGCTTGAAAATGTGAGTCGTGGCCGCTGTGCCGCGCGGTTTGTACCACTTTCCATCGTGATACAGAAATGCGGTCTTCTCTTGTACGCCGGCGATCGAGATTCTGAAGCTCTCATCCTCCGTAACGCCCAGAGGCGCAGTGGCGAGGCCTTCAATGATCAGTGCGATCTGATCGTCACTGATTGGATCGCCTTCAATCGCACCCGCTGGGCCAGGCTCTATGTTTTGGGACAAAAACTGAAGAGCGCCAACGCAGTCGTGTCCAATGGCGCTCAAGAGACTATATGCATCTACCCCTTCTGCTCGCGTGCGCGCGGCGATCTGGCGCCGGAGATGATCGTTGTCTGGTAGCAGATTGTCGAACACCGCAATTACGGCGGCGCCGCTGTATGCCTGTTGACGCAGAGGAAGCGATAGAGAAACCGGCATAACAAATTCCCATTCCAACCACGACGGATCGTACTGAAACGAGATGGCTCCGGAGACATCGCGACGAAGCCGGCCGACTAGGCGGCTGTTCAGAAAGACGTTGAGGGGCTCGTAACGTGCGCGTGGCATTAGAAAATCGCCTCAATGTCGCCTGCGGAACCTTTGGTTCGCGGACGTACGAGTAGTTCTAGTTCTAGCGCGCCGAGCATTCGCAGTAGAGTATCGATGCGCGCTGCGCCGGCGCTTTCGACATCCGAAATTGTTCTTTGGCGCACGCCAACTTTTTCGGCTAATTGCTCTTGGGTCAAGCCGAGTTCTCGTCGCCGTTCCCGAATGGAATTTCCGAGCTGAACTGGAGTACGAGCGATGGTCTCCATGTATCTTTCCTCGCGCTAAGGAATAGGCGCTTTTCCGCCTAATGTGATATTAGGCGCTTTTCCGCCTTGAGTCAAATAAGGCGCTTTATCGCCTAAAAATCAGCTCTTGATCGCGTCGCTTCGCGACTTGAAGGAGATCTCTCACAATGTTCGATCTCTACAGCATGTCTGCCGACCCTACCGGACTACGTAGTGATGAAGCCGACGGGAGATTCTCGGCATATAAACAAGGATCTTTGGATGTAGAGACCCCGCGCCGGCGGCGCGGGGTCTGACTTACGAGAAGACAAGTTTTCCGCAAGTCAGGAAAGACTTGCGGAAAACTTGGCGACAGAGAATAGCGTAGGGGACCTGTTCCCGTGCGAGGTCGCCTCAAATGGCTGCGGTGCGCACATCAGAATCGGCTGGCTGCCTTCGGACGCGCGAGGGGTTTTCATATATTCCGCAACCCTAGGCGATCACGGGTTGGATAACGGGTTGAACTCGTTGGCTGAAATCCGGGTTAAGATCGTAAGTCTTTTATAATGTAGGGGAAAATGGTAGGCACGACTGGATTCGAACCAGCGACCTCTTCCGTGTCAAGGAAGCGCTCTAACCAACTGAGCTACGCGCCTATTTGCGACATCAGTTAGTTTAGCAGGGCTGTGGCGGCGGGGAAAGATCCGTTCCTCGCACCGCAGCGGCGCAGTTCGCGAACGACACCCAAGGGCGTGTATTCATAGCTCCAACGTGCGCTCACGGCCCAGATCGCGGCCATAAGTGCGCAAGCGGCCGCGTGCCCGCGCGCCGAAAATGTTACAAATCTGTTAAAATGAGCCCTCAAGGAGTTCGGCAAGTCCTCTAGCCCCGCCGCAACCATCCCCATGATTCTCTATCTCATGCGCCATGCGAATGCCGGAACCATTCGCGAAAATCCCGTCCTTGACGGCAAGCGAGGCCTCATCAAGGAGGGCAAAGAGCAGTGCATGCTGATGGCGCGCGTATTGGGCGCCCTCAAAGCGCCTATTGACGTGATCGTCGCCAGCCCGTTGAAGCGCGCCTTGCAGACCGCCCAGCTCGTGGGCACGGAGTTGGGGTACGACGCCAAAGTTGAAATCTGTCCGGCCCTCGGATTGAATGGAAGTTACGCGGATTTCCAACAGCTTTTGGCCAAGTATGCCGATCGCGAGGGCATTCTCGTTGTCGGGCACAATCCCAGCCTTTTCCAGTTTCTCGGGCGCCTCATCACCGGCAACGGCGGGGCCGCGATCCGCATGAGAAAAGCGTCGATCGCCCGCGTGGATATGAACCAGCATCCGCCGCGACTACAGTTGCTGATGGATCCGCGCTCGGCCCGCGGCCTTTACTCGAGCGTTACGAAGAGCTCGCGACCGAAAACCTCGCGAAAGTAGCCAGCCTCCTGCGTACCGACCAGAGCTCAAGCTCCTCGCCGATGTAAGGGCAGGTGTCAGGAGTCAACCATCGCAGTTAGCGCCGGCGCGTCACTCGTTCAGTGCCGGCTGCAATTGGTTCAAGGCATCGGCAGCGCCCTTCCCATCCCCTTTTTGCAGGCTGAAGAGGAGCTTGTCCCAGGCATCGCTTCCAGCCTGGAAATGACTGGATGTCTGAATATAGCGGCGCGTGCCGGAAAAATCCCAAAGCCCTGCCGGCATCTGAGTCACGCGGCCGGAAAGCGACGCGGCCGTTGCGCGCGCAGCCGATTTCTTGCCGCCTGCGTACTGGCATGCAAGCAGGAGCGCATCGCGAACGATAAGCTGCGGCTGGCTCAAGTCGGAATCCTTGATTGACGCGGCCTGCGTCATGCACACATCGAATTGATCCGCTGTCAGTGCGGCCTCTTCCAGGTCCATACGATATGCCGGCGTCGCATCCTGTGCCACCAGTTGTTGATCCAGTTCGAACGCCCGCGCGAAATCGAAAGCAACTTCGTGAGAAATCTCTGCGAGATGATGCAGCTGCGTGGGGTCGTACGCCATGCCCTTCGCGTTGAGGCAGACCGAAATCGTGCGATTGAAGTTCTGATCGTATCCCCACAGCCAGCCGTTGCAGCCCACAGGAAACGCGGTTCCAACTGTGCGCTTATCGGCCACGGAATTGCCGTCGCGATCGTAATAAAGGTTCCCGATCGTGCGCCCCGAGGAATCGTATTGAAACGTGATTTTTTGATACCCAGTGTCGGCCTGATTCATGACAGTGCCCGCGGCGTCCAGGCAGCCTTTCATCGTACCGTAGCCGTTCTGATCGCGCTCAAAGACGTAGGAATAGCAGCCCGTCCCGTTCTGGGCTACCGGCTTCCCATCCGCACCGAAGAAGCGCTCCTCCTTCAGGGAACCGTGATCGTCCAGAGTAAAGTCTTCCTTCTGGAAACCTCCTGCATCCCAGACGGCGGGCTGGCTTGCGGAGTCAAAATAGCTTTCCGATGTCTGATTCCCCCACTCGTCGAGTTGCCAGCGAACCACCGGCGTGGTCCCGCTAGGTTGCGCCACCGGCTTGCCGCTCGAATCTTCAAAGGTCGTCTGCAGCAGCTCGCCCCGCGCATCCCGAACGTAGCTCTTGGCGACGAATCCTCCGTTTTTGGGGATGGGGTCTCTCTCCGGGTTCAGAAACTGTTGCGCCGCAGTGCCCAGTGTTGTGTTCTTCTGGTCGATAATGGCGGCGCCAAAGTTCATTGAACTCCAGTTCGTCTTCGCGTCCCACAGGTTTTCGGCCTGAAGAAATTGCTGATTCAGATAGGTAAATTGAATCTCACTCACGTATCCATCCGCATCGTATTGAATCTCGAAGCTGGAGATGACCGTGGTGCCGTCCGCCGCCACGACCGAGCCGCGCCGCGCATTGCGCAACGCTTCAGCCTGCGCGGGCGCGTAGTTGAGCGCATAGATCATGCGCCCCTGCATGTCGAGCGCAACTTCGTGCACCGCCTGTCCTTTTTCGTCGTAACTGAATTCCAACCGGCAGAACTGCCCGTTCATCGCGTTGGCGGGAAAGAACAGCGAGCTGTCCAACTGGGAATCCATGATCAGATGCCCATAGCCGTTGATCGCTTCTATGGCCTGCATTTCTCCGCGGAAACCTTTGCGCGTCACTCTAAGCGACTCCGAGCGGCGACTGATGTCGCTCCCCGATAAGCGCCCAATCACCTCGTACGTTCCGTTGCGCCGCATGAACGTCGCATAGTAGGAAGTCGTCGGATGCACGTAGGCAATCCAGTAGAGCACCGTGCCGCAAATCATCGCCATCGCTGCCAGCGCCACCGTTGCCCAAATGGCCGACCTGATCCTTGCCTGCCGCAGCTTGCGCCGCAGCCCTGCCTGCTCGCGCACCTGCCGGCTCTTCAGCACTAACCCGGTCAGCAGATCGTGCGCCAGCTCCACGTGCCGCGTGCCCAGGCGGTCTTCGAATCGCAGCAGCCGCCGGTCCACAAGTTTCTGCAGATCGGCATCGGAGACGTGTACGCGCCGCGCCTCCTCCACCGGCAGCGTGGCGCGGAATCCCGCCGGCGTCACCAGTTGCTGTTCCAGAAATTGCCGTACCGAGTCGTCGAGTCCGCTCAGGCTGCGCTCGTAGAGCAGCTCCAGGATGCTGCCCTTCTCAGCGGCCACCAGCTCGCGCGTAATCTGCGTTTGCCCCGTAGTCACCATGCGCTCGAACAGCTCGTTGCACATCACGTTCAGATAGGCGGGCTCAACTTCTTCCGCTGCGCTTTCGAGGCCCTCGCCCCGCCGGCTGCTGATCACCGCATCGATGATGTCTTGCGCAACCTCATCCGTCACCCACTGTTTTCCCGCGTTGCGAACGATCTCGAGACCGCGCGCTGCATCCAGCGGACCCAGTCCGAAGCGGTTGCGCAGAATGGCAGGAAGAATGGGCCGCAGCGAATCGAGCCGCCACACAAAATCTTCGCGCAGCGAAACCACGATCTTGTAATTGGGCGTTCCCGCCTCCACCGATCGCCGTTCGCCCGATGCCTCCGCCCGTTGCCGCACGGCCTCGGGAATGCGATTCTCCGCCAGGTCCGCCAGTTGCTTCAGGATCTCCGTATCCTCCGGCCGCTTGTCGCCAAAGGTGAAGATCTCTTCAAACTGATCGAACACCAGCACTGGAGTCAGCCGGTCGTTGCGCGGACCCCAGAAATGCACGCGGTGGAAATACTCCCAAAGCGTCTCTGTCTGCGTGTTGTCTTGCACGCTCTCGATATCGATTCCGCCGGCGCGCGCGGCCGTCTCTGTGAGCGCCTTCACCTGTTCCACTGGACTCGCGGCATGCGCCGAGTAATCGAGCCGCAGAACCACTGGAAAATATCCTTCCTGCCGCAGCCGGGGAAAAACGCCGGCACGCAGCATCGATGTCTTGCCCAGTCCCGAGCGTCCAAACAGAACCGTCAGTGTCTCGCGCTGAATAAGCCGCAGCAGTTCCTGCGTCTCTTGCTCGCGCCCGAAGAACAGGTGCGCCTGCTCTTCCGTGTACCAGAACAGTCCGGGCCACGGGTTCTGTGCCTGCGACGGAAGAGGCGTCGGCGCGCTAGTCGTGCTCGTCGCGCTCATCGGGGCCTCCGGTAATTGCGGATTCCCCGGCTCAGCGTCTCGATGAGTTCAGGCGGAACCTTGCCATCGCGCAGCCGCGCCCACTGCAGGTCGCGATAAGGAGACTCCACGAACTGAGCGCCCGACGGTGTGTCGTCAATGACCAGCGGCTGCAGGTACCGATCTTCCTTGCGCCGCTCCATGGACGCGTCCTCGGCCATCCGCCATTCCCGCCACACGAAACGAGGCCCCGGTCCCGAGCGATCCAGTGCTCGTGAAATGATGGGTACAAAAAACGCCGCCTTGCGTATGTTCTCGCGAATGGTCAGCAGGTAATCGTTGCCGGGATCGGCGGGGAGTTCCCGTTCGTCCAACCACGTGTCGATATTGTTGGCTTCCAACTGATCGCGGATGGTGCGTACCTTGGCCCGATCCTCGCTCGCGTAGCTCAGAAAGACGGCTCCGGGCTTGAACTCCCCCGCGGGACCCGTGGAGCTCGCCGCCGCGCCGGTCACGTTGCGCTGGCCGCGCGCCTGCCACCGCGTGTAGAGCTGCGCGGCAAAATCCACCGGCGAAATCGAGGTCACCACCTTGGCCCGCCGCCGATTCAGGTACCCTGCCAGCCCCGGTTCGCACGTCAGGCTCACATAATACATATTGATCGTTTCCTGATTGCGCCGTCCGTTGATGGCATGGATGAAGAATCGCCCCAGCCAGTCCGGCAGATTGCAGCCCAGAAGCAGAACGGTTTTCTTCTGCAGAAAGTCGTACAGGTTTTCCGGCGCGTATTGCTGGTCAAGCAGCGACCAACTGTACTCGATCAGGTCGTCTTCAGTTTTCGCGAAGGTCCCATCGGTCGGGCTGGTGGCTCCGAACAGGTGATACACACCAGGACTCCGATCGTGATGAAAATGATTAGGTAGATCCACCGCGCTCTTCACCCCGCGCGGTGTGAACTTGATCTGCTCCACTTCGGTATCCGGGCGCGCCTCGTTCATAGCCTGAAACATCAGGTGATCGACGGTGGTCGTAACGCAGAGCGAGAAATCCTGAATCTTCGCGAGACTCTGGAGAGATTCGGGAATGGGCCACGGCCGCCTGCGCACCACGTCGTCGATGTCGTAAGCCACTTCTCCGGCGTTCTCTCGCTGGCTCAGCAGGTTGGCAACGTCGTAGATTGTCCACCGCCGCGCGCCTTCAGGTCGGGCGATCTGCGTTTGTGCCGCCAGCGCGCTGCCCCATATATCGTAGAGGTGCGTCGCCTCACCGTTTTCCGGCACCACCAGCAATTCCGGCCCCAGCACCGGAATCACGAAGCCTTCCAGAACCAGGTTGACCAGCTTGTCCCATTCCCGTTCCGTCATCTCCATCGAGCCGGATGCGGTTGGTTGTAGAGGGAACGATGCACTCATGACCGTCTCTCATTCTTGAGAGTTCGCCAGCGCGCGAGAGAAAAAATCACTTGGATCACGACCTTTTCGCCAGGGGAAACAGCCTCCTCTTGTCGATCTCCAAATGCTTCCAAGTGATAGGTTTTTCTGCGCGTTGCGGGCTCGTCCCCACTCTATCACGAACCTCCAGTTTCCCCGCGGAATTTCCCTGGCGCTGCCGCGGGGCCACGCTCACGTATCGCGACAACGTCCCTGCACTTACGGCTTGACGACGGTTGCAATCAGCGCCGACAGACCATTCCACGCAATCTGGATCCCGATGCAAAGCAGAATGAACGCGATCACGCGCAGGATTCCATGCGACGTGGAGGGCGGAATGGCCTTGGTGATCCTGGGAGCGTAGGCGTAGCAGAAATAGCAAAGCACGCTCAGAACCACGATGGCAAGAAACACCGCAACGTGCGCCAAAATGTCCTTGCTAATAGCCCTATTCGAAATGTGCGCGGTCACCGTCAGCAGCGCCACCAGCGTCCCCGGCCCTGAAGTGATGGGAAAGGTATACGGATAGAAAACGCCCTCTTCGAGACGGCTCGTGTCGGGTTCGCCCCTCTGGCCGGTCTCTTCCTCCTTGTTGCGAGAATCGGCGCCCGCGCTTCGCTCGTTCAAGACGGCCCATCCCATCGCCGCCACCACAATACCTCCGGACAGTTGCACAATGGGCAAAGAGATGCCGAAGAATTTCAGGATGGCCGCGCCCAATACCTCGAAAACCGCAAGGAAGATGATGTTGTTGATCGCGATCCGGCGCGCCATCGAGCGAAGTACCTTGGGAGGCGCATCGCCCACCAGCCCCAGAAAGACCAGCGCCGACCCGAGAGGGTTGATGATCGGCAACAGCACGCTGAACGCAATGAGAAATACTTTCCAGAACGGCAACAGAGTTCCTCCTTGGTGAATCTTAATGCTTCATCGAACCGATGAGAATATGGACTTTCGTGCCTGACCTTACCTGGCAGCCGCATTGCCCTGTGAAACGCTAGAGAAACGCGACTGATATTCTGGACTTGATACGAAAATCGCGATGAAAGCAGACATGAACACAATCGATCGCCCGCTCCACGCGCCTTCTGTGCGCACGGTGTGGCTGCTTTTCGCAGCCATTTTTGTCACGATTTATTTTGCCTCCTTGTTTTCGCCGCCCCTGCTCGACGACGTGGACGCAGCGCACGCCCAGGTGGCCCAGCATATGGCCGAAACCGGCGACCTGATCACCGGCAAGACCAACGGCATCCGCTACATTGAAAAACCGCCGCTCCCCTACTGGCTGGTGGCCGGCATGTTCAAGATCTTCGGCCAAAACACCTTCGCCACGCACCTGCCTAACGCCTTGGCCATGCTGGGGCTCACTTGGCTCGCCGGTAGCGCGCGTTTTCAAGGGACGAGGACGTGACCTTCAACTCCCCTGAAGGTGGGGGCGCGGCGGCGGCGCGAACATCGTAGACCGCGTAGCCGACCGATGGCGCCTTAGCTACAAAGATCACCTTGCCGTCTTCAAGTTGCGCGGGAACTTCTTTGCCGTCGGAGTCAAAAACCTGCACAGCAGC
>CAWHNV010000037.1:0-15304 GCA_963830785.1 uncultured Acidobacteriota bacterium
AGCCGTTGGGCTCGGGTGGAAAGCGGGTCTGGATCTGGGCGTCGCCGAACTTTTGTGTGCGCACATCCTCGGCGATGATCTCGCTGAGGAAGTTGGAGGGAACTGGAGTGGCATTTGATTCCGAATTTGCGTTTGTCATCGGTGCTCTTCTTCTTATTCTTCCATGGGAGGGGTTGCCTCACGCGGCAGATCAGGCAGAAACGAATAACGACGGGTACAATTCGGTCAGGAATGCGAATACTCCGGACCGAGGAAGCACTCGATCAACTAAGAACGAATCGACCACCCCTGAGGCGGGTCCTAGGACAGGTCCGTAATGCGGAAGAATGCCGATCAGTGTGGTGGCGGCCAGTCGCACGACCTTGCCGCCCGGGCTGCTCGCGAGTGATCCAAGTCTGTTCCTCATCCCGGAAGCCTGGACGCGAATTTCAGAATCGCTGATGTCCGCCGCCGTGGAGAGCCACCTCCGGAAGTCCCGACACTCCGCACTTTCTCTGATCCTCATGAGCTTTTCAACATCGACCTTCTGGCCGGGCTTGAAGTCTGGCACATCCGCGACCTCGATTACGCGCTCAAATTGCTCCTCAGCAAGCTTAGGATTTTGGGCCGAGATTATCCCGGCAAGTTTTCCGAAGAGCAGTGGCGCTTCTGTTTCCCGGAACCCTGTCAATGCGGAGTACGCCGCCATCTCCGACAACCTATGCTCCAGGTTTACAACCGCAGTTACAGATCGTTGGAGCAAGTGATGGGTTTCTTCAGGGGACTTCCCGAATTCTTTGGCGATACCGCTCTTGATATGGAAGACTCGCTCCCGTGGCTCTTCAACATCAATTTCGAGCTGTCTGCTCGCCCAATCCGCCTGATTGACCATTCCTCCGAGCTGGTTCAAGATGGCGGACCTCAACACTGGTGTATTCGTGCGCAAATCGGTGTCGATCTGCCTCAACAAGTCTGCACCGAATGTCTCTGGAGGGCGGATGAGCGAGCCCCATACCGCCTGCTCTATAGCGCTGCGTTGGTCATTCTTGAGCCCCGGCACGCCCTGAAGCCTCACCAGTTCTTTTCTCAAGTCCCCGTCGCGATCTGCTGCAGTGACTACTCCAAACGTGAAATGCTCCAGAGGCTCGGATCGGACTCCATTCCGATGAATGTCAGTGATGATGGTCGTGAATTCGCAGCAGAGTTTCAGGATTCCCGACCCCAACAAATCCTGAATCCCGGTTTTCCCGAAAGTCCGCACGAGCATCGGAAGCTCGCGTAGACGGTAGGATTTCACAACGACTTGATCGAAGATAACCAACCGGCGAATCAGGGCGCCGAGATCGACAGATGCCAGTTCCTGATCAGAACGAATTGCGATCTCGCCGAGAACTGCTTGGCGAATATCCACGTTTATGCCTCCAGAACGCTGCGACCCTGGGGTGAGCCTTATTGGCGATGCCAATAGTCAACGCAGCCTCTGGGCCTACACGAGCGACTCAAGCCTTGCTTCGGCTTGGCGGATGCGCTCGAGGCAGACCTCGCGGCCGAGGACGACCAGCGTTTCAAAGAGCGGTGGGGCGTTCTTGCGTCCGCACACGGCGACACGGATGGGCTGGAACATCGGCCCGGCCTTCAAGCCGAGTTGCGCAGCAGCAAAACGCAGCGCCGCATC
Organism: uncultured Acidobacteriota bacterium; assembly: GCA_963830785.1. Classification (GTDB taxonomy): domain Bacteria; phylum Acidobacteriota; class Terriglobia; order Terriglobales; family Acidobacteriaceae; genus Telmatobacter. Next base: position 1,655 of record CAWHNV010000037.1, read on the forward strand.
CAGCGAATCGTGGTCGAAATTTGCTTGAGTCAACACCTGCTGCGCGGTTTGGAGAACGCGCAAGGCGAGAGCAGCATCGCCCTTTTGCGGGATTAGCTCTGCGGGATCGTAGGGCGCCAACTGGTCGACGAAGAAAAAGTCGGCTGCGGAAACGGCATCGCGCAGCAGCTTGATGCGCTCGCGAATGAGCGGCGTGACAACTTCCAGTTTTCCAGGTTTTGGATGGAATCCTGCTTGAGCGAAGAACGGCTCAAGGCGGCGGCTCAGCTCTTCGACAGGCAACGCGCGAATGTGCTCGGAGTTGAGCCAGACGGCCTTTTCATCGAACGGCAATTCTTCAGTGAAGTTGACGACCGCGTTGGAGCGATTCACACCTTCAAGCGTGAAAAGATCGGTGAGTTCGGCGAGGGTGAGGAATTCGCGATCGTTTTTCGGCGACCAGCCGAGCAGACAGAGGAAGTTGACGAAGGCCTGGGGCAGAAAACCGGCATCGCGATAGGTGGTGACGCTGACGACTGGGCCGTGCTTGCGCTTGGAAAGCTTGGTGCCGTCGGGCGCGACCAAAAGCGGCAGGTGGGCGAACTGCGGCGGTTCGACGCCTAACCCCTCAAAGATAAGCAGGTGCTTGTAGGAGTTGGTCAGATGGTCCTGGCCGCGAATGATGTGGCTGATGTGGAGATCGGCATCGTCGACACAGGAGGCGAGATGGTAGGTCGGCATGCCGTCTGAGCGCAGAAGGGCGAAATCTTCCACCTCGTCGGCGGGCCGGGATTGCGCGCCGTAGACGCCGTCGACAAAGTGGAGAATCCGGCCCTGGCCGCGCGGGACGCGATAGCGGAGAGCAAATGGCTCGCCCGCGGCGGCGCGGCGGTCGCTCTCCGCACGCGACATTTCCCTCATGCCGGGATTGAAGAGCCAGGCGCCCTGCGCGGAGGAGTTCTCGTCGTCCGTCGCGTGGGCGGGGGTGAAGTCGCGATAGGCGAGATTTTTTTCCTGGATTTGGAAGGCTGCAGCTCGGTGAAGTTCTAGACGCTCGGATTGCTTGTACTCTTCATCCCAATCGAGCCCTAGCCAGCGCAGGCCTTCGAAGATGGATTGCACGCTGGCGTCGGTGTTGCGCTCGACGTCGGTGTCGTCAAGGCGCAAGATCATCGTTCCGCCTGTATGGCGGGCATAAAGCCAGTTGAAGATAAACGTGCGCGCGCTGCCGACGTGAAGAAAACCGGTCGGCGAGGGCGCAAATCGGACGCGCGGACGCGCAGAAATAGAGGCAACTGAATCGGGCATCGTGACGAGGGCTTCCAATCACGATGCTATCGCACCCAAGAGCGGTTCCAGAGTTTACTTGCCCTGCTCGCGTCAGTGACAGGTGGCGTTTTCTTGAGGAAAACGCCACTTGGCATCTGGGTTTCTGAATCCTGCAACTCTGGAACCGCTGTAGTCAGCGCGCGTCTCAGGCCACGGGCGGAACGGGTGGATAAGGTGGTTGATACGGCGGGGGATAGGGCAAAATCTGCGCGGGAACCACCTTCCACTCGGCAAAGGCCAGGACGTAAATGAGCACCAGGCCGCCTCCCGGCAGGAGGTTCAATAGCGTGAGCCAGGGAGAGAATCCCGCCTTCTTGCAAATGAACCAGAAGGGGATGAGGATGACCGCCACGCAGATGATGCCCGCAACCGCAATGATGGGAATCATCACCATCATGGTTTGCTGCAACTGCTGCTGCATGCCGTCAGCCGAACTTTGCAGAAGCATCGCCAGAAAGTTCATAGAGAGCGCTCCGGAATGGAATGAGACATCGCAGTCAAGGTAAAGCCAAAGCGATGAATCTGCAATGAAAATCGGAGAAGTTAAGAATTCTGCGCTGGGCCGGACTTCCATTCGGAGAAGGCAACGACATAGAGCACGAGCAAGTTCACGAGGGGAACCAGCATCAGGATGGAGAGAAATGGCTGGAAGCCCGCCTTTTTGAAGATGACCCAGAAGGGCGGCAGGAACAGGAGGAACAGAAGGGTGACAGACGGATTGCGTAGAAATGCGAGGGTATCGCTCGCTTGACCAACTTGACCAACTCGACCGATCGGCTCAGAATGGATGCAGGAAATGAAGCAGGAGTCGTCGCATGTCCGCCAACCCGCCACCGAAGCCCCCCAAGAAGCGCGTCAAGATGCGCAGCGGGCCGCTGCAAGTGAATCTCTATGAGGCCAAGACAAAGCTTTCGAGCCTGGTTGAGCGCGCCTCGAAGGGCGAGGAGATCGTGATCGCCAAGGCCGGCAAACCGATGGCGAGGCTGGTTGTGCCTGCTCCGCGATCGGCGCAAGCGCGCAAGCCAGGCGGGAACTTCATGAAAATCACCTATATCGCAGACGATTTTGACGCTCCTCTACCGGATGATGTGCTGAGGGATTTCGGTCTCTGAGGCAATGCGACTTCTGCTCGACACACATATCGTTCTCTGGTGGGACGCAGACGATCCCCGTTTGTCGGCCGATTTTCGCGCCGCAGTAGCTTCTCAAGAGAACGAGGTTTTTGTGAGCGCCGCATCGGCGTGGGAGATCGGGATTAAAAGGGCGTCTGGCAAGCTGCAGGTTGGAGCATCGGTGGCCCACACGATCCGTCGTCACGCATTCATTGCGCTGCCCGTTACCGTCGAGCATGCCGAGTGGGCCGGATCGCTGCCACTTCTTCATCGCGATCCATTTGACCGGCTGCTGGTGGCGCAGGCGCAACTCGAAGGCTTGGTTTTGGTGACGATCGACGACCGAATTCTTCGCTACCAAGTCCCGCATCTATAGCGGCCGAGGGTTGAAAACACCGCCTGCTTCTACGTGATGTCTTCAGTGTCGTAGACGGGAGAGACGACCCGTTTTTTGGGCACGCCGTGGACCTGCGAGAGAAGGTCTTCGACCACGTCTTCGAGCTGGCGCTGGGATTCGATGACGGCTTCCATGCTCTTGAGCTCTTCGGGCTCCTGGACACGCTCGACCAGCACCACGGCGTGACACTGGGCCACGTGATCGAGGTTCAGGCCTTCGGGCGTTTTGGCCTTGATGCTCACCTGGTCCATGTCCACACCGAGCAAATCGGCGACGCGGGCTGACATTTCGCCGGCGATGGGCGAGATTTTGGGCGCGGCAAGAATCAACGTGGTATCGACATTGACCACGCGATAGCCGGCATGTTGCAACTCTTCGAGCGCCAGGTTGAGAAAGATGGCGGAGTCGGCGTCTTTCCAGCGCGGATCGCCGGGCGGAAAGAAGCTGCCAATGTCGCCGGCGGCCACGGCGCCCAGCAATGCGTCGGTAATGGCATGGAGCAGGACGTCGCCATCGGAGTGGCCGGCGAGGCCCTCGGGGTGGTCGAGCGTCATACCGCCAATGCGCAGCGCCACGCCGGACTTGAACTCGTGCGAGTCATAGCCAAAACCGATGCGTATGTCCGTTTTTCCCATGTTCAATCGCCTGCGTGGGCAATGGAGCTATGTGTTCGGCAAACCCGCGGCGGTGCGGCGTTCCGATGTCGTTGCTAGCTCCGCTAACTCCGGGAGCTCCGCTGCTTTAAGTAGAACTCGGCCAGCTCCAGGTCGCCGGGCTGCGTAATCTTCAGATTAACCTGAGAACCGGGTACCACGGCTACGGGAATTCCTGCGCGCTCCAGAAGCGAGGCTTCGTCGGTGCCCACAAAGCCGTCGGCGGCGGCCTCGGCAAAGGCGCGCGCCAGCAGGCCGTAGCGGAAGCCCTGCGGCGTCTGCGCCTGCACCACGAATTCACGCGGAATGGTCGCGGTGATCAGCGCTCCATGCGCGGTGCGCTCGACTTGTTTGATGGTGTCCACGGCGGGAATGCCGACGATCGCCGCACCGCTCTCTGCAACCGCGTCGATGGTGCGCTCGATGGTGGCCACGTCAATGAGAGGGCGCACGGCGTCGTGGACGAGCACAATGTCGTCCGCCTCAGCGGGCAGGACCTTGAGCGCGTTGGCCACGGATTCCTGGCGCTTTTCGCCGCCTTCAACCACATGCACGCGGTTTGAGAAGCCGTACTCGGCTACCTGCGCCTCGGCGCGCTCCATCTCCGGCTTGCGGACGGCCACGTAAATCGAAGTGACGCGCGGGGCTGCGGCAAAGGCGCGCAGCGAGTGAACGAGGATGGGCACGCCGTCAAGGGCGAGGAATTGTTTGGGCTGCGGATTGGGCTGCGGACCCGCCATGCGGGTTCCCATTCCCGCAGCGGGCAGGATGACAAAGACTTGCATGGCTCTCGGAGTATAGCACCGGACGGGCTGGCGATTCGGAGCCTGATGCATTTCGCTCGGCCATTGGGCAGGCTGAAGTTAGATTGCAGGAGGGAGCGAATCGTAGGACTCTGCAGGCGAGCAAGGGAGTGGGCAACATTTGCCTGGCGGACTCGGCAAATTCTTCCTCTCTCGAAGATTCGTCACGCTACCAGCGCTCATGCGATCAGTGTGGAGTTATGCCCAGTCCGAAAAAGGACTGCCGTCTGCGTCGGCCTGGGGGTTTTGCTGGTTCCCACCGAAGTCATTCTGGCTATCCTGCTGGTTCGGCTGGTCCCGCGATGCGTCCCTTCCGCTCAAACTCACGACGCAGTCCGCTTCGCCGTCGACATCGTTCGCGAGTGCGGAGGCAGAGAAGATTAACTTCTTTCTGGTTCGCGCGGCGGCCATCTCGGCCTCGGCTTTTGCCGCGTAAATCGCGTTCATTTGCGCGTTCGGGTTGAATTGGCTGGCGTGCACATGCATACGATCTGATCCCCCTCTCATTCGCCTTGCTGCAATTTGCCAATTTTCTACGGGTCCAACTGTCAGGAGCCGGCTAACTTTGCGTTGTCGCTCTCATTTAGGAGCACGCAGGGCGCCAAATCCGCGGAGCAGTTTGTCCGGCTCGCACTTTAGTCATATCCGGCGGATTGGAATTCGATCTCGATGTGCCGATAGGAATTCGCCATCCCGTAAAGGTAGCCAGTCGGGGTATGGAGGATCGTCATGTCCATTTCAGCGATTTCAGGTAACGGCTATTTCGATTTGAGTTCGCTAAACTCATTCCAGCAGATTGAGAAGGAGTTCCAGCAACTCGGCAGCGATCTCGAGTCGGGCAATCTCACAGCAGCGCAGGCTGACTTTGTCACTCTGCAGCAAGACCTTTCGCCAACAAGCGAATCTTCTTCGCAGACCAGTTCGCAGACCAGCAGCAACCCGATTGAACAAGCGTTCAGCCAGTTGTCACAGGACCTTCAGGCAGGAAATCTGACAGCCGCACAACAGGACTTTCAGACCCTCCAGCAGGACTTTCAAAATCAATCGGCGCAATGGTCCCAGTCTGCCCAGGGAACTTGGGGAGCATACGGGCATCATCATCATCGCCACTTTCACACCGAGAGCAGTAGCGGCAGCGGATCAAGCCAAGTCAGCCAGCTGATGTCGCAGCTTGGACAGGATCTGCAATCAGGAGACCTGTCTTCAGCGCAACAGGCGTTCGCATCGTTGCAGAGTTTGTTTGGGCAGTTTGGCCAGGGTGGTGAACAGCAGTCGTCCACGTCTACGTCCGCGTCCGCGTCCGCGTCCACGTCCGCGTCCACGTCATCGGATTCGACTTCGAGCACCATTTCGGTCAATGCTTAATCGCACGGGCTTAATCGCACGGGCTTAATCGCACGGGCTTAATCGCACGGGCTTAATCGCACGGGCTTGATCGCGTGGGCCTGATCGCATTTGCAGTCACCTTGGCCTAGACTGTGACAAGGTGACTCGCTCCTTGTTCGAAGTCGCGATGTATGTGTTTGATGCGCTTTGTCCCGTCGTTGAGGTAGACGGCGGCGCAACGACCTGCCGGCCTATCCGGGATGAAGGGGTGCAGGCGTGAGCGGCGTGCAGTCTTCACTCGTCGAGAAGAAGCTCCAGAAAGCGCTTGACGATCACCAGGCAGGGCGGCTTGCGCAGGCCGAGCAGATCTACCGCGAGATCCTTGCGACCGACTCCCAGCATCCCGACTGTTTGCATCTGCTCGGCATGGTCGCTTTCCAAATGGGGCGCAGCGACGAGTCTCTCGTCCTGATCCGGAAGGCGATCGATATCAAAGGCAATGCGGCGGCCTACCATTCCAACCTCGGCAACGTCTTGCAGTCTCAAGGCAGGCTGGGAGAAGCGGGAGCGTGCTATCAGCGAGCGCTGCTGCTCAAGCCCGATTCAGCCGAAGTTTATGTAAATCTCGGGAACATTTTCAAAGAGCAGGGCCAGATCGATTCGAGCCTCACTTGCTACCGCCGGGCTTTGGCGCTGAACCCCGGGTTGGCCGATGCGGCAGCGGCTGAAGCCAATATGTTGCTTTTGCAAGGTGACTTTGCTCATGGGTGGATTGGCACGGAACGACGCTGGGATACTTCGGATTTCGATACCCCGAAACGGGATTTTCCCTGGCCACGTTGGAATGGCGAAAGATTGCCGGACGGCCGATTGTTGATTTGGGGTGAGCAGGGTATGGGCGACGAGATCATGTTTGCGGGGCTGATTCCGGATGTGATTCGTACTGGAGCTTCCTGCGTGCTCGATTGCGATCCGCGACTGAAAACGCTCTTTGCGCGATCGTTTCCGGAGGTCGTCGCGGTAAGTGGTTTTGCCCCCGATCGGCATTCGGATCTTGAAATTGCGGCGCATTTGCCCAGCGGTAGCCTGCCAGGCCTGTTCCGAACTTCGAGCGCGGCATTCGGGGCAACCACTTCGCCCTATCTGGCGGCAGATCCTTTGCGACGAGCCGAACTTCGAGCGCGTTATTCCGATGGCCGCAAAATCGTCGGACTGGCCTGGTATACGGCGAACAAAAAGACGGGGCGCAGTCGCTCGATCGACCTTTCGCTGATGGCGCCGCTCTTCGCTGTTTCGAGTATGCGGTGGGTCAGCCTCCAATATGGAAACCATGACGATCTCGAAAAGCAGGCCGCAGCCGCGAATGCGCCGATTCTGGTTGATCGGGACGTCGATCAATTGACGGACATCGATGCCTTCGCGGCGCAAGTTACGGCGATGGATCTCGTCATTACAATCGATAACTCCACGGCACACCTGGCGGGGGCGCTCGGAGTTCCGACCTGGGTTCTTTTGCCGTTCGCACCGAATTGGCGCTGGCTTCTGGAACGAAGCGACAGCCCATGGTATCCCTCCGTTCGCCTGTTTCGGCAAACGAAAGAGGGAGACTGGCAATCCGTCATACAGCACGTAAAAAATGCTGCGGAGTAAGACGGATGGGTCTCAGGAAGCGCGGGACGCCGGCTTTTTCAGAGGCAGCCCTCTTTGCAGCCCTTTATCAGCGCATCTGTACGGCGCGCGGCGACCAGCGGAATGCCAACCGCTTCGCCCGGCGTGACATTGAGGCCAAATAGCGGATCGGCGGCTGCGACGGTAGAAACGTTTACCTCGGTGATGTTGGTCTTCGCGCTCGAATTCAGCGCGTCAATATACTGGTTCGCGATGAGCGCGTAGCCGGTATTTGTCGGGTGCACGCCATCAAGGCTGAACAGGCCTCCGAGAAATGCTGTGGTCGCGTTGTAGTTGTTAATGGTGATGCCGCTCTGGAGCGTCTGGAAGTATGAGTGAATGTCGACAAGGATGCCGCCCACGGCAGTGACCTCCGCGCTGATTGCGGAATTGTATGCGTCCACCGTCGACTGGACCTGCGCGATCGCGGACGCGGTGAGAAAGCCCGAAGCGGTGAGCGGGGTGGGCGTCTGGCCCTGCTTGATCTGACTGATGGCGGTTTCCACTTCGCTCTTCGCCGGTGGCGTTCACGAGATCTCCGTCTGGCGATGCCGAGGTCCGTGGCAACCTGCGTCTGGCGTGAGCCCGGTCTCCGTTGCCACCGTGGCGATGACGGTGGCCGCCGGCGTGAGATACGGAATGGCGGTGACGTCAGGAATATTGCCGACAATGAGCGTGGCTTTGGTTTGAGAGTGAAGGGTGCTCAGCAGTTGCGTAATTTCCTGGGTAAAAGTGGAAACGGGGGTCATGGAACTCGGGCTTCCGCTTTCATCGGCCTGCAAGGCATCGTCGTTTCCTGCCCAGACAAAAATCGCCGTGGGATTGAGTGCGATGGCTTCATTCATCTGGCTCTTCGTGTCTCCAAGCGGGAAGCCGAGCACCAGATTCGTGATGATCTCTTCGTCCGTGGTAGGCACGAGCACCGGCGCGGTATTGATTACGTCGTTCAGAAGGTGGCCGGGGACGGCGAGGTCGTATGGTTGTGTCAACGGATCGTCGCGGCCAATGCTGATGCCGGATGCCTGCTGAATCACCGGGGGCGGTCCCAGGCTCACGAGTTGCAAAACTGCCGGAGCGCCCGGCGAGGCAATGAGAGGCAGGGCAAGCGAAAAGTTTGCCTGTTTCGCAACCAGGCTGGCCCACCCATTCGGCTGCTGCGAGTCAAGCAGAGAGCCGTTCTGGAATCCGGCACTGAGTGAATCGCCAATGACCACGGTGGTCGTGAAGCCGGGCGTGGAACTTGTGGTGCTGCCAGTGCCAGTCAGGCTGTCGTAGAGCTCGCAGCCGGCCAGGCCCGCTACCGCCGCAACGGCACACAGTCCTACTGAGACGGCATAAATCCGCCTCTTGAGGCTCTCGCGGTCCAAACTTCTTCCCAGTCTTTCCATGTCTTTTTGAGCGTTCCGTCTGCGCGGTTAGATGCGTGGTCCCTGCTGCGCGTGGGTAAAGGGTCGAACACGAGTCCTGACAAAAAGTCGCTGGACGCTGAAATGGACCGAATCCCGGTCACCCCTGCCTGAGCCAAAACCGGCGTTAGTCATTATGGTGTGACCGGCTCGATGCGCTAGTCATGGGTTAGGCTGAGTTTGTTTGACGAACTACAGTCCAGAGCCACAAGCGGAGGGAACCGGTCATGAGAGAGAAGTTACGATTTTTGGGTTTGGATGTCCATGCCGAAACGATAGCCGTAGCAGTAGCCGAGTCTGATGGCGAGGTTCGCAGCCTGGGAACGATTGCCAACCGCGAAGATTCGATCCGCAAGTTCATCAGGAGGTTTGGCCCGACCGAGCATTTGCGGGCCTGTTATGAAGCGGGGCCGACAGGGTTCGTACTTTACTGGCAGCTGGCGCAGTTGGGTGTCGACTGCGCGGTGGTGGCGCCGAGCCTTGTTCCGAGGAAGCCCGGAGACCGCGTGAAGACTGATCGGCGGGACGCGTTGAAGCTGGCACGCAGTCATCGCTCCGGAGATCTAACCGCAGTGTGGGTTCCCGACGAAGACTCCGAGGCGTTGCGCGACCTTGTCCGGCAACGGGAGGCGGCTAAGCAGGATCAGCTGCGTGCGCGGCATCGGTTGACTAAGTTCCTGCTGCGTACGGGTCAGCGTCCACCACTGGGACTGAAGGCGTGGACAGAGCGTTACATGCGGTGGCTTGCGCGGGTCCGCTACACACAGCCGGCGCAGGAAGTCACGCGACTGGATTGCATGAACGAAGTAGAACACATGAGCGCGCGGGTCAAGCGATTGGAAGAGGCCATCCTCGAAGTGGTGAAGCTGGCCCCGCAGCCCATGCAGGACGTAATTCGGGGTCTGCAGGCTCTGCGCGGCGTGGCGCATATCTCGGCAGTCACGATTGCCTCCGAACTGGGTAACATTTCCTCCCGCTTCGAGAGTGCACGGAAGCTGATGGGTTATTGTGGAGTATTTCCGAGCGAAAACTCCAGTGGCAAGCGCATTCGAAAAGGCGGCATTACGAAGTCCGGCAACGCGCACCTCAGACGCATCGTGGTGGAATCGGCATGGTGCTATCGGCATCTGCCCCGGGTCGGGGAAAAACTGCGCAAGCGACACGAAGGGATTCCGATGGAGATCACCGAAATAGCATGGAAGGCACAGAACCGCCTGCACAAGCGTTATATGAAGCTGATGAACGCGGGCAAGGATCAGAGGAAGGTCATGACGGCGGTCGCGCGCGAACTGTTGGGTTTCATCTGGGCCATAGGAATCAAGGCCGAAGCGATGGCCTGCAAGCAGCAAATGGCAGCATAACCCGGACCCAAAAAACAAAAGCAAAAACTTTCCAAAAAAGGAAAAAGCAAAAACTATTCAACCCGTGAATAACGCTATCCAACTCGAGGACAGGGTCAGCCGCAGCCGGAGCAAGCACGAAGGAGAATCCTCGGCGGAAATATGCGACAGGCTCAGCCGGACTCGCGAAGTTAGTCAGAGGCAGCTCCCGACGGATCATGATTATGCGGTTCCGACCCGCGAATATCAGCTTGATCAATCGTCGCCATTACCTGCCACGGCTGCTGCTGACCCCGTCCTCGAAAAGACAAAAACAAAAACCACCCCAGCGATTCGAAGATGTTGACAGGGTCACACCATATCATTTCCGAATCGACGGTCGCCCAGAACTAATCCGAAGCGACGCCGAAGGCGCCGATTTCTGTGGTGCGGGAAAATCAGTTGGCGTTCGGCTTACCTATATGGTCAACGACAGCAACCTCGACCGGCCCTTTTTGAGATTCGAGACTCAAGCCAAGCTGCTCTCGAAGAGCTGTAAACAAATCGGGTCTCGATGCAGAGTCCGCATTTCCATTCGACCCATTTGGGGAAGGTCCGAGTCCGCTGTCTGGCGTCCATTGCAGATTGTAATCGTAGAGGCCGGTCAACCCGGTCTTATCGAAGACGGTTCGGCCAAGCTGTCGCGACAGAATGGGAACCAAAGCCTTCAGAGGGGTTCCTATCGATTCCAATTGCCCGCTACCAACCGGGCGAATATGCCGTTGCGTGAATTCTGCGTTGGACTCCTTGAGCTTAGAGCCTCCTTTAGCAATTACGAGGTCATAGGTGGGGAGGTCTCTTTGCTCGTAATGAAACTTGAGGTCGAATCGGTCGACAAGGAGCGGTAGCAGCATCGCTCGTCGTTGTTCAAATGTGAGCGTTCCAAGTTTTGCGACGTCGGAATCATCCACTTTCGCTTCGATGTCAAATCGCTCAGCTGTCGCCCAGTCAGGCGATCCTGAAATGCGATCGTCCTGCATTCCGAATGCCGCACGCAGAATATCCTGCAAGGAAAAGTTCTCGATTCGAATGCCATCTGGCATCAATTGGAGAAGGGACATCCCGTTTCTCCGCGCAGGCTTGATGGTTGCCACTGCGAACTCGGGCACTGAAGCAGGCACAACTTCCCTCATTTGCCGATCTGAAATGGGTTGATTTGGGTTTGCTTGTCCACAGAGCCGGTGCGGCCCGAACAATGAGGAACCGATCGCGACAATCAGAGTCGTCCCGATGAGATTTAATTGCCGAATAGACATGTGCGCTCTTTAGGAAATTTCCCTTTCTAGCCGCCACTCGCCGAAGACTGTAATTGAAACATAATTTACCACCGGCACAGGATTCAGAGCGTGTTGTCGTCAATTCGGAAGTGATATGGTGTGACCCTGTCAACATCTTCGAATCGCTGGGGTGGTTTTTGTTTTTGTCTTTTCGAGGACGGGGTCAGCAGCAGCCGTGGCAGGTAATGGCGACGATTGATCAAGCTGATATTCGCGGGTCGGAACCGCATAATCATGATCCGTCGGGAGCTGCCTCTGACTAACTTCGCGAGTCCGGCTGAGCCTGTCGCATATTTCCGCCGAGGATTCTCCTTCGTGCTTGCTCCGGCTGCGGCTGACCCTGTCCTCGAGTTGGATAGCGTTATTCACGGGTTGAATAGTTTTTGCTTTTTCCTTTTTTGGAAAGTTTTTGCTTTTGTTTTTTGGGTCCGGGTTATGCTGCCATTTGCTGCTTGCAGGCCATCGCTTCGGCCTTGATTCCTATGGCCCAGATGAAACCCAACAGTTCGCGCGCGACCGCCGTCATGACCTTCCTCTGATCCTTGCCCGCGTTCATCAGCTTCATATAACGCTTGTGCAGGCGGTTCTGTGCCTTCCATGCTATTTCGGTGATCTCCATCGGAATCCCTTCGTGTCGCTTGCGCAGTTTTTCCCCGACCCGGGGCAGATGCCGATAGCACCATGCCGATTCCACCACGATGCGTCTGAGGTGCGCGTTGCCGGACTTCGTAATGCCGCCTTTTCGAATGCGCTTGCCACTGGAGTTTTCGCTCGGAAATACTCCACAATAACCCATCAGCTTCCGTGCACTCTCGAAGCGGGAGGAAATGTTACCCAGTTCGGAGGCAATCGTGACTGCCGAGATATGCGCCACGCCGCGCAGAGCCTGCAGACCCCGAATTACGTCCTGCATGGGCTGCGGGGCCAGCTTCACCACTTCGAGGATGGCCTCTTCCAATCGCTTGACCCGCGCGCTCATGTGTTCTACTTCGTTCATGCAATCCAGTCGCGTGACTTCCTGCGCCGGCTGTGTGTAGCGGACCTGCGCAAGCCACCGCATGTAACGCTCTGTCCACGCCTTCAGTCCCAGTGGTGGACGCTGACCCGTACGCAGCAGGAACTTAGTCAACCGATGCCGCGCACGCAGCTGATCCTGCTTAGCCGCCTCCCGTTGCCGGACAAGGTCGCGCAACGCCTCGGAGTCTTCGTCGGGAACCCACACTGCGGTTAGATCTCCGGAGCGATGACTGCGTGCCAGCTTCAACGCGTCCCGCCGATCAGTCTTCACGCGGTCTCCGGGCTTCCTCGGAACAAGGCTCGGCGCCACCACCGCGCAGTCGACACCCAACTGCGCCAGCTGCCAGTAAAGTACGAACCCTGTCGGCCCCGCTTCATAACAGGCCCGCAAATGCTCGGTCGGGCCAAACCTCCTGATGAACTTGCGGATCGAATCTTCGCGGTTGGCAATCGTTCCCAGGCTGCGAACCTCGCCATCAGACTCGGCTACTGCTACGGCTATCGTTTCGGCATGGACATCCAAACCCAAAAATCGTAACTTCTCTCTCATGACCGGTTCCCTCCGCTTGTGGCTCTGGACTGTAGTTCGTCAAACAAACTCAGCCTAACCCATGACTAGCGCATCGAGCCGGTCACACCATAATGACTACTACTCTGACAAGGGGTTTCACTGCGGCTCCAAACAAGGCCGTTCACTGAGAGACTGAAAACCCGGCGGCTCGGCGCTGTCGCGCTATCATCCTCTAGTGCCCCGATTGCCCAAGTCGAAATCCGGCCCTGGTTCCCTTCCGGGTCTGCCGCTCGATACTTCCCTGCTCAAGCCCGGCATGCGTTTGGCCGTCGCGCTCTCTGGCGGCGCGGACTCGGTGGCGCTGCTATGCGCGTTAGCGGCGCGACGCCAGGAGCTGGGTCTTGTTCTCCTTGCCGCGCATCTGCACCACGGCCTGCGCGGCGCAGAGGCGGACGGCGATCTCGAATTCTGCCGCGAACTGGCGGCAAAACTGGACGTGCCGTTTCATGAGGCGCACGTGGATACGGCTGCCGAAGCACGGGCCGACGCGAAAACTGGCAAGTCGGCCGAGACCATCGAAGAAGCTGCGCGGCGGCTGCGCTATTCGTGGTTCCGACAGCTCCTGTCCAAAGTGCTGCTCGATGCAGTCGCGACGGCGCATACGCTCGACGACCAGGCAGAGACGGTTCTGGCCAAGTTTCTGCGTGGGGCGTGGACTCAGGGTCTAGCAGGAATCAGTCCGAAACTAGAAAGCCCGGAGGGCGCGATTTTGCGGCCGCTGCTAGGTACGAAG
>CAWHNV010000038.1:0-90157 GCA_963830785.1 uncultured Acidobacteriota bacterium
CCTGCTCATCGCCAAGCGTGGACACCACGTCCACCAGTCCGGGGTCCACCCGGGACGCGATCTGGGTGGTGGAAAGCATGGTCTTGGAGGTGGCGGTGGCCGTGCTCACCAGGTCTGGGTGCAGGCCGCCGATCAGGCCGCCTGCGGCGGCGCCCGCGACGAGCGCCGCGGCGCCGGTGATGATCAGCCCGCGCTTGTGGTTCCGGCGCGGTGGCGGCGGCGGTTGGTGGTGAAGCCGTATCCAGTGCCATAACCCGGTCCACCCGGATAGCCGGCACCGCCGGCGTAGGCAGCGGGTCCCGGTCCGGCTGGATAGCCCTGGCCGCTCGGGCGCTGTTCTGAATCGTTCGGGTCGTTGGTCTGGCTCATGGGTTCTGCCCTCAGCTCCGTGCCGCTGTGCGGCTTCGTCCTCTCGTTACGTTCTGATAATCGGTTCCGGACCTTGAGGGGAGCCAAGGGTAACCGTCTGTTAAGCTCCAAGTTTCCTGAAGGCCTGCTTAAGACGTTCAGGTTCACGGGTTCGCGCCCAGCGCCGTCCCGTCCCGCGCCATCTTCTTCCGGTGCGCCCTCACCGGTCAGCCACTCGCGCACCGCCAGCCCCACCAGGTACGCCCGCGCGTAGGACGGCAGGTCGGTCTGGTACACCGCGACCGTGGGCAGGCCGAGCCGCCGGGCCACGGCGGCGCCGTGCGCGCCCAGGAAGACCGGGCTGGCCAGGTGCACCACCTCGGCCCGGTGCCTGACGAGCGCCGCCCGGACCCGGCGGCTGGGCAGGCCGAGCCGGAAACTCGGGTAGCCGGGCAGCGGCACCGCGGGAACGCGCACGACCGGGAACGGAAACATGTCCCTGCCGTGCGCCCCTTTCTTCTCCACTTCGCACGCCCCCCGCTCGCCTGGCGGCTGGGGCGCGATGACGAGGGGATGGTGGCCGTAGCTGGCGAGGAGTTCGGCGACCCGCAGGACGCAGTGCGCGACGCCGTTGATGTCGGGTGGGAAGGACTCGGTGATAATCGCGACCCTCATGGTCACAAGGTGCGATATCAACCGATCGCGGCATCGCAGCCGCCGTGACTTCCACGCGAAACTTCCGTGACTTCTTAGCTGTGCCAGCCCGGGGAGACGACCCCCCGGAGCCCCCGGCCCAGAAGCGTGAGATCGATGCTGCGCAGCACTTCAGCCGGAAGGGTAATGGTCCGGCCTGCACTTGCGCCCACTTCGACCAGGCGGGTTCTTTGCGTGGCCTGCGCTTTGAAGCCTCGGGCCAACGCTTCGAGAAGCAACTCCGTGGGCCGGCCCCAAAGATAATCGACCACGACATCGATGCCGGAGGCAGCCTCTGCGGTAAGGGCGTCTCGGATGGCGTCTTCCGGCTGCCCGAGCGCGATGACCGCGTCGACATTAGCCCCAGCCAGAGCGTCGACATTGCGGCCAGCGGCAATCACGCGCTTGGCTCCCAGCAGCCGCGCCGACTGAATGGCGAGTTGGCCGGCCACGCCCGTCGCGCCCATGATGAGCACCGTTTCTCCCCGAGCCACGCCGGCGCGCTCTTTCAACGAGAGCCACGCCGACATGCCGGGATTCGCGATCGCCGCGGCCTCCGCGTCGCCGAGTTTTTCCGGCACAGGAATACACATCTTGCGCGGAGCAGCCGCACGTTCAGCCATCGTTCCCCAGGGCCTGCGAACGAAGACAAAATACACGCGGCTGCCGTCGTCGAGAGCTCCGACTCCATCGATGCCGGGAACGGATGGGCCCTGGCCCTTCGCGCTGGCATAGTGCGAGCCGCTGGCGAGACCCTTCACAATGGGATGCAATCCGGCGGCGTGCACGCGGATCAGGACTTCGGTGTCTTCGACGACAGGATCGGAAAAGGATTGGTACTTCGGCGCCTGGCTGGGAACTTCAACGACGGCTGCCCGCATAGATGTTTTCCTCCGGGGGTTTGAACTGCACTCGAAAAACGCGTTTCGTACTTAGTACGAATAGATATAATGGTACAGCGTACGAATGTCAAGAGCAAAAATCCAACTCAGCCGCGAAGCCATTGGCGCCGCGGCACTCGCTGTCGCCGACGCCGAAGGATTTCGGGCGGTTTCGATGCGCCGCGTGGCCCAGCAGCTCGGCGTCGGAACCATGAGCCTCTACTATTACGTCAAGGCAAAGGACGACCTGGTGGCGGTTATGGATGACGCGCTGATGAACGAAGCGCTACTGCCTGCCGTGCCCAGGAATTGGAAGCGCGCGATCAGCGAAATTGCGATACGGACGCACGCGGTCCTTCTGCGTCATCCCTGGGCGCTCATCTCGATGCAATCGGCCCCTCCTGGGATCAATGCGCTGCGCCACATGGAGCAGTGCCTTGAGGCTCTTGCAGAGACTTCGATTTCGGCGAAGCAGAAGCTAACCCTTCTCGGCATCGTTGACGACTTCGTTTTTGGTCATGCACTCCGCGAAGCAGCCAGCGAAACGGCAGTCGACATGGAGTTCGCGAAAGCGCAGATCGCTAAAGGTAAATTCCCGCGCATCGCAGAGGTCTTCAGCGGCGGGCGGATTGAGATCGGGAAAAGCCGCTTTCAGGAAGGGCTTTGTCTCCTCCTGGAGGAATACGGTCCGCGGCGGCACCGCACTTCATCGAAACCCCGAAGCAACTCCTCGCGGCGCTAAAAGCGGCGCGCGTAATCGCTCTTGATTCCCGAAATGCGCGCTGGTTGACCAGAGCTGTAGTTCGGACTGGCTGGCGTGCGGGAGTTCCGGCGCGCACTTGCCCAGAGCGAGGCACAAGGCGTCCGGTGCGAGCACGGTTTCGATTCTGCTGGCGGCACGCTTACCATGAAATGCGGAGGCGTTGCCATGTTTACCGCCCAGCCCATCGCATTCATTCATAGCCCTTATCACGAAACCTCCGCCATTCCCAAAGGTCTGGGCGCACGGCATGATGCCGAGGGCACAATCGAATTGCTGCGCGAATTCGAGCCGGGTCTGCTCGACATCGAGGGCTTTTCGCACCTCTTTGTGCTCTGGGAATTCGACCGCGCCGATGGCTTCGATCTCGTCGCGCACCCGCCTACTGATGCAGGCAAGCCGCACGGAGTCTTCTCCACGCGCTCGCCGCGACGCCCCAACCCGATCGGCCTGACCGTGGTCGAGTTGCTCCGCCGCGAAGGCGCCTCCTTGCGCGTTCGTGGAGTAGACATGCTGGACGGTACGCCGGTGCTGGACATCAAGCCATATCTGTCGAGCGTGCCCGCAGAAAAGCTGCTGCGGGGCTGGCTGACGGAGGCGGAAAAGAGACGGGAACCGTGAACCGTGGGCCGTCAAGCCCGTCTTCCGCGCCCACGGTCCACGAGTCACGGAATGTTAAGCAGCTTGTGCGTCTGCAGGCTCAGGCGCCAGCGCGGGTGATCGAGGCAATACCTGAGCGCCGCTTGCGTGTTGTCGTCGCGGAGTGGGCCGTCCATCGGCTGCAGAAAAAAATGGCGGAACTGGAGCGACTCGAACACGGCCGGGTCGGCGTAGGGTTGCGGATAAACCAGCTTCAGCTCGTCGCCCGTGCGCTGTTTTATCTCCGTTCCAGCCTTGGGACTAACGCAGATCCAGTCAAGACCCGCCGGAGCCGCGATGGTTCCATTGGTTTCGACGGCAATCTCAAAATCGTATGCGTGCAGCGCATCGATCAGCGATTCGTCCATCTGCAGCAACGGCTCGCCGCCTGTGCACACGACGAACTTCCTCAAAGGCCTGTCATCCTGAGCGAGTCCGCCCTCAGGCGGACGAGTCGAAGGACCTGCATTTGGGGCACCCCGGGTCTCAACTTTGAGACCTGGGCACGAGCGAGCGCGCCATTTTTCTTCAACAGCCGCAGCCAGATCTGCGGCCAGTGTAAACTTTCCGCCGCCTGGCCCGTTGGTGTCCGCAAAATCCGTGTCGCAGAACCGGCAGATTGCCGAAGCGCGATCGGCCTCGCGTCCCGACCAGAGATTGCAGCCCGCAAAGCGGCAGAAGACCGCGGCGCGCCCCGTGTGCGCGCCCTCGCCCTGCAGGGTGTAGAAGATTTCTTTGACCGAGTACATAAAAGCAGCTTCTAGCCTCTAGCTACTAGCTTCTAGCTCTTTCGTGCGGAACGCAACGATCATTGGCTCCAACGAGACAAAGCTAGAAGCTAGCAGCTAGAAGCTGTCTTTCGCAGCGGATCTTCGATTCCGTTCTCGCGGAAGCCCTTCTGGCGCAGCAGGCACGAGTCGCACTGGCCGCAGGGCGCGCCGCGTGGGCGACGGATCGTAGCAACTGCTGGTCAGCCCGTAATCCACGCCCAGTTCGATTCCCTTGGCGATGATCTGCGCCTTGGTCATGGCGATGAGCGGCGTGTGAATCTTGAGATGCTGGCGGCCTTCGACGCCGGCCTTGGTGGCGAGGTTCGCCATCTTCTCAAAGGCCTCGATGAATTCGGGCCGGCAATCGGGATAGCCGGAGTAGTCGAGCGCATTGACGCCGAGAAAGATGTCGCTCGCGCCCAGCACCTCAGCCCACGCCAGCGCAAAGGAGAGAAAGATGGTGTTGCGCGCGGGCACGTAGGTGATGGGAATGCCGTGGGACATCTCATCGGCGGCGCGGCCCTTGGGAACGTCGATGTCGGCGGTGAGCGCGGAGCCGCCGAAGGCGCGCAGATCGATGGTGGCGATGCGATGTTCGGCCACGCCGATGGACGCGGCCACGCGTTTGGCGGCTTCGAGCTCCCACGCGTGGCGCTGGCCGTAGGAGAACGAGAGCGCGTAGGGCTCGTAGCCCTCGGCTTTCGCGATGGCCAGCACGGTGGCCGAGTCGAGGCCACCGCTCAGGAGAACGACTGCGCGTTTAGGGGTGGTTTCCATAACAGAATCGAACTACTTCAGATCAGCGCCGCCGCGGCCGATGTCCATCGACGGCGGAATCGGATTGCGCTCGTCGATGTAGGCTTCGATGCACTGGTCGAGCGTGCCCTTGGCTTCGAGAATGAACTCGACGGCGTCGCGCGCCGCGCCGTAG
Source organism: uncultured Acidobacteriota bacterium (assembly GCA_963830785.1). Classification (GTDB taxonomy): domain Bacteria; phylum Acidobacteriota; class Terriglobia; order Terriglobales; family Acidobacteriaceae; genus Telmatobacter. The sequence continues at coordinate 5,023 of CAWHNV010000038.1, forward strand.
CCGCCGGAGTTGGGCGTGACGTAGTGCGCTTCGGCCTTCACGCGTTCGCGCGCGTTGGCCACGGCAACGGCAAAGCCCACCTCGCGCATGGCCGGCAGGTCGATGACGTCGTCGCCCACGTAGCAGATCTCGTCGAGCGTGACGCCCTCTTTCTCGATGATTTCGCGGATGGCCTGCATCTTGAAGGCGCAGCCCTGGTAGACGAATTCGAGCTTGAGGTCGCGGGCGCGCGTGGCCACGGTTTCGCTGATGCGCTTGGTGATGACGCCGCACTTCAGGCCGCCGATGCGCGCCAGCGAGATGGCCGTGCCGTCGTGGGCGCTGTAGCCCTTGGCTTCGATCATCGTGGTCGAGTTCACGCCAAAGCCGATGCTTTCCTTGCCGCCGATCTCGTCCAAAAGTCTGCCGCCCGCAGGGGCGGCGGGGACGAGCCAGATGGTGCCGTCGGTCCATACGCCGTCGACGTCGAAGAGAATGATCTTGATTTTGCGGGCGCGGTCTTGTGCGGTGAGTGCCATGAATCGATTTTACCGGCTGCATGCGGCGGCCGATCCATCGCCGCGGGTCATTACGGGAGAATAGGAGCATGGACCAGGATCCGCCCGCCACAGAGCCCCGCAAACTCGAACCCGAAGATTACTACTTCGAGGGCTCACTGATAGTGTTTACCGCCGCGTACCACTTGAAACGCGGAAGTTGCTGCGGCTCAGGCTGCCGGCACTGCCCGTATGGCAACAGCCCCACCGAAAAAACAAAGACGCAGCAGCCCGAATAACGGACGCGGTTTGCTGTAGCCCCGTCGGGCGTCCGCTTACTCGGAGCCGCCGGTTGCTGGAGTTGGCGGAGTAACGGCGGTCGTAGCCGGCGGCGCAGGCGGCTCGCGCACCAGCACCGCAAAACGCGGAAACGCGAAACTGCCCGCAGCATCGTCGATCACATTCAACTGGCAAAGATACTGGCCGGGCTTGAGTCCATTGAGCGGCACGTCGAGTTCGAAGGCGACTGCATCGCGGCCTTCGACGTTGACGGCCTTGGCCTGCACGATCGGCGTCTCGTACACCTTGGTCGATCCCTGAATCAGTTCCAGGCTGCTCAACAGATTGATGCCCGGCTTTGAACCCTTCGGCTCGTCGGCACCGGCGGCCTTTTCGTGCGCGGGATCGTAGACCTCGTAGAGCAGATAGAGGTGCTGGTCCTGGCGGAAGACGTGGCTGATGTTGGGCACGTACTCCTCGCCGTTGCGCACCAGCGGGTCCTGCTTCTTGCTCGGTTCACGCTGCGAGGCCAGCACAATTGAACTCATTTTGAGCGGGGCCTTTTTGAGATCGGGCAGCGTGACCTCGGCGATGAACGAACCCATGCGGCCGGTTTCGTTTTCGCGCACCACAAATTTGATCTGGTATTTGCCGGGCGGCAGGTTGAAGCTGGTGGTGTACTGGATATTTTTCTGCCGCGCCTGCTGCGAGGCATCGAGATTGAGCTTGACGGTGTCGCGCACGCGGCCCACCGGGCGCTTGGTCTCGTCGATCACGGCGCCGATGATGTCGAGCGTGGCCTTGTCCTTGTCGCCGCCTTTCACAAACGGAATCTGCGAGCCGGGCACGACCAGCGAAACCGGCATGTAGATAGCGGTTGGCGTCGAGGCGGAAGTACATGGCGTCCATGTAGACCGCGATGTCGGTCGCGGGCAGGTCGCTGGCGAGCTGGTCCTGCAGTTCCTGCTCGCGGTCTTCCTTGCCGGAGTGTTTGTAGTCGGCGGGCGCGTAGTAGCCGGGGCGGTATTCGAGCTTGATGCCCGGCCTGGTGATCTTGACGGTGAGCTTGCGATATTTGCCGTCGCGCGCAGGATTCGATGGAGTGAAAGCCGATGGCGTAGTAGGCCGAGGTGTCTTTCTGCACCTGCGCGAAGGCAGGCGCAAAGTCGTTGGAGTCGAAGAAGGCCTTGCCGCCGGTGTCGGTGGAGAGCGTGGCCATCACTTCCTGGGTGTTGAAGTTGCTGCTGCATGTTGTTCGTCAGCGCGGCGCCGTTGTAGCCCGAAGTGCCGCGCAGACTACCGGTCGAGGCGTCGCCCAGCGGGCCGATGGCCTGCAGACCGCGCGTGTCGACGCTGTAAATGGCGAGATCGGCGCGCACCGCGGCGTTGATGGCCGAGCGAATCGAGGCTTGATTCTCAATGCCGTCGCGCGAGATGCCGCCGGAGAAGTAGAGCAGCGACTTTTTCTCGTTGATTTTGGCGAGCGACTGGGAGATGGCGCGCAGCGCGAAGAGCTCGCGGTCGGTGTTGAGGTCGTTGTACTCGCTTTCGTCGGGCGTGTAGGCGGTGGTGTCTTCCACCTGGTTGCGAGGTGGCGGTCGCGCCCTCGGCGAAGCCCTGGCCTTCGGTGCCGTTGTAGGCGCCCACTTCGTTGATGAGCGCGTTTTTGTCGGCGGTAAAGTCCTGATCGACGGTGAGCGTGTCGCCGAGAGACACCAGCGCGACCAGATCGGCGGGCTGCATCTTGGTTTTCAGGAAGGTCTGCGCCGCTTCCACGCTGCGCTCGAGATCTTCAGGCTGCATCGAGGTGAGGTCGAAGAACATGACGATGAGCCGATGATTGCGCAGTTCCTCGGGCTTGGCCACGACGACCGCTTTGCTGCCGGTGGGACCGGCGGCGAGGCCGCTCACCGTGGCCTCCTTGAGCGGCGTGGCCATGTCGACGCTTTCGAAATCGAAGGTCGTGATCTGCTGCTCTTTGCCGTTTTCGTAGATCTTTGAAGTCGCTCTGCTTGAGGTCCTTCACGAGTTCGCCGGTCTTTGGCGTCGCGCGCCACCACGTTGGTCAGGACCAGGTCGGCGTTGGCCTTGAGCATGAATCCGCCCTGCGGCGTGTTGGTGACCTGGCCCGGCGATTGCGGGAAAACGGGAGGCACACCGGGAGCCGCCAGCGCTAGCAGCGCCAGCGTTGTGCCCGTCCTTTGTACAATTCCCTTCATCTCGCTTGTAGCCTCATTCTCAAACTTGCCATTTTGCTGATTCGCTAACTTGCGAACACGCGCGAAGCGCGGCAAACCCGCTGTCTCTCAAAACCTGAATCTCGCCAAAAACGTGAAGTTGCGCATCTGGCCGACCGAGGTCACCTGGCCGAAATTGGGCGAGTTCACGGTTGTTCCTACGCCCGAATACTGCACGGTATTAAAAACGTTGTTGATTTGCGCGCGGATTTCCATGGTGCGCGTTTCGCCCATGCCGATGGTCTTGGAGAGCGCCATATTGTTTTGCACCGTGCCCGGCCCTTCGATGGAGTTGCGCGGCGCATTGCCGAACACGCCGCATGGATACGGGTAGGTGGAACTACCGGCGTTTGGCGGTAGCGCGTAGGCTGCTGGGTTGAACCACTCATGCAGCGAACCACCGCCGGCCGTGGGCGAAATACCGGTGAGATTGGGGCGAAAAACTCCGCCCGTGCCACATGACGTGGAGGTGACGGATGCCGTATAGCTGGGGCTCAGCCAGCCTCCGGTGGCAAAAGTGAAGCTGCCGGAGACCGAGAAGCCCTCGAGGATGTGCGAGCCGACACCGGTGGTGACCCAGAATTTGTCTGCGCCAAAAGGTAGTTCGTAAAGATACGTGCCGCTAATCGACTGGCGAATGTCGATGCTCGAGTTGCCCAGATCTCCGAGCACATTTTGCCAGTCCTGCACGCTTGAGCCGCCGCCGGAATTCAATGCGCCGGCATCGTCGATGATGTGCGACCACTTGTAATAGGCACCCACGGCAACGCCGTGCTGCAGGCGCTTTTGCGCGCTCACCGTGCCGGCATTGAACTTGGAGAACGACAGCGCCTCGTCGTAGCTGAAGTTCAGGTTTGTGGGATTGGTACCCGGACTGCTGGGAACCGCGCGCGGCGCGATCGTCGTGGCCTGATGGTTGGCGCGCGAGCCGTTGTAGCCAACGTTCAGCACGATTTGCCAGGGCAGCGTCTTCTGCAAATCGAGGTTCCAGGCCATCACGTACGGCATGGGATAGCGCGGATCGAGCGCGTAACTGCCCAGCGCATTTGCCGAGGGAAACCCATTAGCCAGCGTGAAGCACGTGAATGACTTCGCGCAAGCCGAAGACGGTATGTTTCCCACCTCTTCCTGATTGATCTGCAAATTCGTGAAGGGCGGCTGGTGAGCCATGACATTGGCAAACGTGCCGTATTGGCCGACGCTGTAGTTCATGCCGTAGCCGGCGCGGAGCACGGTGCTCTTGATCTTCGGCACACGCCAGGCAATGCCGACGCTGGGCCGGAAGGCGGTGCGAAATGGGTAGACGAGTGAATTAGGCATGCCGTTGGAGCCCGCAGTAACTTCGCTCTCGCTCGAGAATTCTCCATCCGGATTGGTGGCAACATCGGCGAGCCGGTTGTACTTTTCTGTGTAAGGCGCAAAGAACTCGTAGCGCACGCCGTAGTTGAGAGTGAGCGACGGCAGCGCGCGCCAGTCATCCATGGCGTACGCGTCGTAGACGTTATCGCGCAGGTAGCTCTTGGCCAGCGAGGAGTTCAGGGTGGTGGTCTGCGGCAGACCGAGCAGAAAGTCGGCCAGCGCCGAGCCCGTCGTCGCATCCTGCGCCGGGTCCTCCGTAAACAGGCCGGTGAAAGTGAAACTCCCGGTGCCGTTCGAGCCAGCAAGGAAGTCGCGATGCACGCGGCGGTAATCGGCGCCGTAACGCATGTTGTGCTTGCCGTGAATCCAGCTCAGAACTTCGGAGAACGCGATGGTCTGCGAGATGGAAAAACTCGGCTGCATCTGCGAAAGGCCCGTCAACTGGCTCAATTGAATGGAGGGGATGCCGTAGTTGAGCGGGACGTTGTTCGGCACGTTGATGCCCTCGTTCGCGGCGGGATTGTCCGTCGTATTGGTGAAGAAGTTCGTGGCGTGACTGTTGGAGCGGTTCCAATTGGAATTGAAGATGCTGGTGAAGCGATGGTAGCCGACCGTGTAGCCGGCCTGCAGCGAGTACGAGTTCGAAGCGCTTTTGCCGCCGAGCTCGGGAATGAAGTTGACGCTGTCGGAGGCCGAGTGGCTCTGGTTGTAATTGAAGTTGATGCTCTGGCGCAGGCCCTGATTTTGCGATCCGCCGCGACGCCCGCCGCCACCGCCGAAGCCGCCGCGGCCGCCGGGTTGCGTGGCGTTCGCGCCCAGGCTGCGGTTGTAACGGATGCCAGCGTTAGTCGAGTTCGATTGCCCCGTAGTGATCAGGTTGTAGTTGTACGGCAGGCCGCCGACAGGCGTAATGTTCGGCAGCGGATAGAGCGCGAGCAGCGCCGCGGCCTGCGGACAAATCTGACTGGCCAACTACACACGGTTGCCCAGGAGCAGGCGACGGTATTTGATTCCCGCTAAACTGAGTTCCTGTTACAGGGTTGTAGATCGGAGCCAATCCCGTGAAGTTGCCCATCCGCTCCGCAGCAGTAGGCACGATGGCGTTGAAAACGTCCGGAGTAGACGAGCGCGTTCCGGAAAGCGTCAGGAAGACGGTGTCTTTGCCGCTGGGCTTGGTGAGGTGCGGAATGTACGGCGCGCTCATGAAGGAGATCGTGAATTTATTGGACCCATTGACCGGCTGCCCCTGCTGCTGCGGGCTAAGAGCAAACGGCTGCGCATTGAAGTAAGAAGTGGTGTTGTTCCACGCGATGGCGCCGTGAGGCTGGCGCGGGATTGAAGCCGCGGAAATTTCTTCCGCCGCCACCACCGCCGCCGCCACCCCGTCCGCCGAAGCCGCCGCCCACCACCGCCAAACCCGCCGCCTCCGCCAAAACCACCGCCGCCGAAGGCTCCGCCGAACCCTCCGCCGCCGCCGTATCCGCCAAACAAGCCACCCTGGCCCGCGATGTTGCCGCCTTGGCCGGGGCCGCCCTGCCCGCCGGGACCGCCTGGTCCCATGCCCGCATTGAGCCGGTCGTCAGGATTCATGCCGGCGTATGCGCTCACTTGCCCGGCCTGGCCGGTGATCGCCACCGATTCGTCGCTGAAGTCGGAGTTGGCGGCGATCGAGGGCAGCGCCGCGCCGCTCTGGCCTTCGGTGCCGGCCCCGGTGTCGGTATCGGCGCTCAGCGCGCTTTCCAGGCTCACGTTTTCCGGAGCGTTGCCGGCCATTTGCCGCACGCTCTGACCGGTTCCACCAGGGCGGCCGCCTTGGCTTGCGCTCTGCCGCGTCGCCTGCGCCTGCTGCTGGTCCTGCTCGGCCTGGCGCGATGCCAGAATGAGTTCGAAGTTCACGAGTTGGTCGTGGCTTGTGGCGTTGAGAACCGCTTCCTGCGACCCCTGCGCGAAGGCCGCGAACTGAGTGCGGATCACATAGCGGCCGTTCTGAGGAATATTCATCTGCCACGCGCCGGTAATGTCGGTGGTGGTGGAGTAGCGTTTGCCAGTGAGTGTGTTTTGTGCGGTGACGGTGACGCCGGGAAGCGGGATGTTGCCGCTTTTTACCGTGCCATGCAGCTTGCCGCCGGCGATGGTTGGGCTGGCAGCGGGAACGGCAGCCTGCGGAGCAGCCGCGGGCGCTGCCGCGGGACCCGACACTGTCCCTGATACGGCAGAAGACGCGGGCGCGCCCGTCGAGTTTGGGGCCGCCGCCGGGCTTGGGCCAGTCGCCGGGACCGCGCCTGCGCCGAGGCCGCGATACAGCCAGCCACAACAATCCCCACCACTCCCGCACGCGTCATAATTTTTGCTGTCCGGCCTCTTGTGCCTGTATTCAGTCTGACGAGTCACGCACTGCGAAGGTTTACCGCAGGTGCGATCCTGTGTGCCGTCCTTTCGCGTTGCGGGAGGTTTTGTGCAAGTTGATACGCATGAATACGCAGGCGAGATTTTCACTTGCAATCCGCCGCGCCCCATGTTAACTATTAAGGCAATAATATTCTGATTGCTACCAAGCCAGTAAACCTTGGGCATCGGACAGGATGGAAGACGGATGAAGATCGGCACCACGATTCGCGCTTACCGGTTGCAGAAGGGACTTTCACAGGGAGACATCGAGAAGAGAACCGGTCTGCTGCGCTGTTATCTGTCGCGCGTGGAAAACGGCCACACCGTGCCCTCGCTCGACACACTCGCCAAGATCGCTCACGCCCTCGACCTGCCCATCGCGCAGTTCTTCGCCAGCGACACACTGGCCCGCCAGATGAATACGCAGAACCTCTCGGACGATGAGTTGCGTTTTCTCACGCAGATTCGCCGCTACTCCTCGAATTTGAACGAGAGCGACCGCAAGCTGCTGATGGCCATGGTGAAGAAGTTTGCCGCAACGGCGGTTAGATAAATTTCGGGATTCGGCTCAAAAATTCTGCCATCCGCAGACTATGTACGCAGGGTCTGGAGACCGGCGCTACACATCCGTCCAGTAGACCGGCTGTACGTCTTTACACGTCATTGCCCAATCGGAAAAACGGCTCTACGCCTTTGCCTCCACTCAGCAAAGCCTGCTCTTCGTGGGGCTCGAGCGGCTGGTAGTTCTCGGCCACGTCCATGGCCAGGCGGAAGTAGCGCTCGTCTCCGGGCGGAATCGCGGCGGTGATGGGATGGCCCAGCGTCCAGCGCAGGCCGAGCGAAGCCTCATCCGGAAAGGCCGCCGGTTGGTACCAGCACTTGGGCTCAGGATGATTGCGCCGCTGATCGGCCGGCCACACGGTCTTGGCCATGCTCTTCAGGCACAGAATGCCCATCTGCTTTTCTTGCGCGCGCGTCAGGATCTGCAAACCGAAGTTTGCCTGCGTGACGAGCAACCAATTCAGCGGAAAGAGCACCGTGTCGAAGTTGTAGCGGTCGAGGCGGCGAGCGCGGTTTCGACGGAGTGGACAGAGAAGCCGATGTAACGGATCTTGCCTTCCTTCTTTGCCGCCTCGAAGGTTTCCATGGCGCCGCCGGGGCCCAGCACCTTGTCGAGATCGGTCATCTTGGTGAGCGCGTGGAACTGGTAGAGATCGAGGTGGTCGGTCTGAAGCAGCCGGAGCGAGTTTTCAAGGTCGGCGCGCGAATCGTCTTTCAAGCGGCCGTCGGTTTTGCAGGCCAGAAAGCTCTTGTTGCGATAGGGCTTGAGCGCCAGGACCCAGCCGCTCCTGCGCGTTGCCGTAGCTGGGCGCGACATCGAAGTAGTTGATGCCGCGGTCGACGGCTTCGGCGACGATGTTCACGGCGGCATTGGGATCTTCGTTCATGACCACAATGCCGCCGAAGCCGATGATCGAGAGATGCTCTCCGGTTTTGCCCAGCGGGCGGCGAGCGATGGGTCGGGCGGGAGTCTTCGGATCGGATGCGTGCAGGCGCGGGGCCGAGGCGACGGCTGCAGCGGTAATGGCGGCTTGCTTGAGGAATTCGCGACGTTCCATTATTTGCCTCCTGCAGATGGGACGAGACGGGCAGCGTACGTGGATATTTTCGCACGAAGTGCGACCGCTTAGAACGTCAGCCTCGCGGCAGTTGCGCCAGATAGAACCCGAAAAGAACCAGCAATAAAACGGTGGCGGCGACGGCGAGGCGCATGCGCGTTTGAAACATACTACGCGGCGAGCCGATGCGCGGCACCAGCGGCACGGCAAACAGCAATCCGCAAAGAAAGCCGCCGATGTGCGCGGAATTGTCGATCGCAATGCCGGTGAATCCAGTGCCAAAGTCGAGCGAGAGACCGATGACCAGGTTGATCGCGGCGAAATAGATGACGGACTTGCGCAGACGTTTGAGTTCGTGCTGCGGAATGGGCAGGCGCTTCGACTTGAGCAAAACAATCAGCGCGCCGGCGATTCCAAAGACGGCCCCCGACGCTCCAGCGCCGGCCGGAAAAACGATGTTTCCGCCGTCATGTAAGGGATGGAACCAGTTCCAGCCCGTGGACAGTAGATTGCCGGCCGCTCCGGTAAGAATGTAGACCGAGATCAGACCAAACCAGCCCATCAACGGCTCGGCCAGCAGGCCCAGGTTCCACAGGCACCACATGTTGGTGGCAATGTGAAGAATGCCCACATGCACAAACATGGCGGTGACGATGCGCCACCACTGTCCGTCGATGAGAACGTTGCCGGCGTTGTCAGCGCCCCAGTGCATGAGCTGATCGACGGTCGGCATCCAGATGCTGACGCCGCGCAGCACCATGAGCAGAAACACCGCGCAATTGATGCCCACGAGCAGATAGGTGGCCGGGGCGGAAGCCCAGCGACGCCGCCGGCGAGGCGGCGGCGGTGGCGTCGATTGGCTCTGCGGAGGAAGAATCTCCGGCGGGGGGCTGGTGGAATAACTACCCATATCAACACTCTAAAGCATCGGCGGTTGAGCCGCGTGAAGTGAAATCAATCTGCGGCGGCGGCAAATTCTCGCGGACGATTGTGGCCTTCCGATTCACAACCCATCGCGAGATGTCGATGTACTCTGGAGTTTGGTCTGCGTCCGATGGGCTCGCAAACGGACGTTATGAGAATTCAGGTCCTTCGACTGCGTTTGGCGCAAATTGCGCCAAACTTCGCTCAGGATGACCGAGTTTAGGCTGCTCAAGACAGGAGAGGCATGGTGAGTGCGGAGGCAAAGGCAAATGGGCCCGGCGCGAAGACAATTCGCCGCGCGTTGCTCAGCGTAACCGACAAGACCGGACTGGTGGAGTTTGCACGGGCGCTGACAGGTTTCGGTGTGGATCTGATTTCAACCGGCGGGACCGCTCGCGCCCTGCGTGAGGCCGGCCTTGCGGTCAAAGACATCAGCGACCTGACTGGCTTTCCCGAAATGCTCGACGGACGCGTGAAGACACTGCATCCGCGCGTGCATGGCGGCCTGCTCTATATTCGCGGTAACGCCGAGCACGAAGCGGCAGTAAAAGCGCACGGCATTGAGCCCATCGACATGGTAGTGGTCAATCTCTACGCCTTTGAGAAGACCGCCGCACAGCCCGGCGTCGCATTCGGGCACCTGATCGAGAACATCGACATTGGCGGCCCGTCAATGGTGCGCTCGGCAGCGAAGAATTTTGAAGACGTCGCCATTGTGACGCAAGTCTTGGATTACCCCGCACTAATCCAAGAGATGAAAAGCGTCCACGGCGCCGCAGCGCTGACCCGCGCCACGCGCTGGCGGCTGGCAAAACAGGCTTTTGCTCTTACCTCTGCATACGACTCCGCGATTGCGAGCACACTCGATCAGATCGCCGGCGCGCCCGCCCCCGAAGCTCCCGCCGCATTCGACGCTGCATCTCTGCCAGCCACGCTGCGCATCAACATGCCGCAGGCGCAGGCCCTGCGCTACGGCGAAAATCCTCATCAGCGCGCAGCACTCTACGCCGACGGCTCCGGCCTCGGCATCGCCGGCGCGCATCAATTCCAGGGAAAAGAGCTCAGTTTCAACAATCTCGTCGACCTGGACGCCTGCTGGGAGCTGGTGCAGGAGTTCGAGGAAACAGCCTGCGTCATTGTGAAGCACACCAACCCCTGCGGCGCGGCAACGGGCGCGACGATTCTCGAAGCCTACAAAAAAGCTTTGGAGTGTGATCCGGTGTCGGCCTTCGGCGGAGTCATCGGCATCAATCGCGAAGTGGATGGCGCGGCGGCGGAAGAAATCGCCAAGCTGTTTGTGGAAGCCATTGCCGCTCCGGCGTTTTCTCAAGACGCGCGCGAACGCTTTGCGGCGAAGAAGAATCTGCGCCTAGTGGAAGTGAAGGCAGCGCCGGCTCGTCCCATCGTAAAGCAGGTGTCGGGAGGATTGCTCTTGCAGGACGCCGACACGGGCCGGGTGACAGAGTCGGAACTGAAGGTGGTCACGTGGCGGCCGCCCACGGCCGAAGAGCTGCGCAGCCTGCTCTTCGCGTGGCGCGTGTGCAAGCACGTGAAATCGAACGCCATTGTCTACGCGCGCGAAGGGCAGACGCTTGGCGTTGGCGCGGGACAGATGAGCCGGGTGGACGCGGCCAAATTCGGCGCCGTGAAGGCCGTGCTGCCGCTCAAAGACTGTGTGGCGGCGTCGGACGCGTTCTTCCCCTTCCCCGACGGACTCGAGGCCGTGGCCGAGGCCGGCGCGACAGCCGTGATCCAGCCGGGCGGCTCGGTGCGTGATGAGGAAGTGATCGCGGCCGCCGATAAACTGGGCCTGGCCATGGTCTTTACCGGAATACGGCACTTCAGGCACTGATCGAAATCCGCCCCAAGTTACATCAGGTCTGCGGCGCGCGGGCTCGCGTGGATAGTTTGGCCGCAGTCCGCAACGACTTGACGGTCGGCAATTTGCGGGAAAATCGTGGATTCCGCCGTGCACGCGAGACTATTGACGCGTAAAATCGTCTGTAACGGTAGGCAGTGTTGACCGGGATTGCTGCCTGCGCCGCGCTTCCGGCTTTCGCGAGCGTTCGACACGCTGTGCCGGCTTGGGAATTCCCTACATGATGACAAAGATGACTGTATTACCAATCCTTGGGCGCAAGATTGCCCCCGCCCTTCTGCTTTTATTGCCGGCAGCAGCCGTTTGCGCGCAAAACGCACCGGCCAGCAACACTCCTGCGAGTCCGGCGAAGACGCAACAGATGCAGCCGGCCCAGCCCGGCGCCGCGCCGGAACAGGCCGCACCCGCGCAGACTGCGCCGTCCAAAGTGAACCCGTTTGCGCAGCCCGGCAAGCAGGATACGGCCTCGACCACCGAGCCCAACCGCGCTCAGGCGTACTATCACCTCGCGTTGGCTGCTGTGTATCAGGATGATGCCACCTCCGACGGCCGCACCGACGAGGTCAACAAGGCCATCGAGGAATACAAGCTGGCGCTGAACGCCGATCCCAATTCCGCGCAGCTGGCGGACGATCTCGCCGATCTCTATTTCATCGTGGGCCGCGTGCACGATGCCGAAACGACGGCGCGGATGCTGCTGAAGAGTTCACCCGACGACATTGACGCGCACAAACTGCTGGGCCGGATTTACCTTCGTCAGCTCGGCGAGGGCGAACAGGCCAGCGCCGGAGGGACGGCGCCCGGCAACTCGCAGGACGGGGTGCTGGACGAAGCGATTGCCGAGTTTCAGAAGATTGTGGCCCTGCAACCGAAGAGCGTTGAAGACCACATGGTGCTGGGGCAGCTTTACACCGTCAAGCACCAGCCCGAGAAAGCGGAAGCGGAGTTCAAGACCGCGCAGGCAATCGAGCCCGAGTCAGAGGACGTGGTCTTGAACCTGGCGCGGCTCTATGCTGAGAGCGGCAATATGCAGCAAGCGGTAAAGACCATCGAGGCGGTTCCCGTTGACGGGCGCTCGCCAAAGATGGAATTCACGCTGGGCGCGCTGTACGACCAGATGAAGCAGCCCAAGGACGCCATCGCCGCCTATAAGCGCGCGGAGGATATGGAGCCCGGCGATTTGCAGACCGTGGATGCGCTGGCGCAGGCGCTGCTTAATAACGACCAGCTCGACGATGCGCTCAAGCAATACAAGGATCTGGCCGAAGCCAATCCCGACGACGCCGAGCCGCTAATTCACATCGCCGAGATCGAGCGCAGACAGGGCAAGTACGAAGATGCACTGGCTGTCGTTCGCAAGGCGCGCAAGATGGATCCCAACTCGCTCGAAGCGGGATTCAACGAAGGGCTGCTGCTCGACATTCTGGACCGGCTGGACGAAGCCATCCAGGTCTACCAGGAGATGGTGGATTCCCCTCAGATCTCGCACGCCAACGGCGCGTACACCGAAGAAGAGAAGAACAATCGCAGCATCTTCCTGGAACGGCTGGGAACGGTGTGCCTGGAGGAGAACAAGGTGGACCAGGCAATTGCGGCGTACCAGAAGATGATCGACCTGGGCGGCAGCATTGCCGTGCGCGGCTACCAGGGCGAAATCGACGCGTATCGCGGTGCGCATGAATACGATAAGTCGCTCGACGTGGCCAAAAAGGCCGTGGCCGCCGATCCCAAGGATCGCGACCTGAAAATGATGCTGGCGGGAGAGCTCGCCGACCAGGGCCATCCCGACGATGGGCTGGCGATGGCGAAGAGCTTGCTGGACGGCGCCACGCCCGAGGAGCAGCGCGGCGTCTGGCTTGCGATTGGGCAGATGGACGTGCGCCTGCACCGCTGGAAGGATGCCGAAGATGCGCTTGACAAGAGCGAGCCGCTGGCAACCAAGAAGGAAGACCGCACCTATTTGTTTTTCCTGCGCGGCGAGCTGGCCGAACGGCAAAAGCATTACGAACAGGCCGAGCAATACTTCAATCAGGCGCTCGCGCTCGATCCCGAAAACGCCATGACGCTCAACTACCTTGGCTACATGTGGGCCGACAAGAACGAGAAGCTGCCTGAAGCGCTGAAGATGATTCGCAAAGCCGTGGACATTGAGCCGATGAACGGCGCGTATCTCGATTCGCTTGGTTGGGTCTACTTCAAAATGGGCGAGTACGAACTGGCCGAGGATAATCTTCGCCAGGCAGTGAACCGCGATCAAACCGATCCCACGGTGCACATGCACCTGGGCGATCTCTACGAAAAGACGGGACGGATCCGGTTGGCGGCTGCGCAGTGGCAGCTCTCGATGGATGAATTTGCCAAGTCGTCGCCCGCCGACATCGAGCCCGGCGACGTGGCCAAAGTGCAGAAGAAACTCGAGAGCGCGCGAGAGAAGCTCGCCAAAGAGGAAGGCGCTCTAAACCAGGTCAAGCCGGAGTAGGCGCGGGCGGATTGGATCGAGGAAAACGGTCTGCTTCTATGGCTGCTCCATCAAGGGATGATGCTCGTTTAGCCAGCCTTGTGCGCGCTTCTGTGCGCTCTTGATATCGTTTTTCTTCATCACATTGGCGAGCGACTCAAGTGTATTTTCTGCTTCGCCCTTCAGAGCGCTATCCGTCGCGCGGGCGTCAACCAGAAGAATCCAGAAGTATCCTTCATTCAGATCCCGATTTACTCCCGCTCCATTGACGTAGCAGACACCCAGATTGTATTGCGCCTTTGTCTCGCCCTGCTCAGCAGCTTTGAGCATCCATGCGGCGGCCAGATAGTCATCCTTCGGCACGCCCTTGCCATTGAGATAGAGGAATCCCAGGCCGTACTGTGCTTCAGCCAATCCCTGTTCAGCAGCCTTGCGATATAAATCTGCGGCCCTGGCATAGTCATGGGGAACGCCTATGCCATTTTCGTATATGGTTCCAAGATTCAGCTGGGCCCAAGTGTCGCCCTGGTCAGCTGCCTTATTAAACCAGGCAATGGCTCGCGTCATATCTGTCGGCACGGCTTCGCCATTCTGATAGGCGAGGGCCAGGTTGTACTCCGCTCTTGCGTTGCCCTGCTCTGCAGCTTTGCTGTACCAGATCAATGCCTGCGCGTAATCCTGCAACTTGTCAAAAACGACGCCAAGCTCGACCTGGGCAATGATGTCGCCCTGTTCTGCCGACTTCTGTAGCCAATGCGCAGCCTGCCTGTTGTCCTCGGGAACTCCGAGTGCGAATTCGTATTGTTTGCCCAATCCACACTGTGCGTCTGCATCTCCCGCGGCTGCTTTCTCCTCAAGTGACTTGAGTGCTTTGTTGTCGTGCGCCATGTGACATTGCTGTGCATGGATGCAATTTGTGAATGAAATGAAGGTGATTGCAATGATTGCCGGCAGGAATATTTGCGGCGTTGCAGGTCTAGCAGACATCGCCGTCTCCGATTGGAATTGCACCCAGCATAACGGTTTCTACGTTGCCTCCCCCGAATTTTCGCTCCCGAGAGCCTTTCGTTCGGGCGCTGGGTTGGATATTTATGCGACCCCACGTCCCTCCGCCGCAGCGGACGAGGGATGTGGGCAACCGGAGTCAACCGGAGTTCGCGCAAGGTCAAGGGCGGAAAGATGCGATTTTACTGCGCGTGCGCGGCGGCTGCGGTCAGGTACACATCCACATTGCTCTTATCCACGAGCGACGTGCCGGTATCGATGAAGACCGGATAGGGCGCGAAAGGATCGACGCTATAATCCTTGCTGAATTGCGCGGGGGGATCGTGATAGATCTCATCCAGCGCCTTAAGCCCGATGAAGCCCATCGTGAAGGGCTTTTGCACGATCGTGGAGTCGATCACTCCGTCCTTGATTCCGTTCAGTGTATCGGGATTGACGTCCCACGCCACCACGACGCGGCTGGTGTCGCCAGTGCGCTTGACGGCATCGGCCACCAGCTTGCCAGTGGCGGAATCGAGGCAGATAAAGGCGTCAATCTTCTTTGCGCCCGTCAGAGCCAGCAACTGTTGCGTTCGGTCGAAAGCAACGGTGGTGTCACCCTTGATGTCGACGACGTCAACAATGTTGATGCCGGGCCGCGTGGCAAAAACGTCCTTGAAACCCTTCAGGCGCTCTTCAGTGTTGGGCTGACCGGCGATGGTGAAGAAGACCACGTTGCCTTTCCCGCCCAGCTTCTCGACGATCCGGCGACCGCCCAGGCGGCCCGCCTCCAGATTATTGGTGCCGATGAAGTAGAGCCGGCGGCTGCCTGCAGCGTCTGAGTCGATGGTGATGACGGGAATGCCGGCATCGATCGCGGCATCGATTCCCGGCGTAAGCACGGAAGCATCGGAAACCGAGATGAGAATGCCGGCCGGCTTGGCCGCAACCGCGTTCTTCAGCTCCGTAAGCTCGGCCTGCGGGTCATAGTTGTCGGGCCCGGCTACCTTGGCTGTGACCTGGTATTGCCCCGCTGCCTTCTTGAACCCCGCCACGGCCGTTTGCCAATAATTCGAGGACATATTCGAGCCGACCAGGTAGAACACCTCTTTGAGCGAGTGTCTTCCCTCACACCCCGGGATCAATAGCGCTGTCAGCGCCGCAAATGCCAGCGCCATTCCCTTCATTGGTTTCATGGTTTCCTCCCCAAAAGCGAGAATTGAAGCGGGACCCCCTGAAACGGGACCCCTGAAGCTTGAATCGACGCGAGAAGCTTTGCCGCGGCCAACTCGGGCGGTTGAGCGCACGCGCCAACCCATTAAAAAATTCGGCAGGATAGTACTCCCTTGAACGCGAGATTGTCTATCCTGCTGCGTACAGGCCTTTGTAACAGCCCCGGTACGCCTGGGCCCGTGATACAGGGCACAGAGAAGCATCCCGTGCGCCGCAGTGTCCCCTTTTGCGGTATAACCAGACCAGAGCCGATGACTGCGCTCAAGAACGAATCTACGTCCCCGCTGCCGGCGGGAGTTGCGACCAGCGGCCGGCCCGACAGCGAACTCGTGCGCCGCGTCCACGCGGAGCTGCCGCACGCCTATCGCACCCCCTTCGCACGCGACGCCGCACGGGTTCTGCACGCGCGCGCCTTTCGCCGCCTGGCCGGGAAGACGCAGGTATTTACCCGCCTGCCCACCGAAGGACTTTCAGATCACTTTCGCAGCCGCCTGACGCACACCCTCGAAGTCACGCAGATTTCGCGCACCGCGGCTGTAGCGCTGGGACTGAATGATGAACTCGCCGAAGCCCTCGCCCTGGTGCACGACATCGGGCATCCGCCCTTCGGCCACGCCGGCGAGAAGGCGCTCGACCGCGCCCTCCGCGGCCATGGCTTGAGTTTCGATCACAACCTGCACGCACTGCGCATCGTCACCTGGTTTGAGGAACGTTATCCGGCCTTTCGGGGGCTCAATCTCACGCTCGCGGTCCGCGAAGGCATCGTGAAGCACTCACGCGATTACTCCGCTGCGGAGCATCCCGAGCTCGACGAGTATTTCCTCGATGAGCTTCCGCCGCTGGAAGCGCAGTTGATCGACTTGGCCGACGAGGTTGCGTATCTCACCGCAGATCTCGACGACGGACTCGACTCGGGCGTCATCGCGCTCGAACAGGTGCGCGAAGCCGTGCCACTCTTCCGCGGCTTCCACGACGCCGCGCTGGCCAGCTATCCCAATGCCGCATCCAAGGTCGTGGTGTATGAAGCCCTGCGGCGCGTGTTGAACGCGCTGGTCACGGATTTGATTGAAGAAGTCCGCGCGCGCGTGACTGCGCTGGGCGCGACCACGCTCGACGAGATCCGGCACGCACCCCGACGGCTGGTCGCGCTCAGCCCGCACATGGAAGCCGCGCGCATGGTGATGAAGGATTTTCTCTACGTGAGCCTTTACAACTCCCCCGGCCAGGAGCACGTGCACGCGCAGGCAGAAAAAGTAGTGGTCGAACTCTTCGCTTTCCTGATGGACGAGCCGGGGCTGATGCCGCAGGACCACCAGGCGCAGATTCCGACCGAAGGCTTGGCGCGCACTGTGGCCGACTACATCGCCGGCATGACGGACAACTACATTGTCCAGTTGTGGGAGGAGTTCGTGGGAGGGTAGCGATCGCGGTTACGGCGACTATTTCGCAGGGAGAAATTCTATCCGAACCAGATCGTCCACAGCTTTGAAGCCATAATCGGCGGTCACCAGCACATGGCCGGGCGAATCCATCGCCAAATCGACTGCGAAGGCATCGGCATACGCTATATTGCGGTCGACCTTGAGTGCTGCGGCATGAACCGCCCGATCAGCCGTAGCAGAAACGACTGTTGCTTCGCTGGGCAAGAAGCTGCCTAAGAGTCGAATTTCATCCGATTCCCCAAATCGCTTGCGTAGTTTTCCCGCAATCTCACCCCGCTGGAGTGCGGAAATCGTGAGGTTCGCCTTTCGGCTTGCGCATGAGCTCAAAATCTCTTCGACGCGGTCCGCGCCTGATCCGTCGTCAAAGTACCGCAGCACCGCTGAAGAGTCCAGAACGTAGGTGATCATCAATCCGCCCTACCAATCCTCTTCTCTCAGCTCCCGCTCACGTTCCAAGCGCCGGTCCTCGAGTAACTCATCGCACATCGAGGCGCCTCCCGCCGTGATTCCGCGTAATCTCTTGATCATCGCGAACTTTGCCGTCAATGTCTCGGGCTTCAAAACCACTTCCGACCCTTCGCGGCGAATCGCAACGCGGGTGCCGGGCTCAATGCCTAGCTCCTCGCGAATACTGGCGGGAATGACGAGCTGCCCTTTCGTGCTGACGGTAACGTAAGTCGTCTCCATGGCTTACATCTTAGAACAAGTAAGATCAATTGGCAAAGTAAGACCAAATCATAAAGTAAGACATTACCACCTTAGACTTACTTACAGTCATTTGCCTTACTGCACCGTCCCCTGAGGCCGTAACCGCCGTAAATCCAGCGCACACTGCACCGCATTCTGTGCGTTGAGCCGCAGATTGTCGGCCGCGGCCCAGAGCCACAGCCGCGATGCCTGATTGGAATTACGGCCCAGTAGCTCCGGACGCAGACGCACCAGGACATCGTTCTGTCCCGTGGCCGCCAAATTCGAGGGCGAATCCGTATCCTCGAGCACCAGCTCGATGTGCTCGCCGGTAAGTACTTCTTCGAGAGCGACAATCTCCACAGCCCGCTCCAGCTCGACGGCAATCGAAAACGCCAGACCATGGAACACCGGCGCGTGAATGACCTGCACCGCAAGGGACGGTCCGCGGCCGCCAGTCAGCGCCTCGTAGTGCCGGCGAATCCGCGCCTCCACGTGAGCCAGACTGACTGTTGCCTCTTCGCCCATGCCACCCAGCAGGTTAAACGCGACCTGCGCATCGTAAATGCCTTCAGGTATTGCCTGAAAGTTGAGCAGGTTGACCGTCTGCTGATGCAACTCGTCCATGGCGGTGCGCCCGAACTCGCTGGCCGGCTCAAGAACCGTGGCCGCGGCAAAACGGACCGGCGCGGCCTGCTGCAGTCGTTGCAGCAGCAGGGTCATCGCGATGACGGCGGGATGCGCTGGCACCACTGCGGGAGTGAACAGGTCGACGACCGCGGCTTCGGTCTCCAGCCAGGGAGCGCGAATCAAAACGCCGGCCTCCTGATCGAGTGCGCCGGAGAGATCGAGGACCGTTGAGCCGGAGCGGAGCGCCTGCTGCCAGTAGCGGCGCGTCAGGTCCTCGGAGCCGCAAAAAAAAGTGAAATCGGTGCGCTCGAAGGCTTCGGCGCCGATGACCTGGATGAAGGTGACCTCGTCGCCCACCTGCTCCAGTTGGCCCTGGGTTTCTTCTTCGTCGAGGAGGGCAAAGTTTGAGGCCTCAAGCGGTGACTCGGACAACACGTCCTTCAACTCACGGCTGAGCAGGCTCGATGCGCCGGCAATGGCAATCTTGTACACAGGCATCCTTTGTCTGAAAGTGGACTATGGTGTCCGAGGGTCTGGCCCGGTTGCGGCAGCCGCGGAAGCTGCCGTGTTGATTGGCCTTCTTCGCCGGCGGCGTTGCCACCCATACGCCGCGCGCGCCCAAATTCCCGAGAACATGTACACCAGCGCCACCAGGAACAGAGTGACCCACGAATAACGGATCACGATGTAGACAACCAGCGCCAGTGGCAAGAGCCGCCGGAAGGGATGGCTCCGCGTGAGGGAAAGATTGATCTCCTTGGCAGACCAGAAGCGCCACGTGCTGACCATGAGATAGCTGCAAAGCCCCACCAGGATGAGCCACGGAATGGCAATAAACCAGTAGACATTGGGAATTCCGTAGCAGAGGTGCACACTGGCGGCCAGCAAGCCGGCGGCTGCCGGGATGGGCATGCCCACAAAGTACTTGCGATCGGACCGGCCCGGGTTGCGCGGCTTTGCGTCGTGGCTGATATTGAAGCGCGCCAGCCGCGAAGCTCCGCTGAGAAGAAAGAGAAAACAGATGAAGGCTCCCGCTTGCATCAGATGCATGTGCAGCTGCGCATTCATAGAGTCAGGCAGAAAGTGAAATCCCCAAATGAAGGCCAGCAGGCTGGGCGCCATGCCGAAGGTGATGACGTCGGCCAGCGAATCCAGCTCCCCGCCGAAATCGGTGGTGGTGCCCGTCATGCGCGCGATGCGCCCATCCAGCGCGTCGAACGGAATGGCGAAAAGGATCGCGATCGCAGCCCAGTCCAAATGTCTCTGGGCGTCGCCGCTGATGGCGTCGACGGTCTGGGTGATCGAGAAGTAGCCGGCAGCAAGACTGCCCGCAGTGAACAGCGACGGCAACAGGAACATGCCCCGGCGTAGGCGGGGATGCGGCTTCGATTTGATTTGCGCAAAATCGAAGTGGTTCATGCGCGCCCTCCGGCAGGGTCACTCGGGGTCCTCGCCTGCAGGTCTTCGCCGGCGGAGGGAACAGCAGCGAGCACGCTTGCGCCACCTTTCACCCGATCTCCCACACGCACGCGCAGTGTGGCGTTTGCCGGCAGCCAAACATCCACCCGGGAACCGAATTTGATGAGCCCGACGCGCTCGCCGCGCTCCACGGTCTGGCCTTCGGCGCAACGGCAAACGATGCGCCGCGCCAATAGTCCCGCAATTTGCTTGAACGTGATTTCGAATCCCGCATCCGCGCCCTGGCCGCGCAAAGTGACGACGCTCTGTTCATTGCGCTCTGCCGAGGCCGGGTTCATAGCGTTCAGGAACTGGCCCTTCTGATAATGGACGCGGCTCACCATGCCACTGATGGGCGCACGGTTGACGTGCACATCGAAAACGCTCAAGAAAATACTAATGCGCTGCCGCGCGCCTTCCGTGGTGCTGATGGATGCAGTTTCGGTGACCAGGCCGTCACCTGGAGAAACAATCAAGCCTTCACCTGTGGGAATGTCGCGTTGAGGATCGCGGAAAAACCAGAGGAAAAACGCCGCCAGAAGTACTGGGCCGATGCCCCAGCCCCAGGCGCCTGTAAACCACGTAAGCGCCGCGGCCACGGCTAATAAGCAGAGCGCGTAAATGTAACCGTCACGAACCATTGTCCCCACGATTATACGGCGCTTCCGGGCAATGGCTGCGCGGGCAAGGTGCTTAGCGGGCACACACTGCACAACGGAACGCCGCTGAGGCGTTGCGCGGGGCAAATTGAACCGTCAAAAGCCCTCGAACTTGGGATCTAGGCCACGGCCAGTTGACGCCGTTCGAGCGCGAAGATCAGATCCTTGGCGTGCAGCTTGAGTTTCTTCAGTCGCACTTCCTCTAGCTGTTCGTCTTCGGTCAGGTAGGGCTTTTCAAGCAGTTCTTCCAAACGCTGAGCGTAGCGGTGATGTTCGGCGTGCAGACGATCAATTTCGTTGCCCAGCGTGGAACCCTGTATCTCGTCCATCAAGCACCCCCAGTGGCGACTCAGTTTGGACTATCCGCCGAGTCCGCCAATTTTCCTAGAACACTTACATATATCGCCGAAACGGTGCGATCGGCAAGCGCTAAAAAAACACGAGGTAATCGAAGCCTGTGGATTTCAGGAAAAGCCAGCGGAGTTAGCGGTGCCGGCGCGGTCAGGCCGAATCGACCATCGCTCATGAGATTTTCTCCGCGGGCCTGAGCCGCATATGAACCGCATCTTCAATCGGATCTGCATAATAGCCAGGCCGGAGACCGGTTCTGACGAAGCCGAGCTCCCCGTAAAAAGCCAGCGCCGGCCGGTTCGAGGCGCGCACTTCGAGCAGGACATCATCCGCGCCCGCGGCATTGAGTTCGGCGACCAGCGTCTGAAAAAGACTCTTGCCGAGACCCAGCCGTTGGCTCTCCGGGGCGACACCGATCGTCTCAAACTCGGCTTGCGGGGGCAGGAGGCTGGCGACAGCGAAGCCCAGGATGGAGCCGGGCCGGGGGCCCGCGGCCACCAGGGCAATGCGCCGCGGCGCAGAATCGGGCTCAAATTGCGAATTGATGGCGTTCAACCAGGCCGCCTCGGGCCAGTGCGGCGCCTGCGGAAGCTTCTCGGCAATGGCCAGCACGCGATCCAGGTCGCTTCCGGTCATGCGCCGGATTTCGACGTGTCCGATGGCCTTCACGCGCCCTTCGGTTCTGCGGCCGCTGAGGCCGCCGCCTGCGCGGCAACATCGGCGCCAAAGATCTCGGCATCGGAACGGCGCAGGTAGTGGCCGTCGAGCAGCGCCAGGTCCACTGCCGCGCCAGCAATAAGGCGCGCCTCACTGGGACGAAGCGCGTCCGAGGCGAGAGGCGGTGCCGTGGTCACGAGTTGGGTTTGCGGCCAGACCTGGGCGAGCAAAGCCGCTGCGCTCTCGTCGCAAACGGCGACGCGAGTGGGGATGGGCTCAATGGCGGTGAGGTCCGCAGGACTGGCCAAAAACTCAACCGGCGTCGCGCCCGTGTGCTCGAAGCGGAGATACACTTCGCCACGATGCGCATCGAGGGCCGCCGAAGGCACCCCGGATTTACGCGAAAGAACTTCGAGCCGCGAAATCGCTACCACGGGGATATCGGCGCCCTGCGCGAGGCCCTTTGCAGCACTCACCCCCACACGCACGCCTGTAAAGCTTCCGGGGCCGTTCACAACGACGATGCCGTCAAGATTACGGAGTTCGAGGCCAGCGGAGTGCAGTAACTCGGCGACCGCCGACACCAGCGTGGCCGAGTAGGTGCGCCCAGCAAGCTCCACCTGCCCAAGAATCTCCAGATCGCGGCCAGGAATCCGCCCCAGCGCCACCGAGCCCGTTGGCCCACAGGTGTCGATTGCAAGCAGGAGCGGAAAATCAGGCATGGTTGCTCATCACGCGGCCGCCAGTGCCTGGTCGAGATCGGCGATCAGGTCTTCCTTGTCTTCAATCCCTATCGAGAGGCGAATGCGGCCCTCGTTAATGCCCATGCTCCGGCGCACCTCCTCGCTTACCGACCCGTGCGTGGTTGTTGCCGAGTGCGACGCCAGCGATTCCACGCCGCCCAGGGACTCCGCATTGATGAAAATCTTGATCGCCTTCAGAAACCGCTCCGCTTCCTTGCGCGACTTCAGCTCGAAGCTCATCATGGAGCCGAAGCCCTTCTGCTGTTTCACGGCCAGTTCATATTGCGGATGGCTCTTGAGCCCAGGATAGGCGAGCTTATTCACCTTCGGATGCGTCGAGAGGAACTCCGCCACCGCGCGGCCGTTTTCCTCGTGCTGCTGGATCCGCAGGGGCAGAGTTTTAATCCCGCGCAGCACCAGGAAGCATTCGAACGGCGACATCACTCCGCCGGCAGCTTTCTGAATGAGCAGAAATCGATCCTTGTGCTCAGGTTTCGAACCGATTAGCGCCCCGCCCAGGCCGTCCGAGTGGCCGTTCAAATACTTCGTCGTCGAGTGCATCACGATGTCCGCGCCCAGGGCGATTGGGCTCTGCAGCGCCGGAGACAGAAACGTGTTGTCGACGCTCACTTCTACGCCATGCGCGTGCGCAATCTTGGCAACGCCCGCAATGTCGGTGAGTATCATGAGCGGATTGCTCGGCGTCTCGATATGCACCAGTTTGGTATTTGGCTTCATGGCCGCTTCAACAGCAGCGAGGTCGCTAGTGTCGACGTACTCAATCTCGATCCCGTAGCCCGACACAATTTGATCGAATAAGCGCACGGTACCGGCATACACATCGCGCGAGCAGACGAGATGGTCCCCCGCGCGCAGCATGGCCACCAGCGCGGAGATGGCCGCCATGCCAGTGGTGAATGCATGACCACTCGTCCCGCCTTCGAGCGCGGCCAACGCCGTCTCCAGACGGTCCCGCGTGGGATTCCCCGCGCGCGAGTAGTCCCAGCCGCGGTCCGAGCCGATGCCGGTGAGTTCAAACGTCGAGGAAAGGTAAACGGGCACGTTCACCGCGCCCGTCAGCGGGTCAGGGTGCTGCCCGGCGTGAACGGCAACGGTCGAGTATTTGTACTGAGGCATGATGTGGTTTTGCTGCGATCTCCTCGCTTCTAGCTTATCGCGGCGAGCAGGGAAGCAACCCAGCGGTTTTCTTTGAGCGGCGATTTGCGGGGCGTCAAATGCAGCTAAGGCAGTTAGGTTGCGACCGGGGACATGGGGTTAGCAGCTAGCCTATCGCGACGACCTCGGCTAAGTCCCGGGCGTAAGCCAAATGCGCAATCCCGCCTTGGCCAAAGGGCAAATCCTTACTGGCATGTGCACTTCCTGAAACGCTGGAAAGTCGATCTTGAGGTAATGCTTCGACCCCAGCTTTGCGTGCGGGAGAGAGAAATGGCCGCTTGCATCGGTTTTCGTCGATGTGAGAACGCGGTTGTAGCTGGAGTCGCAGTCCACGACGACTGCGCCGGGAACGGCAGCCCCGTCGGTGTAAGTGACGACACCAGTAAGATGGCGGATATTCCTGGCTGATTTGAAGGTTATTGTCTCGTTTCCCTGGGCACGCGCGGAGATTGCCAATGTCGATAGGAAGAAGGCAAATGCGGCGCGATACTCGTGTCGCTGCAATTTCCAACCCAATTCCATAAATCACCTCTGAGGCGGTCATCCTGAGCGAGTCCTCGCTTCGCGAGGACGAGTCGAAGGACCTGCATTTAGCTCTTCGCGCCGACCAACCGCTCCGGCGTGTACCACGCTTCACTCAAATCGACCAGCGTGGGATTGGTCTTTTTGATCAGTGCGAGCTTTTTAGCGCGAGTCCATCCCTTCAGCTGCTTCTCTCGCGCGATTGCACTGCTGGCATGCGCATAACGCTCCAACCAAACAAGACGATTGCAGTTGTATTCCGCCGAAAAACCTTCAAAGAGTTTGTTCTTGTGCTCGAAGATTCGTTTGTCGAGATCGCCCGTCATCCCGATGTAGAGGGTGAGGCTGCGGCTGGCTACGATGTAGGTGTAGTAATAGCGCTCATGCATCGATGTCTTCCTGAATGGGCAGATTATCGCGCCGCTATTGCACAAAAACAAATGCAGGTCCTTCGACTCGGTCGCTGCGGCGACCTCGCTCAGGATGACCGTTCAAGGGGAGAAGGTTCTAAGGGGGAAGAAAGCGCTAGGGCAACGACCTACGTAAACTGGCTCCTGAACACCGCTCTGATGTGCGCCAGCGCTTTTCGAGCGCCTCGGTCTCCTCTTCTAGCCCCAACCGCCGGGCGAGGCCGATGGCGTCGCAATAGCAGTCTTTGGCATCGCTGTCGCGGCCCGTTGCGCCGCTCGGCGAATGGGCCTCGTACATTTCGTCGTAGTACTTCTAGCCCAGCGCCTTCAGGCGCTCCAGGTGCTCGAGTTGCGATTTGCATTCCGTCTCATCGGCCGCGCGTCTTCTACTTTTCTGCCGCCGCAGACTTGCCCACCGGCCGCGGCGTTGGGAAGTAGCCGGTGCGCGTGCGCACCGTGAGCTTGCCCTCGCCCTTGGATTCGGCCGTCACGTCCACCTTGCGGAATCCCGGGACCGAAATGGGCTTGGTGGAGTGGTAGCCAATCGTGTACTGGCTGCGAATGTCGCGCGCCACCTCGGCCGCAATCTGATCCACCTGGTCGATGGACTTGGGGAAGAACGCCAGGCCTCCGGTTTCCTGCGAGAGCATCTCGAGCGCGCGCCGCGCGTGGCGCACCTCGGCTCGGGTCATCTCCGGACCGAAGAGCAGTCCAATCGAATAGATGACAGGGCCGGAAAGCTGTTGCACGCGGTGGATAGTCTGTTCCAGATCAAGGCTTGAAGCGTTGTCTTCGCCGTCGGTGATAAGGATGAGCACCTGTTTGGGCCGCTTGGCATCGGCTGCCAGCTTGTCGGCCGAAGCGGCCACGGCGTCGTAGAGCGCGGTGCCGCCGCGGGAATCGATGTGCGAAAGCCCGTCGCGCAGCTTCTTGATGTCGGAGGTGAATTCGCAGTCGATAAAGGCTTCGTCGGAAAAGTTCACGACAAACGCTTCGTCCTGCGGATTCGAGGCCTCGATCAAATCGATCGCGCTTTTATTGACCGAAGGCCGCTTGAGGTACATCGATCCGGAATTGTCCACCACCAGTCCCATGGACACGGGCAGATCGGTGTGCTGGAAGCTGATGATGTTCTGCTTAACCCCGTCCTCCATGACCGTGAAATCATCTTTGGTCAGGTTCTCGACGAGTTGCGAGCCATTGAGGACGGTAGCGTTGAGCACCACTTCTTCCACGTCAGCATGGAGCAGGTAGCCCTCGCCTTTCTTTTCCAGGGTTCCGGTGGTAGGCACAGGCGGCGTGATGTCGGGCGAGCGCACCGGATCGGTACCCTGCGTAAGGGCGGGGGATTGCGCGGCCGGGGGCGCGGTTGCCTGAGCCTGGGCCTGGGCGTCGACCTGCTGGGCGAGAAGCACAGGGAGCAGGAGTCCCGAAGCGATGAGGAGCGCGGCAAAGGCCGCCTTATTGCAATGGCGCATAGTACCCGGTACGAGCATAAACGGTCAGCGGAGGCAGTCCCGGTGGAGGATTAACCTTTACCTTCACTTTACGCCACTTGCCGTCGCGGGTCAGGTCCTTGGGCTTGTAGCCGATCACGTATTGGTTGCGCAGCTCGGTCGAAATCTTCTCGGCAATGTCGCTCATCTCATCCACATCGTCCACGCGGAACATCCGCCCGCCGGTTGCAGAACTGATGTCGTCGAGCAGTTGCGGACCAGTGCGCTCTTCGGGGGTCGGCGCATACGGATCAAAGATGCCGATCGAGTAGATCTCCACGTCAGCTTCGCGCACCTCCGCCCTTACCTCGCCTTCGGTGTAGCGCGAGCGGTTATCGCCGCCGTCGGAGACGACCAGCAACGCCTTGCGCTCGTGGTGGGCATCCTTCATCTTGGCCAGGCCGAAGTAAATGGCGTCGAGCAACGCGGTGCGATGCGCGGCGTGCACCGTGGCCAGCCGCGCCTGGATCTGTTCGACGGAGCTGGTGAAGTCCTCAATGAGTTCCGGCCGGTCGTTGAAACCGATGACGAAGAACTCATCCTGAGGGTTGGCGGTTTTGATGAACTGTAGAATGGATTCGCGGGCGCGGATCAGCTTGGAGGTCATGGAACCGGAGAGATCGAAGATGATGCCGATCGAGACCGGTGCGTCTTCAGAGGCAAAACTCGCGATATGCTGCTCACCGTTGTTCTCGTAAATCTGGAAGTCCTCTTTTTCGAGGCCCGTCACCAGGCGATTCAAGGGGTCGGTGACCGTGATGGGAACCAGCACCATATCCACGTTCATGCGGATGAAGGAACCGGGATGAATGCGCAGCGCTGCAGGCCCGGATTCGGGCCCGGCTTCAGCACCTTTGGGCTCACCTGCCGGCGCGGTTGTGCTGGCTGGCGGCTCGACATGGACCTTGCTGAGCGGATCTTCCTGGGCGTAAGCCCGGGTCAAGCACAATATCGCGGCCAGCAGGCAGAGACCGAAGCGGCAAGCCTGGTAAAGGTCGCCGTACCCGTTTTTGCTAGCGCGCTCTCGCGGAAGCGTAATCATGCGGCACCATGAGCGATTGAAGGCGATATTACCACTTTCGGCAAGCCTCTGTTGTCAGCGGATTGTAATCTGCCATCCTGCATTTCGAGATGCGCGAACGCCAACCGCGCGCTGCGATACAATCAACCCTGAACTTCCCGCGCTCCCACCTGCCGGGAACGGTCGGTGGGGCCTAAATTCCACCATTCCAACAGCGGAGCACGACCTTCCTCATGGCTCGCATTTATCCTTTTCGCGCTTGGCGCTACAATCCCTCCGCGGTCCGTTTAGCCGACGTGGTCACGCAGCCTTACGACAAGATCTCGCCGGCCATGCAACAGGCCTATTACCAGCGCAGTCCCTACAATCTGGTTCGCATCATCCTGGGACTGCCTGAGCTATTTGACGCCGAGAAGAGCGAAAACGTCTATAGCCGCGCGGCGCGGGATTTTCGCGCCTGGCGCGAGCAGGGCATTTTGACTCAGGAGCACGACCCCTGCGTCTTTGCCTATTCACAGCGTTTCCAGGTTCCCGGAACCGAATTCGTGAAGGAACGGCGCGGGTTTATCGCGCTTGGCAAGCTGCACGATTACTCGGAAAAGGTGGTCTTCCGGCACGAGCAGACGCTTTCCAAACCCAAGAGCGACCGTTTGAACCTGCTCAAGGCCACGCAAGCGCATTTCGGCCAGATTTTCATGCTCTACTCCGACCCTTCCAGCAGCGTGGAGAAGAATCTCTACGACGGCAATGGTGCAGCCGACGCCGAGGTAACCGATGAGTACGGTGTGCTGCACCGGGTGTGGCGCGTGAACAATCCCGCCACCATCCGGCTGCTGACTACCGCCATGGATGACAAGAAGTTGATCATCGCCGACGGCCACCACCGCTACGAAACCGCGCTCGGCTACTCCAAGGAATACGGGGCAAAGGAGCACGGGCACGCGCCTGCGCAACCAGAATCGTCCGCCGCCGGCCTGCCGCAGCCACCGTATCCGGAAGCTGCCGTGATGATGACCTTCGTGAACATGGATTCGGATGGCCTGGTGATTCTGCCAACGCATCGCGTCGTGCATAGTCTCGAGAACTTCGATCCCGCGGCGTTTCGCACCAAAGCCGAAGATTTTTTCACTGTCGAAACCCTCGCGCCAGGAGACGCGCAAGGTTATCTCGGCAAATTGAAGAGCCAGACCGGTACGGCTTTTGTGGCCGTCACCCGAAATGGCGATTTCTTACTGCGCGCCAAGCCCGAAGCCATGGCCAAAGCGCTCGCCGCAGTACCCGAACGGCAGCGGCAACTCGACCTCACGCAACTGCATTCCATCGTTCTCGACCAACTGCTAGGGCTGGACGCCGAAAAGGTGCGCGAGCAGACCAATCTCCGCTATCTGCGCGACGCCGGGGAAGCCGTGGAGCAGGTACGAAAAGGCGAGGCCGACGTAGCGTTCCTGACCAACCCCGTAACCATGGAGCAACTGCGCGAAGTGGCCTTTGCCGGCGAGGTAATGCCGCAGAAATCCACCGACTTCTTCCCGAAGCTGCTGAGCGGCCTGACAATTTATGCGCTGGATTGAAAGAAGTGAAAAGAGTGAAATGAGTGAAGAAAGTGAAATCGAAAGCGGGAAATTGAAGGAATACACAGGTTGCGGCGCGCACGCGGCGCGCGGAAGCAGGTCGGGAATACGCAATCGCGGCAGGTTCCAGGGATCCGCTCTTTCTGATTTCACTCATTTCACTCATTTCACTCTTTTCAGTCTTTTCACTTTTTTCACTTCTCACCCCGCCCTGGCACAAGCCCCTCCCGCTCCTATGCCTAAATTCGTAATCGTGCTAGACGCGGCCCACGGCGGCGACGATCTTGGTGCGCGACTTGGCAACCAGTCGGAAAAGGACTTGACTCTAGCGCTCAGCGTGAAACTGCGCTCGCTGCTCATGGCGCGCGGCATGGCGGTGGTCACGACGCGCGAATCGGGCGCCGACGTGGAGGCGGATCGTCGCGCCGAGATCGCCAATCGCGCCAACGCCGCCGCCTGCCTGAATCTGCACGCAGCGTTGGTCACCTCGACCAGCGGACCCGCCGTGCACCTGTTCCTTTCTTCCCTTCCCTCTGCGGCGGATGTTCGTTTTGTCCCATGGAAGACGGCGCAGTCCGCATGGATACAACGCAGCACCGAGCTGGCCCGCGTGATGAATTCCGCGCTTACCCACGCCGGCATCACGGTCACCCTCGGCCAAACGGCGCTGCCGGCGCTCGACAGCATGGCCTGCCCTGCCGTCGCGGTTGAAATTGCGCCGCAACGCCAATCAGACGCGACGAGCACAGACGACGCCGGGTTCGAGGCCCAGGTAACCGAGGCCCTTGCGGCAGCATTGGTGGAGTGGCGCGCGACTGGTGCACAATCCGGAGCACCGAGCCCGTGATCCCCCGTCACCAAACCGTGCTGTTCGTGATTCTCCTGCTGGCCTCGGTCACCATGGGCGCGGTGCTGTGGAACCAGTTGCGGCGCGCCCACGAGCGCCTGCTGCGCGGCGAAGATGCAGCGCCTACCCAGGCGCCGTTGGTCGCTCCAGCGGAGCAGGCCACGCTGATGGTGGCCAACGATGCGGACAATTCTGTCGCGCCGCGCATTCTGACCCTGCCTTTGCCGCAAAATCCCGAGGCCCGCGCACGAGCGGTGCTGGGCAAACTGCTCGACCTCTATGCCGCACCCGACGCCGCGCACCCCGTTCCCGGCGGCGCCAACTCAGTCGCGCAAGTATTTCTTGTGCCCATCCCGGATGAGGGTGGCAACGCCTCGGCCACGGGTCCTCAGCTCGCCGTGGTGAATCTGACCAGCGCGTTTGCCGCCGGCCATCCCTCGGGACTTGAGGCCGAGACGCTCACTGTTCTTTCCATCTGCGCCACGCTCAACGCCAACATGCCACTCGTCACACAGGTGCGATTTCTAGTGGACGGCCAGACGCGCGCCACGCTTGCCGGCCACGCCGACCTGACGCGCACCTACCTTGCCGCTGAAACGGTTCCAACCGAAGGAGCACGCCCGTGACCGCGATCCCGACTTCAGCCATGACTCCCACCATCGGCGTCTTCGATTCCGGCTTCGGCGGCTTGACGGTGTTGCGCGCGCTTATCGAGCGGCTGCCGCACGCGCGCTTCGCGTTTCTCGGCGACACGGCGCGGCTGCCCTACGGCTCGAAATCGCGGCGCACCATTGCGCGTTACGCGGCCGAGAGCGCGCAGTTCCTGGTGCGGGAGCAAGGAGCGGAGTTCCTGGTGATCGCCTGCAATACCGCCAGCGCCCTGGCGCTCGACGCCATTCAGGATGCGGTGCCCGTTCCGGTGCTGGGCGTCATCGAGCCGGGTGCCATGGCCGCGCGCCAGGCGTCCACCACGGGCAATGTGCTGGTCATCGCCACCGACGCCACGGTGCACAGCCACGCCTACGCTGCGGCGTGCCACGCGCAGGGATTGCGCGCCCTTGAGAAAGCCTGCCCGCTGCTCGTCCCGCTGGTCGAAGAAGGATGGACCGACCATCCCGTGACCGCCGAGGTTATTCGAAATTTATCTGAACGAATTGCGCGCCGAAGCCGCTTCACAAGGGCTGAAGCCCGACACGCTGGTTCTCGGCTGCACGCACTACCCGCTGCTGCGGCCGCTGATCGAGCGCGCGGTGCGCCCGGGAGTGAAGGTGATCGATTCCGCCGAAGCGGCGGCGCAGGCCGCAGTCGAGCTCTTCAACGGGCGCGCGATTGCCCCATCCTTATCCAAGTCCGCGTCAGCGGGCGCGGAAAGGGTGGGAGCGACCTCAAGCCCGGAACCGCCCACCGAGATTCGCTGTTTCGCCACCGATTCTGTGGAAAAATTCGAGCACCTCGGATCGCGATTCCTCGGGCGGCCCGTGGGCCACGTGGAATTGGTCGACCTCGGCGGGTGACGTCCCCGCGGCACCAGGAAAAGGACGGGCAACCCACTAAATTCGCTCTGGTATTCTGACAATTGCGGCGCAGCTCCGCCGTTTTCCCCTTTGGACTAGACTCTCGGAGGAACAATATAAGCATGATCAACCTGGCGGGCAAAACAGCCGTGGTCTTCGGGCTGGCCAACAAGCGCTCCATCGCCTGGGGCATCGCCCAAAAACTTCACGAGGCCGGCGCCACCCTGGCCATCTGTTACCAGAACGAGCGCATGAAAGCCGAAGCCGAAGACCTGATCAACGAGCTCGGCAACGCGAGCGGTTTCCAGTGCGACGTGTCGAACGACCAGGAGATCGCAACCCTGTTCGCGGCGCTCAAGGAAAAATACGCGAAGATCGACATCCTGGTGCACGCCGTCGCCTACGCGCCCGCCGAAGACCTGAAGGGCGAGTTCATCAACACCAGCCGCGAAGGCTTCCGCATCGCGCATGACGTGAGCGTCTACTCGCTGATTGCCGTGAGCCGCGGCGCGGTGCCGTTGATGACCGAAGGCGGCAGCATTATCACGCTCACTTATTACGCCGCGGAAAAAGTGGTGCCGCACTACAACGTGATGGCGCTGGCCAAGGCCTCGCTGGAGTCTGCCGTGCGCTACCTGGCGTACGAGTTGGGGCCGAAGAACATCCGCGTCAACGCCATTTCAGCCGGGCCCATCAAGACGCTGGCCGCGCGCGGCGTAGGCGCACTGGGCGACATGCTCAAAGCGCATGCCGAGCGCGCACCGCTGCACCGCAACGTGGACCAGAGCGAGGTGGGCGGCACGGCGCTTTACCTGGCCAGCGATCTGGCCAGCGCCGTGACCGGCGAAGTCATCTACGTCGATTGCGGCTACAACATCATGGGATTCTAGGGCAGTGACCGGTAGATGCGTCGCGAAGTTTGAAAGCTGGTCTACAGCGGGTCTTTGGAAGTAAGCAATCCGATATGATCCGCGCCCGCGCCCTTTCCAATGTCCATGACCTTCGCAATCGCCGCAAAATCGAGATTGTCGTCCGCCTTGACGAACATTACTTTTTCCGCCCGCGCCGAGAAAATGGAACTCAGGCGAACCCCGAGTTCGTCGATGCTCACATCGCTCTGGTTGATGCTGTAGCGCGGGAGTCCGTTTTGCGCATCGATGATCCGCACCACAATGGGGGTTTCGGGGCTCGGATTCGGTTTCAGAGACCGCTGCGGCAGCGCAGCCTCAAGGCCGTGGGGCAGGACCGGCGAAATAACCATGAAGATGATCAAGAGCACCAATAGAATGTCGATCATCGGCGTCACGTTGACTTCACCAAGCAGTTGGCCCGGAGCGCGACCATTCTCAACCGTCATGGGACATACCTCCTCGCCTCCTCAGATCTCAAAGACCTTGGGAGAATTCACTGTGACTGAACAGCGCATTCTGGTGGTTTAGACACCGTGATGTGACGAATAGTTCCCGCTCGAAATGCGCGCGGTCAGGCGGAGTGGACGAAGCCGAGGTTTTTCAATTCGGCGGTGACTCGATCTTTGTCGGGAGATTCTTCAGAATCGGGCCGCGCCGAGACGCAGTTGCGCCCGCGCCGCTTGGCCGCATACATGGCGGCGTCCGCGCGCCGCATCATTTCCTCCCAACCAAAAGCGGGATCGAGTTGCGCGACTCCCGCACAGACAGTCATCCCGACCGGAACGTTTTCAAATGGAACCTCGAGTTCGGCCACAGTCTGGCGCACGCGCTCGGCGATGGTGAGCGCCGCCTCGCCCGAGGTATCGGGCAGCAGGATCGCGAACTCCTCGCCACCCATGCGCGCCAGCGAGTCCTGCTGGCGGAGCACGCAGTTAAGGCGGCGTACCAGGGCCTGCAACGCACAGTCGCCCGCGGCGTGCCCGCGCGTATCGTTCAAATGTTTGAAGTTGTCGATGTCGACCATAATCATGCTCAGCGCATTCCCATAGCGCAGGCTTCGCGCGGTCTCGCGCACCGCAATTTCTTCCATCGAACGTCGATTCAATGCGCCCGTCAGGGAGTCGGTGCGCGCCCGCCGGTCAAGCTCTCCCTGCAATTCAGTCACCAGGAACCACATCTCGCACATGGCCATGCAGGCGGCAAGAAACGCCGCTCCAGCCAGCGAGTAGAGCCAGCGCGGGTCGCTATGGGCAATCACGGTCTTCCAGGGCTGTGCGTAGCGCACGTTGGTCAGAATGGCGCGATACGCGGCCACGCCCGTCTGTCCGCAGAGAATCGCCGCAGTCACACGCGACACCTCGATGAACGGGCCCTTGCGGTATCTCCACACGGTCCATGCCGAAAAACCGCATAGGGCTAGGTAGGGAAGATTGATTACATTGCCCGTGTAGGGAATCTTTGCAAGAAAAGTGAAGGTGTATGCCGCCAAAACCAGGCCGATGGGAATCCAAAGCCGGCGATACCGGAATGGCTTGCGCACCACAAACCAATACAGTCCCATCCATTGCATGGCGATCGAAACCAGGTAAAGCTCGTTCGCGGTCATGCCGGTCAAGATCGCCGGGTCCTTGCCCTCCAATCCTTGCAGCACCAGTTTGATCAATCCCACAATTTGCGCACCGGCGAACCACAGCATTCCCGTCGCGCGCCGGTCATACCAGGCCAGCACGCCGATGCACACCGTAAACACGGTGACCGACGCGATATTCGTAAAGAAGAATGTCCCGTAGTCCATACCGCGGCAAAACTCTCCGTCAGTTGTTGTCCCGGTATATATCGGCGGGAAACTCATTTTATCGAGGGCATTTACCCACGTTCAGGTTACTTCCATGCAGGAATCGATTCCGCCCGGAGAATTTGACAGCTTTGCTGCAATTGTTCATTCCCGGGACAGTGTTTTCCCAAGACAGAGCTACTGTTGGAACCCCAGAATCTCAGCCCATACAGTGGGTTCGACGGGCAGCCCAAGGCGCAGGTTTTCTTCGCGGATACGCAGGGTCTGCTCGCCGGGATAGCGGACCTTGCGGTTTGGCGTGGCTGGCCGGCAGTTGTGCAGGGACGCAACAACTCCGTCGGCAATCTGCTCTGCCTGCGACGCGGGGCCAAATGCCGCGGGATCGAGAGCCAAAAACATCTGCGAGACGCCGGCTTCGCGCTCGGCGTCGGGTGCGATCTCATGCGTAGCACGGCCCAGAGCCATCATGGCTGCCACCATGTCCAGCAGTACGGCGAGCCCAGATCCCTTCCAGTAACCAATCGGCAGCGGCCGCCAGGACTTCTCGATCGCCGCCGGGTCGCGAGTCAGATTGCCTTCAGTGTCGAATCCTCCATCAACCGGCAGTTGCTCGCCTCGCTTCCTGTAGCTTTCCAGCGTCCCGTAAGAGAACTGTGACATGGCCATGTCGAGCACCACAGGCCCGCTGGGACGCGGCACGGCGATCACCAGGGGATTGTTACCGATGGCGCGCTCCGCCCCACCCCATGGCGGCAAATTGGGCATGGTATTGGTCCAGCAGATGCCGATCATGCCCGCCTCCGCCGCCTGCCAGCCGTAGGTGCCCGCGCGCATCCAGTGATTGGTGTTGCCCATGCTCACGCAGCCCACGCCGTGCTCGCGGCCCAGCGCAATGGCGCGCTCCATCGCAGCCAGCGCATTCAAATTGCCGGGGCCTTTGTGCCCGTCCCAGCGCTCCAGCGCGCCCAGCCTCGCCGTGACCGTAGCCTCGCCTGCTGGATCGACGCAGCCGTTGCGAATGGTGGCCACAAAACGCGCGAAGCGGTTGATGCCGTGCGTATACACGCCATCGCGCGTGGTTTCGGCAAAGAGCCGCGCGCAAGTCTGGGCGCGATCGGGCGCGAAGCCGAGCGTGCAGAGAATGCCGGCGAGAGTTTGCTGGACTTCGGCGAAGAGGATGCGGTTCATGGTATCAAAAAAGCGGAGCTAGCGGAGTTAGTTGGCTGCCTGCATCACAATGGACATCTCATCCTGGGCGAAGTTTGCCGCGTTTGTTGCGGCAAACGGAGTCGAAGGATCTGCGGTTGCTTTTCTATGGATTTCGAGTTCGCCACACGAAAGAGTGTGATGTCAGCCGGTTTTGCCGTCGTTCTAACACCGCTAACTCCGCCAACTCCGCTATTCTTTCATCGTCACCGTAATCTTGCGCGCGTCGCCGCCCTCAGAGGCGATCACGATCTCGCCCGTCGCGCGCTTGCGGATGCTCTTGAACTTGTCGCCCCACTCCACGAGCACCAGTGCATCGGCCGTAAGCAGATCATCCAGGCCGAGCGTCTCCAGTTGGCGCTCGCTTTCCAGCCGATAGACGTCCAGATGATAAAGCTTGACCGGCTTTCCCTGGCGCGTGCCGTCGTATTCATGAATCAATGTGAAGGTGGGGCTGGTCACTTCGTCCGGCTCAGCGGCGTCCAGAGCCTGGGCGATGCCTTTCACCAGCGTGGTCTTGCCGGTGCCCAGGTCGCCGCCCAGCAGCAGCAACTGCGGAGGCTTCAGCAATTCGGCCAGCTTGCGGCCCACGGCAATGGTGTCCGCGCCACTCTGCGTGGTGAACTCGTACATCCTGCCTTCCGCGGCCACTGCGGAGTTGCTCATCCTCTAACCTCGCCGGGAACCTTCACAAGAATATTCGACCACTGCATGATTTCTTCAATTGTTGCATGCCCCTTCTATCCGCTGCATGCTCCCCTGGGCTCTCTGACCACTTGAGGAAGAATCTTCCCGTGCCCCATCCTTTCGCCTTTTTACCTGGCGAAGGGTTGGGAAACCACGAAAACCAAAACGAAGAATTCATGCGCTCAGAGACTTACTCCGCTGCATGCAATGCCCCTGCAACCAAACATACCCGTTTTTGCCGCCCACTTCAAAACCATGCAGGCGCGATTGGTACGCTCGCGACAGTTGCGCCAGGTAATCGGTAGCCAGCAAGGTGTGCTCGTCGCCTTCCTGCACCGCCAAATCCGCGGCCAGCCCGTGCAAATGAACCGCAGCCTCCACAGCGTGCACGGTGTCGGAAGGATATTGCGCCAGCAACCCCGCGATGAGCCCTGTGAGCAGGTCACCGCTGCCGCCTTTCGCCATGCCGGGATTGCCGCTGGTGTTCACGGCCAACCGGCCATCGGGATGCGCGATGAGAGTCCGCGCGCCTTTCAACACTAAAATAACGCCCATGCGCTCGGCAAAGCTGCGCGCCGCATCGAGCCGGTCGGCCTGAACCTCGGCGATGGTGCTTCCCATGAGTCGCGCCATCTCGCCGGGATGGGGTGTAAGCACCAGCGTGCGTCCTTTAGCGAGTTTAGCCAGCAACACCGGCTTCGTGGCGAGGATGTTGAGAGCGTCGGCATCGATCACGGCAGGCATTTTGGTCGCCGAGAGCAATCCCGTGGTGAATTTCACCGTTTCCGCACCCTGGCCCAGGCCGGGGCCGATGGCCAGCACGGTTTTTCCTGCGGTAAGCCGGGAAAGTTCATCTGCCTCGAGGTTTTTCGCGGCGATTTGTCCGGCATCCGTTATCTTGAGCGGCCAGGTCATCAATTCCGCGGCGAAAGACGACACCACGGGCAGCGCAGTCTCCGGGACTGCCGCCGTGACAAGGCCCGCCCCTGCGCGCAATGCGCCCAGGGCAGTCATGGCCGGCGCTCCGGCCTTGCCTCCGGCTGAACCAAATGTTCCGCCCACCACGAGCACGTGGCCGAAATTGCCCTTATTGGCCGCGGCTGCGCGGGGCGTTTGCGCCAGAGCCAGCGATGAGCCGGCCCAGTCGATGCCGAGCTTGGAAATGATTGCCGCCTCCGGCGAGCCGATGGGTGCAACAACAATCGGCTGATTCCAGCGGCGCGTGAGCTGCCCAAACACGTGCGCCGGCTTGGGCGCGGTAAACGTGACGACGGCGTCCGCAGGAAAGACCGCGCCTCGGGCCGTGGCGCTGGTTTCATCGGCTGGCCAGCCAGAAGGCAGATCAATTGCCAGCACTGGCGCTTGGCTTTTGCGCAGCCACTCGAGCGCGATCAGCGCCATGCCTTTCATCGGCGGCTTGAATCCTGTGCCCAGCACGGCGTCCACAACGAGGTCGGCCGCGAGCGCTTCGCGGTGCAAAGCCAGCTCCTCCGCGCTCGTCACCACATGAACCTGTCCCCGCATCGGCTGGGTGAGTTCGCTCCACGCGATAGCGGCATCGCCCGCGAGCTTTTCTGGAGCGCCCAGCAGGATGGTAGTCACATCGAGTCCAGCCTCGGCCAGCAACCACGCCGCCATCATGCCGTCGCCGCCGTTGTTGCCGGTTCCCGAGAGCACAGTGACGTGATGCGCGTGCGGAAACTGCCTGCGTGCAAAGGCTGCCACGGCCGATGAGGCCGCGCGCATCAGATCGATCGAGGCGATACCATAGCGCTGCGTAGTCGCGCGATCGCAGGCCCCCATCTCGGCTGCAGAAAGAACGTTCATCGAAACCATGGTACAGCAGCGGCTTGTAGACAGTGGTTAGAAGCTGTTTCATAACTCCGCTTTGAAAGGGCACGTCTTCAGCCGTACCGCAAAGGACGAGGAAAATCGCGGACTTTAGCCACCGCGGGATGGGTTTTGGAAAGTTTGAGGCGGTTATGAAACAGCTTCTAGTGCGAGTGTGAGCGTATCTGTCCGGCACACTCACACTTCACACTCACACCAGTCTCTATCACTTCAGCAGCCGCGCCTGCAGCGAAACGTGAGAGCCGGGACGGCTGAGGACGCAAGAGCCGTTCTTGTCGCAGTGGAAGTGAAGGGGAGCGGGAAAGACCGGCCAATCGGCGGTGCGGTTGTGCATGCCCGCTGCGCCCAGAAAAAACACCCGTCCGCCGCTGGTTTCGACCGTGCCGCGCGAGGGATTGTCGGCAACAATCTCATCATCGCCCTCAATCGCCACGGGCAGGCGCTCGCTCCGCGGCGAAAGTCCGGCATTGCCGTGGCTCTTCGGGTTCAGCTCTCTCTCGTGCCGCAGCCAGTCTTCCTGCTCGGTTGGGGTCGGGAAATCGGTGAAAAATTCCCAGCTTTTGAACGACGAGTAGACCTTCGCCGAACAGGGCACCGGGCCCGTCAGATCGATCTCGGCGATCTGACCGTTTTCGCCGGTCATGTTCTCCATCGTGTCGCCGGTCTCGGTATGCTGTGGCCCACGCGTCGGAACAAAATCCGCGCCCGGCGCGCTGGCCACGGGTGCGGGCAGCAGAACCTGTTTTTGGCAGACCACCATGCCGGCAGCATTCCGGAATCGAAGCATGATCGAGAGCTGGCGCGGCGGGTCCTGGGCCACGGCCGCGAAGCTGCCCGCGTGCTGTGGATCAATGGGATCGAGAAAGAGCTGGTAGGAGCTGCCGTTCTCCCAACGCGCGATGAGGCGGCCCGTGAGCCCTGCTGGATCGAATCTCTGGCTTCCCAAATCGATGTAGGGGACGGGCGGCTTAGCCTGGAACAGCGCGGGAACCGCGAGAACGATAAGCACGGCGCCCGCGAGCAACACCAACGGCAGCAGAATCTTGCCGATGGGAATCGCAACGTTCTGCCGCTTTGGAGCCAGCTCCGCCGGCGGCGGCGCCATCGCTTCCCGGAACGAGTACAGCTCTCCCGTGTTGATCTCCGGGACGGGCACGATTTCAAATCTGGAGATGGGAATTCCGTCACCGGAGCCTGCCGGCTCATCGCCGGCGGCTGCGCCTTGTTGGGGCTCGAGTTGATCCGCATCACTCATAGAACTGGGCACCCGCTCGTTCTTATTCGGTTGGGGGATCGTGCCCGGAGATCATAGTAATTGGAACACGATAGCGAGAGCGCCGCAACAAAACTTGTGCGTGGGAGAAAGTGCAACTTTAGTTAGCTTCTTGAGCCAGAATTAGCTACGCCCGAGCGCCGTCTCCACCAGCAGCCACACGTTCAGGCCGGCAATTACCACGGCCGTGGCCCATGCCAGCGCCTGCAGCCAGCGCGCGTTGACGAATTCGCCCATGCG
Organism: uncultured Acidobacteriota bacterium; assembly: GCA_963830785.1. Classification (GTDB taxonomy): domain Bacteria; phylum Acidobacteriota; class Terriglobia; order Terriglobales; family Acidobacteriaceae; genus Telmatobacter. Next base: position 44,006 of record CAWHNV010000038.1, read on the forward strand.
CTTGCGGTCGCCGGTAAACAGCACCAGCGGCACCACGGCGAAGCTCAGTTGGAAGGAGAGAATCACCTGGCTTAGGATCAGCAGCTTCTCGGTTCCCTGCTCTCCCATGAAAGCCACCACGATGATGGTGGGAATGATGGCCAGCGATCGGGTAATCAGCCGCCTCAGCCACGGCGACAGGCGGATATGAATGAATCCCTCCATGACCACCTGACCCGCGAGAGTTCCAGTTATCGAGGAGTTCTGGCCGCTCGCAAGCAGCGCGATGGCGAACAGGGTGCTCGCCGCGCCCGCGCCCAGCAGCGGGCTCAGCATTTTGAATGCGTCCTGGATGGCCGCGATCTCGAAGTGCCCGCTACGATGAAACACCGCTGCGGCCACGATGAGAATGGCTGCGTTCACAAACAGAGCAATCATCAGCGCCAGCGCCGAGTCGATATTGGCCATGTGGATGGCCTCGCGCTTGCCTTCAGGCGTGCGCTGGTAACGCCGGCTCTGCACGATCGACGAGTGCAGATAGAGGTTGTGCGGCATCACTGTCGCGCCCAGGATGCCGATCCCGATGTAGAGCATCGCGGGATTGGTCACGATGGACGCCGATGGAATCACAAGATCGTGCAAGGCCAGCCAGTACTCCGGCCGCGACAGAAACATCTGCACGCCGAACAGCACGATGATAGTGCCAATCAGCGCAATCACCAGCGCTTCCACATAGCGAAATCCCCAGCGCTGCAGCAGCAGGATCAGCAGCACGTCGAAGCCGGTGATCAGCACGCCGTAGAAAAGTGGAATGTGGAAGAGCAACTCGAGCGCGATGGCCGAACCGATCACCTCGGCCAGGTCGCAGGCCGCAATCGCGATCTCGGCCATCACCCAAAGCGCAAAACTCGTCCTCAGTCCGTAGCTCTCGCGGCAAAGTTGCGCCAGGTCCCGTTCCGTGGCCACGCCCAGCTTGAGCGATAGGCTCTGCAACAGGATCGCCATCAGGTTCGATAGCATGATGACGAAAAGAAGTGTGTAACCGAACTGCGAGCCGCCCGCGATGTCGGTGGCCCAGTTGCCCGGATCCATGTAGCCCACAGAAATCAGGAAGCCGGGACCCACAAAACCCATCAGCCGCCGCCAAAAAATGGGCGAGCGGGAGATGTGCACGCTGGCATGCACCTCGGGCAGCGAGGGCTCGGAGAGCACGGTTCTGGTTACGACTTCAGTGGACATGCGCCGGGGGTGGGACCGCAAGGATCTCTCAATCTCAGTATGCCATAGAATATTAATCATAGTTAATATTTTTATCTTACGTCACATTACAAAGAGTTTTCGTGTACCAAAAGCGACAATCGTTCCAATATTCTCCCGTATGCGTCTAAGACACCATGATGTTGTCGCCTCCCCCCCGGCGGCCGTTGTGCCGCTCTTCTTTGTCTCCGCAAGACGGACCGAATCCATCCTTCCAAACCCTTCATGCCGTAGAACGGCTGGGCTGGAAATGCTCGAGCGTGTTGGCGCGATGGAAACAAGCGCACCCCCAATGGCGCGTCGCGGCCATCGCGCTCGCGGCGCTGCTGCCGCTTTCGCTGCCCGCGCGGGCTTCTCTCGGCGGTCGCGCCAGCTCCGTCGAATCCGATCGCGCACAAATGAATGCCAGCGTCAGCGTGACCTCGCGTGACGGTTACGAAGTTCATGAAGTGCAGGCGCCGGGCGGAACCGTAGTGGACGAGTATGTCTCGCCGTCCGGCACGGTGTTCGCCGTCGCCTGGCACGGTCAGTTTCCCCCTCCCATGCAGCAGATTTTAGGCACGTACTTCGAGCAATACTCCGCGGCCTTGCAGGCACGTCCGAAAATATACGGACATCGTCCCGTGAATATTCAGGAGCAGGGGCTGGTGGTCCAGACCGGCGGCCACATGCGGGCTCACTTTGGCCGCGCCTACGACCCCACCCTGCTTCCGCAAGGCTTCACCGTAAATCAGATCCAGTAATGGATCCTCAGGAGTTTTTGTGCGCGCCCTCTTCTTTTCCGTTTTGTCGATTGCTGTGGCATTCGCCGCTGGTTGCGGCGGGCCCGTCACAAGTGATACCCCCAACAGCACCACCACTTCCGCCGGTTCGGGCGGCGGATCGGGCAACGACTCCAATGTTCTTGCGATTACGGTGAATGGCGGGCCGCAGGCCCAGACCGGCTTCGTCTACCAGAACGCCGCATTCGCCACGGCCACGATCTGCGCTCCGGGAAGCACCTCGAACTGCGTCACCATCGACAACCTACTCGTTGATACCGGGTCCACCGGCCTGCGCGTATTCGCTTCCGCAGTCGCTTCTCTTGGTCTGCCCGCCATAAACGCTAGCAATGGCTCGGGTGCCTATGACTGTATTGCCTTCGTGGATGGCTCCTATCTGTGGGGGCCGGTCGAGAGCGCCGACGTAACCCTGGGAGGTGAAACTGCGGCGAGTCTTCCCATTCATGTCATCAGCAGCTCGACCACTGGCATACCATCCAGTTGTTCGAACGGCAGCACGGAAAACGACAATTCGGTAGAGTTGCTCGGAGCCAATGGCATTCTCGGCGTCGGCAATGAGCCCAGCGATTGTTACTATGCCGCAGGCAGCGCCTGCGATCCATCGTCCGGACTCAGCAGTCCACCCTCTCCTGCTTATTACACCTGCAGCGGCACGAAATGCAGTCCGGCCTTCATCGCCACAGCCAATCAGGTCGCGAATCCCGTGGCCGATTTTGCAACAGATAACAACGGCGTCATTGTGGAGCTACCTTCCGCATCGAGTCCCGCCGCAAACTTGAGCGGCTCCTTGATCTTCGGCATCGGTACGGAATCGAACAACCAGCTTCCATCAAGCGCCGCCGTCTTTACCCTGGCTTGCGACGCTTTCACGACTGTGTTCGACGGCCAGACTTTCGGCGTTACCAACACGTCTACCTGCGCCGGCCCCTACAGTTTTATCGACAGCGGCTCCAACGCCCTCTTTTTCCCCAATGTCACGGGCATTACAGAGTGCTCGTCGAACGTCGCGGAGGGTGAACTCGAGGGGTTCTATTGCCCAGCCACAACCGAGACCCTATCGGCCACAATGGAAGGTGAGGATGGCGCGTCGAAGTCGGCAAGTTTCAGCGTGGGAAACGCCGAGGATCTTTTGCTCAATGAAGCGACCGAGTCCGACGCCGTTCAACCCACCCTGGCGGGCACCAATCCAACCGGCTACGGCTTCGACTGGGGTCTTCCCTTCTTCTATGGCGTGAACGTCTACAGCTCCATCGACGGCAAAGGAGTGCCTTCAGGAGCGCCAGCCGCGCCTTGGTGGGCGTATTGATGTAATGAGAGTGAAACAAGCGAAGGGACTGAAGGGAGTGAAGAGAGGGAAAGAAGTGACCGAGAACTCCCGGAGCCACGCTGTTCACTATTCACTATTCTTCGGCCCTTGTTTTCCTATCTTCAACCACACCGCTTCCGCAGCCGGCCGTCCTAGAATGGATTTTCCCTTCGGCAGCTCAATCAAAACCGTCTGATCATAGTTCTGGCTGATGACTTTCAGAGTTTTTCCGGGGCCGATGCCGGCGGCGTGCAGGAATTCGAGCAACCTGGAGTCGCGCTCCTGCAGACTGATGACCGCATAGCGTTTGCCTTCGACGGCCTGCGAAAGCTGAATCTCGCCCTTGCGCTTGCGCTCGCCAGGACTAACAGGAAGCACGGCATTTCCATGCGGACACGCCCCGCCCTCGCCCAGTTTTTCCTTCAGCTTGGCTTCAAACGCCGGCGAGACCGCGTGCTCCAACCGCTCCGCCTCCTCGTGAATCTCGTGCCACTCCATGCCGAACACCTCGCTCAGCATGCGCTCGATGAGGTGATGACGCAGTGCCGTGCGATAGGCCGTCTCGCGCCCCACCGCGGTGAGCCGCACGATGCCGTCAGCGCCCACCTCCACGAAGCCATCGCGCTTTAGCCGCTTGAGCGCCATCGTCACGGCGGGCGCCGACACCTCAAGCCAGTGCGCCAGCGTGGCAGGAATCACCTGCCGGCCCTCGGCATCCGCCTCAAGGATGGCCTTCAGGTAGTTTTCCTTGGAAACGTGGATGGAGTCTTTCATGGCGGCTCTGAATTCCGGAGTTACTTCACCCGCACCTTCGGCTCGACCGACAACCCCGGCCGCAGCTGCTGATGGGGGTCTTCGTTCTGGAGATCGGTGAAATCGATGCGCACCGGAATGCGTTGCACCACCTTCACGTAGTTGCCGGTGGCATTCTCCGGCGGGAACAGCGACAGCACCGAACCCGTTGCGCCGCCAATCTGCGTCACGTGGCCTTTGTAGTTCCTGCCCGTCGCATCCACGTGAATCTCCACGGGCTGCGACCGGCTGCATGTGCTTGAGCTGCGTCTCCTTGAAGTTCGCCGTCACCCAAAGGTCCTGCGAGCGAAACCAGCGTGAGCAGATTCTGCCCCGCCGAGACGTTCTGGTCGATCTCCACGCTCTTGCGCGTGATGATGCCGTCGGCCGGAGCCACGATCTTGCAGTAGCTCAGGTTGAGCTTGGCCTGATCGAGCTGGGCCTGCGCCTGCTCCACCTGCGCCTCGGCCTGTTTGGCGCGCGCATTCTGCGCCTCCACCTGCTGGGGACCGGTCTCGCGCGTATTTCTGCGACGCTTGCGCCTGGCGCTCCTTCTCGCGGGCCACGCTCACTGCGTCGGCGGCAGCCTGCTCGCTGGCAAGCGCATCGGCCAGCGCGGCTTTGTTGGCGTCGGCCGCGGCCACGGCCGCGTCAAACTGCTGTTTGCTGATCACGTCTTTCTCCACCAGCGGCTTGTAGCGCTCCAGATCGGCCTGCGCTTTGGTGTAGTTGGCCTCGGCCTGGGCCACGCGCGCGTGCGCAGCCTCGAACTGCTTTTCCGCCTGCGCCACTCCTGCTTGCGTGCCCGCTCACGTCGGCGTCTGCGGAGCGTCAGGTTACTGCCGGTGTTGATGGTGGTAATCGGCACGTTCACGTTGGCCGCCGCGGCATTGGCCTGCGCGCTGGCCAGCGCGGCCTCGGCGTTCTCCACCGCAACCTGGTAGTCGCGCGGGTCCAGCTCGGCGATCGGGTCGCCCGCCTTCACCACCTGGTTCTCTTCCACGTCCACCTTGAGCACCTGGCCGTTGATGCGCGCGCTCACCTGGATCAGGTGGCCGTTCACCTGCGCGTCGTCGGTGTCCTCGCTATAGGTGGAGCGCCACCAGACGCCAAGAGCGATGATCACCGACCACCACGACCGCGACGATGAGAATGCCCCTGCGGCGGGACTGCGGCGCTTCGATTTCTGTCTCTGCGGCCGATTCATTCGGTTCCGGTGTTGGGGTTGGATCCGCCACTTCACTTCCCTCCTACGTATTTCTTGTAATCCGCGCCCGCGCCCAGCGCGCGCGCCAGGCTCAGCTTGGCCACGTTGTGCCGGTAAAGGCTGGCCACATATTGGTTGTCGGCCTGGGCCACGGACTGTTGCGCCTGGCTCACGGCCAGGTTGTCGCTTACGCCGTTGGCGTAACGTTCCTGCGCTTCTTTGAGCGCTTCGTTGGCCAGCTCCACGCTCGACTGCGCCACCTCGACCTGCTTCTGCGCCGCTGCGATATCGAGCAGCGCGTCGCGCACATCGGCGTCAACCTGCGCCTGCTTGTCGCTCAATTGCGCCTGCGCGGTATCGAGCTGCGCCTGCGCCTGCTCTGCCTGGCCGCGCAGCGCAAATTCTTCAAAAACCGGCACGCTCAAGGTCCCCGTCGCATCCACGGTGCCATGCGAGTGGCCCAGCGTGGCGCCGATGTCGCCGTAATCGGCGTCGGCCTCGACCGTCGGCAGCCGCGCCGCCGTCGCCGCCTTGCGCTTTTCTCCTCGGCCGCCGCGGCTTCCACCAGCGCGGCTAGATCCTTGCGATTCTCTTTCGCCTGCTTGATCAGCGCATCCGCGTCCAGCGCGTCGAAGGGCGCGTAAGGCGCTCTGTCCGTCAAATGAAAGCTCTGCTCGAGCGGCAGGCCGATGGTTCGCGCCAGCGCCAGCTTATCTTTTTCAAGAGCGTTCTGGGCCACGATCAACTGCTGCTCGAGCGACTGGTAATCCACGCGGGCGCGCAGCTCATCGAGCAGCGGAGCGGTGCCGGCCTGGTGATTGGCCACGGCCTGGTCGAGCGAGACTTTCGCCGTAGCTACCTGCGCCTCCACGCTGCTCACCTCGGTCTCGTCGGCCAACACCAGCAGATAGGCGTTGCCCACCGTGAGCACCACCATGTCGCGCGCGTCCTGCGCAGACAACTGCGCGGCGGCAAAGTTGTGCCGCGCGGCCAGATAATTGCGCAGCGATGCAACATTCACCACCGACCAGGTCAGGTTGGCGCGCAAATCGGTATAGGAATAGGGCCCGATGATCTTGGGAAAGCCCGGAATGCGCAAACCCTCGGCCGGCAGATCGGTCTGCATCTCCGCTTCTTTGGCATTGAAATCAACCGAGGGCAGCAGGGTCTGCAACTGGCTCAAGCGCTGCGCCCGCGCGCCCGCGGTTTGCGTGCCACTCAAAATGATCCCCAGGTTCGCCTGCAATCCACGCTCGATAGCGTCATCAAGCGAAAGATCGATGGTCTGCGCTGTCGCCGTTCCCTTCGGAACGCTGCCCTGAAAGCTCGCAGCCGAAGGCGGCCCTGGAGCGGGCGAAGGCGGAATGGGCGCAGTTTGCGCAGCCACGCCGCTCGACGCCGAGACCGCAACACTCAGCAAAAAGCCGGCGCCCCAGGGGCCGATTTTGCTTTGGATGAAATGCTTTGGCAATTTGAACCTTACTCAAGAACAGCAGTCGCCCAAGAATGACGTTTCCTTTACTAGATGCTTCACAGTCGCGACGCGGTTCTTAAATCTAGTGTATCCAATCGGCGTTCCGCCTGGCTTGCGGCGCGGACAGAAGCTATTGGACGGGCATTACAGATTGCGGAAAAACTCTGCGTGGGGGAAAAAGCGCGTAAGAGTTCGACTTCAGCCGTGCTGCAACAGTCGCAAAATAAAGGCAGGCTATAGCCCCTGAGGAGCGGTTTTTCGAACTGCCCCATTACCGCCAGGCCACTTCTTCGGGCCGATTTCCGAGCCGCCTCAATACGTCCCCGGCTGCCGATACGGCGAGCCGGCAGCATAACGGCGCTCTTCGCCGCGCGGATCGTTTTCAATGTGCGGCGCTGCCTCCCACATCATTGTGCTGCGATCTTTCAAGTCGTACGCGGGCCACGCTGGCAAACCGGGATGATTGGGATTGCCGGTTGCAGCGTAATGAATCAGCATCGCCGACATGGCATCGGCCAGTGGTTGCGCTGCTGCCAGTTCTTCTGGTGTCGTCCCGATCTGTCCCGGTGAGGCCGAAAGATTATCGAACATAAAAGGAATATCGATAGTGTGCATCGCGCGGGCGCCAAAAGCATCGCGGTGCCAGTTCATCTGATAGACCCAGGTGTGCGGCTGACTCTTGGGATTGCTCGCTCTCCGCTCCGCTTCCATCACCTGCCCCGGCCACGCGCGAAAGGCCGTGGCCGCTGCAATCACGATTTCGATGGGCGATTTGCCGGGATAGATGGTGCGGTACTTTGCGACCACTTCTTCGGGAGTGTATGGACCGAGATAAATGGCGACAGCATTCTTCAGCGCCGCCGGCGCATCATCCCAGGTGAGCGTTCCCCGCACAGGCACGGCGGTTTCGTCGTGCACATTGCCGAGGATCATAGGCACATTTTCTGAAAGCGATGGCGCATCCGGCGTAAAGGGATCGCGCGAAAGCACAACCTCGTCGACGACCGGCAGCCAGTCGGAACTGGTCGCGATGGCCGCAGCCTGAATCTTCTCCCACGGCATGGTTCTCAAGTCATCGAGATTGGCTTGCGTGATCCCGAGCTTGCCCAGCATCGCTTCGGTCCGCTTCGATGCGATCTCGATCGAAGCGCCTTTCACCTGCTGCCCGCTCATGGTCATCACGCGATGAAACAACCCGTGCCCCGCGGGCATGGCCATCAGCGTGGCGCATTTGGCCCCGCCTCCGGATTGCCCAAAGATCAAAACCCTGGAAGGGTCGCCACCGAACTCGGCAATGTTTTCGCGCACCCACTTGAGCGCCAGCACCAAATCCAACATGCCGACATTTCCGGAGTCAGGATATTGCTTCGCATCCACCGCGCCCAGATAAAGAAACCCGAATGCATTCAGCCGGTGATTGACCGTGACAACCACCACATCGCCGCGCTTGCACAGCCGCTTGCCGTCGTAGAGCGAGCCGTTCACCGAGCCGTTGTTATAAGCCCCGCCGTGAAAATAGACCAGCACCGGACGCTTGCGATGATCGCGCAACCCCGGCGTGAAGACGTTGAGATGCAGGCAATCCTCACTCTCCACGTCCGCCTCTGGCGCCACGCGCGGCGCGGTTCCCACAGGCGGCATGCCAACCGATCCCAGGCTGGGCGCGGTATTCGCGCCTTGCGGCCCACGCAGCATTGTGAGTTGTGGCGCACGCGTCGTGAACGCATCGCAGACCTTTATGCCGGTCCACGGCAAAGGCGGCAGCGGCGCCTGAAAACGCATCGGCGCAGTATCTGCACCGTAAGGAACGCTGCGGAAAACGTTGATGCCGTCTTCGAGGGATCCGCTAATCGATCCGTAGCGTGTCTTGGCTTGAGGAACCGAAGCCGCCGCCTCGGCTACTGCCGCAAGACTTGAAGGAAACGCGAAAAGCCTGCGCCGAAGCGCAAATACCGCGGCAGCCGCTCCAGCGGAACGTAAAACGGTGCGGCGATTCACACGGTTCATAGTTTTCCTCTCGGTCGCAAGACTATCAAATTCCGCCCAGACCCTCCTTCCAGAGTCGATTTTTTCCTCCGTTTAACATCCAGGCACCCCGGCGCCTGTCGCCATGGTCCCGCGGGACCGCTTCTCCTCACCTCGGTCCCCGAGGATGCCAGAAGGCAAGCAAACGCGATAGACTTTCCAACACGGCTCCTGAGACGGGCGTATGGCCAGAAGCACAAGGAAATCCAAGCTTTTCAACGGCCGGGACTACTCCTGGATGCAGTTCAATCGCCGTGTGCTCGAAGAGGCTGAAGACTCCACCAACCCCCTGCTGGAGCGCGTCAAATTCCTGGCCATCACCGGCTCCAACCTCGACGAATACGTTGAAATCCGCCAGGCCGGCCTGCTGCAGCGCATTGAAGACGGCTACCGCGAACCCGGCTACGACGGCCTGCGCCCTGACCAGTCCCTTTCCATCCTCACTGCCGAAATTCACAGCTTTGTGGCCGCGCAGTACCAGTGCTGGAACAAGCAACTGGCGCAGGAGTTGCGCAAGCAGGGCATCCGGCTGCTCACCTGGGGCGAACTGAGCCAGGACGCCACCGATTTCGCCCGCGGTTACTTCCAGCGCGAGGTCGATCCGCTGCTGACGCCCATCTCCATCGATCCCGCGCATCCCTTTCCGCGCGTCCTCAACAAAGCACTTTGCCTCGCCCTGTTGCTCCGCGCCAAGCGCCGTAGTTCAGGCCCGCAGGTTCTTGGCGTGGTCACTGTGCCGCGCGCCCTGCCACGCTTTGTCCGCCTGCCCTCGAACCACGGGCATCACGACTACCTCCTGCTGCAGGACCTTATCGAGCAGCATCTCGCGGGCATGTATCGCGGCTACGAGGTGCTGGCCTCCACGGCGTTCCGCGTCACGCGCAACTCCAACCTCTACTTCGAAGAAGAAGAGGCGCGCTCGCTGCTCGAAACCATCCGCGTCGAGCTGCACAATCGTCGCAAGGGCGACGCCGTGCGCCTGGAGATCGAAAGCAACGCCGATCCCGAGATTGTGGAGCGGCTGCGCGTGAACTTCGAGCTCGACGAGGATCAGGTCTTCCGCGGCGAAGGTCCCGTGAATCTTTCCCGCCTCATGTTTCTTTACGGCGACATCCAGCGTCCCGATCTCAAGTTCCAGCCCTTCACGCCCAAGCCGCTCCTGCTCAGCCGCAAGTCCACCGGCATCTTCGACGAGCTGCGCCATCGCGACATTCTGCTTCACCACCCCTACGATTCCTACGATCCGGTGGTCGAGTTCATTCAGCAGGGCGCGCAGGATCCTGCCGTCGTAACCATGAAGCAAACGCTCTACCGCACCAGCCACGACTCGCCCATGTTCCAGGCGCTCACCGAAGCCGGGAGCCACCAAGGAAGCCACTGTGGTTGTCGAGCTGATGGCGCGCTTCGACGAAGCCTCGAACATCCGCTGGGCGCGCAGCATGGAAGACGCGGGCGTGCAGGTCTTTCACGGCGTGGTGGGCCTCAAGACTCATTGCAAGCTGGCCATGCTCGTGCGCCACGACGAGGATGGCGTCACCCGCCGCTACTGCCATCTCGGCACCGGCAACTACAACCCCGAAACCGCGCGCTTCTACACCGACCTGAGCCTGCTTACCAGCGACCCGCAGATCGCCGAGCGCGTGCACATGGTGTTCAACTACCTCACTGCGCACGCCGAGCTCGACGATTACACGCCGCTGCTGGTGGCGCCGCTCACCATGGCCGAAAGCTTCCTGCGCCTCATCCGCCGCGAGCAGGAACACGCGCAGGCCGGGCGCCCCGCGCACATCGTGGCCAAGATGAACGCGCTGCTCGAGCCCTCCATCATCCAGGCGCTCTACCAGGCCTCACAGGCCGGAGTCGAGATCGACCTCATCATCCGCGGTCTATGCATCCTGCGCCCCGGCGTAAAAGGCTTGTCGGAACGCATCCGCGTGCGTTCCATCGTCGGCCGCTTTCTGGAGCACTCGCGCATCTTCCATTTCGACAATGGCGGCGACAGCGAAATTTATCTCGGCTCCGCCGACTGGATGCCACGCAACCTGTTCGAGCGCTGCGAGGTCGTCTTCCCCGTGCGCGACCCGGCGGCCATGGCGCGCATTCACAATGAAATCCTGCCCGCCTATATGGCCGACACAGTCAAAGCACGCATCCAGCAGCCCGACGGCAACTACCTGCGCGCCGGCAAATCGAACAAAGACGCGCCACCCTTTTCCGCGCAGGATTTTCTCATCCAATTGGCTGAAAGCAAGACCGATCTGGAAGCGATCCCCGAGCCGCCCGCCGAACAGCAGGCAAAAACCGCCGAAAAAGCCGCAACTGCTGCGGATTGACTCTCGACCGCTTGAAGAGAACCTTCCCGTGCCCCACCCTTTCGCCGGACTTTCGGCGGGATAGCACGAGCTCAAAGGAACGAATTCACGCTGTCAGAAGCCGAATTCTCAACGCCAATCATTCAATACATACGCCGCCGCGCAGTTGAATCCGTCTCCGTGCGGCTTTTGCATGGCCACGCCCATGGTCACCACGCGATAACCGCGCGCACGCGAGCGTTCAAACGCGTCTTTGCAGGCCATGCTCACGCCCACCTCCACTTCACTGCCCTGCGCCAACGCCAGCGCGTCGATGGCATCGAGCAAACGGTCGAAGCACTCGCCGCTGCGCGCCATAGCGAATTTGACGTAACACGTTTTCTCGCCGCCTTCCGATCCCGCTCCATGCATGCACACGGCAAACGCATCCAGCGCGTGTCGGCCTTCGATCAGAATCACATCGCCGATCCGCTGCGCCACCACCGCACGCAACTCGTCGCCCAGGTCCAGACCACTCTCCATCGAATGAGTCAGCTTAGCGCATGCTGCGATTGCCTGTTCCCGCTCCTTATTCGTGAGCGAAGAAAGCAGCACAGGCACTTTGGCGCCCTCAGTGAGTTCCCACGTGGGCGGCGCTGGCGTGCGTTTCATGAGCGCCGTCAGCGAGCCTGGCCAATAGCCAAATTTCTGGTAAAGGCCCACGTGCCGCGGACTGTGCGGGAATGTGAACAAGGCGCTGTGCCGCACGCCCCAGCGGTCGAAAACCTTCATCGTAGCCGCAAGCAGCTGCTGCGCAACGCCGCGGTTCCAATACTCCGGCAAAACGGTGAGCGGACCGAAGAATGCAAACGAACCCCAGCGCGTCGCCACGTTCGATCCCACCAGTTTCCCGTTCTCGCGCGCTGCCAGAACTTTGGTATTGTGCGCGTGCCAGCGTGGCTTAACAAAATCCCTGTCGCCCATGAAGTCCATCGGGTTGGGGAGCGAAAGAAACGTGCCGAATGCCATGCGCACGATGCGGCCCGCCTCTTCAAGTTCATCCGCGCGCAACGCGCTAACCTGAATCGATGTTCTTTTGGCCTGCATTTTTGCCTGATTTTTGGCCTGTTTTGTAGTCATGATGGCTGCCTCCTCATGCGCGCGGCCGCGTGGGGAAGGAATCCGGAGAAAAGCCGCAGACGCGCTCAGTTTAGCGCATCGCCGCCCTTTGTTCTACCGCTTCAAATGGACCCCGCAGGCTTGCTTCATCTCATAAAATTGAAGCAGTGCCGCTTCCCTTCACTCCATCGTCGGCCGAGGACCGCGCTGCCGACCGCATCGCGAACGCACACCGCATCGACGGTCTTCCGCAAGCGGGCCCTCCGCGACTGCTTGCCTTCTGGCATCTGGCCAGTCTCGATGCGCCCACGGTAGCCATTGTCTGGTCGCTGGCTTTCGCATGGACGGCAGGCGTGGGTCTCCCGTTATGGGTTCCGCTCCTCTTGGGGCTTGTCACATGGTCGGTGTATGTGGCCGATCGCCTGCTCGACGCTCGTGCCGGACTGCGGAACCCCTCGCGGCACACATTGCGCCAGCGCCACCAATTTCATTGGCGCTACCGGCGGGCGCTTCTGCCCATGGCCATTGCCGCAGCATGCGCCGCCGCGGCAATCATCCTCGCCTTCATGCCGCCCATGGCCCGCGCGCGAGACTCGGTATTAGCCGCCGCGGCTCTGGCTTATTTCTCCGGAGTACACTCGAGCCGAAACGCGTCGCAACTCCCGCTCCAGTGGCCGCGCTCCTTTCCCGGCAAGGAATTTCTCGTTGGCGTATTGTTCACCGCGGGATGCGTGCTGCCCGCTTGGCATCGGCCTCACTCTCTCGCCCCGCCGGGCTCCACGATCTGGGCCTTCTGGATTCCAGCCGTCTTCTTCGCCGCTCTAGCTTGGCTCAACTGCAGTTGCATCGCGCGGTGGGAACGAGTCGAAGCCTGCCCTGAGCAACATCGAAGCGGACATGCATGTTGCGATGATCGTTCATCACGATCCCTGCAGCCCACCGCACTGGCCCTCGCCGCCATTGGCCTCCTGCTCTGCCTCCTCGCCGCCGCATCGGCGCATCTACGCCCTGCTGTGCTACTTGCTTCCGGGACCACGAGCACCGTAATGCTGACGCTGCTCGACCGCGCGCGTGCTAGCATCACGCCCCTCGCGTTGCGCGCCGCGGCAGATTTGGTTCTGCTTACGCCCCTCGCGCTCCTCACCTTCGCATGGGCTCTCAAATGACTGCCCCATCTCTCCCGCTGCTCTCGTCCAAAACCCAAACGCACGGAGTGCCGAACTTCGACGGCCTGGCGCGTATCTACCGCTGGATGGAACTTCTGACATTCGGTCCATGGCTCCAGCGCTGCCGTTGCGCATTTCTCGGCGATCTCACCCGATGCCGGCGCGCCGTCGTCCTGGGTGACGGTGACGGCCGTTTCACGGCGCAGCTTCTGCGCGCCAATTCCACCATTGAAATCGATGCCATCGACTTGAGCGCCGTCATGTTGCGCGCGCTCCTCCGCCGCGCCGGGCAAAACGCCCCGCGTGTCCGCGCGCATTGTGCCGACGCGCGTATGGGCCAGCCGGCGCACCCACCCTACGACCTGATCGTGACGCATTTCTTTCTCGATTGCCTAACCGGCGATGAGGTGCGCTCTCTTGCCGACAGATTGCGGGGCGCATTATCCCCCGCGGGCCTCTGGGTAGTGTCGGAATTCGCAATTCCTGAAGGGGCGTTCGGCCGATGGGTAGCGCGCCCCGTGGTCGGTCTGCTCTATCGAGCCTTCGCATTGCTCACTGGGCTCGCCGTCCGCAATCTACCCAATCACGCAGCCGCTTTACACGCCGCTGGCTTCAGCCTGCTCACGTGCCGCAGTTGTCTGGGCGGGTTACTCATCGCAGAAATATGGGCACCATAATTCCCCGTCTAATCTCGACGCAGCTCACGCGGGATCGCGCCAGCAATCAGACGATTCAAAATTGGAACTTCAAAGCCGCCTGCAGGAGCCTCGGATTATCAGCCTGCACGATCTGCCCGAACGTCCCGCTGCTGATATCCCCATCGACAGTTTCCGGCCCGAAATATTGGGGATGGTTAAAGGAATTGAACGCATCCACGCGAAAATCGAGCGTCTTGCTTTCTGCAATTTCGAATCTCTTCTGCGCGCTCAAATCGAGATCGACCAAACCCGGACCGTAGAAGAAGCGGGGTTTAGCATCGCCAACCTGACCCTCCGGTTGGAAGGTAAACCGTGAAGTATCGAAATAGGACCCCACGCGAGGATTGCTGTTCAAACTGAGCGACCCTGGAAGCACGTCCGGAGTATCCACGCCCCACGTATTGTTGATGCCGTTAGCTTGCAGACCCATGAGCGATAAGTCGGCATCATTGTGCATCGTGACGGGAAATCCTCCGGAAATGTGTGTGATTCCCGAAAGGCTCCAGCCATTTGTCAGCAAGCTGGAACCGCGGAAATGCTCGTTGGCCGGAATCTCAAAATTGAAGCTGCCGACAAAACTCTTCCTCAGATCGAACGCCGAGAGCGCGTAGCTCCACTGATGATCGAAGGGGTTCAGTTGTTCCGAAATACTGGACGCGTTATCGAGCGATTTGCTGTATGTGTATCCCGCCATTAGATCTAATCCTCTGCTGTTGTGACGCAGGTTCGCTTCGAAGGCGTTGTAATTGGAGTTTCCGATCGTACTCATCCACACGTCATCGCCAAAGTTGGCGCTGAACGGCTGACGGGTCTGGTAGAGATCCTCGTCGAATGGGCCGCACCCGGGTTGGGCAAGGCACAGCGAAGCAATGCCGGGATTCGCAGGGAGCATCACCAGCAAGCGATGCGCTTCACTTCCCACATAGCCAACCGTGAGCAGTGTGTTGCGATCGAACTGGCGCTCGATGGACAAGTTGTACTGTTCCGTGTAAGGGCTGCGGTTCCTTGGATCGTAGCCCGGCATTCCCGAGATGGGCTCGAATTGCGCCCAGTCGACCGAATTATCCGGATTGCTGGGCGATGCGCCAAGCGGCGCCAGCTTCAGTGGGAAACGTTGACCATTATCCGTCCCATCCGCAGCGTTGACAAAGGGATCGGCAAAAAGCGGCGGTGTGGGACTAACATAGGTGCTGCCATAAGGAGGATCGCCTAACATCACGCCAATCTCGACGCCCTCGACCGCAGAAAAGAAGCGTCCGGCTCCGAGGCGAATGCTGGTCTTATCCTCTCCCAGAAGTTTTTCTGCCAAGCCGCCATGCGGCGACGGCGACCACGCCAGCCCAAGGCGCGGAGATACGTTGTTCCAGCTAGTCGGAGCCAGCGCCCGCGAAATTCCCGGATCGCCAGGAAAGACGATCCCCGCCGGCGCGGCGGGATAGACAACGGATTGTTCGCCGAGCACGAGCGTTTGGATTTGGTTAAACCTTTCGTACCAGGGCATGATCACGTCCCAGCGAACACCGTAATTGAATTCCAGATGCGATCGCAGACGCCAGCTATCCTGCAGGTACACCGCGCCATATTTATTCCGGTTGCCGATTGGCCGTGCATCGCCTTGCGTATACTGGCTCGGGATTCCCAGGAGAAAGTCCGCAAAATCTATCCCCGTTTCCTGCCCCGTAAAGAGAAAGGTGCCGTTCGACTGGACGTCAGCGGCCACATTCACCTGGCTATAGATTCCTTCTCCGCCGAACTTGAGAGTATGAGTCCCGAAAGCGCGCGAAAAGCCGTCGCGGACTTCGAAGCTGTTGTCGACCTGCGTGATCCCGGTAACCGTGCTGCCGATCGTAAAGCTGTTGAAAGCGACGTTTTCTATCCCCTCGATGGCGGGGCGCTGCGGCAAAATGCTCGGCGCCCCGCTCGATGTGACAAATCCCTGCGAGGCCAGCGATATGCCGGCGTGACCTTCCGGCGTGCCCAGCACATTGACGTCGCGAACATAAGAAAGGTGCAGATCGTTGGCCGATCTTGCGCCAAAGGTCGTCACATCACCCAGCGTGAACATCTGGGTGAATCCCTGATTCGTGGCGTCAAAACCGGGAACGTTGGCACCTCCCTGATGAGTTGGATACGGATCATCCAGCGACCAATTGTCGGCAAAATAATATCCCGAGAGCGTTCCTAGCCGCGAACTGCCATCGATGCGCATGGCCGCTTTGTTGTCGTGCAAATTCTCTGCCTGCGCAGTAGTCGAAAACTGATTGTCAGGTTGATTGGGAGACGGGATGTACTGGATCAAATACGTTGCCGGACCTGACCACGCAGATTTGGGAATTGTGGCATTGGGAAATACGCACGTGGCGCTCGTGCAGCCGGGCATATAGTAGGGCTCGCCAAACGACACCGGGTAGCCTAACTTGCCCGTAAGTAGTTGCGCCCAGTAATTGCCCGACACGGTATTGCCCAAGAGCATGGCGGATTCATCGGATAGATTTCCCGTCAGATCCTGTGCAGATGGGACGGAGATGAGCCCGCTGTCAACGCCCTCCTTCAATCCCGTGCCCTGATAATCGCCGAAGAAGAATAGCTTATTGTGCAGCACCGGTCCGCCGATCGTGCCGCCGTATTGGTTCTGCTGATAAGCGCTGCGCTCTCCCGTGATAAAGCTATCCGCGTCCAGCACGGTATTGCGCATGAACTCAAAGACAGAGCCATGCAAAGCATTGCTGCCGGACTTGGTGACCACGCTGATCCGGCCGCCGCTGTAATTTCCATACTCTGCGTTAAAGTTGCCGGTGAGAATGCGGAACTCGGCAATGGAATCGAGGTTGGGAACCACAGCCGCGCCCATCGTGAACCTTTCCACAGTGTCGGCGTCGTTCACCGTGAAGCCATTGGCGTACTCGCGCTGCCCATTGATCGAAATCGTCGCCGGATTCAGGTCTCCGGACGGACTCAGCAAGCTGGCCCCGGCAGCGTCTAGCGCGTGCGAGCTGATGGATGTGGACGGCGCCACGCCGGGCTGCAGCGAGAGCAGATCGGTGAAGCTTCGGCCATTCAGCGGCACCGCTTCCATTTTCGTATCGCCGATCACTTCTCCCGTTTGCGTATCGGCAACATCGATGTGTGTTGACGATTCGTCCACGGTCACAGTATCGCTTCGTCCACCAATAGAGAGCGTGATATCGAGAAGGAGGGCGCTGTTTGCATCGAGAACGACGCCTACACTTCTGTACACCTTGAAATTCTTTGCATCTACATGAATCTCATAAGTTCCCACCGGCAATTCCTGAAAAGAATAGATGCCGTTGGAGCCGGTCGTCATGCTCCGTTCTATGTTAGTTGCGTTGTTGATCGCCGTTACCGTTGCTCCGGGCACGACCCTCCCCGCCGGATCAAAAATGGTTCCAGAAACGTTGCCCTCGACGCTCGCCCATAGGTTAGACGCAATGAGCAGGCATGCGGCCATACAGAGCGTGGTGCGGAGCCGACGAAGCCGAATGCGAAGATGCGCAGAGAGATCGCGGGTTGCTGAGCCCCGGGTTCTATCCGCCACGATCATTGCGTTCATCCTCCAGCACGTGACCGTCAGCATCGTTGCTGCCGAAGCCTCACTTCAGAACGCCAGGCGCAGGGCAAACTGCAATTGGCGCGGATTGTTCGTCCAGGTCGAACTAATTGTGCCGAAACCCGTCTGGTCGGCGTAAGCGTTCGGCAGGGCGAAATTAGGACGGTTCAGCAAATTGAAGGACTGCGCCTCGAAGGTTGCGGTGGTTCGATCGTGCACGATAAACCGGCGTGAAAGCGATAAGTCGAAGGAACTGTAATCAGGCCCAAGAAGCGAGTTACGCCCCGCATCGCCATACATATTCGCTGGTGCTGCTTCAAACGCACAAGGATTGAACCACTGAGCAGCGGTTCGTGTTGAACCCGGCGGCGCCACGCATGAGGGGTTCGCTGCAATCTGGCCGCTGCGGTAGGGGTCGCCAACAAGATTGGGCCGGTCGGACCCTGCCTGCTGTCCGGTGTTCCCGGTATTGCTGTTGTCGTCACCCAACGGAAGTGTCGGGGTAAATGGCTGGCCGCTCTCCGCAGTCACAATTCCCTGAAAATCCGTATTCCTGGTCCAGCGATTGTTGTGCGGCAAACTCACCACGTACGCGCCAACCAACCGCTGCCGCATGTCGAAACTGGACGGCCCATGCTCTGCCGCTAAATCGTGACTATTCTGCGGGAAATTCGGATCGGCAACATCACCGAGAAACGCCGATTGCCCATCAAGAGAATGAGAGTAAGTATAAGCACCCCACAATGAGACTCCCGGCGCGATCTGTCCTCTATAGCGAACCTCCATGGCATTGAAGTTCGATGCTCCCTCTGTTTCGACGTCGAAAATTGCGCTGTATTGCGGATACGGCCGGCGCGATTGCAGGTTAGCCTGGCTTCCCGTGGGCGAAAGCAACGGCTGATTCAAGTCGCGCACGCGAATCAAATGCGACCCTGTGGACCCTACGTAGCTGAGCGAGAGCGTGCCGCGCCGCCCGATCGCTTGCTCCGCCGAGAGATTCCACTGCTGCATATAGGGCGTTATGATGTTCGGACTTAAGACGCTGAGCGAAGGCGGAGGAGTATACCCTGCATTTGAAGGAAACGGGTTATTCAGAGTGAGTAAACCCGCGGCCGAGGGGAAGAAAACATTCAGCACGAATTGCGGCGGATTGAAGTATGCGCTGGAGCCAATGATAAACATTCCCGCATCGTAGAAGTCGCCGTAGCCTGCACGCAGTACAAAGGTCGGCACCACGTTCCACGCGATTCCGGCCCGCGGAGCGAAGTTCTTATAGTCCGGAGAAATCCCGGAGTCGCTCACGCCGTTCGTCCCGACCTGCACGATTTGCCCCGTCTCGAGATTCAGCTCCGACATGCCGTTGAATGGATCGGTCGCCGGGCTGTTGAATTCATAGCGCCCGCCAAGACTTAAAACCACATTTTGGCGCACCTTCCATTCGTCCTGAAAGTAAGTGTCATAACTCATCGAGCGCAGACGAATGGAATCATTCACCTGTGCTTGGATTCCCAAGGATGGATATCCGAGCAAAAGATCGGCCAGCGGGGATCCGGTGATGGCTCCCGAAAAGGTGAGCGAACCGCGCGCCAATTCGTCCAGGTGCCCGTTCAACTGCAATTTGCGAATGTCCGCCCCGAGACTGAAGGTATTGCGTCCGTGCAGAATCGTAAAGCTGTCAGCAGCCTGGTAAGTATTGGTATGCCGGAGATTGGGGAAAGCAAAATCATCTCCGACCTGGGAGAAACCCGTGACAGAAATCGTGGGATATCCGTAATCGCGTGCCGGCAAGTTCAGCCAGCTTACCCCCCATAGCTGTCCAACATTCTCGGTATAGTTTTGCGGCAGAAAGTTCCGCGAAAAACGATTGAACCCGAGAATGGCCGAATTGATCGCATTCGCGCCGAAGCTGTGTTGCTCGCGAATCATGGCATTATGCGTGTGGTCGGAGTCGTAATCGCCGAAACCAGGCACCGCTCCGCTGGTACTTACACCTTCCGGATAAGGCTGGAAGAGATTGACGATCCCTTGTGAGTACCGCAATGTCAGTTCATCGTTCGGCGAAATTTGATGGTCGCCGCGAAAACTGTTTTCCATGCGATCATCGGGCTCGACCGGCTGGCCGAGATAGTTATTCACCGAGCCGGTAAGGTTCGATCTCGGATAAAGGTTCAAAATGTCCGCGGAGATCGGGGAGATCGGAATTGCCGCAGGGTTCATCGGCGCTCCCGTCAGCGGATTAATGATTGTTGTTCCCAGTGCGCTCAGATTTCCCCCGCGTTCCGCGTCAGTAGGAACCACCGCTTGCTGGCTCAGCCCCTCGCGCTGCCGGAAAAAGTCTGTGTTCGCAAAAAAGAACGTCTTGTCCTTGCGCAGCGGACCTCCCGCCCCCGCACCGAATTGATTCCGGATATAGGGTGTCTTGATAAAGCCCACGTCGTCGAAGTAATTGCGCGAATCGAGGACTTTGTTTCTCAGGTATTCGTATGCCGTGGCATGAAAGTCGTTGGTTCCCCGCCGCGTGATGATATTGATCTGTCCCGCCCCGCTACGGCCGTATTCCGCATCGTAGCTGCTGGTAACCATCTTGAACTCCTGGACGGAGTCCACAGGAGGCTCGACAACATAGCCTGAGATATACGGATCGTTGTTGTCCACGCCATCAAGCAGGAAGTCGTTAAATTCCTCGCGGCCCCCATTCACTTCCATCGAATAACTTCCGTTTGACGATAACTGCGATCCCTCCACCGGTGGAAGTACTCCAGGCGCAAGAAACGCGAGTTGCAAAAAGTCACGTTGGTTCAGCGGAAGGGTGGCAACGAAATCCTGATCGATGACCGCGCCAACACTCGCGGTCTCACTCTGCAGAGCGCTGGCGGGAGCGCTTACCTCGACTTGCGTTTTGGGACCGCCCACCTTGAGACGAAAATCCAGGTCGAGGGCCGAATCTACCTCAAGGGCGACGCCCAGACGCTTGAGTTCATCGAAACCTGGCGCCTCGGCCCGGATGGTATACACAGCCGGAGCAAGACCAATAAACGAATAGCCGCCGGCCTCATCTGTGATTAAACTTCTTACGAAAGAATGCAACGGGTCTTCAAGCGTGACGTGTGCCTGGCGAATGACTCTACCCGAGGGATCGAACACACGGCCCGCAATGGAACTCGAGGTCACCTGCGCCGCGAGAATCCCGGCGTAGAGCGAGAACAGAAATATCGCGGCGCACTTGGCTGTCAATCTCATATAAGTTGGCCACCTTATCCACTGCCCCTCAAACCGCTTTCTTGATCATGTACCCGGCTCTCAAAACGCTTCGGAACTAGCGCGCGCTGCAGCCGGGAGCCTGCCGCTATCTGATTTCGTCGCATCCGCCTCGTTCAGCGGAGCCGGCTTAAACGTCCAGGTTGGGCCGATGTCCTCCAGGTTGCGCGCCTTGGGAAAGAACTGCCCCACCTCGGTTTGCATATACATCATCTTCACGGGGATGGTTGCATCCGCGGTGGGGTTCGCGACGGCCTGGATCATTAAACGCAGAAACTGCGCTGCGGTGACCCTCAACTTATCGCTTATGTCGACGTTCGGCGGAATCGCGTTTTTCGGCATGGGGTAGCCCGAATCGTCATGCAGGCTGGGATCCAGGGCGGCACAGATCTTTTCGATTTCGGCCACCTTTACCTCGCCGGTGTTCGGTCCGTGTACAAAGCCCATGGCGATCGGCCCGTAGACCCGGTCTACGTGCACAGTCTCGGGCAGCTTGCCGGTGCGGCTCAGCTCCGCCAACGCGTCGGTGAGAACTTGGAACGTTTCGGCGAGTGACAAGTAATGACTGCCTACCTTAAAGTAATTTGGAAGATGATTCGTAATCCCCATTGCATTCATTTTTTCGTTGAGCGCGGTGCTCAAGTCATCGGTTTTCACGGTGAAGCCGAAACTCGGAGGCGTCATCTGCTTCAGGTCACTGTTCGACACCACGCGATTTCCTGCGAATGCGGGCACGTACTCCGTGATCAGCCATTTCAATGCCGCATCTTCCTTGGCTTGGGTGGCAGCGACATCCGCAGGGCTCAAGCGGCCGTCGTCGGGCACCTGGGGCTTATCAGGATGCGCATACGCGTAGAAGAGCGCGGGGTTAAGCATTTCTCCCTTGATGAAATCGCTCGTCAGATAGTCGTTTTCGCTGTCCAACTCCACGTGATAAATATGGATCCTGGACCGATCCAAAGTCCCGGTCGCCTTCTTGATCGCATCTACGCCATCGCTGAGGTGAACCAGGCGCGAACCTCCGCCCCCCGCCTCGGAAAAGCGGAGAACATTGTCGGCCCAGTAGAGCTCGGGCGCCGTATCCGGCTCCGGGCTAAGAACTCGCCCTAACATCGCGACAGCGTTGCCATAACCGGGCAGGTAATCGCGGTTCACTGCGGGCAGCCCGGACAGAATGGTTTGCGTGTTATAGTTCCGCAGCACGGGCAAAAGCTCCCAGTCTCCCACTTCGGCAATCGTGGTATAGGGAATCGACTGGCGTGGGCGTTCATCGTTGCGGAGCGGCCGTAGCGCCTTCCTGACCACGCTTGCGCCGGAGATGCAAGCAGCCGGGCCGAAGATCTGCTGCATCTCCTTGAGTCCGCCCACTGCTCCAGGCCGCGGCTCCCCGGTCAGCGGATCCCTGCCTTCGGTCAAAAATCTCTCGTCTTCGTTCGCCCGTTCAAGCCAGCGGTCCTGGTATTGCTTGAGCTCGATGGACTCTTCAATCATCGGGCGGTGATCGTAAGTGGGCTCATCGGTGCCGTCGTATCCGATCTCGATGACTCCCATCTTCTTGTACTTGAGGACAAAGTCCTTGATGTGAGTTTTCTTATTTTGATCGGACAACGCCTGGCTTACCGCACCGGTAAAGAAGATAGTGGCGCTCACGTGCGCCTGAGGATTTTCCCTCCGGAATTGCTCGATCATCGGCAACAGCCGGCGCAAGCGGGCTTCGGTGATGTCCATGTTCACGTGATCGGTGACTTTGGAATAGAGATAGAAGTAAACGGGCTGTGGAGTCGTGGCCTGATTCGCCGCCGGCGCTTGTGGCGATAGTGGTGGGGGTGGCGGTGGCGGTGGCGGGGCTTGGGCCGCCAGTGCAGTCCCGATGAGAGAGGCCAGTACAAGACTCAAATAGATATGTTTCATTATTCTCCCAACACGTTCGCTTGGGTTGATGATTCAAAACGTGGAATAGTCTTAGCGCACCTGTCCGCTCGCCGTCTCTCGCTCAACGCGAAAGACGGTGAACGGAGGTTACGCTCTTAACTCTTTTCTTGCCCGGGAGTGTGAATCCGCTGATGCGAACTCACACTCCCGGCCAAATCGACTGCTTTAGCGGCTGCGGCCGGCGGGAATCGTGACCGTCGCCTGGTTCGACTGACATTCCGTCACGCCCGCCGAGTTGGTGGGCTCCAGAACGTAGTAATACGTGCCACCATTCGCCAGCCCCGATGTGTCGGAGTACGCAGTGGATGTCGTCGTGCCAACCTCAGCATACCCCGAGCCGCTTGTGGTCGAGCGCAGCACTTCGTATCCGGTTGCGCTTGGAATGCCGGTCCACGTCAGGTCGATGCGTGCTGGAGATGTTCCGCTTGCTGTTCCCTCGCCACCGAGATTGTTGACGCAGGCCACGAAAACGGACTTTTGAAGCATGATCAGGGCCCATGCGGTCTCGTACTGATACTGAGGGGGGTCGTAGTCGTAGCCATACCATTGACCGGTTGAGTATTGCCGATCAAGCAGCGTCTGCGCGATGCCGTCACATGGATCGGTGCCGCCAAAATGGCTGGTCGAGACCGCGGCATACCAGTCGATGGTATTGGGTGGGGTGCCCGGGGTGGTCGAGTTGAACACGCTCGGTGTCAGAGTACGCAGATACTGGATCGGCGACAGCGTCCCGGTAGGTGAACCGCTAGGGTTGTGCTCCAACATGGACTTGGTGAAAGAGTACATGCCGTAGGTGTAAGCGAGGGGCGAATAACCTGCTCCGTCGGCCGGGTTGTCGCAGAAGTTGTCGGCGTAAAAGGTCTCCGCACTGTTGAAGCGCTGGTCGCCGGCGGTCGTGGAATATTCACCGGCGGAGTAGTTGTTGAACTGCGTGTTCGCAGTTCTGCCGATGCCGTCCAGCGACATTTGCACCATGCCAGAGGGCGTAGTAGCCCAGGGACTCCACGGGTCAGAGTAATAGATCGAGCCGCGGTAGCCGAAGCCGCCGTAATCGTAGGTGTTCGAGCCGTACGGGTTGTTGACCGTGTCAGAATTATATGCCGAGTTCAACTGGTAATCCGGCGACTGCACGTTCTGGCTGTCGGTAACCCACGTATTGTTAGTGTCCGTAACAATCGACGGGACCGAGATCCCGAACCCGCGGTTCGCTACGATCAGCCCGATCGCGGTCCATTGGGAAGTAGAGTTGTCATCCCCGCCGTTGTCATCGCCGCCGGGGTAAGTGTTGCCGCAGCCGTATAACCAGGCTCCCCCCGAATTGCTATAACCGGCGCCGCGATAGTAGCCGGAGGGGCTGTAGCCGCTGTAGCTCCCTGCGGGAATGGTATCGTCGTAGTCATACCCGTATTGGCAAAAACCGGCGCCGTCGACGAAATCCTGAACGATGTTCTGGAAGGTCTCCTCGCCGATGCTGGGGTTTCCGCCTATACCGGATGCATAGGTCCCCGAAGGCGCGGGAAGCGAAACGGCAGCTTGCAAAGTCGGCGAGCCGCTGCCGACCAGGGCGTCCGTAAACATCCCCTGCTCGTAACCCCAATTTGGATCACCTTCATACGCATACTGGTTGGTCACTACATATTGGCCATTGCTGTTCCCGTCAAAGGTGAATTTACACGGCGGCGTGCTGCAGGAGCTCGCGGTTGAGTTGTAATTGACCGGCGTGGCGCTTGGATCGCAATAACCGTTCGTCGCACTGTAAGACGTCGAGGGAGAGGTGCCGTCGCTGCAGCCAAAGCTTGTCAAAGCCGGGTTGTAGAAGTACTCGTTGGGCCCGATGGCCGTCGGAGTCAGATAAGTGAGCATGTCGGCGAGCCCTTCCTGAACATCCAGGGTGTATGGATCCGTCGACGGCCCGGTGGGCAGATGGCCATCGACTTCGAAGGCCAGCACGTTATTCGCATCCAGCGAAGCCAAGCCGTTGCCGCAGGAGTAGCTGGAGTACGATGGCTCGCAACTCCGCCAATTGCCCGTAGTGCCCGGACTGACTGTAGTGGCGTTGGGATGATCCATATTCTGGTGCAAATACCAGAGGCCCCAGTCGATGGCTACGTTCACGCGCGTTTGCAGGGTGTTGAGCTCCCAGATCACCAGGTAGTTGCCGGTGTACTGAACCGACGCAGTCGTGTCGTTGACGGTGACCACGGCCGTCCAGGCGGATACGCCCGGCGTCGTTCCGGAGTAGACGTGTGAGGAGGAGATGTCGTTGAAGGAAGGCGAGCCCTGACCACCAGATACCGCCGCCGGGGCGGTGGCAGCCGATCCGTCACCATAGTTCCAGGAATAGGTGTACGAATGGCCGGAGATGGCCCCGGTAAAAACAGCTCCCAGAATGATATTCGCCCCTGCGTAAGCGGTATGCGGCGTAGCTGGAGCGGCCGGATCCTCCGGCACCGTGAGCACCTGTTGCGCCCGGGCGGATGCACCCAAAGCTACCGCAACCACTGCCAACAGGGCCGTAAACCTCGAGCACGTCTTGAGCGCGAGGCGGCGGCGCATACGCCATGCGGGGATCAACAAGCCCGACAACATCAGAAGCCATGTACTGGGCTCGGGAGTTACACCGGGAGGCGGCCCAGAACCTATTGCCTCTTCCTCGGCGCTCAGGCTGAAATAGACGTCACCTGAGGTGCAGTCTTCGCCCTGGGCGTTGCAGTCTTCCTGGGGATTCGTCTGTTGCAGGTAAAACCCGCTGCTTGGAGCTGTCTGCGACACCGTGAGAGTGATGATCTCCTCTTCGCCACTTGTCAGGCTGTAGTCATAGCCAAGAGCCGTGGAGGCATCGCCGTTGCAGTTTGAACCCACACATGTGCCCAGATAATTGCTCGTGGTCCCCGCCAGCAGATTCTCATCGAGCAAGGCGTCGTACGAGGCATCGCCATAAATCGACGAAGCATACGCATCGCCGATCTCATAGCTTTCTCCCGTCAACAGTGAGCCTAAGTTGACCACCGTTCCATACTCGTTGAAGAAGGGGATTCCGACTTCTTCATCCCACCAGATGGCGAAGGTGTCTGAGCCCATAGTTGTGTCCGTGAAAGTGATCGTCCCCAGGCCGGTGCTGGTGTTATAGCCGCTGAGGTCCAGACCGGGGGCGCCGGAGCCGGGGTCGTAGAAGTTTACGCCGTCGTCAGTGGCAATTGTGAAATCCTGCAGCGACGGTGTGTCTGCCGCAGCTCTCTGCACGCCGATCCCTGCCAGCGCGGTCAGGGCGCCCAGAAACAACACTTGCTTGATTCGATTCATAGGGACATCCTCCATGGAGATTGACGTCAATCCGTTGCCAGATCCAAATCCGCTAACTCGCAACTGCCGCCCGCGACACGGAATCGCCAGCTAGCGAGGGAAGCGCCGAGTTTCCGATAAAACCGGGATTCTTTCTGTTCTGTGACAATCTGACCAGTGGGGGAATCGAACAGCGATCTTAGCCGGGCGGGAAGAGAGCCCTGTAATGCGCCGCCAAAAAGCGCAATCGCTCGCGGCTTTGCCTGTGCAATTCTATTTCCAAAGCCAAATTCATTTCGGACCATTTAGATCCAAATACTTGGTAAAAACAGATCCTCAGGACCACTATCCCAATATGCAAGACTTTGCATACGCAAAGAGAATTCCGCTTCTCTTTTTGATAGAGCCAGGGTCAAGATTCCAGCTTTCCCCTCTCCACCAGATCATTCTCTTCCCGGCTTGAGAATCTGTAGCAGTGCAACCGGAGAAGCTGGCGGGTGTGATTTTATGCGGGCGATGATCCTTCCGGACGGCCAAAGACCTCGTCGTTTTCCTCCGAAGGGACGTAGCTCCAGGCTAGTCGAGCAATGATCGTGCCGTCCGGGAATGGAAGCTTCCCTTCCCGATACGCCCTGATCGCTGTGTCGTTGCCCAGAATCGCTCGAATATCGTTGAGATCGGCCTCTTCGTGGGCCACAGAGATCAACCTCCAGTCGCGGTATCCTGCGGGAATTTTGACTCCGAAGATCGGCGCAGCCTCTCCGTGGCCCGGCCAGATGCGTTGGCCAGGTGGACAACTACGCCGGCCACCGCCGCAACTGCAAACAACAAGAATGCAATCCGGCTCCACATAGTTAACCAACCTCCTGAGCTGCAAATTCAGATAACTCAGAAGCCGTCGACGTCGATCACGGCCTGGGCAAACGCTTGAGGCGCTTCCTGGGGCAGATTGTGTCCGATGCCGCCGCCGATATTACGGTGCTGATATTTGCCGCTGAATTTGCTCGCGTAGGCGCTGGGGTCGGCGTGCGGCGCCCCATTCGCATCTCCCTCAAGCGTGATCGTGGGCACGTTGATGGCCGGCCCTTGCGCGAGCTGCGCTTCGTATTTGTCGTATTGCGGCTCGCCTTCAGCCAATCCTTGCCGCCAGCGATAGTTGTGAATCACGATGTCGACGTGGTCCGCGTTGTCGAACGCTGCCGCAGTGCGATCGAATGTCGCATCGTCGAATTTCCATTGCGGTGACGCCAGTTCCCAAATCAGCTTCGCGAAGTCGTGCCGATATTCGTCGTAACCGGCGCGGCCGTGTTCGGTAGCAAAGTAGAACTGGTACCACCAGGCATACTCCGCCTTGGGTGGCAAAGGTTTCTTACCCGCCGCCTGCCCTGCGACCAGATAACCGCTCACAGAAACAAGCGCTTTGCAGCGCTCAGGCCAAAGAATCGCTACATCATCACCGGTGCGCGCGCCCCAATCGAACCCGGCAAAGATAGCCTTCTGTATCTTCAGAGCATCGATCAACGCGATAGCGTCCAATGCGACGGCCGACGGTTGCCCATTGCGCATGGTCTCGCTCGACAGAAAGCGCGTTGTCCCGTATCCGCGCAGATACGGGACGATCACCCTGTATCCTTTCGCCGCCAACAACGGCGCAACATCGACGAAGCTGTAGATGTCATAAGGCCAGCCGTGGAGAAGAACGACGGCGGGACCATCTGTCGGGCCGTCTTCTGCGTATCCCACGTTGAGCAAACCGGCATCGATCTGCTTCAGCGAGGCGAACGCGGTGTGCGCGCCCGGATTCATCGCCGGCATATTTGTTGATTGCGGGTTGCCGGAGAGTGGTTGGACGCCCTCCGCGAAGAGTGCGCCGCGCCCAAGCATCGCCGCTCCCGCGGACAGGCCGGCAATCGCGAAACGCCGGCGTGATATTTCAATGGCTTCTGCGTTTTTCATAACTCCTCTCCTTTGGCGCGAATGTTGCTGGTTAGTCGCGCTTTCCATGGGTTAGGCTGAGACACTCGAATCGCTGCATTCGATCTGGATCGGCTGCGCCGATGCAAAACGGGGGCATTTCCATGAGCGCCTGCCACTGTGACATTCAACATCCTCGAGGCGCACATCATCGACCTGCACGCACGCGCGGTCGCCGCGATTTTTTAACCGGGGACCTTGTATGACTGCGATCAGACCTGAACCGGAGAGAGGAATCTATCAGACAAAAGTATCGATCGATCCTTTGGTATCAGTTGACGCGAGGAACATCGTTTACCTCACCGCGGATCGAGTACTGCACAATTTGTGCTGGCCACGCACCGTTGCCTAGCGCCGGTCGGCAAACAGCCGGGAAGGCGCCTGTCTACTTCCGCGTCTTCATGAACTGACTTATCAGCGCAGCAATCTCATCGGCTTTGGTATCGAGCGCGAAATGTTCCCTTCGAGCACGTGAACATCGGCACGGGACACGTCTTTTCAGCTTCGGATGAATGCCAGGAGGTCCGCATTGATCACATCCGCATGAGTAGTCATCATGCCGTGAGGGAAGCCGGGGTAAATCTTGAGCGTACTGTTCTTAAGCAACTTCGCTTGCAGCAATGAAGCGTCTTTGTAGGGGACAACTTGATCGTCGTCGCCTTGCATCACGAAGGTCGGCACAGTAATCGCTTTCAGATCGTCCGTTTGGTCTGTCTCAGAGAATGCCTTGATGCCTGCGAAATGAGCGAAAGCGCCGCCAATCATCCCCTGACGCCACCAGTTCTGGATTATCCCCTGTGAAATCTTCGCGCCGGGTCTGTTGAAACCGTAAAACGGACCCGAAGCTAAATCGAGGTAGAACTGCGCGCGGTTCGCTGCCAGCACCTTGCGAAATCCATCGAACACTTCGATCGGCGTGCCGTCAGGATTGTTCGCAGTCTTGAGCATGAGCGGAGGAACGGAGGAGATCAGCACCGCCTTTGCTACGCGGCCTTGAGGCTCGCCGTATTTCGCCACATAACGCGCTACCTCGCCACCACCCGTCGAATGGCCGATATGGACTGCATTTCTCAGGTCGAGATGCTCAGCTACTGCCGAGGCGTCGGACGCGTAATGATCCATGTCGTGGCCCGTGTACCCCTGCGTGGAGCGGCCGTGACCGCGTCTGTCATGCGCCACCACGCGATAGCCGTTGGCGAGAAAGAAAAGCATCTGATTGTCCCAATCGTCCGATGAAAGCGGCCAGCCGTGATGAAACACGATAGGCTGCGCGTCCTTCGCGCCCCAGTCCTTGAAAAAAATCTCCATGCCGTCTTTGGTTGTGACCATTGGCATATCATTTCCTCCTGTGCTTGCTTGTGAAGTTGTTGAAGCCATCATCCCCTGCAAATACCCGGCCGCCGAGCAGAATTACCTGCAATCAATGGAGCCGCTCTTCGCCACAGTCCACCAGCATCCCATGGTCAGTACAACGCGAAATGCACTTACCCAGAGTTATTCTGCAACTTCAAAGATAACTTCGAGTTCAACGGGCATGCCAAGGGGAAGGCTGGCCACGCCGATCACCAGGCGAGCTGCCAGCTTGTCGCTGCCGAAGATATCACGGAACAGATCCGACGCAGCGTCGGCAACCGGCGGCTGGTCAAAGAAATCTCCAGAAGTTGCCATGAACACGCCGACCCGGACAACACGCGTGATGCGATCAAGCGACCCCAGATGCTTCCTGGCCACGGCCAGCGCGCTCAGGGCCGCGGTGCGGACCGCATCGCGTCCAGCCTCAGCATCGAGTTCTTTTCCGAGCCGGCCAACATATTTTGGCTTGTGATCCACCACCGGGAGCATGCCACTGAGAAAGAGTAAGTCACCGGTCCTTAGAGCCTCGACGTAACTGCCGAATGGCGAGGGGGGGTCAGGAAGCTGAATGCCAAGTTCCCGCAGCCGGCGCTCGGCTGTCACCGCCGCTCCGATACGAGGCGAAGCGCCAGTTACGATGGATGCCTTTTTATCTGCCAGCTTGCCCTCCATTCTAGTACCGTGTCCGCACAATCGGGACGCCATCGTTGTAGCGCCTGTCCCCCAACCGGCTGTAGTGTGGGTTTCCAGAGCCGCGCTCGTCTGAAGGGCATTACCGGATCATGCAATCACAGTGCTAGCAGAGCGTCGGGGATATCTCACATCGGTGCGTGCCGATAGCCCCCAACCGCTTGTGCCCATCCTCGTATACAAGTCGATTCCAACGGCCCGGCAAAGATCCGTAAAAAATTGCCTAACGCTTGTGGAAAATGTTCGATCTCCACGCTTGTTCGCCTCCCGTAAGGCGTGCCGCGCGTCGGGACTTGGGCCAAGATAGCCTCGGCGCAGCGCCCTGCGCTTGATAAGCAGGAAGAACACCGGAACAAGAATCAGAACATGAATGGTCGACGTAATCATTCCGCCGACGATGAGAGCGGCAATGGGTTTCATCACATCTGAGCCAATGCCGGTTTCCCACAGGATCGACGCCAAACTGAGGATGACGGCTGTCACGGTCATCAGCTTCGGCCGCAGACGCTGTACCGCGCCTTCGATCACAGCATCCATTAGCCCTGCTTCTGTCATGGGCGCGTCAAGTGCGAGGCGTCGCTGAAATGCTTCATCCAGATACACGACCATCACCACGCCTGTCTCTACAGCGATGCCGAACTGCGCGATGTAGCCCACCCTCACAGCTACACTGAAGTTAAAATCGAGCATCCATCGCAGCGGCAGCCCCCCTGACATTGCATAGAACGTGGGAAAGATAAGTACCACGGCTTCGGACGACTGCCTGCGAAAACAGACCATCTTGGCGTGTCAAATAGACAAAAACGACGAGCAACGTCCACGTTTCGATAGATCATCCGCCAAGGGTGAAAACCACGTTGATCGTGGTTTCAACTTCTACGGCCTGGTTATTGAGCCTGTACGGCTTGTAGCGCCAGTTCCGCACCGCATCGGCTGCGGCCTGGCGCAACATCACCGGCCCGCTCACAGCATGCAAATCCTTAATCGTTCCACTCGTCGAGATCGTGGCGCGCAGTTCCACAGTACCAGCCACGTGGGCTGTTCTTGCCAAGGGCGGATAAACGGGCGGCGTGCTCCGTATCAGCATTCCCGTCGCCACGCCAGACGAAACGACAACCGGCCTTGAAGTTGCAACGCTAACGGTTGGCTGCGAATGTCCATTGAAAATACTGACATTTGCACTGCCGCCGTCCAGACCCTCCGCACCGGCCGTGTCAAAGCTCGCCGGGGCAGGTGCATTTTCCGTCGCTTGCTTTTGCGTGCCTCGCGGAATCCGGGTTGGCGCAGTGAGTTGATCGTCCATTATTTTCTTCTGCGTTTCGTTCGGCGCCGGCGCCGAGCTCACTCCGGCCTGTTCCTTGGTCGGCTGGTTATCCCTAGCCTGTTGCTTTTCGGCCGTCACCGCTGGCGCTTCCTGAGTTAGCGGTTCACGAGCCGGCAGCTCCTGCGTGTGCGTCGCCGGCTGAGTATCGGTTACTACCGGAAGTGGTTGAACAGACGGTTTCGCTACGGACTCAGCTCGGTGAAAGAACATCGGGATGATGAAGATGAGCGCAACCAGAATCAAACAGGCGCCCACGGCAGCGACAATCATCCACTTCTTTTTCGCTGTCTTCTGCTCTCTTTTAATTTCGGCATTCTTCGGTGAAAACGACTGGAACAGAGCCTCGTCAGCCACGCGCCTCAATGTCGCCGTCGGTAACTTCTCCGTAATAGTGAGCGGCACAACGGCATGCGCCGTTGTGTAATTCAAATTGTCGGTCGGAGTGAATATTACTGAGACTTCATGCACTCCCGGCCTGAGTATCGCGCCCGCAGCAGGTGTGTAGATAAAAGATCCTGGCACTGTTGCTGTCGCGTTGAGCTGGGCGGCGGTAATGGCCGAGCCCTCGGCAATCGGAACCGGTGTCGGCCAAGTGATGGCAGGAGTTGCCTTGGTCACAGTCAGCGACGCGACAGTTTGCGATGTAGAGTAGCCCAAATGATCTGCCGGTGTGAAAACCACGGAAAGTTTATGTTCTCCAGCCGCGAGCACCGCGCCTATCCCAGGGTCATATTCAAATGTTCCCGGAACCGATGCCACAGCGCAGAATTGCGTAGCGCTGAGCTCTACGCCATATGGAACTGGATCGGGTGTCGGCCAATGGATGACAGATGTTGCCTGGGCCACTGTCAGTGACACGGCAGCCTGCGATGGGGAGTAACCCAAACTATCTTCCGGGGTGAAAACTGCGGAAAGTTTATGTTCTCCAGCCGCAAGCACTGCGCCTATCCCAGGGTCATATTCAAATGTTCCTGGAACCGACGCCGCAGCGCAGAGTTGCATAGCGCTGAGCTGTGTGCCGTACATAATCGGATCAGGTGTCGGCCAATGGATAACTGAGGTCGCCTGGGCCACAGTCAGTGACACGGCAGTTTGCGATGGAGAATAACCCAAACTATCTTCCGGTGTGAAAACCACGGAAAGTTTATGTTCTCCAGCCGCAAGCACTGCGCCTGAACCCGGGTCATATTCAAATGTTCCCGGAACCGACGCCACGGCGCAGAGTTGCATAGCGCTGAGCCCTGTGCCGTATGGAATCGGATCGGGTGTCGGCCATTGGATGACAGACGTTGCCTTGGCCACGGTGATCGACACGGAGGCCTGCGTTACGGCGCAGTTCGCGCTGTCTGCGGGGGTAAAAGTTACCGAGAGCGTATGCATTCCAGGATGCAGCACCTCGCCCGCCGCGGGAGAGTATTCGAATCTTCCAGGCACTGACGCCGAGGCATTGAGTTGAGCATCGCTCAATGCCGTGCCGTAGATGATTCCGGCAGGGGTTGGCCAGGAGAGGCCAGGCGTTGCCTTGGCCACAACAATTGATACTGCGGCATGCCGCGGAACCGAGCCGCCTGAGCCTGCCGGTGTGAAAGTGGCCCAAAGCGTATGGGTTCCCGCCGCAAGCACATCGCCTGTGCCAGGCGTGTAAACAAAAGTTCCCTCAACCGACGCTGTGGCATTGAGCTGGGTGGAGGTGAGCTTGTTCCCGTATGTAATCAAGCCGGGTGTCGGCCACGTGATAGTCGGAGTCGGGCGCACATCGCCCGACGCCAAAATCGTTGCGTGCGACGGTTCATGATCTCCAGAATCTATCTGCGCGGTCTTCTTACCGTGGCGTCTAAGCGCGATTTTCCGCTCCAATGCGGCGTCCTGCTCGCCACTCTCCTTCAATTCAGTTTCAGTTGCGCCAGGCGGTTCATGATTTCCAGAATCTACCTGCGTAGTCCTTTTACCGAGGCGTCTATGCGCGGTTCTCCGCTCCGACTCGGCTTCCTGCTCGACGCTCTCCTTCAATTCAGTTGCGATCGGCGACCCATTATTTCCAGAATCCACCTGCGCAATATTCTTATCGAGACCTCTAAGCGCGGTTTCCCGATCCAAAGGGGCTGCTTGGTCCACGCTCTCCTGCAATTCGGTTGCGATCGGCGGTTCATAATTTACGGAATATACTTGCGCAATATTCTTACCCAAACCTTTAAGCGCGATCTCCCATTCCAACCCGGTTTCCGGCTCGATGCTCTCCTTCAATTCCGTTGCGACCGGCACAGCGGACACATCGGCTCCAGAACGCTCGGCTTGGGATCGTTGTAACGCGTCGAAAAATCGACCCATTGTTGCCCGCCTCGGCGCTTACAGCAGCGCCTATAAATGAGGGGCCCGCTAAATGCTCCCACTGAACAGTTTGTGCATTCAGCAAGTTGGAATCTCCGTTTTGCCTTCCCGGAGGCGACATTATACCGCCGGTTGCAGCGCCATTGCCATCACCAAAAGGGTCAAGAAGCAAGCATTCCGCCCGAGACCGTCGATCGGTGCAGGTCAGCGCCTGCAATTGCCGCCCCGAATGCTGCAGCGAAGACAGTTACCTCTTATCTAATGGGTTGTGGCTCCTAAGGCTTTGGCCACAAGACACGCTCTTGCACCCTTCAGTACTCATGATTCGAGGCCAAAAAGAAGGGTAAATTATTGATTTTTCAAGCGGAAAATGGTAGGCACGATTGAGATTCGAACCAACGACCTCTTCCGTGTCAAGGGATGTATATTCAATATAATCCATCACTTACAAAGGATCCGATGAGCATCGCAAGGTCCGCTAAGTGCTTGATAATACATTGGGGCCAATTCCTTTACGGGTTGGATAACGGGTTGGAGTTGGAAGCCGCTCATTGGCCGATCAAGCGATTAAGCAAAACGTCTCGGCCTCACTTCTCCTGTCTATGCGTCTCCCTGTCGGCTCCCTCGACAGGGTAACTGATCAGGCGGACTTCGGTGAAGCACTGGTGATGATTGCCGGTGTGGAAGCATGCATGGGTCTGGCCAGTTGTGAATCTCCGCTGAAGGTTCTTGGTATCAGCACCACTCCGAAGAAATCGACCTTGGCGTATGCCAATGCCAACCGTCCGCGGGAACTCTACGAGTCGATTTTTATGCAGCTGTTGGAGAAGTGTCAGATAGAGACAGCGGCGCACAGCCGTCGCAAATTCCGTTTCAAGATCAAGCTGATGAGTCTGGACGGCAGCGTCATCGAGCTGTCGGAAACCATGTTTGACTGGGCGAAATATAGGCGACAGAAGGGCGCGGTCAAGCTGCATCTGTTGCTGGATCTCGACGCCGTTGACCGCGGCTACAACGATCATGTGTGGTTCAGGCACCCGAACGTAATTGACCAAGTTGACCGCTGGCGCCTACGTCAACTTAAGCACTCCCTCCCGAAGTGGCAAACTCAAAAGAATATTCCCTGCTAACCGGCTTTACCTGCGATGACGACGGGGACATTCTCGCCCGTGCCTACCGTATTCTCTCGCTCGTCCGCCCGCTTTAGACGCTTCGTCGAATTCAATCGCGTGTTTCAATGTGTGCTTCTGCTCTGGGAACCACTTAGCGTTCGGCGCGTAATCGAATTTCTGGACCAGCCGTTCGATGGCGTCGTGCCCGCTGCAGTCGCCGAAGCCAAATACTACGCGCGTAATTACGGCGAGATTGCGCGGCGTCAGCGTTTCTGCCAGCCAGTTGCCATCCCGTAAAAAACAATCCGAAAAACCATCCAGCCTGACTCAGCAAGGCTCTCCAGTCAAGTTTCGAAAAGCTTGCTGCTCAAGCGACCTCCGCCTCTGAAGCGGGCGTAGGATCGGCGACTCGAGCAAGGAAAGAAGGTTTCAATGACCGCTCCAGACCGAGAACTCCCCTTCAAACTCAATACACCGGCGAACCAGCTGGCAAAGAATTTAGGACGCAGACTGCGGTATCTCCGTGCACAAGCAGGCATAACACAGTTGGAGCTTGCTAAAAAAGCGTCTATGGATCGTACCTACCTTTGCCGATTGGAACGCGGCAAAATCCTGCCGCGATACGACGTCCTCGTTCGCCTCGCCGAATCGCTCGGCGTGAGCGTCACCGAAATTGTGCGCAGCACGAAGTGAGAGCCGTGCGCACCGAATGTGTCCAATACAACACATTCGTGATCCTCAAGCCGTTTTATCTTCGCGGCTCCGTGCCAACATTGTGATTGCACTTGAGAGGCCGCACCACAATGGATGACACGATGGACGAGGATGAGGCGACTGAAACTCAATTTATTCAATCCGCCCAGCAGGGCCCGGCGGATTGGGTAAGTACTGACAATCTCGAATGCGAGGTATGGAACGCTATTGCCGATGACTGCGCCACGACATGCGATGAAGTCGATGTCGGTTCCTATGACGAGATTGGCGAGCCATCGAGCGTTGAAGACGAGTTCGCTGATGAAGCAGAGGAACGAGGCTGCCTGTTTAGACAGCTGACTCGGCTTCGTCCACATCTTGCGGAGTTACTCGGAGAGGGTTCCTGCACGACGCAGATCAATCCGTTGAGAAGGCCTTAGAGATGTTGTGGAGATCCCGCCAAACGAAACCTGGCCGAGTGCATCGTCGCCGCCGGCCGAACCCCCGCTTCATAACAGGCCCGCAGATGCTCGGTCGGACCAACCCTCTTGATGAACTTGCGAATCGAATCTTCGCGGTTGGCAATCGTTCCCAGGCTGCGAACCTCGCCATCCGGCTCGGCTACTGCTACCGCTATCGTTTCGGCAGGACATCCAAGCCCAAAAATCGTAACTTCTCTCTCATGACCGGTTCCCTCCGCTTGTGGCTCTGGACTAAGTTCGTCAAACAAACTCAGCCTAACCCACGACTAGCGCATCGGGCCTGTCACACCATAATGGACTTGCCCCCATTTTTGAGACAAACGGTTAAGACTCAAAATCCAATGAATGGAGAATTGAGTCATGGGATTGTCACGCAGGCAGTTCACCAAGGAGTTCAAGCTGGCCGCCGTACGGCGGCTGGAAGCAGGGGTATCGCTGGCCGAGGTGGCACGCGGGTTGGAGGTCAGCCCGAACGTGTTGCATCGTTGGCGGCGTGAGTTCCGGCAGGCGCCGGGCAACGCGTTTCCGGGTAACGGGCAGCGGCGCTGGTCCGAGGGCCGGATCGCCGAGCTGGAGCGCAAGATCGGTCAGCAGGCGGTGGAGATCGATTTTTTGAAGGGGTGCTTGCAGCGCATCGAAGAACAGCGGATGCTGCAGGCATCGAGTGGAAGTCCGCGGTCTACCGGAAAGTCGGCGAAGAAGTGATCGCCGGCCGGGGACTGACGATCGAGCGGATGGTGGAGCTGGGCCGGGTGAGCCGGGCCAGCTTCTACCGCTTCAGCGAGGAAGCCAGAGCCAGACCGAGATATGGACCTGCGCGATGCCATCCAGCGCATCGCGTTGGAGTGGCCCAGCTACGGGCGACCACGCATCACGGCGGAACTGCGGCGGCGCGGATGGACGGTGAACCCGAGGCGTGTCTAACCTATGGGTGAATCGGCTGATTGGCGATCAGAATTTGCCGGCCGATGCGGACCGCAATCCAGATGGATCACTTGCACGCTGGCCGCAATGGTTGTTAGACGGTAAGGCCAGCCCGACTGGACGCTTCACATTCACAACCTGGGAACTATGGCGTAATACCGATCCCCTTGTGGATTCAGGCCTTATGGGTCCAGTAAAGCTGCTGACGACGATCTGCAAGCATGTAGTTTCCGATGAACAAGCTGGTGGGCTTCTTCGCCGAGCTTGCCAGAATATCGCCCAGTGCGGGCCTGGGGACTAGCCCGCGGCGCCATTTAGTCTATTAACGTCCAAGATCCTATTCCGATGTGAAGGGGAAAGTGTGGCTGATTCGCGAGTTTTCAGGTATTGCGTTCGAGAAGGACTTCAGCGGCGAACCATTAGGAGCGCAGTAAGACGCGGCCTTGTCGCATTCATTTTCGCCGTCTTAGGAGCGAGCATTGCTTCAGCACGGAAAGCAGACGATGCCCTGGCGCGAGGATTTCAGCAGCCGCCAGATAGCGCAAAGCCGCGGGTTTGGTGGCACTGGATGAATGGCAATGTTACGAAAGAGGGAATCAAAGCTGACCTGGAGTGGATGCATCGTGTGGGAATTGGAGGCTTCCAGAACTTCGATGCGTCTTTGGGCACGCCGCAGATCGTTCAGAAACGGTTGATCTACATGTCACCGGAGTGGAAGGATGCCTTCCGCTACGCGACCACGCTGGCTGATCAGTTGGGGCTGGAAATGGGGACTGCGAGCTCCGCAGGTTGGAACTTAACCGGTGGGTCGTGGATACAACCTGCACAGGCGATGAAGAAGTTTGTCTGGTCCGAGACCGAGATCAACGGTGGCGAGGCGTTTCATGGAGTCTTAAAGAGGCCGCCTTCGAACGCGGGCCCGTTTCAAAACTTGCCATTGAAAACAACGGCACCCGATTTCTACGCAGATAGCGCGGTCATTGCGTATCGAATCCCTGGGAACGGTACGCGGCTTCATGATCTGCCGAAGGTTGCATCGAGCGGTGGCCAGTTCGATCTGGCAACCCTGACTGATGGCGATCTGGCAAAGGCGACATTGCTGCCCGCTGCACCACCCAATGAAAAGTCGTGGATTCAATTTGAGTATTCCGAGCCGCAGCGGATTTGCGGACTGAGCATCGCCTTCATCTTTAACAGCGGAGAAGAGCGCCGGGTTATGTCTCTGACCGACGTGGCGGTAGAGACAAGTGACGATGGGCGGGAATTTCGCTTCATTGCGGCCGTTCCCTGGGCACTAGCACAATTTCCAGTGCGCACGATCGCGTTTCCCGCGGTGACTGCGAAATTCTTTCGGATAACTTTCAAGACGCCGCCGAACGAGACCTCCGCGGTTGGTGCGCGCATATCAGAACTGGTCTTGCGAACTTACATGCCCATTAATCGATTCGAATCTAAAGCGGCGTTCGCTCGAGAAGGCAACTTACTGTCTGTTGCGACGCCGCCGGTCGATTTTGGGGCGGATGGGGCCGGGGAGTCGATCCGGAAATCCGACGTAATGGATTTGACAGGCAAAATGCATTCCGACGGCACACTCGATTGGACACCACCGCCGGGGCGATGGGTCGTGGTGCGATTCGGCTATTCACTTACGGGCATCATGAATAACCCCGCTCAACCGGAGGCCACCGGCCTCGAGATCGATAAGCTCAACTCTACCTATGTCAGGGAATACTTCCAGACGTTTTTCGATCACTACAAAGATGCAACCGGAGGTTTGATGGGAAAGCGCGGCCTCCGGTACGTGGTGACCGATAGCTGGGAAGACGGACCCCAGAACTGGACGGACGACATGTTCGCTGAGTTTGAAGCGCATCGAGGCTACGACATGCATCCCTGGTTACCGGTACTGACGGGCCATGTGGTCGAAAGCTCCGAGGCCAGCGACCGCTTTCTTTATGATTTTCGAAGGACCTTATCCGATCTCGTCGCGGAGAAGCATTACGACTTAATTACGATCCTGCTGCATGCGCGGGGCATGGGGCGCTATAGCGAGTCGCACGAGCAAAGCCGCTCATTGATCGGCGATGGCATGGAGGTGAAGCGAACCGCAGATATCCCAATGGGCGCAATGTGGGTTCCGAATGCCGGTGTCGGCCGCGATGCCGACATCCGGGAATCGGCGTCGGTCGCACACATCTACGGGCAAAATCTCGCGCGGCCGAGTCGTTTACGACGGGCAGTGGAGCGTGGGCGTGGTCGCCCGAAACCCTGAAGCCGGCTGCCGACAGGGAACTGGCGATGGGCGTCAACCGGTTTGTGATTCACACCTCGGTGCACCAGCCGCTGGATGACAAAGTCCCTGGACTTGGGCTCGGAATGTATGGGCAGTGGTTCAATCGGCACGAGACGTGGGCGGAATTGGCAAAACCCTGGATGACTTACCTGGCTCGGAGTTCGTATATGCTCCAGCAGGGCAAGTTTGTGGCCGACGTGGCCTATCTTTATGGTGAAGACGCCAACATTACACAACTATTCAGTGTCCAGGGGCCAGACGTGCCTGCAGGCTACAACTTTGATTACGTGAACAGCGATATTGTGCTGCATTGCCTGAGCGTGAAGAACGGAAGGCTCATAACTCCGGGGGGCACGAGCTATCGTGTGCTCGCGCTCGATGCGAGTACCCGCCGCATGACTCTGCCGGTGCTGCGAAAGCTCCGTGAGCTTGTTAACGATGGTGCGGCCGTGGTGGGCCCCATGCCGATCGATAGTCCCAGCCTGAGCGACGACCAGGCTGAATTCAAAACGATTGCAGGCGAACTCTTCGGCTCAGGAACGGGCGACCACAGCTATGGCAATGGCCGAGTATTTGCAGGACAAACACTCGCGGAAGCACTGCAAAAGCTGAAGGTGACACAGGACTTTCAGATCACTGAAGCACAGCCCGACACAAACTTGTTCTTCGTGCACCGTCACATTTTTGACGGCGAAATCTATTGGGTGAATAACAGTAGCAACCGAGCCGAGACAGTGAACGCTCGATTTCGCGTCGCTGGCAAGGCTCCTGAATTGTGGCACGCTGATACCGGCAAAATGGAAGCTGCGTCTTACCGTATCGCAGACCACCGCACGATCGTGCCGCTCCGCCTTGGGCCCAACGATGCCGTGTTCATAGTGTTCCGCAGGAACGCAGATGTGCTATCGCGAAGCATACCGCCCCCGATCGAAACCACCATGGCCAGCATAGAGGGGCCCTGGAAGGTGCAGTTTCAACCAGGCCGAGGCGCGCCGGCGGAGTCCAGTTTTGAAAAACTGGTTTCCTGGACAGAAAACAACGATTCCGGAGTGAAATATTTCTCAGGCACTGCAACCTATTCGAAAACGTTCCAGGCTCCGCTGAAGTGGTTCAGTACTGGTACGCGGCTATGGATGGATCTCGGGGATGTGAAGAATGTCGCCGAGGTGTCCGTGAATGGCAAATACCTGGGAATCGCTTGGAAGCCGCCGTTCCAGGTGGATGTAACCGGAGCAATGAAGCCGGGCACGAACACGCTGGAAATCAAGGTGACGAATCTCTGGGTCAACCGGTTGATCGGCGATCAACAGCCCGACGCGACCAAAAAGTACACATATACAAATATGCGATTCTATCGGGCTGATTCTCCACTGTTGCCGTCCGGCCTCCTCGGACCCGTCCAGATCGTGCAATCAGTTCGGGCTTTCAATCGCAACTAATGAGGAGGCCAGCGCGCTCTCCTTTCGAATCGTAACTGCGAATTCTCGATAAAGAATGAGGCGAAAGCAAAATCCAATTCAAGCAGATGATGAATCTCTGGGAGTAAATCGAACGAACATGATCAAATTTTCTCACTTTGGTTACTGTTGTAAGTTGCTCCCTGGTCACTGCAGGCACAGCTAATTCGGAGCAGCGTGAAGTCAAGACGCCATACTATTCCATCGTGCTCACGTCCGACGGTACAGCCATCGGATCACTGTCAGTGGATTCTCTCGGTAAGGGCGAATTCCGACCGAGCGTCCTCTTCGCACCGGATGAGAAGCCCTCCGTGCAGACGGCGGTTCCGGCCGGCCCGATTCTCTCCTCTGACTGGCAGTTCAAGTTTTCAAAGCAGTCGTTTGAAATGGTGAGCACCTATCGCCCCGTACATGGGTAGAGTCGTCCCGTATGTTTCCCATTTCAGATCTGCGAAAAATTGAGAGGTACGCGCTTCATCTGCCAGAACATGGATCGCTGCACATCGTCACGAACGAGAGCACCGCTCCTTGTGTGGCGGCAAAGACGCGCTGCACTTGAACTGGAGCGATGAGCACGGCAATGTGCACGGGGAGTCGAGCTGCGAAGTGCAGGCATGGCAGCGGAAAGGATGTAGGCAGATGGGGGGCAACCGAAAGCGTCTGTTCCAACGGCAGCCGGCGAGTGTACGATTCACCGCCCCGGCATTGCGTAGAAGGAGCGCGGCGTAATGAAAGCATGTGTGCCTGTCGGAGTGCACTCTATGTAGTTCTGTGACCGCTATGAATTTCGGGAGGCTCCGATGAAACTCGCTACTTTTTCCGCGGCCGATTGCAAGCTCCGCCCCGGCGCTCTCATTCAGGACGCGAACCGGGTCGTCGATCTCTCGGCCGCGGGGTACGCCGACGCGCTAGCCGTCGTCGCCGCAGGAGTGCCGCAGGAGTTTACCGACTCGACAACTTGAGCGCGCATCTCGACTACAAACTCGACGACGTTCACCTGCACGCACCTCTCTCGAATCCTCGGCGGATCTTTGCGATTGGATTGAACTATCGCGACCACGCCGCCGAATCGAAGATGGAACTGCCCAAATTTCCGGTCGTCTTCTTCAAGCTGCAAACAGCGATCTTCGGTCCCGGCGAGGCCATTGTCCTGCCTCAGAACTCGATACACGTCGACTACAAAGCAGAACTGGCCTTCGTCGTGGACAATGGCGGCTACCGCGTCCCCGCCGCCGAGTGACGCAAAATTGACCTGGCCGGTTGGGGTGAGCTTCTTCGTTGAGATATTTCTCTGCTACTACGTTGACCGCTACGGGCTGAAGTCAACCGCATCATGGTCCCCGTTGCTATCACGAGGGCCGAACGCACCTCGGGCTGAACGAGCAATCC
This sequence comes from uncultured Acidobacteriota bacterium, assembly GCA_963830785.1. Lineage (GTDB taxonomy): Bacteria > Acidobacteriota > Terriglobia > Terriglobales > Acidobacteriaceae > Telmatobacter. The sequence goes on from CAWHNV010000038.1 coordinate 86,161, forward strand.
CCGGCAGTCCCTTTGGCGACCGAGAGAACGAATGCCGACGGCAAAGTCACTTCCATGCTGCGCCTCGGCCGACTGCATCATCGTCACGACCTCTTTCTGCGGCTCGATTTGCTCGACTCATTCTCGGTGCGGAACATGGCAATTGCTTCAATCTCAATCAATAACTCAGGGCGGCAAAGTTTGGCCTCAATACCGGTAGAAGCCGGAAGCGGGTCGAGCCGCAATTTATTAAAGAAGGCCGTGCGCTCTTCATTAAATGCCTCATAATCCCGGTCGATGTCGCGCAGATAACAGGTCGTGCGAACGACATCGCGCCAAGTCGCACCTTCACTTGCTAAAAGGCCAGTGATGTTATTGAACGTGCGGTGCATCTGCGCGCGAAAGTCCCCGATGTGGACGCTTCTGCCTTGCTCATCGATGCTTGCAGTTCCCGAGATCAGAAGGATGGCAAGGCTGTTGAGATCAATCCGCATGCCGCGCGAGAAGGAACTTGGCTTGGCATATGCAAAGGCTTCGTTCAGGACATCGCGATTGGAAATAGCCCTCTTCCTAATTGGCGCCTGGGTAGCGCTCATGAGCATCTCTCGAATCTCATTCATCTAGAGCGCTTCTCCATAAGTGAACTTTTTGCTTGGCCAATCCCTGCTTGCAGGCCCCAGCCGAGAGGCATTTCACGGAATGAATTTGCTGAGTGATTGCGCGTTCTGCATTCGCTCGCCGCTTGAAAAATGTTCGGTGACATGGCCAAGTGGAAGCATTTGGTGAACGATTGGCGCCGCGTTGACTTCGCTTCATTTGAGAGAATAGCATGGGTTCGCAATGGACACTTCCCGACGAGATCTGCTTAAGATGGCTGCGGCAATTCTGGTAGACCAGTGGGCAGGGCCTCACGCGCGCGCCTTCGGCATTGATTCCGCCGGGTCACGACTAGTTGACGACCGAAAGGTGATCGTAATCGCCTGCGGCGGAGTACGCTGGGCCGAAACCTTTCAGGAAACAGGCTTTGCAAACATTCCGAATCTTTATCACGAGTTGTTGCCACAGGGAACATTTTTCACCTCGATATACAATGCCGGCGTTACCTCGCACTACAACACAACTTCAAGCATCCTGACCGGCGACTGGCAGCGAATCGACGATTGGGGTAAAACACCTCCGGAAAATCCGACGATCTTCGAGCGTTTCCGGAAGACCCTCAAAGTGTCCCGGCAAAGCACATGGTTCATCTCCAGTAATAAGGCGCTTACCAAACAAATCGGCGCCAGCTCTGTTCGCGAGTTTGGACCTAAGTACGGAGCCAACGTTGTTTTCCCAAAGCAATTGATCCTTAATGCCGTCGCTCGTGCCGCCGCGCAAGGACGTGCGAAGAGCAGCGCTGACAGGTCTTCGATGCGACCGGAATTGGAAGCGATGTTGAATGCCGATAACTATGACGGGATGGGATGGTCAGTTTCCGATGACAGTGATACGCTTGACGACTCCTCGCGCCAAATCGTAGTGCAGGCGATTGGCGATCTGGTTCGGACCAACGCTCCGGTAACCGGCGATGAATTTACTTTTCTGGTCAGCACGGAAGTCATGCGTCGCTTTTCACCGTCGCTTCTGGTAATGACTTTCTCGGACGTGGAAGTGGCGCATTTCGGCTCCTACTCGCTGCATTTGGCAGGCATTCGCACCTTCGACCGCCTCGTGCATGAATTTTGGCAAGGAGTGCAGGCGGAACCGGCTTATCGGGACCGCACCACTCTTTTCGTGCTTCCTGAATTCGGCCGCGATTTCGATGGATCCAATACAAACGGATTCTTCAACCACAGGTTCAACAACGAATCCACGCGAAAAACATGGATGATGTGCCTGGGAGCGGCGGCCAAGCCCGGCGAAATCATCGAGCGGCCCGTGCAACACGTTGATATCTGCCCAACGGTTGCGAATCTCTTTGAATTCAGGCTGGACAATGTGGAAGGAAAGCCTCTTCCGGAGATTCGGCTATGAGGGAGAGCGCAGCACTCGATCGAAGTACGGCAAGCAGTGGAGACGCTGCTGAAGTCGCAGCCTTACGGCGCATTGTCAACCGTTTGCCGCTCACACTTCGTCCTACGCACAACCAGCAACTTACCCGCTGGGAATTGCTCTTTCCCTACGAGCAGAACAGGATGCGTACATTCCTCGAAGCTTTTGACTCTTTCAACTCGGCAGAGAAGGAGACCCTCACCGCGCCTCTGCGCCAGATCGAATCGAAGATGGGCATCGAGCATCTGGAGGAGTTCTCTCTAACCGCCGAAACCATGGAGAATGCTTCGCTGCTCGCTCGCTCCCAGTACTTTCCCGAGTGGCGCGAGGCCGTACAGGTTTTTTTTGATGCTGTTGAAGCCAGGGCTGAGAAGAATGCGAAGCCCGAATCTGCACGCCCGCGGTTGATGATACTGGTGATTCCAGACGGTCTTCCCATCGACCCAAATGGAGGATGGAACCAATGGAAGACGCAAGCCGTTAAGGTGGTCATCAACGGAAATCCGCGCGAGGTGCTCGACGGTCTTCTGCAATCGCAGCCGGGCAGGCCTTCCATTCCCGATTTGCTTGCGCACCAGGGGAATTCCGATCCCGCCGATTTGTGGCTCATCGATGGAGATGTGAAGGAAGACGGCTTGGTACTGCCTGCCGGCAGTGCCTCGTGTTTGAGTTTTGCGGCTCTCAAGCCGGTTAGGGAGAAATTCCTCGACAAGCTCAACAACATCCCCAAAGACCTTAATGGCGCAGATCAGGTCGTGGCACTTCTCAGGAACACCGACTGGAAATTATGGTGCCCTCCCGAACTTGCCCGGCAACCGCGACTCTTGAATTTTACGATCGATGTCTTCTTGAGCGGGAACGGCGCACTCAACTTCCCCAGCGCGTTTACAGAGTGGACCGCCTCGGAAGCTCTTCGCCGTGCGCGCCCCAGGGTCGTAATCGCGCGATTCGGCATGCGAAGTAAACCTAAGCCATTTACGAGTATGGCTATCTTCGCCGACCAGGAGAAGGTCAGCGTCCTCCCCACCGTTGATGATCCGGAAGGCAGCGCAGTAGATGCCGAGATTCTTGCCCGTTACGTTTGGCTGGCTGCGCTCAGATATCCGGAATATGAACAGGCAGTCTGTGTCTGCATTGCCGAGCACCTGAATGTGGCATGGGTGATTGCTCCCAAAGAGAGCGGAATTGAAGATGGCGCCCCTCTTTCACCCGCCGCTCTTTCCCGTTCGGTTTGCTCGTGGCTTGCGGCCTGAGCTGATGACTCAAGGCTACTCATTCCGGGAATTGTTTACCCTTGGGACTGCGGCAGGTGCGACCTGTCGAAAGGCCGATTATCGGTGACGCACACGTTCATGCGCCTGGCGGCGGATGAGCTAACGGATCAACCGAAGAATAGGGTCAACGACGATCTTGCTGTGGCCCTTCAAGCTAGCTGAAGGCCGACCTTCGGTGTGATCCAAAATACCCGGGGCAGGTCAGTACCTTGAGGCCGCTCGCAATTGGGCGGCCTCATTGCATTCGGGTAGGACATCAATCTCCGAAGCGGGGCTCCGCAACGGAAGCCGGGGACCGTTCTCGCAAGCACGCCTCTTCAACTACCTGATGCATCCGCACGCAAGCCCAAATGGATAATCCCGCCGCGATCAGACAAATTTAACCGTTTTATTGTGAATCATATACTTTCACTTTCTGACGGAAAATGAAGGTTTGGCCCGCTCCAACCTCGAAAGAAACCGATCACTTGGATAGATTTCGCAATTGGCAATCAAGTCTGTAAGTAGATGAAAAGTAACATGATGTATTTTAAAATACCGATTTCTCAAAATGCTCTTGACAAGGGCGCAACCGGACGCCTAGCATGCGGCCGGATCTGAAAGAGCGGTAGTTCGCCCTTCCTAGCCAAGGTCCAAGAGGAGTCCCATGTTCCTACAATCGATTGCAAACTTTCGCCAGGTGACAACCAACAAACTAGCGCGCACTACGCGCA
>CAWHNV010000039.1:0-168276 GCA_963830785.1 uncultured Acidobacteriota bacterium
GCAAAATTGCTATGCGTCGAACTTTGGCTGTCATTCCTTTACGCCAGCTATAACGGTGCTCTGATTGTGTTGATGACGGAAATCATCCCAATCGACGTACGCACCTTGGGATTCTCGCTAGCTTACAGTTTGGCGACGGCCGTATTTGGCGGGTTCACTCCCGCGATCAGCACCTACTTAATTCATCTAAGTGGTAACCGCGCGGTTCCAGGATTGTATCTCTCATGCGCGGCCGCTTGCAGCATGGTAGCCATGTTCTTTGCACGCTGGTACCAGAGATCGATAGCATCTCCGGGGACTGGCGAATCGGTCTCAGTGCATTGAGATGACGTGAACCTGTCCACGGGAACGGTTCTGCAAGTCGCGGCTCATAGCGCCCCATGATCCAAGAAGCAGCGGCAACTTCCGCCCCAATTACTTCTCCGGAATAAACTTTTGGAGGCGTCCCCCGGATGTATCTGTTATTCCAGTCTGGATAGCTATAATCCCATCCCACGAACGAGTGAAATGAACCTCACCAGTGTAGAGTGCGCCCTGAGAATCTAAAACCACCCAGCCTAGATTGCTGAACTGCCCTGGATTGCGGCCTTTATGGCCGAATTTACCGAGTTCCTTACCGTCACGACGGTCAAGTACGCGGATTACACCTGATGCGCCGTCTGTGACAAACAGGTAACGTTGCTTCGGATCACGCGATAGGGCTATGCCCCACGCCGATTCGTAACCAAGTATTTTCGGAGCAACCAAAAATTCTTTTACGAACTTTCCCTGCTTTGTAAATACCTGGATTCTGTCGTTGATCTGGTCCGTGACGTAGAGAAGCCCGTCGTCCGAAATCGTAATGTCGGTAAGGCCTCTAAACTGCGTGGAACGGGATGACAAGGGATCGCGGGACGCCGGAAACACCGAAAGATCGGAGTTGTCGACCTTACTAAGAGAGATTCCGTAGGCACCCCAGCCGCGTTTAAAGGCACCGGTGTTCGAATCGTAGACAACAATGCGCCGATTCAGAAACCCATCAGCGATGTACACCTCATCGGTAGCATCTTCGACCTTTATGGCGCTAGGCGCTCCCATGAGAGTTGTATCTTGGTTGTTCACACGGGCATTTGACTGTTGGCCAATTTGCAGCAACTGCTTGCCATCGCTTGAAAACTTGAGCACTTGACGGTCCCACAACTGCGCGGCCGTTGTCTTCGGCATTCCGGGGTCGAAGTTCCAGGGACTCCCGACTCCGCCAATCCAGACGTTCCCCTTCTTGTCCACGCAAATGCCGTGGGGTGTTGTCGGCCAGCCGGGCACATACCCCGGGCCTCCCCAGGCTCTGAGAACATTCCCGTGAATGTCGAATTCAATTACCGCCGGCGCGGGGATACAGCATTGGGCCTTCGGCGGCTTTTGCGCTGCGGCTGCATTATCCCACGGGACGCCGTCATTCAATACCCAAATGTGATTGCCGTTGTCAACGGCGAGTCCCCTAATCTGCCCAAGGATCCAATTGTTCGGCAGCTCCTTCAGCCAGAATGGATCGACCTTATATTGCCGACCGTCTTGTGCATTGACAAACGGGGGAATGAGGCAGATGAGAATCGTTAATAAGAACGGTGGTTTGGCCATCTATTTCTCCGGGACAAATTTTTGAATTCTATTGTTGTACTTAGATTCAGAAACGTATACGTTCCCGTGAGAATCGAGGGCAAGATTCTGAGCAAAGTTAAACTGTCCAGGATTCGCACCCGTGTGGCCAAACATTCCGACGACCGAGCCGTCTCTACGATCAATGATCCTGATGACGTTGTTACTCCCGTCTGCCACCAGCAGATATTTTTGATCGGGGTCGCGGGAAAAATCAAAGCCCATTGTGGTACCTGGAAATGTTTGCGTTTCTCGCGCGACAAGGAATTCCTTTACAAACTTGCCCTCTTTCGTGAATATCTGAATTCGATTGTCGCCTCTGTCGCTAACGTAGACCAGTCCGTCGTTTGAAATCCTTATGCTCTCGAGATACCTGAACTGCTTGGAGGGTTGTGCCGTCGGGTCATATCCGTTTTTTACCTGGTTTTTGGAATTGTCAATCTCGCTCAGCGGAATGCCGTAAGCCCCCCAGCCGCGCTTGAACTTTCCTGTGTTCGAGTCGTACACAATGATCCGCTTGTTTATGGTGCCGTCCGCGAGATATACCTCATTTGCATCGTCATCCACAACGATTCCGCATGCACCGCCGAGTAGAGCCGTGTCCTGGTTATTCGGCTTGGCAAATTCGGGCCGATGGGGAAACTCAGGACGTCCGGGCTGTCCCGTATACTGCCCGATCTTCAGGAGCAGTTTTCCATCAGATGAAAACTTCAGCACATCGCGGTCGGGAGCATGGGTTCCAGACACCCACACGTTCTCCATCTTATCTACCCAAAAACCGTGTACAGCCTCTGGCCAGTCCGGATTGAATCCAGGTCCTCCCCAGGCTTTGAGAACATATCCGTTTGCATCGAATTCAATTACTTGGGGCGCAGCAATACAGCACTCGGATACGGGCGGATTTTGCGCCAAACCCAGATCGGAGTGATCCGTGGGGTGGTCCATGGTGTTAGTGTGATCCAGCACCCAGATGTGGTCTTCTTTGTCTACAACAAGTCCCTCAGCATGCCCAAGCATCCAATTGTTGGGTAGTTCCTTCGCCCAAAATGGATCGACCTTATAGTTGGGCGGCGCTTGTGATGGCAAAGGCGAGCAAAGTAACCAACTAAGGGACATGAAAACGGCGAGTGCCTTCGTCTCTGTGTTTCCCATTAGAATTGAACCTCCTCAAGTACCATGCTCGCAATCTGTCCTACCTCACTAAGCGGCGCTTGGTACTGACGATCCCTTCCTGAGATCCTTGATGAGCGTCGTCAAATGACGATTAACGTTCAAATCTACAGCCTGCAGATCAGCAGTTCGCGCTCGTAGATCATCTCTGGGGGAAGATGGTCGTGGAGGAGCAGGAAGAGTTTTTCGTGATCCATGATCTCCTGTTTCCATTGAGTGCGATCGACGGCTTGCAGCAGGTCGAAAGTGGCCTCTGGGAAGTCGAGTCCCTTCCAGCGGATTTCGTCGAAGTGGGGGGTCCAACCGATGGGAGTTTCCTTGCCCTGGGCGCGGCCGCGAACGCGGTCGACGATCCATGCGAGGATGCGGATGTTTTCACCGTAGCCGGGCCAGATGAACTTGCCCTGTTTGTCTTTGCGGAACCAGTTGACGTGGAAGACGCGCGGTGTGACAGAGAGTGAACGCTGCATTTTGATCCAATGACGGAAATAGTCGCCCATGTGATATCCGCAAAAGGGAAGCATGGCCATGGGGTCGCGGCGGACTTTGCCGACCGGGGCACCAGCGGCGGCAGTCGTTTCGGAGCCCATCGTGGCGCCGATGTAGACTCCGGAGGACCAGTTGAATGCCTGGTAGACAAGAGGCATTGTCGTTGGACGGCGGCCGCCGAAAATGATCGCAGAGATGGCAACCCCGTTGGGATCTTCCCATGAAGCGTCGATGCTGGGGCATTGGTTGGCGGGGGCGGTGAAGCGACCATTTGGATGCGCGGCTGGGGAGCCGGATTCCTTGCCGATCGCGGGCGTCCAAAGCTGGCCTCGCCAGTCGAGGCACTCCGAGGGAGGTACGTCGGTCATGCCTTCCCACCAGACACCGCCATCGGGTGTGAGCGCGACATTGGTGAAGATGGCGTTCTGCGCGAGGGCGGCCATGGCGTTGGGGTTGGTTTTGGCACTTGTGCCGGGAGCTACACCGAAGAAGCCGACTTCGGGATTGATGGCGCGAAGTTGGCCATTGGCGTCAGGTTTGATCCAGGCGATGTCGTCGCCGACGGTCCAGACCTTCCAGCCTTCGAAGCCCGAGGGTGGGATAAGCATGGCGAAGTTGGTTTTGCCGCATGCGCTAGGGAAGGCTGCGGCGACGTAGGTTTTTTCCCCGGAGGGTGACTCAAGGCCGACGATGAGCATGTGCTCGGCCATCCAGCCTTCGTCGCGAGCTATGTTGGAGGCGATGCGGAGGGCAAAGCACTTTTTGCCGAGCAGGGCGTTGCCGCCGTAGCCGCTGCCGTATGACCAGATCTCGCGTGTTTCGGGGAAGTGGACGATGTATTTGGTTTCATTGCAGGGCCATGGTACGTCCTGTTGGCCTTGTGCGAGCGGCGCACCGACAGAGTGCATGCAGGGGACCACGCGCTTGATGCCCTTGTCGATCTCGGCGAGAACAGGAGCGCCGATGCGCGCCATGATGCGCATGTTGACGACGGCGTAAGCAGAGTCAGTGAGCTGAACTCCTATCTGCGACATCGCCGAGCCTACCGGGCCCATGCTGAAGGCGAGCACGTACATGGTGCGGCCACGCATGCAACCGCGAAAGAGCGACTTGAGCTTCTTGCGCATGACGAATGGATCTTCCCAGTTATTAGTGGGGCCCACGTCGTCTTTGGAGAGGGAGCAGATGAAGGTGCGGTCCTCGACGCGAGCTACGTCGTTTGGTGCAGAACGTGCGTAGAAGCAGCCTGGCCAAAGCTCTTGATTGAGTCTTGTGAAGGTGCCGGCGACGACGAGGGTGTCGCAGAGTTCGTTGTACTCGGCTTGGGAACCATCGATCCACCGGACGCGATCGGGTTGGCACAGGTCTGCCATTTTTTCGACCCAGCGCGTGAGGTGTTTGTTGGTCGTGGGAGGGGCGGAGAGAGTGATTGTCGCCATAAGTCCTTAAGAGTTTCGCTTCGGTGCTCTTGCCCAGTTCGCTGGGGCGCGGACGCAAAACTAAGTGACGCGATCCAGATCGATTGGAACAATGGCTGCGGCTCAACACGATCGCCAACGCGAACATGCCAATTCCCTAAAACAGCCAGCTTCGGGGGAACCACTTTTTCAAAATTGCGTCCAGGCCCAGCGCCAGGCCCGCCGAGGAGAATAAAAACATCAAGTCCAGGACGATGAAGATCCGGTTCAACCCTACCTGCGCGCCTCCGGCCGGAATAGCAATGGCAAACAAAATATTCAGATTGAGGAAAGCCGCAAAAGGGGAAGAAAGCCGGACCAAGCATCCCAGCACAAAGGAAACGCCGATGGCGACCTCGCCCAAAGGAATCAGATAGCTAAAGAAAAGGGAATGATGGAGGACAAATCCCTGAATGAAAGCCTGATGCCAGGCGTTGGGATCATTCGCGACGGGGCCCAGCAACCGAGTGGAAAGTGAGTGCCCTTGCAAAAAATGATCCCTGGAGAGCTTATTCCAGGCTGAGTTGAGAAAGTGATAGCCCACAAAAATCCGCAGAATCGCCAGGTAGCCGAGATAAGTATTCTGTTTGAAATTTTCAACAAGAGTCATAGAACCCTCCTCGAGAATGATGGACTAGACTTTCGAAACTCCGTTTCCTGAAAGCAGCTTCTTTGTATCTTCCGTGCGAGATGCTGGTAACGACCATTTCAAATTGTGTCGATAACCCATGGCTTGCACTTACACATTGAAAGTCGACACGAGATGCCGGGAGACTAGATTAGCGGCAGCGAGCAACGCTGGTACGGATAATCTCCTTTAACGCTGAGCCTGGCTGTAGTCGGCCACCTGGCGCGCCGGGCCGGTGAGCTGGAGGATGTGCATCCCAGTGCTGTCGTGGTCTGTGATGTAGATGTAGCCGCGATCGTCCACGGCGACAAGGTTCGTCTGGATCGTGATCTTGCAGGGCGCCTCGCCCGGCTGGAGGTGCTCTTTGCCGGCGCACCACTCCTTGGTGAAGTGGTTAATTGCTGGGATGTAAAATCCGATTTCTTTCGGGTGATATGGATCGCGGATATCGACAGCGCGCACGCCAGCGTTCCCGTACGTGACAAAGATCATGCGCTTGTAGTAGATCGGGTTGAAATCGATGTTCTGGTCATGCGGGCCAAAACGCCCGGGACGACTGCAGAAGTTGCCACTGGCCTCCGGGACATACCAGCTCGACACACCCACAGGTCTCGTCTCGGTGGCAATGTCATATATCCGCACCATCTGTGCGCTGCCATCTTCTCCCTGTGAGCCCTTGTGACATTCATAACCGGTTTGTTCTGCGGTGAGCACAAGAAAGTCTTTGATTTTGCCACCCGCTTGTTTAGCGAACTGGGGGAGCTCCATCTGGAACAGCGGAAACGGCGTGTGTCCGCTCATCTCTGGCGGGAGATCAACCCTAGTGATCACCGGATAGCGCAGGTTTTCGTCGGTGGGCTCCTTGGGCCCGTTCAATAGTTTGTCCCTATCGAGGATCAGCCAAATGCCATCCGAGACATTGCCGTAGCCAATGTACAGGCGATTGCGTTGCGGTCCTGGGGAGATTACCGTGGTCAGGTCGCCGCGCGGTGCCTGAGTAGTCGAACCCGGGTTCTGACCCGGCAAACCCCAATGGCGGATTAAAGCCGGCTTCACCGGATCGCTCAGATCCCAGATCGCCATGTGGCTAATAGCGTTGTGCTTAGTTCCAGCTGGCAAGGGCCAATCGAACAGGCCGGAAGGCAGATAAGCGATGCCGGTGTTGCATTCCCACGTGCCGGTGTGCAAGCCCTCAAGGGGAGGACCAACGTTGGTAATTTTTATCGGCTTGGCCGGGTCCGTGACGTCATACACTTCCCACCTCACATTGCCGAAGGAGCGCAGCAAGTAGAACTTGCCTTGCTCCGCGTGCGGCAACTCGCTGCCGCCACATACTTGCACATACTGAGCCTGACCTTGCGGATACGAACTTGGCTTAGTGACATCGCCTGGCGGCCGAACCTCACCCGGAATATGAGCGATGTATTTCGGATTCTTGGGATCGGTGACGTCGATGATCGACGTTCCGTCAGGCTCGACCTGGCCAGTGAGGGGGTTGAGCCGATCCGGCGCTCCGACCAGGGAGCCGACGTAAGCAATCCAGCGATCACCTTGCTTTTTTACGACGGGCTCATCGGCGCCCCGACCTTGCAAGTCGTTGTAACCCACAAGCGCCATATTGCTCGCTTCGGGCTTGTCCTGCGCTATCGCAGGCGCCGCGAGAATACTGGAAAGTGCCAAACCAAGTGAAACTAATCCTAGGCCTTTCACCACGCGCTCTCTCCCACTCTTAAGTCCTCCCATTGCCACACCGGTTCAATTCTAAAAACTAAGCCGGAGCGCCAATTGAAGCTGCCGGGAAGTCGTAGTGGTGTAAGTGATTTGGCCCGCGGAAGGGCTGGCAGCGCCACCTGCTGCCAGTGCGGTGGTGTTTGGAAGGCCGAAATTTGTGTGATTCAGAATGTTGAACATCTCGAACCTAAACGTCGCTTTGACTCTTTCGCGCGGGTTAAAGCTCTTCTCCAGTGCCATATCCATGTCCTCAACCCCTGGTCCAATGAGCGTATTCCGGCCCAGATTCCCATACGATCCAATTGTTGGCGAAGGTACCGGTGTAGAGAAGCTACAGGGATCGAAGTAATTAGTGGCGCCTCCAACAGGCGTTCCTGCAAGGAATCCTGGACACCCGGCTGAAGTTCCTTTATGAGTCGGATTCTGGCTGAATCCTGCTTTCAAATTCGGACGCTCAGCAAGAACGCTGGCCTGATCCCCGGAAACAGCGGAGGGAAGACGAGCAGTGAACGGCATACCCGTTTGGAGTGTAGCGATGCCGTCCAAGGTCCAAGCGTTGACTATGGCCCCGAAAAAGGCATTCGAACTCACTCGGAACGGCACTGGGTAGCTAAAATTAGCCCCGAGGGCACTTTTCACATTAAAATCCGCAAGTCCCCAGTCGACGGCGGGATCGTACGGATCTAGAAGCGCGCCAGGAGAACGCTGGCTGTCAGCTGCTGTCGTACCCGAAGCTTCGTCCATGGCCTTCGCGAAGGTATAAAAGATCTCTCCCACTAATCCGCTGGAACCCTGCCGCCGCAACGTTACGGTTCCGGAGTTGTAATGGGAATTACCGTTCGCTTGATAAAGCCGGATTCCAGCCCAAGTCGGATTCAGCCTAGCCGTTTTGGCTGGGTAATACGGAGTCGCAAGATTCCCGTTCACGAAGGTGGGAACAGTAGTATCGGCTTCGCTTTGCGTTGGAAGATGACGGACCTGATTTCCTGCGTAATCGACCTGAAAGACCGTACTGCTGGTAATCTGCTGCTGGAATGACAGGTTGTATTGATCGCTGGTGGGAGTTTTTTCGACCGGAGTCAGCGCTGTCAATTGAAGTAACGCTCCCGGTCCCAATACTGAGACTCCATTGGGAAAGGGAGGATTCGAGACGCTATATTTGCCGAAGAAGGGAGGTAAAGTCGTGGTGACGAAGCCGTAGAACCATGGTAAATCCTGGTTATAGTTAATGCCGCCACCGGCCCGCAGTACCGATTTCCCGCTGGAATTGAGCCGCCATTCCACGCCTGCCCGAGGTCCAAAATTCGCCTTGGTGATGTGCGTGAATTTACCGACCACCGTGGATGTAGACGCAGGTGTTGGGAGGTACGCGTTCAACCCATGCACCTCATACGGGTCTGTAGGAGCCTCCCACCTCAAGCCCAGGTTCAGAGTAAGGCGAGAATTGACGGCGTAATCGTCCTGCCCGTAAACGGCGAACAGGCTTTGGCGCAATCCCTGGTAGGGGTCGACTCCAATCGGATATGACGCTAACAGAGTGGAGGCAGTGCCGGTTAGGAAATTTTCATACGTGCTGAAGCTGTATTCTCCCTTTGGAGAAGTTGTGGTAACCATGTTGTCCTGTATTCGTTCAATATCCAAACCGGTTTTGAAGGAATGTTTTCCCTTGACATAGCTGAAATCATCGCCCAATTGAAAAACGTTATATACCCACGAGACAGGTCCGTTTCCCTGGGATTGGGTCAATGGGGTAATGGACCTTGAACCCGTGCCCTCAGCACCCCCTACTACCAGCGCCCCCATCGGCTGGCCTGGAATGAAAGAATACGCAGGCCCAGGATCGGGAATGTTGAGTTCAGCGTAACGGCTATTTGTGCGGTTGAAAGCGTAACGAATGTTATTAAGAGCGTGGGGACTAAAGATGCTATTCGCTTGCAAAGTTGAGTATTGCCTTCGGGATGTACTGATTTCAAAAAGATCCGGGAGGTTCTGTGGGGAATTCAGGCTATCAGTGTCAAATGTATAGCGGCCAAAAATGCCGATCTTCGCATTCAGTTGATGGTCCACCCGTCCCATAAAGTTGTCTTCGTTGGTTACGACCTGAGGCGCGGATAGATAATTTGCCGTTCCATCCCCAAAATCGCGCCCATTGGGGACCGGGTACAATGCCAGGTAAGGCGCAATGGCGGGATTCACCGTCACTGTCATGGTGGTAGTGGCTCCAGTCGCGGTCGGCAGAATACCCTGCCTGGCCAGAACGGTGGGCACAGCAGCGGTCTGACTCGTTCCCAACCCCTGCCGTAATCCCTCGTAGCCTGTAAAGAAAAACGTCTTGTCTTTCTTGATAGGGCCTCCCAACACCCCTCCAAACTGATTTCTCCTGAAGTCTGGCGGCGAGGAGCCCACATCGAAGTAGTTTCGCGCATCCACAGCGCTGTTTCGAATGTACTCAAAAGCAGTGCCGTGAACGTCATTTGAGCCAGATCGGGTAACTGCCGTTACAGTCGCCCCCGAAGAATGTCCGTACTCCGCCTGAACCGAGTTAGTGAAGATCTTGAATTCCAGGATTGTATCCACACCAAGGTTTGTTCCGGAAGCGCCGCCCGGCGTGCCGTTAGCCCAATCATTGATGCTCGTTCCATCCAGCAAAAAGCTGTTCGAGACGTCACGCTGTCCACCTACGGTGAAACGTTTGCCGGTGCCAAACTGAAACGCTTGACCGCTGGTTATGCCGGCAGAGGCGAGCACAACTCCTGGCTGCAGCAACGCCAGTTGGTCATAGCTTCTACCGTTCAAGGGGAGTGCGCGGATGGTGCGGTCGTCGACCAGGGAACCCAGACTGGCAGTGGTCGTTTCCACGAGGGGAGCCTCGCCGGTTACCTCGACAGTCTGCTGCGCAGCCCCCACCGCTAGCGTCAGGTCTACTACGGCTTCCCGTCCTACGGTCAGTTCAATTCCCTTGCGAACTTCTGTCTCGAATCCTGCATGGCTTCCCGTCACCCGGTAGTTGCCCAGGCTCAGCGACAGCGCAGTGAAGCGCCCTCCCGCATCGGTATCGACGGTGCGGGAGATCCCCGTCTCCTCGTTCAGGACCTGCACCTGTGTACCCGGAATAACTGCACCCGTGCTATCTCTCACTGTCCCGGAGATTGTTCCCGTCGAAACCTGGGCCCCGCTCATTACAGCCAACAAACACACCGTTATCCCGACACTTGCCAACATCCTGAGATTTCTCATTAACCTCTCCCAACTAGGAATCAGCATGATTCCCGTTACATTTCCTGTGCTACTAAAACCCGACATCTTGCCATGAACTCTGGCGCGCTTTCGTACCTTGAAAGTCCGCCTGATACACAGGTCGATTGACAGTCAATCTCTAATGCGAATCGGCTGAGCTTTCCGCCTTGCTGTAGTCCGGCACCTCACGCGCCGGGCCGGTGAGATCGAGGATTACCATCCCGTTGCTGGCGTGATCCACGGCGTAGATGTAGCCGCGGCTGTCTGCGGTGAGCATGTTCGTCTCGATCACTTTCTTGCAGTCCTCCCCACGACCTGGCAATAGTTTTCCTGTCGCCTTCTCGCTGTCCGCGCCGTGAAACCCGTAATCATTTCCGACGCACCTATCCTCGGCGAACTTGGGGTTGATGGCCGGGATGTAATACCCGATCTCCTTCGGGTGATATGGATCGCGGATATCGACAGCTCGCACGCCGGCGTTCCAGTACGTGAGAAGCAACACGCGCTTGTAGTAGATCGGGTTGAAATCATTGCTTTGGTCATGCGGGCCAAAGCGCCCGCCCCTGCTGCAGAAGTTGCCACTGTCTTCCGAGACATACCAGGTCGACACGCCCACGGGTCTCGTCTCGTAGTTGATGTCATACATTCGCAACATCTGCGCGCTGCCATCTTCTCCTTGCACGCCCACGTGACATTCAGTACCGGTCTGTTGCGCGGTGAGTGCAATGAAGTCTTTTACTTTGCCCCCCGCTTGATGAGCGAACTGGGGAAGCTCCATATCGAACATCGGGAACGGCGTGTGTCCTCCCATGTCCGGCGGCATATCGACCCTAGTGATGATCGGGTAGCGCATATTTTCGTCGGTGGGTTCCTTGGGCCCGTTCAATAGTTTGTCCCGATCGAGGATCACCCAAATGCCGTTCGAGGTATTGCCGTACCCAACATACAGGCGGTTGCGCTCCGGTCCCGTCCCGACGTGGATATTCATCGAAGAGATTATGGTGTTCAGGTCGCCGATCGGCACCGGCGTAGTCGAACCTGGGTTCTGTCCGGGTAAACCCCAATGGCGAATTAAAACCGGCTTTGCCGGATTGCTCAGATCCCAGATCGCCATGTGGTTAATAGCGTTGTGCTTCGTTCCAGTGGGGAGGGGCCAGCCGAACAGACCGGAAGGCAGATACGCGATGCCGGTGTTGCATTCCCACGTGCCCTTGTGCAGGCCTTCAAGGGGAGGGCCAACGTCGGTAATTTTTGTCGGCTTGGCCGGGTCTGTGACATCCCATATTTCCCACCTTGAATAGCCGAAGTCGCGCAGCAGGTAAAACTTGCCTTTTTCCGCGTGCGGCAGCTCGCTCCCGCCGCACACCTGCACATACTGTCCTTGGCCGCGCGGATATCGACCTGGCGAAAAGTAATCATTACCGCCCGGCCGTTCCTCGCCCAGAATATGAGCGATGTACTTCGGATTCGTGGGGTCGGTGACGTCAATGATCGACGTCCCGTTAGGCTCGACTTGGCCCGTAAGGGTGTTAAGTCGATCCGGCCCCCCGAATTGGGAGCCGACGTAAGCAATCCAGCGCTCACCCTGCCTTTTCACGACGGGCTGATAGGCACCTCGACCTTGCAGGTCGTTGTAGCCCACAAGCCCCATATTGCTCGCTTCGGGCTGCAAGGGGTTATAACCCGCGACCGCCGAACTGGTCGCTTCGGGCTTGCCCTGCGCGACCGCAGATGGCTTGAGAAAACTGGAAAGTGCCAATCCGAGGACAACTAACCCTGAGACGCTTCGCAAACACTCATACCTTTTCATTAAACGATTCCTTCCTCCGGGGACAGAAACTGATTTTTTAACCTTCAGACATTAGTGTTGAATTACGACGAATGTTATGCAATTTCGCGAATGTAGCAAAATAGAATAATTATTGTCAAGTAAATTATCACTATTTGACGATAAATCGTGAATTCATGAAATTCCATCGGGCACATTGAAGACCTGCCCAGGAGCGAATGTCTGTATAAAATTGCTCACTTTGGAAGAAAAACCACTTTTGGAATCCGCGCGTTCCAGTAGCGCGACCAAGACACAGCTCCGTTTCTTTCTCTATTTCTGTCGTATCTAGTTTTTGAGCCTTCGACCTTTCCTCTGGCGCGGGAGTTCACAGCGAATTCCTGGCATTCGAATGATCTCGTTGAATTTCCAAGATGGGATGTCTTGTCTAACCACACTGCAGAAACACGAAAGGCCACCGTCCCGGAAGGGACGCTGGCCTTTCCTGATCGCACGGAATGGGCAACGCGCGCATTTAATCGCGGGCTGCTAATTAGCTGCGTCAGACTACGTCTCCTGGATATTAGCCACCATCGCTTTGTTAACCACCCCTGGTGCCACCAGGGTCTGGTGGGGCGCGCCGGCCGGAATAACCACCACATCGCCGACGCCGATCATCTTCGAAGTTCCGCTCTGCACGCTCGTGCCGCGAATCTCGCCATTTTCCCTCGGTCTTCGGATCGACAAGCGCTCCGCCCGCAACTAGCGTCGCCGTCTCCTCCTGCACAATCATCAGATCGTCGGCATTCTGATGCACCTCGCCTAGGCCGTTTCCTGTGCGCACATTAAGCATCAACCGCAGATTGCCGCAACTTGCAATCGCTGCGCTCCCCGTGGAATTCGCCTGCGCAACCAGGTCCGCCAAGTGCGCCTGAATGTCCTGCGCCGGAACTACCAGCGCCTCGTCGCCCGCCAAAGTTGCCGCCAAAGCGCTAAGCGCCAGCGCCGCCAAAACCGACATCGCAATCTTTATCGCATCACTCCTCTTCGTTTCAGAATTCTCATTCGCGTTCGTCGCTCTCAAAACTCAAGTACGACAATCCAATTGAGTTTTTGAAATACCTTTGGCCTTGCTCGCGTTGTTCTTCTCATGGAAGACTCGGTTGACTCGAAATGCCGCCAGAGAGCAGACCCACAGGCCATCTCTGCACCATCAGCTTGTGAAGAAGCCGAAGCGCATTGTATTTCAATCAGACTTTAGCTTTGCACCCACTTGATGGGATTCCCGGTTCCGTCGTCGGTTCCCTCGATGAACCAGTCCTTACCCAGCGGGTCGTTGATCGTCTCGGTTGTGAAATCAAACGGGCCTTGGAACTCCATGTAGCTCAGTCCTGTTTCGGTTGCTTTGAGCTGGTGCCACTCCAAAGCGGGAATGAGAACCAGATCTCCCGGACCGAGCGGCAACGTCTTCCCGGAATCGTCGTCTACTGTCGCTGTTCCGTCAAGAATCATATAGAAGTGGACTGCGCCTCCGGGATTCGTCGGCGTGGCAGCATGTCTATGCCTAGGCGCGTATGCGTGAGGCAGGTAGTACATCAGACCCGCCTGCATGTCCCATGAATTGGAAAGCCCAGTCTCTTTGTTGACCCAGAACCTGCGAATTCGGATCTTTCCGGCATCAATCAACGCTTGCAGCCTTTCCTCATCGAAGTAGTAGCTGTTACGCGCGCCGATGACGGCCTTGGTGTTGTGCTTCGGCACCTGAAGTTGCAGAACCGAAATTTTAGTTCCGCCGGCCGTAATCGAAGCCTTTTCACCTGATTCCAGATACAATCCCGTGCTTTTCTTTGCCGGGTATCTCTCGCCCTTGAGTAAAAACTGGGCGCCAGACCCTTCAATGATGTAAACAAGGTGAGTTCTATCGCCGGAATTGAATTCCAGGGTCCGGTTCGGCTCCACGTCGTGAATAGCCGCACGAACGTGCTTCGCGCCCGCGTCCTCGGCAGTGATGATTTCGCGCACCGTACCCGCACTTGTCGGAACTCTTTTGCGGGTCGCTGTGTTGATAATATTAATGCTCATCTGCAAATTCTCCTTACTGTTTTCAATTGATCTCGGCCTTACCGGCCGGTCCACTGTCGGTGTAACCCGGAGTTAGTTTTTTGGCCATGCCGTCAATAGGGCGCATCTATCTCTTTTGCCTCCGGAGCCGAGCCTTCCGAAGACTAGATTCCGTCCCATTGGTTTCCACCGGTTCCCAACCGCCCTTTTTCGGGTCAAGTTTTCTGCTTGCAATTTCACGCTGGAAGTACAGGTTCATTCATCATTCGCAATTCACTGTGGCGCCACGACAGACCGAGTTGCTCCATGATCCTGTTTGCCGAGAGGCCATATTTCTCGTAAAGGTCTTCCGGGCTTCCGGACTCCGCAAAGCCGTTTAGTGCGATCGAGTGGTATTCCACGGTAAGGCAATGCCGGGCGATCACCTGAAGAACAGCATCGCCTAAGCCCCCGTTCCGATAGTGGTCATGTACCGTGACGATCCGCTTTGTCTTCCGCGCCGCTCGCACGATAATCTCTTCATCTACAGGCTCGATGGTGGGCATGTCGATCACCTGGATCGATTCGCGCGCTGATTGCGCTGCCTTGAGGACTTCACAGAGCACCGGTCCGGAGGCAATGATCGTCCAATCTTCTCCCTCCCTCAAAACGATCCCCTTCCCAATTTCAAAATCAAGAACCGGCTTGATCCCGAATTCATTCCCTTCCGCGTAAATCAACGGGGTAGGATTTCTTCCAACTCGAAAATAGACGGGACCGTCATAGAGAAGAACCTTTTCAAAGAGTCTGTCGGCTTGAATTGCATCGGAAGGCTCCAAGACCACCATGTGAGGAAGAGAGCGCATTAAGCCCACGTCCTCAATGGCTTGATGGCTTACGCCATATAGGCCCAGCGCAATACCGGTGTGGCTGCCAATGATTTTCACGTTTAGCCGAGTATGGGAGACGTCCTGGCGCACGATCTCCCATGCTCTCCCGGCAGAAAAGATTCCAAAACTGTTGGCCAAGGCGATCTTGCCGCAAGACGCAATCCCCGCGGCCATGGCTATCATGTTGCACTCCTGGACACCCACGTTGATGGCGCGCTCCGGGTACTTCTTTATGAATGCGCTCGTGCCGCAAGCGCCCGCCAAGTCCGCGTTTAAAACAAAGATGTTCGGATACTCGCCCAATCTCGAAAGACAATTCCCGTAGCCAATCCTGGTGGCTGTGGGCTCGCGATATTGCTCGGCAGGGTGCTTCGCTATGATCTCGTTGAGGTCTGCCGCGTGCGATGCCGATACCGGGGCGGAACTTTCGGCCGCCGCTTTGACGAGGACTGATTCGAAGCTGCCCTTGGCCAGCTCACGATCGATCTCTTCCATGCGGAGCCGGAAAACTTTCGCGGCCTTCTCCTGCTGCTCATGAGTGAGCGGCGTTGCGTGATATCTGTAGTCCCCCTCAATCTCGGGAACGCCTTTGCCTTTGATCGTATTGGCAATCACCATGAGAGGTTTGGTGCGCTGATCTCCTTCGAGTTTGAAGTAAGCGAGGACGCCGAGGATCTCATCGAAATCGTGACCATTGATAACCTTAACTTCCCAGTTGAAAGCCCTGAATTTTTCCTCCAGCGGTTCGAGGGAATTGATCTCGTCCACTGTGCCGTCAGTTTGGAGGCGGTTGTAATCCAAAAAGGCACAGAGGCGGCGGAGTCCCTTGTTCGGGATCGTCATGCACGCTTCCCAAGGCATTCCCTCCTGGAGTTCTCCGTCGCTGAGGATCACATAGACATCGCTGTCCGTTCCGTAAGTTCTTGCGTGAAGAGCCATCCCGGCCCCTAACGAGAGTCCGTGCCCTAGCGATCCGGTGCTGAAATCTACACCGCGGACTCCCCTTTCGCTTCCGTCAGGCGAAACCTGATACATCGCCGGGTGGCCTTCGAGAGGGCTGTCGATTTTCCTGTAAATCTTCAGGAGCCTGGGATCGAAAAATCCGGCCGTGGCCAACGTCGCATACAAGGCCGGAGATGCGTGGCCCTTGCTTAGAATGAGCCGGTCCCGGCCGTCCCATAAGGGGTTCTCCGGATCCACCCGAAGGACGTTCTCGAGCTTCCGCTCACGGTTGCTGTAAATCCTCCCGAAATAGAGAGCGGTGAGGATATCGGTAATCGACAGGGATCCGCCGGGATGTCCAACGTTCGCTTTTGTAATGTTGTCGATTGCCAGATCGCGGATCTGAGTAGCAATCCGCTCCAGCCTGAGTTTCTCGAATGGGTTCACATCTACCTCATATGCAGGAGTCAGAATGATTACTTCGCCAAGAATGGTTTTCATTCCGGCTTCTTGCTTACGATTTCTTCTTAAAACGGCCGGGTTCTCGGAAGACTATGCACCGATTTCCAGCCCGGAGAGCCACGTCAGATGCGTCTGCCCGCTCGGCTCACAGCTAAGGCGTCACGACCACTTTCATCGCGCCATCGCGACGATTCACGAAGGTATCCATCGCCTGGTGAATCTCGTCGATCGAAAACACGTGAGTGATCAGGTCCCTGGCATTGATCTTTCCCATCGACAGGAGCTCGATCACCTTCTCTGAACAATTCGGGTTCGCGCGCGATCCGTACACCGTGATCTGGTTCATGACCATGGTCTTGTACGGAATGGGCATTTCGTCGAGCGTAGGCAGCGAAATGAACGCCACGCGGCCGTTCTTGCGGGCCACGCGCACCGACTGCACTATGCACTCCGGCGTGCCCGCGCACTCAAACACTTCATGCGCACCATGCCCGTCCGTCATCTCGCGAACCGTTGCAATGACATCCTGCACCTTCTCGATGTCGACGATGCGATCCGCCGCGCCCAGCTTCTTGGCGAGCTGCAAACGTTCCCGGCGCCCTACCACGATCGTCCTGCTCCCCATCGACCTCGCAATCTGCGCCGTAAAGACTCCGATAGGTCCAGGTCCGAAGATCACGGAATAACCGCCCGGCGTGACGCCGGTCAGGCGCGTCGCCTGCAGCGCTGTCCCCGCCGTGTCTACCAGCGAGCCTTCTTCAAAGCTCACATTGTCGGGCAGCTTCGCCATAGCGCGGGTATTGTAGGCGTTGAATTGTGCGAACGCGCCCTGATAGGTGAAACCATAATGCCGGTGCCCATTCTGCACCTGGCCGTAATTCATGCAAAGGTTATACAGACCAGCCTTGCAATTGGAGCACACGCCGCATCCGCAGTGCGCTTCCCCCGCAACCCGGTCGCCCACCTTGAAACCGACCGCGCCTTCTCCCAGCTCCGCCACTTCTCCGGCCCATTCATGGCCTGGAATCGCCGGGTACGCCGGCGGCCAGCCAATGCTGCGATATCCGCCCGAAAACACCTTCGGGTCGGAACCACAGATGGCCACCGCCTTCACGCGTACCAGAACTTCGTTCGGCCCAGGTTTGGGGATGTCCACCAACTCCACCCCAAACTCATTGGGGCCGGTCATCACTACCGCCTTCATTTGCTCGCTCGTGATTTCCAATCTTCCCCTGTGCATTTCCCACCTACGGTTCTTAGGGTTCGAGCGATTGCGTTACGCCCTCGGAGCGCTTGGCGGGCCCAGCCGAGCGCATGAAACAGCTAGAAAACACCGATCCTGTGCAGCTCGTGGACCGACTTCCAGCCCGGGCTCATTGGCTCTTTCAGGCTGCCTTCCAGCTCTTCCTTGGAGCGGAAAGTGAACTTGTCAATCGGCGGCACCGCTCCCGGAGGATAGTCCGTCAAAAGCTCGTCAACCATCAGGGTCAGGTACTTCAGAATCGCGGCGATGGGACGCTTCCCTTTCTGGGCCGTGGCGCGAGACGGGTATCCTACCACGGCTTCAGGCGTACCGAAACGCTCGATGGCGTTGTGGCCTTCGGCTTGGGCCCATCCGCTGGGACGGCGCATTGAATCGACCGAAGTGTCGAAGTGTGCGCCCAGAGTGTAGTTCTTGGGCTGCGCGTCAACCACCACGCTCATGTCGATCATGTCGTTAAAAAGCAGCAATCCCACGGAAGTCTCGGCTTCATCTGCGTGGACGAAGTGCGTTGTCATCGCGTCCTCCTTCGGGTTCGGATAGAAGAACTCGCGCACTGCTCTGTGCCATTCGACCGTGGCCACGAATGCCGGCAGCTCAAACCGCTTGAAGAATTCCTGGACCGCCGATTCCAGCATCCACAGATGACCGTGGTTGTTGACCAGAATGATCTTGCGAAAGCCGTCATCCCACAAGCCCAGCAGCGTGTAGATGAGCGTCTCCCTAACCGCGTCCTCCGGCAGTATCACGGTGCCGGCCATTCCTACGTGATGATACGGATGGCCGCCGTAATTCAGGGGCGGAAACGCCAGCGCCACTTCCCGTCCTTGCTTCGCTGTGAAACGCCTCACGCCTTCGCAGATCTGGGAGCACATGAATGTATCCATGCCGGAATTCGAATGCATTCCGTGATTCTCCGTGCAACCGATGGGAACCAGGCAGACGTCATTCTTAAGGCGCTTCTCAACTACTTTCACCCGCGGAGTGTTCTGGATATAACAGCCGGCCTTACCCAGTTCCGACGACGATGGGATTTCATAATCCACGAGGATCTTGTCGATTTCCGCGGCGGAAGCGTCCCATATCTGCTTCTTCAGCCGGCCTACATTACTGTTTTCAAAGATTACTTCCGGGCACTCGGTGGTAAGCCACTTCGGTTCCGACATTGAATTCCGCCCTTCTGACTTACTTCGTAGCCAGCTTAATCAGCCAGAGGACAAGTGTCAAGTAATTTTGGCAAAAATGGCAAAATTAACACAACAAAAAAGTCATAATAGCGATTAATATGATTTTTCTTATGCGTAAATTACCGTTATATGGCAAAATAGCTTATACGTTTCGATAAAGCTCCTGCTGGCGTATGGGGTGGTGTCGAGAAAGCGCTGAATTTGCGAACGGTGGTTGCACGCCCCTGGAAGAAGCGCCATCCCTCGGCTCATTGCTTCAATGATTTTCCCTATTACGAGGATCCTTATAGGAAGGTGGACGGTGTCGACCACTCAATATAGATACCGGCGGTAAATGAGGTATGGTTGGAGTCGCGCAGTTTGGGCGTTTTGCTAATCGCCCGGTCAGGTGACAGGAGCGCCATTCGCTTTACGAAGGCATGGCGAGATCGGCTTTGACTGGTCAATTGAAAAGGGGAACGTGCTTGGAAACTGCAGTGCATTCAGGGACTACCGTCAGCGATTTGATCGACGGGCGGCCATTCAGTAAATTCCAGATCGGAATTGTCGCGCAATGCGGCGCCCTGATACTGCTCGAAGGTTTTGCCGCACAATGCATCGGGTTTCTTGCGCCCGGAATTGCGCAGGACCTTTCAATTCCGCTCAAGAGTTTTGGTCCCATCTTCAGCGCAGCGTTAGCCGGCCTCACGATCGGAGCGCTTTCGTGCGGTCCCATTGCAGATCGCTATGGCCGCAAGATCGTAATCGTCGTATCGACTCTGATCTTTGCATTGTTCACCGCTCTCACCGCTAGTGCCGGCTCAATTCACGGGCTCTTAATGATGCGCTTCCTGACAGGAGTTGGGCTCGGCGGAGCGATGCCTAACGCGGTCGCGCTGACCGCCGAATACACGCCGAAGCGACTGCAGAGAGTCGTTGTTAGCGCGATTTTTGCTGGCATGCCGCTTGGAGCCTCGACTGCGAGCCTGGTCAGCACGCGGATGCTGCCCTATTGGGGCTGGCGCTCGGTTTTTTATTTGGGAGGACTGTTGTCGCTGATTATCGCAGTCATTCTGATCAAGCTGTTACCCGAATCTGTGAAGTTCCTTACTGCTACCGGCGCCGACCCGCGAAAGGTGGAGGTCATCATAGCCAGGATGGTGCCTTCCACGGAGGGATTGACTCTGCGTGCGCCCGTGCCGAGTTTTGAGCAAGAAAGTGGATTGCCGATCAAGCACTTGTTCACGAAAGGGCGAACTGTTGGAACGCTGCTTCTCTGGATCGCTTTTTTTATGAACCTGCTGCTGCTCTACTTTTTCGTAAATTGGCTCCCAGGTCTTCTCACGACGGTTGGTATGCCGATTTCCGCTGGAGTGATGGCGACCGGGCTCTTCGGCCTTGGAGGAGTTATCGGGAGCCTTGTTCAAGGAAGCCTTATGAATATGCGCGGCAGCAGCGCTACAATTCTCACCGAATTTCTGCTCTGTATCGTGCTGATCACAGGGCTCGCCTACATGAAGTCGTTCATGGTCATCATGGCGGCGACGCTCATTCTGGGAATGGTTATTCAAGGCGCACAGGGAGGACTCAACGCTCTCTCGGCGAGCTTTTATCCGACTACTATCCGTTCGACCGGCGTAGGTTGGGCGCTGGGGATCGGACGTTTGGGCTCGATCATTGGCCCGTTGGTCGCAGGAATGATGCTCGGCAGGGGCTGGACGCCGCCCCGGATATTCCTGGCCGGTACGGTACCCGCATTGATAGCCGCTCTTGCAGTGCTACTGAGCAGTAGGATGCGAAACAAGCCAAATCCATTTCGACAGAAGGCCAACCCGAACCAATCTGCCGTGTGTATTGATATGGAAAATATCAGTACATAGCTCTCGCAAAGTTGTGGCCAGGAAAGAGCATATGAACAATGCCGCCAGCCCGGATCGATCGGAAGTCGGCATTCGATTAATGGCTGCGGTGTGTGACGCTCTACTGAAGTTTCTCCGCCGATTCCACCCACACGACACCTAATTCGGCGAGTTTGCTTCGCAGTCCATACATATCCAGGCCGAGTTCGCCCGATTTCAACCTGGAGCGCGCGAGCTCTTCCTTGGCGCAGCGCTGCTCCCCTAGCCGGGCTACCTCTGCGGCTGCTTCTCGAGGCACCACGACGACGCCATCCGCATCGCCCACAATTACATCGCCAGGGTGGACGATGGCCCCTGCGCAGACCACTTCCACGTTAACGCAACCGGCGGTGGCTTTAACAGTTCCTTGGGCCGATATGGCTTTCGCCCAAACGGGGAAGTTCATGGCTGTCAGTTCGGTGGTATCGCGCACGCCGGCATCGATCACCAGCCCCTTCACGCCATGCGCGCGGCAGGATGAGGCCAGCAATTCGCCAAACATACCGTCCTCGGACTCCGAAGTCGTCGTCACCACCAGGACGTCGCCAGGTTGAACTACATCCATCGCCGCGTGAATCATTAGGTTGTCGCCGGGTTGGCAGAGTACCGTCACCGCGCTCCCGGATAATCGCGCGCTGGGGTAGATGGGCCGCATAGTTGGACGCATAAGACCTGTGCGGCCTTGCGCCTCGTGTACTGTCGCCACACCCAGTTCGCCCAAAAGGCGGATGGTCGCTTCGTCTCCTCTATCGATGCAACGAACTACTACGGCCTTCATACCAGTTCCTCCGTCACCTGGGGATATGGTCGCTGGAAAGCTTCCGCGTATTTGATTCCTTTTCGATTAGAGTTTCGCGCCGCCTGAATACCGCGCCGTTTGGAAAGGTCGGTGTAATACTCCCACAGGTGGACCTGACTTTCCATGGATTCCATTGCTTTGCGCTTGACGTCGAATGCGGAGGTGATGTCGAGAAGCACCTGCGGTTGGAACTGGCATTGTTCGGATTGGTGCGGCTCGAAGAAGAACACCGGAGGTGCGCCGATCGCCTCACCCGGTGCCGGATGTCCGAGGGCTTGTGCATACACTCTGGAGCGAAGAGTGATGTTGCTGGCTTCGGGATGATCGTAATTATATGGATCGATCGGACCGTGCGTGAGTACTACTTCGGGCTGATTCAGACGGAATTCGGCCACTATCTCATCGATCAATTCATCGGACGATTTAAGAGGGTAATCGCCGGCATCGAAGAACCGGATTTCGGCACCGAGGATCTCGGCCGCGCGCACGGATTCGGCACGCCGGATTTCCTTGACCCGCTCGATTGTCATGCCAGGTTGCTTCCAGGCTCCCTGACTTTCCCCCCGCTCGCCGAACGACAAGCACAGGATTCGAACTTTGTAACCGCGCGAAGCGTAGAGGGCGATGGCTCCGCCGGCGCGCCAAACGTAATCGGCGGCGTGGGCACTGACGACGAGTATGGATTTTGAGGGCGACATGGTAGAAACCTATTCTCCGAGTTTGCTTGGATTCACTAAGGCTTTGCGACGGATCTGGCAGAAGGACAAGCTACGGGTTCGAGCCCATTTTCGATGATAGTCGGGCAAATCGTAGGCCAAGCCAGGAAGCGGATCATTGCGTTCGCAGAAGCTTTATGTTGGCTTGATTCGACCACACCGATAGAAAAGACCGTCACGATTTGCACCTCATCAGGAATGGGGCCAACAATGGTGATTCCGGCGACGGGCTTCAATTCGCTGATCTGCTGAAACCCGATATCGGCATCGCCCCTAGCGACTACCTCGGCAACCGGTTCGTCTTGAATTCTTTTTGTTTTGGGAGCGACCTCATCTTCAATGCCGAGTTTCTTATACATTTCGGATGAGATATACGCGCCGCTCGCGCTATCTGAAATAGCAATTGATCTGGCCGCCAGCAGGACTTTCTTGAATGCGGCAACGGTGCTGATATCCGGCACGGGCACTCCGGTCCGCACTGCCATACCGATGCGAGATCTGACCAAGTCGACCTGGCTGCCTGCAACCACGAGTCCCTTTTGGACGAGCGAATCCAGCCCGCTTCGCGCCATGATGACAATATCAGCGGTTTCATTCCGAGAGAGCCGCATGGGAATCGACGTAGTGCTGGCACCCATAGACGCGCCATGAACCAAGGTCACTCGAATGCCGGTCGACGCCTCAAACTTCGGCGTCAGCTGCTCGATAGGAGCTGCGAATGCGCCAGAAACCATAACTGTCAGATCCTGAGCTGACGCAATGGTCACTGAAAGACTTGCCGCGGCGAACAATATCGAATAGAGGGTTCTTCTGAACAATCCCACGATCACATTCTCCTTCGGCACCACTTTGGCGTTCATCGATCTTGCAGGCTCTTACCCATAGTTTCCGGAAAGACCAATGTGGAAGCCATCGCTATCAAATAAGAGCCAATGGCGCATATTCCCATTGCCTTACCCAAAGTAACCGTTCCAGCGAGAACACCAACTGACGCCGGAACGAGTGAGCCCAGGCCCCGGCCGATACTAAGGCAAAAGCCCTGCCCATGGCCGCGCGATTGAGTTGGAAAGATCTCGGCAAACGCCGGAAGCATACTCGATCCAAGCCCGCCCTGAAGCAGGCCGACGACGAAGCCAAGAAAGAAAGCCATATTATGCGTAATCGGAGCCATCGTGTAGATGCCGACCGCAACAGCTTGCGACACTAGAAAAATAATGAGGCTCCGGCGGCGTCCGATTTTATCGCTGAGCGGTCCCAGCAGCAGTGGACCGACGAACGATCCAAGAATATTGAGGAAAAGGTACCACGCTGTGGTGGTCACGTTCAGGTGGAGTACGGTGCGGAGATATGTTGGCAGCCACGTAATCTGAACGTATGCAGCGCCGAAGATCGCGGTCGCAAGCAGGGTTGCTACTGCGGTTCGCTGCAGTAATGGAGGGCGAAAGATTTCACCGAAAGCTGATGTCGAATGACTGGATACCGTTCTTTTTCTAGCCTGCTCAAACAGCGGAGATTCTGGAACCGAGCGGCGTATGTAAAACAAAAAGACAATGGGAAGAATGCCGAGAGCAAATAACACACGCCATGCAACAGCTTCCCTGAAAATATGAAATACGATGGCCATAAAGCCCACTGCAATCGCATATCCAATGGCATACCCACTTTGCACCGAGGCGGTGGCACGGCCGCGCAACGCTGCGCGAATGCTCTCGCTCACCAGTACCGCTCCGACAGCTGCTCCGCCGCCATAGCCAATGCCCTGAAACGAGCGTGCTACGAGCAACTGCCAGTACGTCGTGGTAAAGGCTGAGGCGAACGTGGAAACCGCGCATAACAGGATCGCAAGTTGAAGCATGCGAATGCGGCCAAACAGGTCTGCCAGCCGTCCGAAGGCCCAGCCACCAACGCCGCTGCCCACCAGCGCGG
This sequence comes from uncultured Acidobacteriota bacterium, assembly GCA_963830785.1. Lineage (GTDB taxonomy): Bacteria > Acidobacteriota > Terriglobia > Terriglobales > Acidobacteriaceae > Telmatobacter. The sequence goes on from CAWHNV010000039.1 coordinate 24,216, forward strand.
CAGTCGCGAATGTCCCTGCCTGTGCGGTGGATAAGTGCAAAGCGATGATGAGCGACGGAAGCGCCAGGGCATAAGCTTGCGAGTTCATCGCGTCCAAGGCAAGTCCGCCAAAGCTCGCGAACCAGGTATGTCGCTCAGAATTTGTCAGACGTCCGAACCATCCAAGCACAGGTTTGCCGCTATCCGGGCCGTAACCGGAGCCTTCACTGAACTCGGCTGGTGTATCCAAGACCGTCCCGAAATTTCTGCCTCGTTGAGCCACTTGCTTGCTTCCTTGTGAGACAAGTTGTGTGCTGTCGTAGACCTGGCCTATTGAATACTTACCGTCTTGATGTTGGTGAACTCCCGGATTCCATGAAAGCCACCAAGCTCGCGGCCATGTCCCGACCGTTTCACACCTCCGAATGGGAGCCGTGGATCGGAGATCACCATCTGGTTGACGAACACCATACCCGTTTCCAGATCCCGGACAAAAAGCTCACGTTCGTCCGGATCGCTCGTCCAGACGCTCGCGGCCAATCCATACGGGCTGCGATTGGCAATGCGGAGCGCCTCGGCAGCATCGCGCGCGCGAAACAGGCAGGCCACCGGGCCGAACAGCTCGGCGCAATCTCCAGGGGAACCCAACGGAATGTCCGTCAGGACCGTCGGCAAATAGAAATTCCCCGGACCGTCGACAGATTTGCCGCCGGTCAGAACTCTCGCTCCCATCTCAACTGTTTTGCGTACGTCCGCATCCAGACCGCTCCGGCCCGCCGCAGTGGCCAAGGGACCGAGCTGCGCGCCAGACTCGAAGGGATCCGCCAGCTTTAGCTGCTCCATGAGTTGGACAAACCGCTCTTCGAATAGGTCGAAGATCTGGTCGACCACTATGAACCTCTTGGCCGCAATACAGGATTGTCCGTTATTGAGCACGCGGGCCTTCACCGCAGTCTCGACCGCTCGATCGAAATCCGCACTGGGCATAACAATGAAGGGATCACTGCTGCCCAACTCGAGCACTACTTTCTTGATTCGTTTCGCGGCCGAGATTCCCACTTCGATGCCCGCCGATTCGCTCCCGGTCAGCGTCGCGGCCACCACGCGGGGATCGGCCAGGATACCATCGATTTTGCTGGCCCCGACCAGTAGCGTCTGAAACGCTCCTTCTGGGAATCCAGCCCGGCAAAAAATATCCTCGATCGCGAGCGCGCATTGTGGCACGTTCGAAGCATGCTTGAGCAGGCCAACGTTGCCGGCCATCAGCGTGGGCGCTGCGAAACGAAACGCCTGCCAGAACGGGTAGTTCCACGGCATCACCGCGAGAACGGGCCCGAGCGGCTGGAAGCGCACGCAGCATTGCGAAGCGCCTGTCTCGACCGGTTCGTCAGCGAGGAATCGTTCCCCATGCTCTGCGTAGAAGCGGCAAACCCATGCGCACTTTTCGGCCTCGGCGACGGCTTCGCGAAACAGCTTGCCCATTTCGAGCGACATCAGGCGACCAAAGTCTTCCTTTTCTGCTTGCAAGATCTCACTCGCGCGAATCAGTTTCGCCGCGCGATCCGAAGCGGGCACGATGCGAAAACGAGCATAGACCTGCGTCGCAAGACCGATTTTCTTGTCAATTTCAGCATCCGAAAGAGGCTTAAACTCTTTCAGTAGGTCACCCGTGGCGGGGTTAATAGTGGCAATGCTCATAAGAGTCCCTCCCTCGTTCAAGCCGGACATAGACTTCAAGACCGCTCGTTCCCCACAAGGAGCCCTGACCACAACGTTGCGAAGAGAATATCATACTAGAAACATACATATATTACCATATAACGATAATTATTAACTTTGATATTGTTAATAAATTACATATTATGGCTATTCGTGAACATTGTTTATCTAATCATTGCCAAAACATCTTGGCGCTTGTCATATGACTCAGTAGATTTACAGTAGGCAGACGGGGTCAGCGCCCCGATGTGATACCGTCCCCGGTTCTTACACGCGCGCCACCTGGTCCGCATCATCTACTCCATCTTGAGGGGATTCGACAGGGCATGGAAAATTCGCATCCTCCGCGTTTCTTACGCCAATGACTTCACCTCTATGCGGCAATTCCCTATTTTGCAATTTGCGCTCTTATCAATATATGATAGAATGTTGCGGTGTGAGTTTTGAGGAGAAAGACGGATCATTCGCCATTTAATAGAAGGAAGACACCTTCGGGCCGTCGTTTGCTCCCCATCATTTTGTCCAGCCAGCCGATTGGGAGGTTTTTCTGTTGAATACCGCGGATAAATTGCTGTCGCTTATACGGCTATACGCAGTGAAAAAGCCGGAATGGACTGTGGAAGAGGCCGCCAATGAGCTCGGCATTTCTGTCAGCACGGCCTACCGGTACTTCAGAAGCCTTTGTAAGATCGGTATGCTCGAGCCGCTTAACGGGAGCAGTTACGGCCTTGGGCCGGCGATCGTCGAGTTTGACCGGCAGATTCGCATGAATGACCCCATGATTAAGCTTGGGAAGCCGGTGATGCAGCGCCTGATTAGCCATTCGGGAGGGATTGGCATTGCGCAGCTGTGCCGAACGCATCGCAACGGTGTCATGTGCATTCACCAGGAAGGGGAAGATATCCGGACATTACCCCTGAGTTATGAGCGGGGCCGGTTGATGCCGATGTTTCGCGGCTCTGCGTCGAAGGTCGTGTTTGCGAATCTGCCGTGGGCCTCGCTACGATCGTTTTTCAGCGAGTCTCCCCGTGAAATCGCTGAAGCCGGTCTGGGGAATACGTGGCTCACGGTGAGGGACAATCTCCGAAAAATCCGCAAGGCTCGCGTTGTCGTGGCGCACGGTGAAGTTGACCCCGGCAGAGTCGGAATCTCAGCCCCGGTTTTTGGCATGAAGAAAAGAGTCGTGGGTAGCGTTGGTCTTGTGATCACGGAGGATGAAGCGACTCCGGAAATGGTTTACAACGTCTCGGCGCTCGTGGATGCTGCCGGACGCCAAATAAGTGAAGGTCTTGAGGATCATTCATCCGCGGCTGGCGTCACAAGCGTCAACGGGCACCTCGACTCAACGACAACTCGGCCCGCAGAATTAGAAACCTCCAATGTCACTCACAGAGCAGGCTTGGAGACCTTCCGATCCGAGGCCCCCACAGATACTTCTTCGTCTGTGGGTTGGAAGTAAAAGCCACCTCGCACGGTGTCGGCGATGTCAGGAGGGGAATCGAAAGCGCTCCTAACTTTCCCGCTCCGGTGCACAGGTAGTGCGCAGGCCACCGTGAATGAATTTGCCGATTTATTTGCGTCTCCAGGTTCCCGGATCGCGACCGACGTAGATGCGACCAGCGATGTGCTGGATCCTCGACGAATAGTCTGACCAGTCTTGCGGGTCGTATTCCCTCGTAAGACGAAAGATGCGGTACACGTGTCGCACAGGTGTGATGACCGGCATTACTCTCGTCTGAGGCTGATCGAAACGCACGCGGGGAGCCAAATCCAATCCACATCGGCGTATAACCGGCATCTCGGACAATTGATCCTTGTGAGTTGACTCGCGAGACTTCAAATTGTTCTTCGGCAGGCGGCGACCGGTTCAACGAACGTGTCAATTTCCGAAGCCTGTGCCGATGATCCACGATAAAGTAATTTCACGTTGGGTTTCCTGTCCTGGTTCGAGACAGTCGGAACAGCATCGGCGTTACGACACAACCGCGCCGATGCCGCCCAGTATTTGACTCCATCGTTAGCGTCCGCCTTTGAGTTCTCCCATGCGCCGGCCGATCCACCACGCCGACAGAGAGCACCAAACGAAACAGCACACAAGTTCGTGCACCATGGTAAACGCACCGGCAGCGAGAGAATTCCCGGCAGCGAGCGCGCGCGATGGTTGCCAGTGCGCACCAATCACGATCCCGGTCAGCAGCATCGCAAAGCTCCAAAAGAACATCACGATAGGATTGCCGAGACGCACGTTGAGTTTTTCGTTCATGTTCTACTCTCCCTATTTCGCCGCTGGGGTGCTAAGCACCGCAGCGAGGTTGAAGAGCGGTCGCGGTATAGAGGATCAGGACTGCTCCAGCTTGTCGACGAAAACGATCGCCGCCTCCTGCCACGCGGCTATCTCGCCTACACCAAGACCAAACTCTGACTTGCTGCTCACACTCACGGGCTCGCGATGGTGCACTTTGGTGTCATCGGCGATCGAGAGTTCGCCGCGGTTCGGCGCAATCCAAATCACCTTGACGTTGTATTTGCCGTCCAACCTGGAAGACCACACGATGAGTTCGTCTTCTCCTGGCATAAAGACTCCTTTCGATTGACGGGTGAAGCCCCGACTGCGGCCGCGGCTACGGTGAGCATTGAATGCAATCACCGAGGATCCAAGTGAGCCACTGCCGGGGATCGAAGAGCTGCGACGAGAATCGCGGGCGACTCGGCATCACTTGACCGGCCATGAATGGCGGCCAAGTGAATACCGGTGAATCGCGGCGTGCGGTGCTATTCATATTTGCGCGGGCCACCGACGAGTTCCGCGAGTTGCGGCCGGAGGTCGGCGAGGAGCCGCAGGAGGGATCGACGGTATTGAGCTTCTGTCTCCGGATTATCGGCAGCGAAGTAATCGTCAATCCGCTGAAACCTGGCTTGTGCTCGCGGCCGGTTAAAGTCAGCAACTACGGCGAGCAACAACTCGTGCTCGATCTCTTCGGTAGAGAGCCACCCAGGCGGTTCGTAGTCGATGGACTCTCGAGCCGCATGAGGATTAGCACGCCCGTTGGCACGCTTCTTGTTCGACATTCGTTCTCCTTGCTCGGCCGCAGGCACACGTAGGGCGGGTGCATGGAACTCGCACCGGCGCCTAAGCTCGGCGGGCATGTGAAGTTAGGGACTGGGTGGGGTTGGCCGGATCGAACGGGGAGTTATCACGATCCGTGAACAGAAGGCAGGGGTCGGTTGTAGTGGGGCTGCTGCAGTGGGCCGCACTGAGGCTGGCGGATCCAACATTCGCGCGTACCTTCAAAGGGCTATGCGGTCGTTGACTGCCTGGCGGATCTCCTGTCGTACTCCGAGATAAGTCACGGTTGTACCCAGGTTCTCGTGACCTAAAAGCTCTTGTACCTGCTCGATATCGCCTCCCGCCTTGCGGCAAAATTTCGCGCAGCTGCGGCGCAAATCGTGCGGCCCGAGATGGTCGATCCCGGCCGCCGTGGCTGTAGTCACGACGGTGTTCCAGACCGTCCACGCACCGATCGGCGCCGTAAGCACGCGGCCACTCTTGAGCAACTGACGGAAGAGGAAACCGGATTCGATTCCCGCCGCCGCGAGCCAGTCATCGAGTGCGACTTTGGCTGCACCGGGAATCGGAACCGTTCGCACGCGACCGCGTTTGCCAATCAGGTCGGCGATGACCCAGCGGCCTTCGCGTCTCTGAATGTGGCGGGTTTCCAGCCGGACAACTTCCTGACGTCGTAAGGCGCAATAGACCAGCACGCTGAGGATCGCGAATGCACGCTTGCCGATCAGACTGCCACGGTCGGGAACCGCCAGCAGGCGTTTGGCTTCCTCGGGAGTGAGCCAGTTTCCGAGCCGCACTCCGCGCATAGGGACACCGGGTACGGTCAGAATGCGAGCGGCCTCGACCGGATCGAGCACGTTGTTGTCCCGCGCCTCGCTGACCAGCTTGCGGATCGCGGAGAGACGAACATTGATGGTTGAAGCGCTCAGGCCCCAGTCGATCATCTGGGCGCGGTACTCCATCAAAAGGGCACGGCAGACAGGACGGCCAGTTTCCGCAACGAGCTCAAAAAACTGATTGAAGGCTGCGATATACGCGCGCCGCGTATGCGCAGATACCAACGAGTTAGAGAGCATCCGCCGCAATTGAGCTAACGGGTCGGAGGTTTGCGCAGGAAGGAAGAGACACAGAGACATAGATTCTCCTCAACAGACGTGAAGGATGTTGCTTTTTCAGGATGTAGGGAAGTGTGAGAGGGCAGATCCTGGGTAGGGATCAAGGAAGGGGCAGGATGGAATGAAGGGCATGGGGCTGGGGAAGAAAGCCGATGCCCGGCCGAGGTTTAGGCGCGGTCAACGGCGTATCGCAGTGAGCCCGGGCCACTCGTAGTCAGAGGCGAGCTATCGCGATCTACTAAGCAAGGGCAGTCTGGCAACGGCAATAATTGAATTCCAGCGTCGCAACCGTTGACAGTCTCAATCATCGTCAAAATCCAGGTCGTCTGGGCCTATCCCCCGAGACTTAAGGAACAGCGCATAGAGCACGACGGGCCAGATGATGAGCAGAGTCGGCGAGAACAGCAGCGCGAGAAATCTTCTTTCGGGGTGCCAACGCAAGAAGAAGCAGTCCCGACGTGGCGCCAAGAGTAGAACCGTGAACAAGCCGGCCGCGGAAACAATAAAGCAGAGGACACACGCTTGTGCCGAGACGGGTAATTCCAGGAATAGGTCTAGATCGTTCATCGGAACTCCTGTAACCAAATAGTCGCGAAGCCAACAATATGAATCCCGGTCTATTGGATCCTTTCGCTAATACACACCAGACTGACTCCATCAAAAGTACTTTTGCCGGCATTCATGGGAGGCGTACTGCCGAGCGCAACAATGGCGGTGTTTTGGGGCAGGAGATGGAAGCGCAGCTGAAGATAGGTTTGGACCTGGGACGCCCTTCTGCGAGACCGTATCAGTTCATCCGATTCCGAACTTGAGGGATCGTAGCCTTCGATGATGAGTGGTTGACCGTAGATTTCTTTGAACTGGCCCACGGCCATGTCGATGTTGTGCCTGCCCTGCGCAGACAACACCTCCTGGCCAGCATCATTGGTTGTGAAAAGCGATGAGGCAGGGAGCCATTGGCGGCTCTGAGGTAAATTCCTGAAGATCAGTCCGGCGCGATATTGCTCGACCGGCAGGTCGTCGAGGTCGTCGTATCCGCGATGCTTGAAAAATCCTTTAAAGAAGAATTCGTGCTTCAAGGCTTCTGTATCGTCGGCCAGGTTCCCTGTGCCGCGGTTGATATTCGTCAGAGACTGCTGTAGGTTCGTACCAGCGTCTTCACCATATTGGTCCTCAGCAAATGCGCTTTTGAGCGTAGTGTCGACCTGTTGACTTATATCATCGAGATTTTGCGTGGCGGCCTTGGTGTTGCTGAGCGTAGCATCCACCTTTCCCACTAGCTGGCGGGATTGAACCTCGGCCAGCATCTTGTCAATCCGGGTGGAGGATCCATTCAACGTCTGCGTCGTCTGGCGGATGTTTGCTACGGATTGCCTCACGTTCGAAGCGGTTGTTTCATCTTCCAGCAACATTCCGACGGTGCCTTTTCCGCTGCGCACATCCTGGATGAGACTATTTGCATTCTTGATTGTGCTGGTCGTCGTTTCAAGAGTCGCGTCGAGATGACTGCGGACGTCGTTCATGGTGCCTTGAACTTCGTCAATTGTGGCGCTCGTCTGCTTCATGATGCCTTGCGCCTGTTCCAGCAACTGGGATATTTCCAGGGGCTCCTGGCTCGAAAGCGTGCTCCCGGTTGGAGCTTCAGGAGCGTGCTGGCTTCCATCGTGGATCACCAGGAATTTATCTCCGACGAGTCCCTCTGTCTCGACGGTTACCAGAGAATCTTCGCGGATCAAGCCGTGGAGTCGATCATCTACTTTCATCTTCAGCCGGAACTTCTGCGCGGGGCTCGAAGGGACCCGAATATCCTCGACTTCGCCCACAACCATGCCTTCTACCGTTACTTGTGCGCCCTTCGTCAGGCCCTCCACATCCTGGAAGTCGGTGTAGAAAATAACATGATGAGCGAAGGCATCGTGTTGATTGCCGATTAGAAACAGCCCGGTGCCAAAGAGCGCGAACGTGACTACTGTTAAAATCCCGACCAGCAGATTCTGATTTTTCATATAGCTAACGCTCCGATATGAACTGCTGCAATCGGCTGTCCTGCCTGCCGTCCAACTCTTCGGGCGGACCAAATGCCAGCAGCCGGCTTTGATCCAACACCGCAAACTTGTCGCCTATTTTCCGTGCTCCGTGAACGTCATGAGTGACGATCACCATGGTGGTGTGACGCTCAGTCTTGACCTTCACAAGCAGATCGTCGATTTCACCCGCTGTAATTCTGTCCAGCCCGCTGCTGGGCTCATCCACGAGAAGGATCTCAGGCTTGAGTACCAGAGCTCGGGCCAAACCGGCTCGCTTCTGCATACCTCCAGAGAGAGCGGCGGGCATCTTCTCGCCATCTTTCTCCAGGCCAACCTGTCGCAGCGTTTCGTCGACTACGCGTTCGATTTCATCCGGAGACTTTGTGCGGTCGAGCCGATGGAGAGGCATAGCAAGGTTTTGATTTAAAGAAAAGGAGTCGAGAAGCGCCGCACTCTGAAAGAGAAAACCCATACTCCTGCGAACCTTAACCAGTCCGTCTTCATCCAGGGCCGCCATGTCTTCGCCTCCTACCAGGACCTTGCCGGCATCGGCTTTATGCAGACCGATCATCAGCTTCAGGGTCACGCTTTTGCCGGTTCCGCTGCGTCCCAGGATGCATAGCACCTCGCCGCGGGCGACCGAAAACGACACTTTGTCCAGCACTTTTCTTCCGTTGAATCCTTTGTCGACCTGTTCAAACTCAATAACGGCATCATGCTGGCCGCCGCGATTGCCGTTGTCACTCATATGGCCCGCTCCGGAAAGAAGAAAAAGATGCATTTCACCAGGATTACGTCCGCCAGGATAATCACGAGCGAGGAGACGACAACGCTGTTCGTAGCCGCTTTGCGCACGCCATCGGAACCTTCGTTCGTTGTGTAGCCATAAAAGCAGGAGATCGTACCGATGAGAAAGCCAAACACTGCGGTCTTCAGAGTCGGTGGAACGAAGTCGGCAAGCGCCACGCTGGAAAATGCGCGCTGCAGATAAAGCGTCCAACTTAAATGTGATACCAAGTGTTCGGAGAGAAAGCCGCCTAGAATACCAGCTACATCCATAAGAACGGTTAAAAGCGGCAGCATGACGCTGCATGCGATTACTCTGGTCACCACCAACAACTTGAAGGAATTGACCGACAGGGTTTCGATCGCGTCGATCTGCTCCGTGGCCCGCATGTTGGCCAGTTGCGCTCCGATGCTGGCCCCCACTCTGCCAGCCATGAGCAACCCAGTGACCAGCGGGCCAATTTCGTTGAAAAACGCGAGCGACTGGAAGGCGGGAATAGCTGCAGTCGCGCCAAATTGGACCAGCGTACTGCGAGTGTGCAGCGTCATGACGACGCCAAGCGCAAAGCCCGCCGCTACGACCAGCAAAAACGAACTTACGCCAATTTCATAGAACTGCCTGAGCATGTACTGCCCTTCCAACGGGCGCGTCCATGCATCGCGCAAGGTTCTGGCACCGAATAAGGTTACCCGCCCGATAGACTCGAAAGCCGACTTGAACATCTGATGGTTCCTTCGCCTTCTGGAGTCTTGATGCTTTAAAAGCTTTGTGGTTTCACTCGAAGTCCGCCATTTCCAACGTCATGAACTTAGCTCAGAATGCCGTAAGCTTCCGCGAGCTTCTGCAAGGAGATGAATAGGCCAGTAATCGGAGACATAGCCGCATTTCAGAAGGTGGAGGAATCGCATTCCGGCATTTTGCAAACATGAAACCGTATGAGTTTTCTGGAATCCTACATGGAAAGGCGACGACCCGTTTGATCCGTTTTCAGTGTCACAAGACCGGCCCGAGCCTGGTCAATTCACAACAGGAGCTTGCAAAATGATGAAAAGAATTGGAAAGCTAATTCTCGCTTCGATGCTGGTTACTACCGTATGCGCAGCGCAAGATGTTGTCAGCGCCGTCCATGGGACGATCAAGAAAATCGATTCAACCACCAAGACCATTGTGGTCAAGACGGCCGATGGCACGGAGCACTCACTGCATGTCGTCGCAAAAACGACGGTGCACGGCGCCGATGCCTCCGCGAAGGACACCAAAGATTCCTGGCATGGCTTGAAGGAAGGAACGGAGGTTGTGGCCCACTACACCACGCGCGGCACTGAAGACACGGCGGTGGAGATTGACAAGGTTGGCAAGGATGGCCTGAAAGCAATGGATGGCACCATAAAGGACATTGATAGAGACGGGAAGACGCTAGTGGTCAAGACGGGCGACGGCACTGAGCAGACATTTCGCCTGACCGGCGATGCCGCCAAAGATGGAGGAGTTGATATCGCAAAGGGAACCGAGAAGGGCGCAAAGGTCACCGTCTACTACACCGAGGATGGAGGCAAAAAGCTGGCTCACTTTTTCGAAAAAATCTGAAGTTGAAGCTTTTTTCAAGATGGAAATGAAATGTACGAGCACGAGATTGTTCATCTCAGGAGTCGGGTTTTGGCGCTTCGGGGAACGCGTCGGGGAGCTGGCCATGCTGGCGCCAAAGCTGCAGCAGGCCCCTATTTCGAAGTTAAGCTCTTTGCCTAGACGTTAACGAGCTGACCGATCATTGACGTTCGGTAATGATGCGTCCTCTGCGCCAGCTATCAACCTCCCTACTTTCGTGGGCCAAGTTGCCGCTTCACCGCCTGCACCACATGGCCTGGCTCGAATCCGAACCGTCTCTGCAGTTCCTTAAGCGGAGCCGAAGCGCCAAACGTCTTCATGCCGATGACATTCTCGGCATCGCCGACGTATCTTTCCCATCCGAAGGTGGAAGCCTGTTCGACGGCGACTCGGACACTGACATGAGGGGGCAGAACGCTGTTCCGATAGCTTTTCGGCTGTTGCTCGAAAATCTCCCATGACGGCATGGAAACGACCCGCGAGCGAATGCCCTCGGCGAGCAACGTTTCGTGGGCTTGGACAGCGAGGCTGACCTCGCTTCCCGAAGCGATGATGATCGCTTCGGGATTTCCGCCAGGAGCATCCGCCAGGATGTAGGCCCCATGCGAGACCCCGTTGGCCGGAGCATACTTGCTGCGGTCGAAAGTGGGGAGAGGTTGCCTCGACAATGCCAGGACGGCGGGCTGATGGCGCAGTTGTACGATGTAGCGATAGGCCTCGACGACTTCGTTCGCATCGGCAGGGCGCAGGGTAATGAGTCCCGGTATCGCGCGCAGGGATGCGAGGTGCTCCACAGGCTGGTGAGTGGGACCGTCCTCGCCGTCGCCCATGGCATCATGCGTGAAGATGAAGAGAGAGGGAAGTTCCATGAGCGCGGCAAGCCGCATCGAGGGCCGCGCATAGTCACTGAAGATGAAAAACGAGGCGCCGTAAGGACGCAGCTTGGACAGGCTCAGCCCGTTCACGATCGCGGCCATAGCATGTTCGCGGATGCCGAAGTGCAGGTTCTTTCCTCCGGGCGTGTCGGCCTGGAAATCTCCCGCGCCCTCATAGGTCAACAAGGTCTTGTTCGATGGACCGAGATCCGCTGAGCCGCCCAGGAACCAGGGAATATTCTGTGCCAGCGCATTCAGAGTTTTGCTCGAAGCGTCGCGTCCAGCGATTCCTTTCGGGTCGGCCGGAAACACGGGAAGGTTCCGGTCCCATCCGGCGGGAAGCTCACGCCGCTGCATGCGATCAATCTCGAAAGCGAGTTCCGGAAATTGGGAGCGGTACGATTCGAACATTTCTGTCCACTTGTGCCGGGCTTCCGAACCGCGCTTTCCAATTCCGGCGTTGAAATGCTCGTACACACCATTCGGGATGTAGAATTGCGCGTCTTCAGGCCAGCCGTAGGCGCGCCGGGATAAGCGAACCTCTTCTTCGCCCAGTGGTTCGCCGTGCGCGGCGGCAGTGTCCTGTTTGTGCGGCGAACCATATCCGATGTGACTGTCCAACACGATGAACGTGGGACGCCCCTTTGTTTTGTGGAACACTTCGAGAGCCTGTTCGATGCGGTCGAGATCGTTCGCATCGCCAACGCGCAAGACGTTCCAGCCATAGGCGAGGAACCGGCCGGCAACGTCTTCCGTAAAGGCAAGACGAGTGTTGCCTTCAATCGTGATGTGATTGTTGTCGTAGATCCAGCACAGGTTATCGAGGCCGAGATGCCCCGCCAGGGATGCGGCTTCCGAAGCAACACCTTCCATGAGACAACCGTCGCCGCAGACCGAGTAGATGTTGTAATCGAAAATGTCGAAGTCCGGACGATTGTAGCGGTCGGCGAGCCATTTCTGGGCGATTGCCATGCCCACGCTGGTAGCCACTCCTTGTCCCAGCGGGCCAGTCGTCGTCTCGACACCTGAAACCCAGTGATACTCCGGGTGTCCGGGGGCTTTGCTGCCGAGTTGACGGAAGTTGCGGATGTCGTCGAGCGAGACCGACGGCTGGTCGACGGTCTCATACTCGGCGTTGACCGCCTGCACACCAGTGAGATGGAGTACGGACCAAAGCAGCATGGAGGCGTGTCCATTCGACAAGACAAAACGGTCGCGATTTGGCCAGATGGGATCCTGCGGATCGAAACGAAGCGTCCGGTTCCAGATGGTATAGACAAGCGGGGCGAGCGCCATGGGCGTGCCAGGGTGTCCGGACCCCGCCTGCTGCACGGCGTCTATCGAAAGCGTGCGGATGGTGTTGACGCACAACCCATCGAGCTCAACGGCACTCAGATTCTCAATGGGAGCTGTTGCGGTACTCATCACTGCCTCCAGAGCAAATATTCAAACTCGGTTCTTCGGCAGCTACGCCGGGATTGTTGGAATGTCTACTTGGGCCGCGGCGGCTTGATCTGACAAAACCACCGAACGATCCAAGCGAACGTGGCTGGCCGGAATCGAGAGATCTTCGTCCAAAAGGCGGGCAAGCATGCCTGACTTATCGATGCCAGTCACCAGCCACAGCACCTTACGAGAACGATTGAGAATGGGATACGTCAACGTCATGCGCTGCCTTCCCTGGTAAATTCCTGTGAGCGCAACATCGGCATCCCTCACTTCAAGGACCGGATCGCCGGGAACGAGCGATGCCGTATGGCCATCGGGACCAAGCCCGAGGTGGACCAGATCGAGTATCGGCGGGGCGCCAGCCATTTCCTCCAACGTCTGCGAGTAGCGGGTGCAGGCTGATTCGAGATCAGCGGAGTCCACCGGCATGGCATGAATTTGCTCAGGGCGCAGCGGCACGCGGCTAAGCAGGCTCTCGTGCAAGTGCGTCAGGTTTCTATCCGGATCCCCGGGCGGCGCGATTCTCTCATCCACTTGGACGACGTAAACGCTGCTCCATGGGACATCCTCGAGCGCGAGATTGCGAAGCATGATCCATGGTGTCTTACCCCCGCTGACCGCCACGACAAATTTGCCGCGAGCCGCGACCGCTGCCCTTGCGTCTTCAGCGATGAGCTTTGCCGCTTCACGAGCCGCAGATTCGACATCGGGGAGAACTTCGATTTTCATTACGCTGCCTGCCTTGCCACTGCGATCGCTCTCTCTTCGCCGGGATTGGTCCAGCCCCCTGGCGGAGTCACACGCGCCGCTTCTTCCGGGCCCCAGGTGTCGGGAGTGTACTGAAACACCGGCGTGTCCTTCTGCAACGCCGGTTCCACAATCCGCCACGCCTCTTCGACGTAATCTTCGCGGGCAAACAAGCTACTGTCCCCGGACATTGCAGCTCCGAGAACGCGTTCGTACGCATCCATTTCATCCGCGCTTGGATAGTGGCTGGCTAACATTTCGCCAGTTTGAAAAGAGATCCCTTCTGCCGCCGGAGATAGCGTATTCATTCCCATGGCGATTGTCATTTCAGGACTCAGGCGCAGCCGGAGATGATTTTCCACCAGCAGGCCGTCTGGAATCAGCGCCGGAGGCTTGTGAAACTTGGCGATGATTTCGGTAAAGGTCGCCGGCAGGCACTTGCCGGCGCGAATATAGAACGGTACGCCTTTCCAGCGCCAGGAGTTGATTTCCAGCTTCACCACCGCGAAGGTTTCCGTCTGCGAGTCTTTGGCAACCCCATTTTCATCGCGATAGCCGTGGAATTGCCCGCGAACCAGATTCGTTTCGTCAATTGGCGGAATCGCCTTCAAGACTTTTACTTTCTCGTCGCGAACCGAGTCACTATCGAGCGAGACCGGCGCCTCCATGGCCAGGTTCGACAACACCTGAAACAGATGGTTCTGGACCACATCGCGGATCGCACCGGTCTGATCGTAAAAACCTCCACGGCCCTGAACGCCAAAGTCCTCCGCCATCGTGATCTCAACGCTCTCGATGTAGTGACGATTCCAGAAAGACTCAACAAACGCGTTGGTAAAGCGAAATGCCAGGACATTGTTCACGGCACGTTTACCAAGATAGTGGTCGATACGAAAGATGTCCTCTTCATCGAATACGCGAAGCAGGATCTTGTTCAGCTTCTGAGCAGATGCCAGATCGTGTCCGAAGGGTTTCTCCACGATGACGCGCGCTCCGCAATCGCAATTCGAGTCCTTGAGATGCTGCACAACAGTCTCGAACAGGGCTGGCGGAATCGCCAGGTAATGGGCTGCACGCCGTGCGCCATTGAGTTGCTGGCAAAGCGCGCTGAATGTTGCAGCATCCTGATAATCGCCGTCTACATAGCGCAGAAGACCCATCAGTTTTTTGAAGGCGGTTGGATCGAGACCACCATGTTTTTCCACACTGTCTTTCGCGCGTGCCTGAAGCTGCTCAAGGTTCCATCCCGCCTTGGCGACGCCGACGACAGGGACATCGAGATGTCCCCGCTTCACCATTGCTTGCAGGGAAGGAAAAATCTTCTTATACGCAAGATCGCCGGTGGCACCATAGAAAACCAGCGCGTCCGAAACGGAATTATTCATGAATCGTGTCTCCTTCAGGCGGCCGCAGGCTTTTCCGCGAGTTTTTCCAGATGGCCGCCGAATTCAAAGCGCATTGCGGATAGCAGCTTGTCAGCATAATCGGCCTCGTTACGCGAGCTGAATCGCTCGTAAAGCGAGGCAGTGAGCACCGGAGTCGGAACCGCCTCATCGATCGCGGCCTTGATTGTCCAGCGGCCCTCACCGGAATCGGATACGCGCCCTGCAAATTTTGAAAGGCCGGGGTCCTGCACCAGCGCGGTGGCTGTAAGGTCCAACAGCCACGACGCGATCACACTGCCGCGCCTCCAGACTTCGGCAATATTCTTGAGATCCAAGTCGTACTGGTAGTTTTCCGGATCGCGAAGGGGCGTGGTTTCCGCATCGATATTCTCTTGCTGCTTGCCGACGTTTGCCGAACGCAACACCGACAATCCTTCCGCATAGGCGGCCATGATTCCGTATTCAATTCCGTTGTGGACCATTTTGACAAAGTGGCCGGCGCCGTTGGGGCCACAGTGCAGGTAGCCTTGCTCAGAAGTGCCATGCAACATTTCGCGCCCGGGCGTGCGCGAGATGTTGCCTGTACCAGGGGCCAGCGTCGAAAAAATGGGATCGAGGTGCTCGACCACGTTTTTCTCGCCGCCTATCATCATGCAGTAGCCGCGCTCAAGGCCCCACACACCGCCGCTGGTGCCTACGTCGACGTAGTGAATCTTGCCGGGCGCAAGATCCTTCGCGCGCTTGATGTCATCGACATAGTAGGAATTTCCGCCGTCGAGGAGTATGTCCCCTGCTTCAAGGTGGGGCAGGAGAGCGGAGATGGTCTCGTCAACAGCTGCCGCAGGAACCATCAGCCAAACCGCGCGCGGCTTTGCGAGTTTCTTGACGAGATCGACCGGAGAATCTGCACCAATGGCATGGTCTTTAACAAGGTCCCGCACCGCTTGTGGGGATCTGTCAAAGACAACGCAGCGATGCCCTCTTCCGATGAGACGACGCACCATGTTGGCGCCCATGCGGCCAAGTCCTATCATTCCTAGTTCCATAAGTTCTCCTGGTCTGAAAATTGCGGATGTCTCTAATTCAACAAGCTATCTGGAAGATTCTTCATGCCGCGCTTCCAACGGCGGCAGAACCAACTGCTTCACCATGGAACAGTCTTAAGCGAGAACTGACGACCTGCTTCACAGAATCTACGACCGGCCGCAGAATCCTGTAGGGCACCACTTCGTTGGGGTCTCGTGCCAGGCTTTCTGCCAACGATTGTCTCCACGCAACTCGCAGCTCGGTATTGATGTGGATGATGTTGATTCCAGCCGCGATTGCTTTGCGAAAGCCTTCATCTTCCGTCCCTGAGCCGCCGTGTAGAGTGAGAAAGACTCCGGCCGCATGTTTGATTTCAGCAATTCTTTCGATATCCAGATGTTTCTTCGCTTTTCCTTGCACCATACTCTTAAGCATGCCGTGCATGTTGCCGACGGCCGGAGCGAGGATGTCAATCCCGGTTGCCTCGACGAATTGCCGCGCTTCCTCAGGTCTCGTGAGATTCTTGAAGTCAACCTGAGCGGTTTCGTGTATCTCGGAGCCGGTCCCAATGTCGCCAATTTCCCCTTCCGCAAGGATTGCGGAGTTGATCGCTTTGATCGCCTGAGCCGTTTCCTTCGTGCGCGCCACATTCTCTTCGAAGGGCAACGCGGAAAAATCAATCGTTACCGAGTCAAAGCCCGCATCTGCCGCGTCAATGGCCTTCTTCAAGGAGTGTGTATGGTCAGCGTTCAAGAAGATGGGCAAGCCGGTTTCCTCGCGCAGACTCTTCACCAAAGCGGCAAGCTGGCTGGTGCCGAAGAACTCTCGCTCTCCTTCGGAGGCGCCGACCAGGACAGGAAGTCTCGTCTCAGCCGCGGCTGCCACCACCGCCTTCAACAAGACAACGTCGGCAACATTGAAATGGCCGAGGCCCGCGCCTTCTCTTTCCAACCGTGCCAAAACATCGCGTAGCGTATCCATGCACGTGCTCCTGAAAGTCCCAATCGCAGTTATTGCTGCTCTTTAAGCTTGCGATAACGCCGAATTAGAGTGTTGGTCGAGCTGTCGTGATTGAGCGCAGGCTCAGCATGGTTCTCGAGTTCGGGAATAATACGCTGCGCCAGTACCTTGCCCAGCTCCACGCCCCATTGATCGAACGAATCGATGTTCCAGATGACGCCCTGAGTGAAGACGGCATGCTCATAGAGCGCGACCAGCTTGCCTAGCACTTCGGGTGTGAGGCGGTCGGCGAGAATCGTATTCGATGGCCGGTTGCCTTCGAAGACGCGGTGCGGAACCAGCCAATCGGGTGAGCCCTCAGCCTTCACTTGCTCGGGCGTTTTGCCGAAGGCCAGCGCTTCGGTCTGCGCGAAAACATTGGCCAGTAACATGTCGTGATGGCGCCCTAACGGATTCAGCGGCTTGACGAAGGCAATGAAATCGCAAGGGATGAGCCGGGTTCCCTGGTGGATCAACTGGTAAAAAGAGTGCTGCCCGTTCGTTCCTGGTTCACCCCAGTAGATCGGCCCGGTGTCATGGGCAACGTGTCCTCCAGTGAGCGTTACATGCTTTCCGTTACTCTCCATGGTTAATTGCTGGAGATAGGCAGGAAAACGCTTCAGATATTGCTCATACGGCAGGACAGCTACCGTCTGCGCGCCGAAGAAGTCGTTGTACCAAAGGGAGAGCAGGCCCATGAGCACCGGAAGATTGGCTTCAAAGGGAGCAGTGCGGAAATGCTCGTCCATCTGGTGAAAGCCATCCAGCATAGCGCGGAAATTGTCCGGGCCGATAGCAATCATTGTTGAGAGGCCAATGGCTGAGTCCATCGAGTAGCGGCCACCCACCCAGTCCCAGAAGCCAAACATGTTGGCCGTATCGATTCCGAATTTCGAGACTTCAGATGCATTGGTCGAAACCGCCACAAAATGCTTCGCCACTGATTTCAGTTCGCCTCCAAGGCCGGCCAGCGACCAGGTGCGGGCGGTCTGAGCGTTCGTCATCGTTTCCAGCGTTGTGAACGTCTTCGATGAAACGATAAACAGGGTTTCCGCAGGATCGAGATCCTGCACAGCTTCGGCGAAATCCGTGCCGTCGACATTCGAGACAAAGCGAAAATTCAATGATCGGTCGCTGTAATGCCGAAGCGCCTCGTAAGCCATCACAGGGCCGAGGTCTGAGCCTCCGATTCCAATATTGATGACATTGCGGATACGCTTTCCGGTGTGTCCCTTCCACTCTCCGCTGCGCACACGATTGGAGAAGTCAGCCATGCGGTTGAGCACCGCATGTACTTCGGGTACAACGTTCTTTCCATCCACCAGAATCGTCGCTCCCTTCGGAGCGCGCAATGCGATATGCAGGACGGCGCGCTTTTCTGTGATGTTGATCTTCTCCCCCATAAACATTGCGTGAATGCGCGAGTGCAGTCCGGCCTCCTCCGCGAGTTGCAGAAGAAGCCGAAGCGTTTCGTCGTTAACACGGTTTTTCGAGTAATCGAGATACAGGTCGGTTGCCTCCACCACCATTCGTTCACCGCGCTTCGGATCGTCCGCAAAAAGTTGCCGCAGATGCAGCTTCGAGACGTTCTTGTAATGCGACGCGAGTGTGTCCCACGCCGACAGTCCACTCGCCTGTTTGTTTACTCGAGGTTGAGCCTGTGTTGCCATCCTGATGCTCCTTCTATGCTTTATCCGCCATGCAGCGCGATTTACGCGGCTTGGCTTTGTGCTAACTGGCGGCTTTCAGCGCGGCGCCTTTGTCAAGCGTCGCAGTCTTTGAAGAAATGACCTGCATGAGGTCATTCCACGACTTAACAAACGACTCCGCTCCCTCACTTTGAAGCTGCATAGCCAAGGCATCAACATCGATACCAGCTTTGCCGAACTTTCCCAGAATTTCCTCGCAATTCCCGCCATCGGTCGGCAACAACTCGCCCAAGTCGGTATGGGTCGCGAGTGCTTTCAATGTGGCTTCGGGCATCGTGTTCACAGTGAATGGTGCAGCAAGGGACTTAACGTAGAGAATGTCGGAGGCTTTGGGATCTTTGGTTCCCGTACTCGCCCACAAGAGTCGTTGCGCACGGCCGCCGAGGTTGTAAACACGCCGCCATCGCGCCGAGCTAAGCAGCGTGTTGGAGGCCTTGTACGTGAGCCTAGCGACGGCGATCCCAAGCTGGTTGCGCAACGCCTCCGGCGCATCGCTGGCCACTGCCGCATCCCAGCGGCTGACGAACACCGAAGCGACAGAGTCGACGCGGGGATTGAGCCCGGCCTCAATGCGCCGCTCGATACCCCGGAGAAATGCCTCCGCAGCCGCCAGGTACTGCTCGCGAGAGAACAGAAGAGTGACGTTGATGGGAATGCCGGCAAAAATCGCCTCCTCGATTGCGGGGAGACCCTGGCTTGTGCCCGGAATCTTAATGAAAAGATTGGGGCGTTGCGCCCGCGCAAACAATTCCTTGGCGGCCGCGAGAGTGCTGGCCGTGTCGTACGCAAGCAGGGGAGACACTTCGAGCGAGACCCAGCCGTCCACTCCATTCGTCTTTTCGTGAATGGGCCGAAAAAGATCTGCCGCACGAGTGAGGTCCTCCAGGGCCAGTTCAAAGAACAGTGCCTCACCCGACACGTTTTGCCTCATCTTCTTAATGATTCGCGGAGTCATACGTCGCACTATTCTTGATCGCATGGTCGAATATGGTCGGATTCGAGGTGAGTCCGGTGATTGACAGCTCATCGATGTATTGCTTGAGCGTGCCGCTATCCAGCAGGTCGCGGGTAATGTTATCGAGCCAGAGGCTCTGGCCCTCGTCGTGAAGCAGTTGTGTCGCTTTCATCGTGTCACCTCGTTGGTTGCAAGCTGGCGGGGCTCGCAAACGCCTTCCTTTTCGTTTGCCGTGAGCACGTGATGGGTGTCGTTCCACAACCAGATGGCCGGCTGCGATAGGCTGTGTTCATAACCCAGTGCGCTGAGGCTGGCTGTGCCCAGCATGAGCAGATCGGGCGTTAAGGGCTTCCATACCCACCCAGCGGGTGGCCAGCATGCGGAGAAAGTGACCACTGGAAAAAAGCAGAACATCGCCTGCACGGAGCGCACGCGTTCCACCACGCGATCAGCCCGGGCTGCGACCTGCAGGGGCGATTCTCCGCCGGGGCAGCCGTCGCGGAAAAGTTGCCACCCCGGGTGTTCCGCGAGTATGTCAACTGCCAGACGGCCTTCGTACTCGCCGTAGTCCCACTCGACCAGGTCGCGGTCGATTTGAGCTGCAGATCCGAAGCCGGCCAGTTCACAGGTCCGCATGGCGCGTTGCAAAGGGCTGGTGAATACTTTCGCAAAGGTCTGTCCGCCCAACCGTTCCCGCAGTTGTCGGGCGTTGCATTCCCCGCGCTCAGTAAGCGGTAAATCAGTGAGGCCGGTGTGTTGACCGGTAACTGACCACGGCGTTTCGCCGTGCCTCGCCAGGTAAACGGAGCGGAAAGCTGTTGCTCACGTGTTACTCCTTGTGGTTTCTCAGTCTCTCCGTCTCATAAGTCGCCGGTCCATTGAAGACCTGCATGAATCGTGCTCCCCAGAGCCGCTGCGCGGTACGCACCAACCTCGCCGCAGCTCGCGAGCACTTTCTGTACCTGGTTTCCCACCTGACCCGCAAGAATCCAAAACAATGCCTCGATGCTTGTCCTGCACAAGTCCGATTCCGTGGCTCACGCGCGACTCCAACAATGGCTTACGCTGATTGCTTGGATGAGGCGATCAGCTCCTGAGTTTTTCGCTACCAAACCCCCGCAGGGATTTGAGCCCACAAGTCGTCGCAAACCGGCAAATAATGAATCAGGCCGCCCGTTGTACCGGGACTGTGGATGTTCTCACGCTGGTGACTCGGGTGGCGAACGGGTTTCCACGCGCGAACCACTCAAGCACTTCGTTGGTGGTGTCTGCAATCCGAGTATGGGGTCGGTGGACCTTCCTGACTGCCTGTGCTGCAGCCCGCACTAGCAGGTAGCGGTTGCCTACATGTTTTTCTGCGCAAAAGACCAGTTCCGACCTCATTTCTCCTCCTGAGGCCCGAATGGTGCCTGGCCTCTCTCCAGGAAAACTGGCTGGCTCCGCAAGGGAAGATCAATATTCCACATGACCCGAATTGCAGTGACCACCATGGCTCGGCTTCGCCCTCGATCAGTGCACGCCAGCTTCATAGATGCGATTAAGCCACAATTTCATGGTCGAATCTATTGGACGAAGGTATGGCGCGATACCATGGTCTAATTGCATCGATGATTGATCATTCGCTCAATCGCACTATCTGAGATGTCGCCATCCTGGTCGCTACTCTGTCCTTGTTCGATTCTTCGAACCGAGAAACTTATCTTATTGCACGGCTAAAGCCCCTATACACTCTTTTACTGAGTTGTGGTCGGCCAGCTGGACCCGTGCCCGATACAGCCTGGTTTTCACTGCCGCTACCGAGATATTCAGTTCCCTGGCAAGCTCTTCCATAGAGCGCTGATGAGCCATTTGGATTTCGATCGGCGCGCGCAGTTGAGGCGAAAGCTTCTGGATTGCGTTGATCACAAGGTTGCACCGCTGGCGTAGCTCGCAGAGTTGTTCCGGATTTGGGGTCTTATCCTCTATTTGCAGCGGACAATAATCATCGCACCCCTCTACGGAAAACACAGAGTCCGCTTGAGGGCGAGTTCGCCGTCTGCGAAGAATCATCAGCGCGGAGTTAATGGCAATGCGTGAGAGCCACGAGTAAACGCTTGACCTGCCTTCAAACTGGGGGAGTGCAAGAAAGGCCTTCAAAAACGTATCCTGGAGAGCATCCTCTGCGTCCTCTCGATTTTTCGTAATACGCAGGATAGTCCAAAGGAGCCGACGCGAGTACTGTCTCTGTAGTTCATCGAATGCAGCGGACGACCCAGCCTGAACGGCAGCCACGATCTCCAAGTCTCGCTCTGCCTCGGCGCACCAGGCGCTGGGATTTTCGAACGGCCGAAGGCTCCCACGGCTCGTGATTCTCGATTCTGTATTCTGTAATAATTGGCTCATCGATGCCCCCCTCTTGAATGCTCTCAGTACCGTCCGCACTCGGTGTATGGGAGTGATTAAGCCACAGATGTCGATGAGACACCATTAGACAAAGGTACAGCCAATACGTTCGTATGGACCTTAAGAAATGCGGCATGCCTTAGATGTGACGAAGCGCAGCGGCTTCAACAAACGGAACAGTGAATCGGAGATCCAGGCAGTTTGTTTCCCGCACGAGTGCTCGCTTGAGTGTCGGCGCGATCGCCGCTCGACAGTTCTGCATTGATTAGTCCCGCCACTTATTTCCAGAGAGCTGTGCCAACTGCGCCGGTATGAGTCTTGCGCTCGTACCAAGGTATCGATCACTACCTTTGTCCAATAGAAGATCCCTGTGTGTTATGTCGTAATGGCGAGTATTGAAGGTGGGCAGCGAGTCGTGATTGCGCCCCACTTCAATGTCTCGTCCGGCAAAGGCGTCATGCGAATCAAGCGGCAGCTCGAAGCGGCGCGGCAGCCTTTGTTGCCGAAAATTGCGCTTTAAGAAAGGAACTTTATGGCCGTGACAGGTAGGGTGTGCTATGACGACAGAACGAGCTGGGATGAGGCTCTGTCCCTCTATCGAGGGCAGCTTAGCTTCTACCTCGATTATCTGATCGAGTGCGATTGCGGCGATGAACTCCTCTTGAAGGTTGAGGCAGAAGTGAGAGATCGATCTGTGCCGGACAAATTCAAGCAACGCTTCATGCTGAGAGTTCTGGTACGGCATGTTATTCAGCACATGCGCGAAAGCACTCGAACAGCAGAAATAATGCATGCCAGCTCATATGATTCATCTATTTCTTTCAACGGTGCGCCGCCTTTGGAGCGCCTGATCTACTTTCTGCGCGATATTCTCGAGTATTCAACCAGAGACGCAGCCCTCCTGGTTGGATTTCCCGATGCTCAAGTGGAGAAGGTGCTGTCGTTTGCGCGGAAGCGAATCGACGTGCACGAGGGACCTGTGTCGATCGAGACTGAGGACCCGAACGGCGCCTATTTCTGCTGGAAGCTCGCCAACCTCCATCTGAGGTGATCTCTGGAATCTTCGCAATAGATTTCAGCGCCAATGGCGCAAATGGGGTTCTGCGGGAGTTCGTGTTGAGGAGGCTGGCACCGAAGGACAAAGATCGGAATTGAGCGATTAACCACGTAAATGCAATCGTTTCCGCGCGACATTATGACGCATCTGGTGAGTCGCGCTGAGGCATGCGGTCCTGTGGACGCTTAAGCGCATCATTGGGAACCTCGATTGAGAAGGAGATGGTTCACCGCGACCGGAACTCTTCATTCCACCCCGGCAGATTCTGCGTTCCTGTGATGAGGCGGGCGCCGCGCGTATAGGTGAAATAGGTCCATAGCAAACCGCCGATGACCGAAAGCCGGTTGCGAAAGCCGATAAGGAAGAAAATGTGCACCGAGACCCAGGTGATCCAGGCGGGAAAACCGCTCATGTGTGCCTTAAAGGGCCACTCGACCTTGGCGACGGCAGCCTTGCGGCCGATTGTGGCCATGTCGCCCTTGTCGAAGTAGCGGAACGCCGGACGTGGCTTGCCATTGAGGTCGGCGGCGACCATTTTTGCGACGTGATCGCCCATCTGCATCGCCGGTTGCGCCACGCCCGGAACCTGGTGGCCATCCTGCTCGAAATGAGCGAGGTCACCGAGGACGAAGACTTCGGGCAGGCCGGGCGGATTGAGCCGATCATCTACGATGACGCAACCTCGACGGTCGAAATTCACTTTGGGAGAAGCGCCGAGCAAGCGGCCCAACGGCGAGGCCTGCACGCCGGCGGCCCAAAGTGTCACAAGGGCGTCGATGCGCTGGCCGTTGGCCTCAACCCAACCAGGGCCTATGGCGCTGACCTCCATCTGCGTGCGCACTTCAACCCCCATGTCTCTGAGCTGGGCTTCGGCTTTGACAGAAATGTCCTCAGGATAGGCAGCCAGAACGCGGGGCCCGGAGTCGAGCAGAAGCACCCGGCTCTTGGTGGGATCGATGTGATGAAAGTCATGTTGCATGTGGAGCCGCGCGATGTCGCTGATGGCGCCTGCGAGCTCTACGCCAGTGGGCCCTCCGCCGATGACGACAAAATTGAGGGGCGGATGCGTGCCCAGTTCGACCATTTGCCGTTCAGCCAGCTCGAAAGCAAGCAAGACGCGCCGGCGAATTTCGACGGCGTCCTCGATTGTCTTGAGGCCCGGCGCGAATTGGGCCCACTGGTCGTGGCCGAAGTAGGAATGGGTGGCGCCGGTTGCCAGAACCAGGTAGTCGTAAGTAAGCTGCGCTTTGCTCGCGAGCGTCACCTTGTGCGAGAAGATGTCGACGGTGACAACCTCGTCCATGAGCACTTCGATGTTGCACTGGCCGCGCAAGATGGTACGGATGGGCTGTGCAATATCGGTCGGAGGAAGTAATGCCAGCGCTACTTGGTAAAGAAGCGGCTGAAAGATGTGATGGTTGCGCCGGTCGAGCACTGTGACGTTGACAGCCAAGTGGGCAAGACCTTTGGCTGCGTGCAGGCCGGCAAACCCGGCGCCGACGATGACGACGTGAGGCCGGTGAGGTACTGGTTGAACTTTCCCTGATTTAGCTTGCTGTATCAAGTCGCTCAAGGTGCGCTGCTCCAAATAAATCGGTTGTCTCCCAATATGACTCGTAATTTGAATTAGGCCAGAGGTCTGGAAAAACATCTATTGGACGATGGTATGGACCGGTACTTTCGCATCATTCAGAAGCATGATTCGCTCAGCTTGTCGGCGCACCCTCTCGACACTGATAACGCGAAATAGACTGACGAGCATCTCAGACGCTGAGCACTGGATATGGTGAGTCGCGCACCAAGGCGTGGGTCAAATCCCGCAGGCGGCTCTGAACGCCGGACTGGGAATCTCTGCCGATGATCAACAGGTCGGCGTCCGATTGCCGCGCAGCCTCGACCAACGCTTGCTTTATTGGACCTACCGCAATTTGAATCGGGGCCTGCGAGACAACTCTTCTTTGCAATGCGTCGATACGTTCATGCGCCTGTTGCCGCTCCTCGGATTGAGTCCACTCCTCCAGGGCCAGCGAACGTGAAAAGAGGGAATCGGCTGCCTGAACGGCGTGTATGATGCGTAGATTCGCATGAGCCTCCGCGGACAATTTGTGCGCGTATCGAAGAACTCTTTCCGAGTTCTCGCCCAGACCGACGGCGCATAGTAACTTTCGATGCGCTATCGGCCGTGGCGCTATGCTCTCGGCGTGTTCACTGGTGATCACGGGACACTCAACATCGTTCAATACCTTGGCTGTCGTGGAGCCAAGAAGCATCCGCCGGAAAGCTCCGGCGTGGGTAGGCATGATGATCAGATCGAATCCGTCCTTTGCGTTCACGGCGATCTGCGATGCCGTGTCCCCGGAAGCGAGAATTCGTGGAAACCTGGAGCCTGGGAAGTCAAACTGAAGGAAGGAATCAAGCCTTTGACGCGCAACTTCTTCATGTTCCTGGGCAATCTCGTAAGGAGTTCTCATTAGGTAAAGTTCCAGTCCATTGTGACTGGCAGAGTCGAACACATGAATCATTGACATCCGAGCGCTAAAGATAGCAGCCACCCTTTTGACGTAGGCGCCCATGGCGAGGCAAGAGTGTGAGAAATCTACAGGAAAGAGGATGTTAGTGATCAGCGCCACCTGCTCCTCCTACTGCCACCACAAAAGGATCCATCATCCTCAATAGTGATGCGGAGGATTCAGGCCGGCAGTAACCGATCACCGAAAGGGCAGCCATTTTATCCGCCACCCTGCAGCCGCTGGACGCACTGCAGAAGAATCGCGGCTGTACAAGACTCCCCCATCTCGGTATTGAACATTGCGTGGTATAGGTGGGGTTCCGGCCATTTCAGCCCGAAATACCGCCGCACGAATGCAGCTCGCGATTGGTCCGTTGTGTCGACCTGTTCGATGGCCTTCTCCTCCGTTGCACCCTTGGAGATCAGTCTGCGGATCTTATGATCGCGACATCCGTAGAGAAATACATGGAAAACGTCGCTCCGATTGCGCAGGAAATACTGCGCACCGCGGCCGACAATCACCGACGGGCCACTGGAATATGCCGTCTTGACCGCTATTTCCGAGACAGCCGCGATCCGGCGTGCATCCAGCACATGCAGCCGTTCGGTGGGTGGCAAACCTCCCTCAAACGCGCCCCGAAGAAAGTCTCTGAAAACCCTGTATACGACCGGATCGCTTCGCCATTCTCTCCGCTCGACCGCCTGTGGAGTGCTCTCTGTCAGTCGCGCGATCTCCTGTGTCAACCGTTCGTCCCACAGACTCCATCCCAGACGGCTGGCGACCAGACTGGCAATTTCGGATGCTCCGCAGCCGAACTCGCGCTCAATTGTGATGGCTCGAATCATTGTGGTTTCCTCAGCCCACTGCGACATCTCCGCCCGCACCTGGATCATTTTTCTTCAAGAAAAACGCTAAAACGAACATGATGGAGCATAGCGCGCCCAAGACCCAGAAGATGTCCATATAGGACAGTGCGCCGCCTTGTTGATGCACCAATTCGTAGAACCTTGCAATCGCCTGGTCGTGAGCGTCCGTGGCCCCAAGCCCGGAATGCGCAATTTTCGAGCTCAGTGCATGCAGTGCCGAACGATAGGCGGGGGAATCGGGAATGATGTGGCCGATGAGGATCTGCTGATGATATTGAGCCCGTCGGGCGATCATCGTCGTCACCACCGAGGTTCCGATACTGCCACCGATATTTCGCATGAAGTTGATCATGCCCGAGACGCTGTTGCCTTTCTCTGGAGGAACTCCGATGTAACCCGCTGCAGTAATGGGGACAAATAGAAATCCGATTCCGACCACTTGAGCGACGCGCAGCCACATGGCAAATTTAAAGCTGACGAGCAAATCAATCTGGTGCGCGTCATAGAACAGTCCAACGGCGAGGCACAACCACCCTGTCGCGATCAGCCATCGAGCTTGAATCTTCGATGTGAGCCGGCCAACAATGGGCATCATTACCAGCAAAACAACTCCGCCGCCAGACAGGACAAGGCCTGCAAGCTCTGCCGTGTAACCCATCAGGGTCTGCAGGAATTCTGGAATCAAGACCAGAGTGCTGAAGAGCATGAAGCCCATCATGAACATCATCAAGTTCGCTGCCGCGAAGTTGAAGCTCTTGAACATGCGGACATCGATGATCGGTTCTTTGCGGAACCATTCCCAGATGACCAGCGAGATAAGACAAACCGTTGCGGTTATCGCCAAGGTCGTGATGAAATGGGAACCGAACCAATCGTCTTCCTGCCCCTTGTCCAGAAGCACCTGCAGCGAACCCACTCCCAGCGCCAACATGGATATTCCGAGGTAGTCCACGCGGATACCGCCTCGCTTCAAGCGACGCAGGAACGGCGGATCTTCAACCAGGGCGTGCGTCAAATAAAGAGCCGTCAGGACCGGAGGCAGCGTGATGAAAAATATCCAGCGCCACGAATAGTTGTCGGTAATCCAGCCCCCCAGCATCGGCCCGACCGTAGGGGCGAGAACAGCGCTGATGCCATAGAGAGCAAACGCCTGACCGCGCTGCTCTGGGGGAAACGTATCGTTGAGAATGGCTTGTGCCATCGGTTGCAGACCACCGCCGCCCACGCCTTGCACTGCTCGAAACAACAGCAATAGCGGCAGGCTAGGCGCTAAGCCGCAGAGCAGCGAACTCACAGTAAAAACAGCAAGCGACGTCATGAAGTACCGCTTGCGGCCAATCGCCTCCGCGAGCCATCCGCTAATGGGCAAGACGATAGCGTTCGCGGCAAGGTACGAGGTGAGCACCCACGTGCTGTCGTCGTAACTGGCTCCAAGGCCTCCGGCGATGTAGGGCAATGCTACGTTGGCAACGCTCGTGTCCAGAACTTCGATGAACGCCGCCATCGACACGGTGATGGCAATCGCCCAGGGGTTTACCTTAGGGCGCCAGACGACCTGCTCGGACGGAAGAGGCAGCGCTGTGGCGCTCATCGCAGGTACACTTTCGCTTCGACGTTCTCACCGGGCCTAAGCTGGTGATCGCGATTTTCGCCTGGCTCCAGAACGATCTTTACTGGGACCCGCTGCACAATTTTCACGTAATTGCCGGTTGCATTCTCGGGCGGCAGCAGGCTGAAGATGGGCCCCGTTCCCCCCGCAATGCTGTCGACATGACCGTTGTAGGTGCGGCCGTTCGAGTCAAGCTCAATGCTCGCCTTCTGGCCCACCCGCATGTGTTTGAGCTGTGTCTCTTTAAAGTTTGCGGTAATCCATACTTGATCCAGCGGAACTACCGTGAGCATCTGCTCCCCAGGGTCGACATTCAATCCGACAACAACCTTTTTCGTGACCTCCCCGGCTACAGGTGCATATATCTTGGTATATCCCAGATTCAACCGTGCTTGTTCGACAGCAGCTTCTTTCTGCTGCACGTCAGCGGTAGCAGAGAGCGCCTTGGCTCGCGTTGAAGCAACCCGCTGCGGCCCGGCTTCAGCATTTTCGTAGCTTGCCTCAGCTTCAGCGAGGCGGCTGCGCGCTTCTTGAACGGCTTGTTGAGCCGCAGCCTCGTCTGCTTCTGCCGCCGCGATGGCGGCCACATCAGTCGCTGCGGCGGCATAAGCATGATCGTAAACTTGCTTCGGTACCTCCTCCTTCGTGAGCAGCAAGCGATAGCGATTGACGTCATCTTGAGCCTTAACATTTTCAGCTTGCGCTTCTAAAACACGGGCGTGCGCGGCGGCGACTTGCTTCTCTGCTGCCTGGATGGCTGCTTCTGCGTTCTGGATGTCCGAGGAGGTGGATTTCAATTGGCTTGATGTAGCAACAGACGATATCGGCACATCGATATTCTCACTTCTTGCCGCAGCCTCCGAGGTGTCGAGCGTTGCCTGAGCTTTCGCCAATGCCACTTCGTAGTCTTTGGGATCGATTTCCACCAGTGTCGAACCTGCATCGACCCATTGATTGTCGTCAACATTGACTTCCTCGATATATCCGGAAATGCGAGCGCTGACGGGGTAAAGATGGACGTCGACCTGCGCATCGTCGGTGGATACAAAGCCGGAGATATAGCGCCAGAAGAACACGCCGCCAGCGACCAGGACAACGAGTGAGGCAAGAATTATCCAGCGCTTGTGAGAGCGCTTGCTCGGATAAGCCGAAGTTAACGGATCAGCTGTGCCGGCGTTGTCCGCAAGCGTGCTTTGTGCAGACGGTGCTACTTGCGGTGGATTTGTCGCTTGACGCTCTTCAGGCATGCTCAATTCCCCTTCAAATACTCTGAGTATCGAGATTCCGCGACTCCAGTCGCTCTTGCCAGAGATATCTTGGCCAGGTTATAGCTGTACTGACTTGCAATGTAGGCATCATTAGCGATTGCCAGCGCATCTTGAGCCTGAACCACTTCAATGTTGTCCGTAACTCCCGAAGCGAATCGATCTCGGGACTGTTTCAGGTTCTGAGTGGCCAGTGATACCGCGCTTTGCTCGACAGATACTTCTTGCGCAGACGAATCCAGATCGAGATAAGCGTCTCGAACTTCTTGATCTATTTTGGCCCGTAAGTCTTCCAGTCGCTGTCTCTCTTCAGTTAACCTGGCCTCCGTCCGGAGAACATCCCCGTGTACTCTCCCGCCTTGGAAAATGGGGATTTGGAGCGTGGCGGCCGCATCAACGGTGCCGTGCGATGAGCCCGGGTCTACTCCGGAGAGACCGTAATCGGTTTCCGCGCCCAAAGACGGATATCGTTCGGCGGAAGCAGCTTTTCTCGCGAGTTCAGCGGACCGGACCTGATTCACCTGGCTCTGAAAGTCAGCGCGAGCCCTGTAGGCGCTTTGGATCGCCTCATCGAGACTCGGGGGCGTCAGGTCTTGATTAGGTACGTGGGTGGTTATCTCGAACTGTTGGCCGAGAGGAAGTCCGATAGCTCGGGCCAAGGCCAGCTTTTCTTTTGCCAGATCATTTTGTGCGACAATCAGTTTCTGTTCGTGCGATTGCAGTTGCACCTGTGAACGCAGAACGTCCACGGCTGAGGCAAGGCCTGCGGTCTTTTGGTCCGATGCCTGTTGAAAAAGGGCCTTGGCAGTGTCCCGCTGCGATGTGGCTGACTCGACCTCCGATTGATCGGCGATGACCAACAAATAGTTGGACACAATCACGAGAACCACAAGCTCGCGAGCATCTTTGGAGCTGAACTCTGCCGATTTCATCTGTGCTGTTGAAGATCGGGCACGCTCGATGGATTCCCAATTAAAAACCGATTGCGTGAAATAAGCCCGCGAGTCGAAGTAGCCAAACGGCCCGATGATCGGACGCTGTCCGGGTATGGTAATGCCAAAGGCTGCTTTCACGTTGATTTGATGAACTCCAAAACCTGTATCGGTGACAACATTGGGAAGCAGATCGCTGAGCGCTTGCCATCTCTGTCCTCGGGCATCGGTAACGGCATCTGTGGCCAGGGCTCCTCCGAGGTTTTGCTTGAGCCCCAGGTTGACGGCGTCTTCCAGAGAGAGCGCCATCGGCGTTGTGCTGAGTTTTGCCCCAGGAACTCCTCCGAGGTACGGATTCTGCGAGAGGGTTTGATTGTTATTCTGCCCGGCTTGAACGGCTTCACGCGGTGCTTCTGTTACTCCGGCCAGAGCAATCGGGTTGTACGGCGCCGGCGTGGCAGGTGAGCTGTACTGAGCAAGCGCCCCTACCCCGCCGAAAAGGGCAGGGCTAATTAGGAGGAGCTTATTCCAGTGTCTGTGCCACATATCGCATCCTCGCGGGGGGAATTCCGGTTCTTTCTGAGAGGTCGACGATCAATTGACTAATCCGTCAATCAATTTGCGGTTTGATTACCAAGTTCCGCAGCAAAGTCGAAAGCGATGGAAGTTGATTAGCGCGCCTCGCCCGGTTGCCATGAGACGATAAGACCAGAATCGCGAACGCGGAGCAATTGGACGATGGTATTGCATACACCTTGGTAGTAGGCACAGCGAGCAGTCATTCCATGCGATACCTCCAACGTAACAAGTCGGAGTATTTCTTAGTCCTTGACCGTTACGTCGTGGGTGACAAAGGCCAGAACCTCGGCCGCGAGCGTCGCCAATGCTCATCTTCTCTAAGTTCCCCGAAACGTCTCAGCGCCGGTACTTCGCCTCGATGGCAAGAACTTTCTTAAATCGCCTTTGAAACCGGCCCTCTTTTGCCTGAAAGGTGGCTGCGATGAACGCGTGCGCGAGTTCAAAAGCCAGCGCCGAACCAATAATCCGCGCTCCCAGCACGAGCACGTTCATCTCGTCGTGCTCCACACCCTGGTGCGCAGAATATGTATCATGGCAAATCGCTGCGCGAATTCCAGGAATCTTGTTTGCCGCCACACACACGCCCACACCGCTGCCGCAGATCAGAATCCCGCGTGGAGCAACACCCGCTTTGATCGCCTCGCCCACCTTCTCGGCAAAGTCGGGATAGTCATCCTCGGGCTCGCACTTGAACGATCCCAGATCGACCATCTCATGGCCTGCCGCGGCCAGGTTGGCGCGCACCTCTTCCTTCAGTGCAAATCCCGCATGGTCCGAACTGATGACGAGCTTCAAGATCCACTCCTTTGGAGTCAGCTCTACATATCTCCGGTCTACGCTGTCGCCTGCCGCTGACTATTCGGCTTCGATCCGCTCAAGGCGTAATACAAGATGTACACGTAGCAGAGGAGCGGAATCACGAAGGCATGGTGAAGTCCAATACGGTCAGCAAGGAGACCCTGGATTTCAGGCAGAATCGCGCCGCCCACGATGGCCATATTCAGGAGGCCGGATCCGCTTCCACTCAAAGCGCCGAGCTCCGCTTCTCCCAGGCTGAAAATGGTAGGGAACATAATCGAATTGAAGAATCCGACGGCGAGGATGCTCCACATTGCGAAGTGCCCGCCCGTGAGCATTGAAGCCGTAACCAACGCACCGGCAACGATCGCACAAAGAGCAAGCAGATAGCTCGGCTTGAAACGCTGCAGAAGTCCTGCGCCAACGAACCGCCCAATCATGGCGCCACCCCAGTAGAAGGCAACAAAGCCTGCCGCGGTCTTGGCGGAGAGACTTGTAATCTCGGGTAACCCGAAGTAATTCACCAGAAAGCTGCCGATGGAGACCTCCGCACCCACGTACGCGAAGATTCCAATCGCGCCCTGGATCAGGCTGGGATGTTTCCAGATCGAATCATTCACCTTCGTACCGGAGCGCGAACTTTCCGCCTCAATGGGTGGCAACTTCGACGCGCCAATTAACACCGTCAGTAATAGCAATACAAGGCCGATCACGATATACGGCATTTTGACCGAGGCTGCTTGTTGTATGCGATACACATTCAACGCTTCGGGCGTGAGACTTCGCAGCTTTTCGATCGCCAGCGGCGCCGCGCTCAGGATCAGCAGCCCGCCGATTTTCGGAGCGATTGTCGTGCCTAGCGAGTTGAAAGCCTGGGTCAGATCCAGCCGGCTCGACGCTGTTTCCGGCTTGCCTAACAAAACCACATACGGATTCGCCGACACCTGTAGACCCGTTATCCCCGCAGCGAGAACAAGGAGTGCTGTCAAAAACAGCGGGTACGAGGCCTCGGATGCGGCAGGAACAAACAGAAATGCTCCGAGAGCCATAGTCAGCAAGCCGATCACCATGGTCGTCTTGTAGCCAATCGTATTCACGATTCTTGCCCAGGGCACTGAGAATAAGAAGTAAGCGGAAAAGAATGCGAACTGAATCAGCATAGCTCCCGCATAACTGAGATCAAATATCGACTTCAGGTGTGGCACCAGTATGTCATTCAAGCAGGTCAGGAATCCCCAGATAAAGAACAAACTTGTGACGATGGCCAGAGGCCGCGTGTAATTAGTTGTTGCCAGAGCGCTTGGGATGCTCTGGAAATTGTCAGGACCGCTAGTAACTCGCTGGGTTGCCATCCTTGTTCACCTCAACCTTCTGTTTGTCAGTATTTGGATAAGTTTCCGTTCTCGGGAACACGCACTTATGTCGGGGTCTCTCAGCCACTAAAAGCTAAGTCGCATTCTCGCGCCGAGAAGGGTCGTTGTGTAAGCCTTGGCTGCGTAGGTTGGATGAATTGACACTTCCACATCCGGCCCGACCTCAACGCATTGCGTCAGACGAATGCGATAAAATGACTCAAACACGCCCTCATGGTGCTTAGCAGGGGCGTTCGGTTCACTGTAGGCATATGAGGCTCCGAACATGTCTCCCCGGCGTCCGAATGGATGAACCTGAGCAAGCCCAAGTTCGTATTCATCTTTGATTGCCGTTCCGGCTTTGGTGCCGAAGCCAAATCTTCCATATGGCGTCCAGCCATTGGTGAGTTCATGGTCAAACTCAAAGCCGCCGCCATGTCCGCTCCCGCGAGTCTGGGTATCGTCTCGCCAGAAGCCCGCACGATAGAGCCGGTACCGTTGGCCAACTGATCCTGAGGACCAGCCCGCTTCAACCTCTTCCGCGTATTTCCGATCGACTAATGTTTCGATATTTCCCTGCTGCGAGCCCTCGGTATCCACTGTGACAGCGTGGATGAAAACGTGTTGTGTAGCCTGGAATTCAGCCGCGGCGCCACCGGCGAATGTCCCGTCCGAAGCAACCGCATCATTACCGTCGTTCGCGCCATTCAGGAATTGCGCGCGCTCGTCGTTGTTGAACATGCTGAGCGTCACGTACTCGTTAGGGTGTATCTTGCCCACATAAAACGAAAGCCTTTTGTCGAGAAAATCCTGCCGCCAATAGAGGATATTCACGGTAATTGGCTCCTGCGGTCCCCCGCCCTGTAGGCAGTTGAGATAGAGCCCAGAGCCGATTCGATCGCTCAAGTTGAACTGCTGACTTATTCCGATGTTGGTTCCAGAACGAATAAGGAGGCTGATGGATCCTGCGGTGCTTTCACCCTGGTACACACGCCATGCTCCGGTGAAATCGAAACGTCCGCTGGGTTGATCGTGGCGGACCCCGTCCGGAGTTGCGGTTGCATACTGGTTAAGGAAGGTATACGTCGCGCCAAACTTCAGGTGGATAGACTCAATGCTGTGATCCACGAGCATGTCAATTGGCCGAAAGATCGGGGCCATGGGATCCGGCTGCACAAGCGGGTCCGCGGGTATCTTCGACAATGCGATTGCGTCTGCATCAAGCTCTTGTTTGAGTTCGTCAGTCGGGTAACCCTTGATGGTCGACGGTGCGTTTTGCGCCTCTTGATCCGGCTGATTGCCTGGTCCAGCGCTTACTCCGCCGCTTTGACCATAGGCCAACACGCCACACCCGAGGAAAAGCAACAGTAATTGCGTTCTCATGTGTCCCTCCCGCAGGTAGAGATGCCGCTCCGAGGTGGATGTCTCAATAAACGGTGTGAGACGAAAGTGTTGATCGACACCTTGGTACTGTCTTGATTGGCCACAGTTGAGTAACAAGCCTTGATTCGATGAGCCCATTCCCGCCAATCACCACGGTTGTCATAGTTATCCCTTCGGGATGCTCACAACCGAGCAGGACCGTCTCCGAGAGTTTCTCGCAGTTTAGTGATGTACTTCGTAGGTTGTGGTTACTGATTCGGCCGTGAGGGCGAAGAGGATCGGGACAACACTCCGACAGATTCACTTTGCGTTGCTAACTCTGCCGTGCTGCAGAGTAACAGCCGACCAAATGCGGGGACTTGGGCAATGCTGTCTGCGCCAGCGAAGCTCAGACCCTGTCCGACGGGATCTCTTCGAAGAATCTAGACTCGGCGGGAGAGCCTTGAGGCGGCTTCAAGTGCGATAAACACTGCGCTAGCTTTCCGCTCTCAGTGATACCAAGGTATCAATTACCACCATCGTCTAGTAGATGTGGCTCTACCCTTCTGGCTAAATTGTTTCATTGGCCTTTCTGCCTGCGCCAAGGTTAATCGCAAGGATTTCGGGATCATATGTAACACAGCGCTGGACTCTGCGGTGTGCTCGTGGGCGAAGAAATGACATCACGCTGGATGCGGAGTCGATCAAGGGATAGGGGGCGAGACTTCTCGAGCTCGCGGCTACCGAAGCGACTCGACATATTCCCATCAACCATTCAATGAAGGAGAACTGTCAATGAACCCGATCGGGATGCCAGAGAATATCAACCGTCAACGTCGACGTTTTCTAGGGACCGCGGCAATGGCGATCACCGCCGCTCAGTTTGGTATGGTAGCGTTCGCGAACGCACAAACGGGCGGAGTGACTTCACCCGACCTGCCTGCGATTAAGCCTGGAACGAACACATCCTTCAACGCACTGAAACAGGTCAATGCAGGCCTTCTCGATGTTGGTTACGCTGAGGACGGCCCGGCTGATGGTCCCGCGGTGATTCTTCTTCACGGCTGGCCGTATGACATTCACAGCTTTGTCGACGTTACTCCCATGCTGGCATCAGCGGGCTACCGCGTCATCGTGCCCTATTCGCGTGGCTTCGGCGCGACGCGCTTTCTTTCCAGGAGCACGTTCCGGAACGCGCAGCAGTCGGCTGTCGCCCTCGACGTCATCGCTCTGATGGATGCCCTCAAGATCCAGAAAGCCATCATTGGAGGCTTTGACTGGGGCGCGCGCACGGCGGATGTCATGGCAGTGTTATGGCCAGAACGCTGCAAAGCAATCGTTTCCGTCAGCGGCTATCTAATCAGCAGCCCAGCAGGCAACCAGGCGCCAATACCACCCAAGCCCGCGTTCGCATTTTGGTACCAGTACTATTTCACCACCGAACAGGGCCGGGCCGGTTATGTGAAATACCTGGACGATTTCAATAAGCTCATTTGGCATACGGCCTCGCCGAAGTGGGATTTCGACGACGCCACATTCGACCGCACAGCAGCCGCCTTCAACAATCCGGACCATGTGGACATCGTGATGCACGACTATCGCTGGCGGCTTGGCCTGGCTCCGGGCGAGCGGAAGTATGACGAATTGGAAAAGCGACTGGCCACGCTTCCGGTCATCATCGTGCCCACCATCACCATGGAAGGCGATGACAACGGTGCGGCCCACCCGGTGAGCTCAGCATATCGCGATAAGTTCTCAGGCAAGTATGAGTACCGCCTCATCACCGGAGGCATCGGGCACAATCTGCCGCAGGAAGCTCCGCAAGCCTTCGCCCAGGCAGTGATCGACGTCAATGGCTTTTGATCGGGGTCCTCTTTTTCTTGGGCTGGTTTTCGCGAATCGCCTCACGCTCCATTGAGGTGAGGCAGAGGTCACTGGTCGTGACTGTTAAAGTCATCCAGGCCATAGGCCGCAGCACCGATCAGCGCCGCCTGCGCAGTGATGACATGAATCGGAATGCGCTCCATCAGATTCCTGAAGCGGCCCTTTCTAATGAAGGTTTCCATAAATTGCGGCTCGCGCAGCACCTCCAACACGTGCAAGGCGACCCCGCCGGCAATGTACACTCCACCGGTGGCGAAAACTTTCAGTGCAAGATTGCCCGCTTCGCTGGCCATAATCGAAACGAACAAATCAACCGTTGCACGGCACAATTTGCTGGGATTGCGCGGATCTGTCCCGGCGTCGATGATTGCTTTTGTATGATCTTTCGCGGACGCGATCAATTGAGCAACTTCGGGCGCTTCAGGTATCTGCTCTACGTCGCGAAGGTATTCATAAATATTCGGGACGCCGATACCTGAGCATACCCTCTCGACGCTAACGTGATCGAATCTCTTCAACAGGTATTCCAGCAGTTGAATCTGCTGCTTGTCGGTTGGAGCAAAATCTGAGTGCCCTCCCTCGGAACTGTGCGCAAGATATTGAGAGCCGTCCCATGTAAGAAACGATTTACCCAAGCCAGTTCCCGGCGCGATGACTGCAATCGGCCCTTTTGCGGCAGGATCGCCTTGATTCAGCGTGAGCAGATCCGTCGGCCGCAAAACCGGCACTGCACGCGCAACAGCCTCAAGATCATTCATCAAGTGAACAAACTTCAGGCTGAGCTCTGCTTTGAGCGTGCACTCGTCCAGGACCCACGGCAGGTTTGTTGTTTTCACGTGACCGTTGATCACTGGGCCGGCAACATCGAAGGAAGCAGTGTCAACCAATAGTTTGGTCTTTGAGAGGAACTCGGCCACCATAGCCTGCAGGCTGGGATAGTCGGCGCTGTGATTTTCGACTTGCGCCAACGGTGCATGCGGCCCAGATTCTCTGGAATAGATAGCAAGATCGGTTTTTGTGCCGCCTATGTCTCCCGCAATCAGCATGGTTAACTCTCCGATGCATTTCAATGCCTGGACGATTCGCCCGCCGTTTGATTTCTATATTGTGCCCTTTCGAGCTGCGTCATTATTGAGCAGACTTGGATTTCATCCCCCGAGTCAACCTTGCTCCTCATTTGCTTCCTAGTCATTACCTGATATCGTCTCGACGAGGTTAAGCTCAACCGCGGCCACTTCCTTGCTGTTCACTGCCTCGGGATCAACGGCTATTCGAAAATCCGTTCCCTCCCATCTGTCCGTCGTGGGCCAATACAACGTGAATGAGATTTCGGAGCCAGCTGGAAGCTCTCGAGTTGGCAAATCCAAAGTGTGGACTCCGAGTCCCGTGTCTCGGGTCGCCGTTTCATGCGCTGTCGTCCAGCCGTCGCAACTCCAGTGCGCCTGCGAAGGCAATAGCAAGCTGAGTCGCAGAGTCTTGCCTTGAGGCATCGAGGAGATTCGATTGTTGAAGCGCCAATCAACATGAGTCGCGATCTTTTTCTGAACCTGGTATCGTTCGACCGGCTGAGGAGGCCTGTCGAAAATCTCGCCTTCCAATAAAGAACGGCGGAGTTTCACGTATTCCGCGTGCGCCCAAACCAAGGGGCACGCCGACCCCGTGAGCTTTCCTCGGAATAGCCCCATCTCGGGAATATCGGCTGAGTCCCAAACCTGCTCGGGAATCAACCGGCCCCCGCCGGTGAAGTTCTCCAGGGCCGTGAGCAGGGACTCGGCAGATTCCCGGTGGCCGGCTGCCAACTCATAGTGAGCTCGTTCTCCGGTCAGCAGCGGCCACGGCCGCCCGACGCCGGTACCGTCGAAAGGGGATCCGTCTTCGTGCTCGCCGTAACCATCTCCGTTGTACCGATACCAACTTGCGCCTTGAGGCAAATCCACACGGAGTAACGCGTCAATCACTTTTACTGTGTTGACTATTCGCCGATCGCAAGGGTCTCGGAGTCCAAATCGCACAAGCGCAAGCGAATCGGGGCTGACGACGTGCGCGGCGGATTCGCTACTCTGCGCAGCCGCGCGGTTCTTGATGGAGACGGTTCCCTGCAGCGGCCCGGCCACAGATGCCATATCCGGCGGAGCAATTCGAACATAGTAACCGTCTACGCCACACTTCAATGCCAAATCGGTGTCTTCGGCATAGCACCAGCGCTCGATGTTCTCATTCCAGAAATCCGCAGTTTGACGAAGAAACTCCGCTGCATCAAGGTGACCAGTCAGTTCGGCGACGTCGCCAGCCGCCAGTAACGCCGCAACTTCCGTGGCTAAAGTGAACGGAGAGTACCCCGCATCCTCTTCCCATCGATCCTGCTGCGTGACCGGACCATTGCGCACCAGGTAGCCTGCCGCTTTGGCAATCATGGGCCACCACCGGCGCAAATCTTCTATCTGGTCCGGGGCCTTACGCCTCAGCAAGTCGAACAGGAGGATGGGGAGAGCCGCCTCGTCCATCTGAATGCCGTTCCAGTACGGCTCTCCGCTGATCCAAAGATTTTGCGCCCAGTTGCCTTCCGCCTCTTGTGTCGCCTCCAGATAGCGGAGTAATCGCACTGCGTCCTTCGTCGCGCCTGCGGCCGCGAATCCCCCAGCGATTTCCACCAGGTCGCGCGGCCACACCAGGTGATAACCGCCGAGATCGTCCGTCCCTTTGTTGAATCCCCAGGGAATGGAGAGGCTGGCTATCGTGCCACCCAAAAACCCTTTCGCCTCATGCGCGCGTAGAACCGTCATGCTGGAGCGGTACAGATCATGATCTCGTTTGGGAGAATCCAAGGCAATCAGTGTGTCCTGCCACTCCTGCCAGCCATCGACATAGTGCTTCCGGAGGGCTCCGAACTCTTCCAGGAGCGATGATTTTGTCAACTGCCCAGCTTCGAAAGGTTCTGAACCGAATCCGATTGCCAGAACGAACTCTCCATTGCACGCTGCAAGGTCGATCTCGCCGGTCAAAGCCACATTGCCATTCTCTGCGCGCGTATATTCCCATTGCATCTCGTAGTGTTGTGACAGATCCTGCCAGCCATCGGATTCGCCAACAAATCCGACTGAAGTTTTGAGCCAAGGCACAGAGCTAGCCATTGCCAGACAAACTCCATGTCGTTCAGCAAAAAGCATGCCTGAGCCTTTATACTCGCCGCTCCATGCGGTGTTGCCATATCCGTAGTTAGCCAGATGCGGACAAAGAAGAGCATAGAGGTGATAGTCTTCGAGCTTGCCTCGCAAAGGGAGGAAACGGATTTTTTGCAAAACAACATTGCGGAAAGGATTTGCCAGAACCTCCTTTTCTATCCTGTAGCGGCCGTGTCTACAGCTGTTTTTCAAGC
This sequence comes from uncultured Acidobacteriota bacterium, assembly GCA_963830785.1. Taxonomy (GTDB): domain Bacteria; phylum Acidobacteriota; class Terriglobia; order Terriglobales; family Acidobacteriaceae; genus Telmatobacter. The sequence goes on from CAWHNV010000039.1 coordinate 63,632, forward strand.
GATAGAGCGGTATACCCGGCTCCGAAAGACGATTCTCAAACTCGCAATCTTTCTTTTCTTCTGAAAAAAAACTCTTGCCATCAGTCACCAGGAATTGCTGGTCGCGTGTGCACGCCTGGTCGAGCCTGGGATAGTAGATCTCGTTCAGAATGCCGTGACTCAGGGTGAACCACACGCGATTCTCCGGAGTCAATGAGGTGCCAATTCCCGTCTTCGCGCTCGAAGTCCAACGTGGCGGAATTCCTGGCCAGCCGGGAGCAAATCGTTCTGATCTATCGCTCATGCGAATCTCCTTGTCACCCGCGGCAGCCTCCCTCGACGTTTGAAGAGTCTGATTCCAAACTGCTTCACGGTTTTGATTAAGTCATAAGTGCGAAGGTGAATCTAGTAGACGAACGTATTGATCAAGACCTTCGTATCATCTGTGCGTGTCCACATTACGCGATCCTTCATTCCAACGTCTGAACGAGTCATCGCTGGAGACACCTGCCATTGCGCGAGAAAGGCTGGCATTGAATTGAGCGAACCGAGATGCTCTACTCACCGTATGCAAGGGGGACCATTGTGCGCTTTCGTCCTGTGTTCGGTCGAATGGTTCGCATCACGCGTTCGGGAACACCAAGGTCTGTCCATTGCAATCCTTGCGCGGGCAACACAGCCAGATTGGCGGGACACTCGACGAGGACCTCCCGCGAGAAATTACTCGCTGGGATTCTGGCATAAAGCTCGGCCAGTGGAGCGCTCGTGTCGTCAGGCCGCATCGTATCCGCTACCCGATTAAACGAGAAGTAGAGGTTGGGAAGGCTCGAGCGAATCAAGTCGAGAAACGCAGTCACGCGTCCAATCATGATGAAAGTGTTCCATAGCCCTCCTCCGTCCATGAGATCTCTTGCCTTATCTCCGGAAGGCTTTTCCCAAAATCGGCACACCTCGAATGCGTCGCATCCTCCTTGGGAGAGCAGCGCCCTGCCAGGTTCGATCCAGCCGTAATCCGCTTCAGGTGAATCAGGGGGGATACCGAGTAGAAAGACACGATCTCCATGAAGCTGCGCATATTTATACGCCTGGTCGGCGAAGTTAGCGAATTGTGTGTCAGAGTTGAATTGATGGTCCGACGGAAAAAATCCCACCACGCCTCGTGGAGCCATCGCATGGAGACAGGTCAAGCTATAGAGAATCGCCGGAGCGGTTCCACGGTTACTCGGTTGCACCAATAGGTTGGCATCTGGAACACAGGCTGGCTGCTTGGCGTAATATCGCTCATGCGTCCGCGTAACGACCACCAGTGTGCGCTGTCTCGGAACGATCGCGGAAATCCGCCTCTGCGTCTGTGCCAGAAGGGTTTCGTTTCCTGTTAGCACGCAAAACTGCTTCGGCGTATCTTCTCCGGTGAGCAATCTGGTGAGGGGCAACAGGCGCGCGCCATCTCCACCAGCCAGAATCACCGCCCAGCGATTTGAGTCTTGTAAAGTGCATATTTCATCTTCCGTTCGACTCCACGGGGCGGATCGGGTGGGATTAAATTGGATTTGGGCCCGGACCTCAGGGACAGTATTCAGCCGTTTAGCAAACATGCGGTTTTCCAGTTCTCGGTGAAGGATGCAGAGATTGACTAGCAGCCAACTTCAGCGACGAACTCTCGTTCTATTGCTGGTCTGGATGCACTTCTGTTAATCACCAGTCCATCCCACGCGATCTTCTCCAGATGGTTCAGTCCGTGTTGTCTACGCCTTGAAACTGCCATCGGCAGCATCGAGAATTCTCGCGGCCTCGCGAAAGCTTAGGCCACCGATTGCTCGAGACAGGGAAGCATTGCACAAGACTTGCCAAAGATGACTAGCCTGTCAAAGCACAAGCTGGGCGCGGTCGAACCGAAGGGCCCGCTCAGCCGGGGCGCGACGAATTGATCACATCAGAAACGAGAACACGAAACAATCGGACGATGGTATTGCCTATACCTAAGTATCGAGTTCTTTCATCCACTGATCGTCTAACCTGCGACTCCCGCGTGATAGCAAAACTCTTCGATGCCGCGCGAAGCGATCTAGTCGAATCGGCCCCGCCGGCTTGCCAAAGCAAGCTAGGTTCGTCCGATCGCCGCGGAGGTGTCGGTTCTTTCCACTTGAGACTGAGCTGCGCAAAGCAGATTTTAGAAACCCAAACACATTTTCAACATCTTTTGCATTAAGTGTCCGAGGCGACGCGGAACTATCCGTGGATTTCACTCTCGTTTTGGCCGGAGTGTTCTTGCCGAGAGCCAGTCATGCTCAGCCAGACGTCACCGAGCTGGCTTCTCCGGGCGACTAACGGTCTCAAGCTGCCGCATCGGCGATTGATAGGAAGCTCACTATGGCCTTACCGATCCACATTTTGCTAACGTACGGTTATTTTTTTCTTTTTGCCTGGGTTCTTGTGGATCAGTTCGGCGTCCCGCTCACAGTAACACCCGGCATTCTGGCTGCAGGAGCTCTATCGGCCGAACATGAGTTCAGCCTGCTCTTCGCATGGCTCCTTGCCGTGGCTGCCTCGCTTATCGCAGACACTACCTGGTTCTTCATTGGGCGTAAGTTCGGCAACAGAGTACTCCGGTTGTTTTGCAAGCTTTCGCTCGAACCAGCCGACTGCGTCCGCCGCATTCAGGACACGCATGGTGGGCGTCGCGCCCCCGCACTCATGGTTGCGAAGTTTGTTCCCGGATTGGCTACGCTGGGTCCCCCCGCTGCCGGAGTTCACGGTGTAGGCGTTGTGCCGTTTCTGCTCTTCGATGGAATCGGCGCCACGCTGTGGGCGGGAACGCTACTCTTCATCGGTCGATTCTTCGGCGATTTGATCAAGCGCAACCCCGATGTGCAGAACTGGGTGGGACGGTTTTCCGGGATCCTGCTTGCTCTTGGCGTTCTTGCCCTTCTCCTTCGGCGAATCCATCGCCGGCAAAAGTTCTTAAGAGGCCTGATAGCCGCGCGCGTGGAGCCGAACGAACTGAAAGAACGAGTCGAGGCCGGTGAGGATGTCTACATCGTCGATCTGCGCCATCCCCTTGAGATTCTTACCGATCCATTCACCTTGCCCGGCGCGCACACCATTTCGCCCGAGACGTTGGCCGCGCGTAACAAAGAGATTCCGCGTGATCGCGATATCGTGCTTTACTGTACCTGCCCCAGCGAGGCGACTTCGGCCAAAACCGCCATGCAGCTCCATCAGTTGGGAATCGAGCGCGTGCGGCCTCTGCGCGGCGGCTTTGATGAGTGGAAGCGCCTTGGCTATCCTCTAAATCCAATTCCTACCTTCATCCCATCCACCGCTGCAACGCAAACTCCTGGTTGAAGAACGACGAGAAGTCTGAGTAGAGCTTCCGCGGCCGTCGCAACTTTCTCGGCTCCCTGATACTAAAGTCTATCCAACACCATCGTTCAATTGTTTTTCGCCTGTCAGATGTGGCGTAATCGCACTTGAGTAAAACTCGAGCAACCTGGCCTGCCGGGTTTTCACGGGCGTGCGGTGTGCCTTTGAATCGAGGTGTTCCATGACGACATTGAATCTTCCGGACGGTGGCGACGACAGTTCTCGATTGGGGCTGAGTGCCTGGGAAAGGCTTCTTCTTAGCGCGGATGTCCGCGAAGGCGTCTGCGCTTTACTTGTCGAGGGCGGCACACGAAAGGGGGACACGATTCGGTCGTGGGTCCTCGCGAACTACGCGAAAAGGTATGTGCCAGAACACATTCTCGAGGTTCTCGGCCTGCGCAAGCGACTCGTGCACAGGTGGCATAAGGAGGAACGACAAAGTGCATTTTCTATCGCAGCGGGAAGCACGTAATTGACCGGCGAGTTCCTCCACAAATAGACAACAGCCGCCCAACAGTTCGAATGCAAGTCTTGCTGGCCTGGCTGTCCGACCGGTGTCTGCTGGCCTGGTCAAAAGCCGTGACCGGATCGCGAAGGCTTATACACATCATGAGCGGTTATTTCTCAATTCGATCGCGACTCTCTCTTCTCGCCCTGGTCTGCGCCGGAGTGGCGCCGACGTTTGCACAAGGCCCACAGGCAACACCCAGCATATGGGCGCCAGCTTCCACGCCGGCGCATGAGATCTACGGCCTCTCGCTCTTCGTGCTGTTGATTACCGGCGCCATCTTTGCGGTGGTCGGGGGGCTGCTGGTCTTCGTCATCGTCAAGTTCCGTGCGCGCGAGCTCGGACGCCGAGCACGAGCCGGCGCAGATCTACGGCAGCGTGCAGGTGGAACTGGCCTGGACCGTGATTCCGGTGCTGATTGTCGTGGTTCTCTTTCTCACCACGGCGCGCATCATCTTTGCCATTCAGGACGCGCCCGAGCCCAAATCCGCGCTCGACGTCACCGTCATCGGGCACCAGTTCTGGTGGGAGTTTCGCTATCCCAAGCTGGGCATCGTGACTGCGAATGAGTTGCATGTTCCGGTCAGCACGAGCTCCAACGCCGGAGCCGACCTACCTCAAGTTGCTCTCGGCCGACGTGGATCACAGCTTCTGGGTGCCGCAGCTTGGCGGCAAAACCGATCTGATTCCCAACCACCCCAACCAGATGTGGATCGATCCGCAAGCCACGGGCCTCTATCTGGGCCAGTGCGCGCAGTTCTGCGGCATCGAGCACGCCAAGATGCTGATTCGCGTCTATGTCGATACGCCGCAGCAGTTCGCCGCGTGGGTCAAGAACCAGCAGCAGCCGGGAACACAGGATGCTGCCGTTGCCGCTGGCCGGCACATCTTTGAAACCGAGGCCTGCATGAACTGCCACACCATCGCGGGCACCGCGGCCAAGGGAACCTTCGGGCCCGACCTGACGCACCTGATGAGCCGCGCAACCATTGCCGCGGGCGCAGCGGCCAACACGCCCCAGAACCTGCGCGCGTGGATTCAGGATCCAAACACATTCAAACCCGGCGCGCTGATGCCCGCCATGCAGCTCAGCGACCAGCAAATCGACGAAGTGGTGGCGTATCTTTCCACCTTGCACTGAAGGACAGAACAATGGCCGATCAGACTTTCCCGATTCCCGGATCGCTCGACGCAGCGCCCTCGCGCGGCGCGGCGCTGCTCGAGTGGCTGCATAGCTGGGTGGTCACCGTCGATCACAAGAAGCTGGGCATTCTCTACGTCGTTTATGCGCTCTTCTTCCTTCTCGTCGCCGGAGCCGAGGCGATGGCCATCCGCATTCAGCTTGCCATCCCGAACAACCACTTCCTCTCGCCGGAACTCTACAACGAGCTGTTCACCATGCACGGCACCACCATGGTGTTTCTGGTGGGCATGCCGATTCTGTTCGGCATCGCCAATTATCTGGTTCCGCTGATGATCGGCGCGCGCGACATGGCCTTCCCGCGGCTCAATGCATTCAGCTTCTGGATGACGGCCTTCGGCGGGCTGTTCCTCTATTTCAGTTTCATCGGCGGCTTCGGCCTTTACGGCATGGGCAGCGCGCCCGATGTCGGCTGGTTGGCCTATGCGCCGCTCACCGCCAAGGCGTTTTCGCCCGGCCACAATACCGACTACTGGGCGCTGGCGCTCATCGTCAGCGGATTCGGCACGCTGGGCACGGCCATCAATATTCATCGCCACAGCGTTCTCGATGCGCTGCCGCGGCATGACGCTCTTCCGCATGCCGCTCTTCGTGTGGCTGATGCTTGTGGTCAGCGGCCTCACGCTCATCACCATCACGCCGCTCACCGCCGCGCAGGTCATGCTGCTCATCGATCGCTATCTCGGCGGCCATTTCTTCGACACCCAGGCCGGCGGCTCGGCCGTCGTGTGGATGCACTTCTTCTGGATCTTCGGCCATCCCGAGGTCTACGTCCTGGTGCTGCCCGCCTTCGGCATCGCCAGCGAGGTCATTCCCGTCTTCTCGCGCAAGGCCATCTTCGGCTATCCGGCCATGGTCGCGGCCTCGGTCGGCATCGCCTTCGTGAGCATCACCGTGTGGGCGCACCACATGTTCACCGTCGGCATGACGTCGGTGAGCAACGCCTTCTTCGTACTCTCTCCACCATGATGGTGGGCATTCCCACAGGCATCAAGATCTTCAACTGGGTTGCGACCATGTGGGGCGGAAGAATCCGCTTCGCCACGCCCATGCTCTTCTGCACGGCGTTTCTCTTTCAGTTCCTCGTGCTGGACTCACCGGCATCATGCTTTCGGTCGCGCCCTGGGACTGGCAATTGCACAACTCCTACTTCGTCATCGCGCATTTTCACTACGTGCTGGTGGGCGCCATCGTCTTCTGCATCTTTGCCGCGATCTATTACTGGTATCCGAAGGTGACCGGGCGCATGTTGAGCGAGAAGCTCGGCAAGTGGCATTTCTGGCTCTTCTTCATCGGCTTTCATCTGACCTTTGACACCATGCACTTTGTCGGCATCCTCGGCATGCCGCGCTCCATTTACACCTACGAGGCGGACCGGGGATGGAACACGCTCAACTTCTGGATCTCTATGGGCGGCTTGATCCAGGCGATCGCCGTGCTCATCTTCGCCTGGAATCTGATCGACTCCTACCTGCACGGCAAGGAGGCAGGCAACGATCCATGGGACGCGTGGACGCTCGAGTGGTCGACGCCATCGCCTCCGCCTGCTTACAACTTCGCTGAAGATCCGGTGGTGCGCAGCCGCCGCCCGCTTTGGGACCTGAAGCACCCGCAGGATCCGGATTGGAAGTACGAGCGATGAGCACAATTCCCATCTTCGCTGACGAAAACTGGCGCCTGCCCTCGCGTGGCCGCGTAGGCATGTTCTCGCTCATTATCGGCGAGTCGGCCATCTTCACCATCTTTGTGGTCGCGTATGTGTACTACATCGGCCGCAGCACCTATGGACCCACGCCGCAAATTCTCAGTATTCCCATTTTCAACACCATCTGCCTGCTTTCGAGCAGCCTGACCATCTGGCTGGCCGAGCACGCCATTGCGCGCGGGCGGATTCGCATCTTCGGCGCCTGGTGGGCGCTCACCATGCTGCCCTGGGCATTATTTTTCTCGCCGGCACGGCAAAGGAGTGGACCAGGCTCATCGGTCACGAGGGTCTGACGATCCGGACGAATCTATTTGGGACGACCTTCTACTCGCTGGTCGGGCTGCACGCCACCCACGTCGTCGTCGGCCTCATCATGCTCTCGCTGGTGATGCTCTTTACGCTGCTCGGACGTGTGGGACAACGCCACGCCGAGCGCATTCAGGTGCTTTCGCTCTACTGGCACTTTGTCGACGCGGTGTGGGTCGTGGTCTTCACGGTTGTCTACCTCCTGGGAAGGTGAGTTGATGTCTGAACCGAGCCAATCCGTAAATCAGCACGGCGACGGCGCAATGGTTCATCTGCCCGCGCCCACCGCATGGCCAATCATATTGGCCTTTGGATGTACTTTGGCTGCAGCCGGACTGGTGACCAGCGCTGGCATCAGCATTCTGGGTGGTGTGCTCATGCTCGCTGGCAGCATCGGATGGTTTCGCCAGGTTCTGCCCGACGAACAGCACGAGGAAGTTCCTATCGTCGCGAAGCCAGTAACGATTGCCAGTTCGCGCGCGCTGGTGGAACGCGTCCGGCTAAGCTCAAAGCACCGTGCGCATTTTCCCGTCGAGACCTATCCGGTAACGAGCGGCATTAAGGGCGGCATCGCCGGCGGCTTTGCCATGATCGTACCTGCGCTGATCTACGGGCTTATCAAGCAGCACAGCATCTGGTATCCGGTAAACCTGCTTGGCGGCGCGGGCGTAGCAGCGTGGACTAACTCCACTCCCGCTCAGATAGCAACCTTTCACTGGACGTGGGTGCTGATCGCCATCTTGATTCATTCCGTCACGTGTGTACTCGTAGGTTTGCTCTACGGCGCCATGCTGCCCATGCTGCCGCGGCACCCCGTGGTGCTGGGCGGCATTCTTGCGCCCGTGCTGTGGACCGGCATTCTGCATCCCTTCATGGGCGTGATTAATCCCACACTCGCTGACCATATCGATTGGGGATGGTTTCTGGTTTCGCAAGTCGTATACGGGGTGACTGCGGGAATCGTTGTCTCGCGCCAGGAGCGAATTCCTACCAGCCAGTCCCTGCCTTTTATCGAGCGGCTGGGTATTGAAGCGCCGGGGCTGATGGATTCTCGGCCAGATGCGGGACCTTCACCCCATGGACGAGAAACTGCCCACGGGGACCCCGATTCGCCGCGGGACAAGGAGGAGCGCTGATGCGCCTTATGGTTCTGGCGCTCCTGGTTTGCTGGACCGCGCTGCTGAGCGGCTGCAGGCACGCGCCGGGCGAACCACCCAATCCAGTTCTGCGGCCCAGCGAGGTAAGCGATTTCGCGACGCTTTATAAACAAAACTGTGCCGCGTGCCATGGAGCGAACGGGCAGCATGGGCCTGCGATCGATCTCGCGAATCCCGAGTACCAGGCGCTCATCGACGATACTACCTTGCGCAAATGGATCTCAGGCGGTATGCCGGGCACAGAAATGGCGGCGTTTGCGCAATCGGCCGGAGGCATGCTGACTGATGCACAAGTGAATGCGCTGATCACGGGCATGCGCAAACAGTGGATGCGGCCGAACGCTTATGGCGATGCGACGCCTCCGGCTTATGCGCAATCTCAGGTTGGCGATCCCAATCGGGGACAGCAAAGCTATCAGGCGCGTTGCGCGGCTTGTCACGATTCATCAAAACAACAGATCACAAGCCCGAATTATCTGTCTCTCGTCGGGAACCAGGCTTTGCGCAGCATCATTATTGCCGGCCGGCCTGACATCGGTCAGCCCGACTGGCAGCATGACGGTCCGGGCGGCAGGGCGGCCGCCCCGCTTTCAACACAGGAAGTGGACGACATTGTGACGTATTTGGGAAGCCTGCGGAACGTGGCATCGGAACCGGCCGCATCATCCGCGCAGGGCGGGAGGTAACGGACATGAGCGACGTAGAACAACCATCCGGCAAGCCAGCCGAGCAAATCGTGAGCGCGAGCGGCGCCGTCGCGGCCGAGGGTCGCGCAGGCGCCCACACCGTTTCGCGCCGCTGGCTGTTGTTCAATGCCGGCATTGCGCTCAACGGGATGGTCGGCCTGGTGCTGGCCGTTCCCGTCGTTCGCTATCTGCTGGCGCCGTGGAAGAAAGACTCGAGCTACGACTCCTGGGTATCGCTTGGGGCCGCCGGCGCATTTCCCGTCGGCGAGACGCGACTCGCGTTCTACAAGAATCCATCCAGCAAACCGTGGGACGGACAGACCGATAACGTCGCCTGCTATGTGCGGCGCGAGAGCAGCGATCAGTTCGGCGTCTTCGCCGTCAACTGCGCGCATCTTGGCTGCCCAGTGCGCTGGTTTCCTCAATCGCAGCTCTTCATGTGCCCTTGCCACGGCGGGGTCTATTACGCCGATGGCTCGCGCGCCTCCGGTCCGCCTGAGCGCGGGCTCTTCACATACAACTGGAAGATTGCCTCCGGCCAACTGCAAATCGACGCTGGCCAAATGCCAACGCTCTCCAATACTGCGAAGCTCGTGAAAATTTCCATAGACCAGGGAGACTGCTCATGCAACGGATAAAGCGGACCGCAATCCGTATCTACGGCTGGCTTGAGCTGCGCTTGCAACTCGAAGGGCCGGTCAAAGACGCGGCGCTGCACCCAGTTCCGCGAAACACCGCAAGCTGGTGGTACGTCTTTGGCAGCGCGGCATTCACTCTTCTGTTTCTGCAAATCGTTACCGGCATTCTGTTGGCGTTGGTTTATGTTCCTTCAGCAGGAGAAGCCTGGAACAGCCTGAACATTCTGAATCACCAGATCCCGCTGGGATGGTTTCTGCGCGCAATGCACGGTTGGGGATCGAACTTCATGGTCGCCATCGTCCTCATTCACATGGCGCAGGTGTTTCTCTTTGGCGCGTATAAATTCCCCCGCGAGCTCACGTGGATCCTGGGTGTCTTTCTGCTGCTCATGACGTTGGGGATGGCCTTCACGGGTCAAGTATTGCGCTTCGATCAGGATGCCTATTGGGGCCTCGGCATCGGAGCATCGATCATGAGCCGCGTGCCGTACATCGGCGGCGGACTGGTTCATCTGCTTCTCGGCGGGCCTATCATTTCCGGCCCCACGCTTTCGCGCTTTTTTGCGCTGCACGTTTTTGTCATTCCGGGAACGCTGCTGCTGTTCGTGTTCCTGCACGTGTGGATGGTGCTCAAACTAGGCATCAATGAGTGGCCGATGCCGGGCCGGCTTGTTCAACGCTCCACCTACATTCAGGAATACCACCAGCTGGCACATGAAGATGGAATTCCGTTTGTGCCCGGCGCGTTTTGGAAGGATCTCATTTTCTCCGGCGCAGTGCTCGCCGCAGTCGCGGTATGCGCTTTTGTTTTCGGGCCGTTCGGACCCAGTGGACAGCCTGATCCCTCGATCATCCAGACGGTTCCCAAACCGGACTTCTTCTTCCTATGGATCTACACGGTTCTTTCGTATCTGCCGCCCGCGATGGAGACACCGTTTATTCTCATCGTTCCCTTGCTTGGCATTGCCTTTCTGCTCGCATTGCCGTTCTGGGCCGCTGAAGGAGAAAAAAGCTGGCATCGCCGTCCTGTAGCTTTGCTCGCGGTCTCCACGATCGCCGTTTGCTGGGGCGTTCTGACACACCTGGGAGCAACTACTCCATGGAGCCCGCACATGAACGCGTGGAGCAGCGATCCCATCCCCGTGCGCTACTTGCATCGCGCCACACCGCTCGTCCGCCAGGGCGCCACAGTCTTTCAGGCCAAGCAATGCCGCAATTGCCACTCCATCGGCGGAGTAGGAGGTGAGCGCGGACCCGCGCTTGACCAAGTGGCAACGACCATGACCACCGACCAGTTGCGTTTCAAAGTCGTCACCGGCGGCGGCAATATGCCCGCGTATGGCAAGAATCTTTCCCCGGCCGAGATCGAAGCGGTGGTGAGTTTCCTTAAAACGCTGCATTCGGCTAATGAGCAGCCGGCCTATGATGCATCGCGACGGGCAGTCGAAACATCGCAGGCCGTCGATGGCGCACCCAAACCGGCCCATCGAAATGCAGCACCATGATCGACACCACTACAGTCGCGGATCTCTTCACGCAGTGGGACATTCCTCCGATTGTGACTTCTGCCCTGGCGCTCACCGCACTGATCTATGCGCGGGGCTGGATGCGAATTCGCCGCACGCGTCCTGCGCAGTTTCCCGCCTGGCGGCTTGTGATATTTCTCGGCGGCATCGTCGCACTTTTCGTGGCCGTCGCCTCGCCGCTCGATACTTTCAGCGAATCGCTGCTGTTCATGCATATGGCGCAGCATTTCGTGCTCATGTCCATAGCCCCGCCACTCATCCTCCTCGGAGCGCCCGTTATTCCTATGCTGCGCGGCTTGTCCGGGTGGACCATTCGCTTGCTAAGGCCCCTCTTCATCGCGCGTGTGTTTCACGCTACTGGTCGGCTGCTCACCCGCCCGCGCGTTGCCTGGCTGGCCATGAACGCAGCCTACGTCGGCTGGCACATCCCCCGTGCTTATGAGTTTGCGTTGGCCTCGGAAAACTGGCACAACTTCGAACACGCCTGTTTTTTCTTTTCCAACCTGATGTTCTGGTGGCCGATCATCCGGCCTTGGCCGAGCCATGCGGCGCAGTCGCGCTGGATGCTGATCCCTTATCTTCTGCTCGCCGACGTGGTCAACACTGGCGTTTCGGCCTTTCTCTGCTTTTCAGGCCGGCTACTCTATCCGAGCTATGGCGAAACTGCGCGCCCCTTCGGTCTGAGCGCGCTCAACGACCAGGTTGCCGCTGGAGCCTTCATGTGGGTGTGCGGATCGATGATCTATCTGATTCCGGCGGTTCTTATCGCATTTCAAATACTCGGGGCTCCCGCAGGATCTGCAAAGGGCATGCTGTTCCACACACCTTTCCTGCCACAAAGTTCCAAAGAAATACATGGCGAGATTGCGTAAATGACGACTGAACTCAATTCTCGACCATTGCACGAGCTGGAGCAGGTGCAAAACCCACTCTCGGCCGGCCTGAGAGTGCTCATGAAATTCTGTGTGCTCACAAAACCGGAAGTAAATCTGCTTGTTGCTTTCACTGTTTTGGCCGGTTTCTGCGTGGCCTTTACAGCGCATCCCCATCGCTTCCCACTTCTTCTCTTGATCAACACATTAGTTGGGACCTTCTCGGTCGCCGGGGGAAGTTGCGCTCTCAATCATTTTGCCGAGAGGCGCTTTGACGCCTGTATGCGACGCACGGCCCGGAGACCGCTTGCTTCAGGAGACATCAATCCGAGTGACGCATTCTGGTTTGGGCTCCTGCTGTCGTATTTCGGGCTCGCCTATTTGGCCTTGGCGGTGAACTTGCTGGCCAGTATCCTCGCAGGGCTCGCTTCCGCAATTTACCTCTTTGCTTACACTCCTCTCAAGAGGAAAACCCCCATTTGCACATTCGTGGGAGCGCTTTCCGGAGCCATACCGCCCTTGATTGGATGGGCTGCCGCTTCCGGAAGCCTGAACCTCGAAGCTTGGGGCCTGTTTGCCATTGTCTTCCTGTGGCAGTTCCCGCACTTCATGGCAATCGCCTGGATTTATCGCGAAGATTACGCAAGAGCTGGATACTACGTCTTGCCGCCAGGAAGGAGAATCCGTCAGGCCATGACGTGGCAAATCTTACTCCCGCTGTTTGCGTTGATTCTTGTAGAGTCAGCCTTCAAAGCCTTTGGCTTCACTGGATGGACATGTGTCACGGGAATGCTGATTCTGACCTTCGCCTTCTTGTGGTATGGTGCACGGCTTGTCCTGAGAAAAAACAACACAGTTGCCCGCCAATTACTGTTCTCTTCTTTGCTTTATCTTCCTTCCGTTCTCTTCTTGCTGATGTTCAATAGGGCCTAAGTCAGCATTCTCTTTGAACCACTGAACGAGATTCAAAGAAAGGTCGCGCACACTAATTAGCTCCGCCGCGACGGAACAATTTGGCACGGTGGATGGTAAAAAATGAAGCTGAAAAGTGCAGTTTTGAACCCTGTTGCCCAGGATCAGCAAGCGCAACGCGGCATCGCCTTGGGTGTGCACATTCATGAAGACGGCGAAGCGCGCACTGAACAAGGAGAATCCGGCATAAACGATCCCTGGGAGTACTCCTCTAATAAAGGCGTGCATAGCCTCGTCTTGGGGATTGCGCTGGAGTTGGCGTTCGCACTTGGGAGCGCACTTTGCTGGTTGGCGTACAGGATGAATCACGATGGGGCGGCGCGCTGATGGACCGCATCAACGAAAAGGCCGAAAGCTTCGCCCGCCCTGAGTTAGATGAGCCAGTTTTAAGCGTCGAGCCTGCGTTCAAGCCTGTCGAGCGCGATGACTTAACGACAGGCAAGGAAGTATCAAACCGCACAACGATCAAAAGGAGGTAGAAGGTGTCGCAATCCCAATCCTCGCGAATTCCGCTCACGTTCAGGCAGAGAACCTTCTTAACTGGGCTCTTTCTCCTGGCGCTCATGCTGTCGTGTTTCGTCGTTTCTACCATCGATCCGTTGGCATCGAATTTGCGTCTCTTCCCGGTAAATGGACTTCATCCGGGGAAGTAGTTCAACGATGGACAGGACTATTCAGATCGAAGTTCTTCATCCAGAGGCCTGGACATTTTCCTTCAACCTTAGTTAAGAATGCGCGGGCGTAAGAGAATCATCCCAGACTTCGCGTGGTAACTCCGAGGTGCTTTCCTGGTTCTTGAGATTCTCCAGCCAGAGCTGAACCCAGCGCTCAAGCTCGAACTACCGCCAGTAATAAAAACCTTCGTCGACGTAGTACGGACGGTAGAAGACGGGAGGGTAAGCATAGTAGTACGGAGGATCGGTGTAGAATCCTCCGGGCGCATATTCGCGACGGTAGAGCGCCGGCCCGCCGGGATAAAGTCCCTGCGCCAACTGGGCTGCCACCTGTGCGCTGACTGGAGTCACTGTGAGTGGCGCCGCCAGGTGGAAGTCCACCAGGGCCTCCGCGGGAATCCAGGCTCCAGGTCCGGGAGTCGCCGCGGTAATGATAGTTCCTGCGCCCGCGCCCGCTGCCGCGCCGATTGCTGCGCCCGCACCCCGGTCCGCAATGCCGCCAATAATCGCCCCCAACAACGCGCTGCCAAAGACGTTACGTGCTGTTTCACCAGCCTTGTTCGGACCCTTGACGTCGAACAGATCGGTGTCCAGGGGATAGCTTTGTCCGCCCAGATCCAGCGACGTGAGCTGGAGTGCAAGCTCTGTGCTGCCCCCCAGCGCATCAGACTTCGCGATTTCGGTTACCGCACCGTGAACGGTTGCACCGCGTGGAATCGCCAGTACTCCCCCGACCCATACGTCGCGAATCACAGCGAACTGGACGGGGGCGCCCGCTTGTGCCCATTTGCTATCCACGGATTCGCTGGTTCGCACTTGCAGCAGGGCTCCTTGAGGGATGGTGACAGGACCTATCGGGGCCCCATTTGCCTGCGCGGGAGGTCGCGGAGAGGCGTCCGCCGGGGTGCCGCCAGCTATTGGTTGCGTGTCGGGCACGGACGCATTCGCTCCACTGGGAAGCTCTTGGGGATCGATGAACCGCAGATTGTTGCGAACCTCAGTGACCCCGGAAACATGGGAAGCGATCAACTCGGCCAGTTCGCTCGAAGCCTCTCCGGAGACCGTTCCGGAGAGTGTCACTTCGCCCCGAGAAGTCTCTGCCGTGATCACGTCCTTGTTCAACGCCTTTGAAGAGTCCAGGGCATGGACCACATCCATTTCGACCTGGGCGTCCGTGCGTTGGCCGGCTCCACTCGGTGGTGAGCTAACCTGTGCTGCAGCAACCAACCCGTTCAGAGCAGCTGCCGCCACCCACACCAGGGATTTTTCAAGCATCCTATTACGAAATAAGCGATTCATGTTCTCTCTCCTTTGCCGAAAATTGCACTCCCGCAAGATGCGAAACCCCAACCGTGCTGCTGCGGCTGCGACGTGGCGAACCAGTTCTCAGGAGGCGGGTTTGTAGAACCCCTCAAAAAACAACCACAAGGAGGTAATGTGCCGATTGACCTGGCGGCAGATTGGCTCTGACGGAAAGCAGGTCTCCGGCCGAGAGATTGGGCGCTTCCGAGATCGGCAGGGTCTTGCCAGCACGCATCACTTTGACTTCGAGCTTGGGCCCAGCCAGATCAAATGGCGCCGGGTCGGCGAACGCAAGGCCCGGTATTAGAAGTGGAAGAAGCATCCCGAGATTGCGCAGCCATGAAATCATGCCAAGTTATTAGAACTTGCCTTCAGGCGGAGAGCGGTCAGTTACGAATTTCACTAAGCAATCGTGAGAATGCCACATCTGTCGCCGACCTCCGCTTGTCTACAATGGTTTTTCACATTGCCGGATTAGATTCTCCGAAAAAGGGAAATACAGACATATGTTTAATGATGCTTTGGAGCTTAACCGGTTACATGATGCCACAAGGTCGCTGTCGAGGGAATCGTGAAAGAGTCTCGTGCATTTGCGCGTGAGATTTGCTGTCCTGGCATGTGGTGTTTCAGACATTCGTGGATCGGCTCCGAACAGCATCGCAACTACCATGGCCATCAGCGACGCCGCTAGCAAGCCGAGTGTCAGATCGCTGCCGCCGGTCATCTGAATGTAACCACGATTGCAGTGAGAGGCTATCGATTAATACTTTCGTATCACCTTCAGTGTTAGTGGGTCCGGGCAGAAAAGGTGGTGGATATAGCGAGATAAGCTAGTTGCTGGCCGGTGTATTCGAGTTCTTCGGCCGTGGCAGACGAAGGCGCGCAGCCATATTTACCAGTTCCGGCAGCGACGCGGCTTTCATCTTGCGCATCACGCATCCACGATGCGCTTTCACCGTGGTTTCACTGATGCCAAGTTCGCTACCTACCTGTTTATTCAGGAGACCGGCGACCACGAGAACAAACACTTCGCGCTCGCGAGAAGTCAGGTCCTCATACCGCAATTTCAGGACCTGAAGCTCGGCGTTGCGACTGACCAGTGATTTGCTGCGCTCAATAGCATTGCGTATCGCAGACAACAGCGACTCGTCGCGGAAGGGCTTCGTCAAAAACTCCACAGCCCCAGCCTTAATGGCCTGTACAGACTTTGGTACATCGCCGTGACCCGTGATGAAGATAATCGGCATTTCCAGCCGTTCCACAGCCACTCGTTTTTGCAACTCGAGGCCGTTGAGGCCAGGCATGGAGATATCCAGGACCAGGCAATTTGGCGCAAGCACACGCGGGCGATCGAGAAACGCCGAAGCCGACTCGAACGTCTCGACCTGCCAACCTTCATGACGAATCAGAAGCTCCAGTGATTCACGGACGGAGACATCGTCATCCACAACGAAAACGACCGGTGAGGTTTGCATTTCGGGGAGGGACCTCACTTCATGTCCGATGACACTCGCAGCAGTCATTTTATAGACCTCACAGGAGCGGGGAGCGCTCATTTGCCCTTCAGTGCCAAATCCAATGCGCGCTGCAGAGCCGTATCACTAAAGGGTTTGAATAGACAGTCGACGGCGCCATCTTTAAGCAAACGCGACCTCAAGCCTTCATCTCTCTTACCAGTAATGAAAATAACCGGGCACTTCAACCTGCGACGCTCAAGCTCGCGTTTGAGATCCGGCCCTCCGATCCCCGGCATGGCAATGTCGAGAATCAGGCACTTGGTGTGCAAAATGCTATCGGATGCCAGGAACTCTTCCCCGGAGGAGAACGTCAGGGCAGCATATCCGAGTTCCTTCAACAAGTCTGGCAACGACTCCCGAACCGACTCATCGTCATCCACTACCGAGACCAGCAATTGTGTCTTCATTATGGGGTTCTCAAGCCGCACTTGCTTTGAAGCTAAAACTCAATGCGGAGAACATTTCAGTTCCAATAGCTTCGTCTGAGGCAGTCCTTGCATTCGGATCGAGCCTGGCGCATTCCTTTTCCGGACCGCTCATCAACCACGCGGCGGAGGAAAATTCCCATGGGCCTTTATGGCCACATCTATACTCATCATCGTCGCAGAGAGCCTGGGGGTCGTCTATTGCACTTTGGTATTGGTTTCTTTGAAGTTAGGGCGTCTGCGCTGAAGCAGGTTCGCGGCCAAATTCGGTGGGATGCTCGCGCGGAATAGAGAATGCAAACGTCGCGCCCGGGCCGGCGTTTCGAGCGGCCCATAAGCGGCCTTGATGGGCCTCGACAATTGAGCGGCTCACTGACAGTCCGATACCCATTCCCCCTTGCTTGGTGGTCAAAAAGGGCTCGAAAAGCCGTTCGCTCATCTCTGGACTAAAGCCGACTCCGGAATCCTGAACAAATACAGTTACGTGATCGCTGTCCGTCTCCGTCTTAATGAGTAGCTGCCTTGGCCGGTCGTTGACCGTGACCATCGCGTCTGACGCATTGTGGAGGAGATTTAGAATAACCTGCTGAAGTTGAACGCGATCACCCTTGACAGCAGGCAGGCGATCGCAGAATTCAGGTTTCAGAATCACCTCGTTTCTCTGCAATTCGCCCGACAGCAGCGCGATGACTTCGCGAGTCGCTTCATTGAGATCGAGCGGCTCGAAGTCAGTCTGCTTTTTGCTGAGAAGCGATCGCAGCCGAGTGATCACTTCTGAAGCACGATTGCCGTCGCGAATCGCGCGTTGTGCGGTCTCCCGCGCACCGTCAATATTCGGCGGATCACTCTTCAGCATGCGAAGACACGTGCTCGCATTCGTGATAATGCCCGATAGCGGCTGGTTCACCTCATGTGCGATTGAGGCAGTCAGTTGTCCGATCGTCACGACTCGCGTGATTCTCGCGAGTTCCGCCTGGCTGTTGAGTAACTCTTCATGAGCGCGCTTCTTATCAGAGATATCTCGAATGAATCCGGTGAATACCTTTCGATGATTCGAGATCATCTCTCCGAACGAGACCTCTGCTGGAAACTCCTCTCCGTTAGCCCGCATGGCAGTCACCTCGGTGCCCTGCCAGTTCAGATGCCTCGTGCCGGTTTCGAGATATCGTTTGAAACCGGTCTCATGGAGCTTGCGCATGGCTCCGGGCATGAGCACGGTGAGAGGTTTCCCGATTAGTTTTTCCGGGTTGTATCCAAATATTCGCTTCGTTGCCGGGTTCGCAAGAATGATTCTGCCGTTCTCGTCGATACTGACCACCGCGTCGCTGGCCGTTTCAACCACAACTCGGTGTCGTGCTTCGCTTCGCTTGAGCTCGTCCTCGCCCCGCTTCCGGTCGTCTATATCGGTTAGTAAGACGTACCAGCCCGTTATATGGCCATCTGTGTCTCGCACGGCCGAGGCGCGGACCTGGAACCACCGATAGACACCATCTGCCCGTCGGCAACGATGTTCAATTTCGTATGGTGTTCCAGTCGTGATCGAATACGTATAAGCCTCGATCACTTCGGGAAGGTCATCCGGATGAACAGCATCGGTCATCTTCCAGCCCCTCAGTTCCCCGGGAGTCTTCCCGAAGTAATCCAGGAGTGGCTGGTTGAGATGTTGAATCTCACCGGTCGGATCCATAGTGCACACCAGCCCAGGAATGCTGTCCAAAATCTGGCGGAGATTGTTTTCACTGGCCCGTAGGGCTTCCTCGGCGAGCTTGCGATCATGTATATCGATCGAGAAGGTGAACCAGCGAGTGATCCGGTCCTGAGTGTCTCGCGCGGGATAGACCCGAACGTCAAACCATCGATACTCGCCGTCGGCCCTGCGGTACCGGTGCTCATCGAAGAAGGGTGTTCCGGTTGTAAGCGAATGGGTAAACTTGGCAATCGCGCGAGGCAAGTCATCCGGGTGAACAATATCGATGGTTCTCCAGCCCTTTAATTGCTCGGGCGCCAAGCCGAAATAATCCAAATTCTGGCGACTGACAAATTCGACTTCACCGGCCGGACTCAGTACACCCAGGAGTCCAGGGGTGCTGTCGATGATCAGGCGGAGTTGGGCTTCACTCGCCTTTAGAGCTTCTTCCGCCAGCTTGCGATCATGAATATCCGTGCTGGTGCCGTACCAACGCAAAATCGCGCCAGATTCATCGCGGAACGGAGCGACGCGGATGAGAAACCAGCGATACTCTCCATCGTGACGGCGGATGCGGGCCTCGATTTCCCCTGGTTCGCCCGAGACCAGTAACTCCTGCCAGCGGTTCATCAATGGCGGTAGATCGTCGGGATGGAAAGATGCAGACCAACCCCAGCCGTGCGCCTCTTCTGGAGACATGCCCGTGTAATCATGCCAACCTTTGCTTAGGAATTCGTTGGGGCCGTCGGGCAGGTTGCACCAGGAAAGGGACGGAATCGTATCGATCACCCGCCGCAGGTTGGCTTCGCTAGCCCGCAGCGCTCCCACGGCACGTTTCTGGTCGTCGATGTCGGTGGTGGTGCCGACGAATTTCAAGACCTTTCCCTCTGCATCGCGCAAGACTACGGCTTGCTGCAGATGCCAGCGATAACTTCCGTCCTGTGCGCTGAGAGACCTGGTTTCAAACGCAAAACCCTGTCCCGTGCGTACTCCCTCCCAAAAGGCATTCAACGCCGTCTCACGATCCTCGGGGTGAACCGCGCTCATCCAGGCCTCGGGAGATGACCGGACGAAATCGAGGCTCTGACCGGAGAATTCAAGCCAGACTCGGTTCACGAAATCCGGTGTCCCATCCGGCTTGAGCGTCCAGGTGGATACAGGAAGATGCTGCAGCAGCCCAACCTGGAGCTGCAGCTCTTGGTTGGCCGCGGCAAGCTCTCTGGTTCGCTCTGCTACTCGCCGATCAAGTTCATCTGCAACCCGTTTCTGCTCACTCAGGCGAAGCGCCTGCTGCAACCCGATAGCCAACTGATTCGCAGCTACGCTAAGCACCAGGGTCTCGGTTTGTTCCGGAAAACCGGCTCTCTGAGACCCCGCCACAATGAGTCCGAGATCGCCTACAATCCCCAGCCTGATGGGAAAGACCGAAGCCTCTTGCTCTCCCAGATGCTTGAAAAGTTGTTCAGGCCATCGCTGCGGATTTTCTCCCAGCCATTGATTCAGTGCATTTCTAAGGTCCTCCAAGCTATGACTCGTCCTGTAGAGTTGAGTGGTCTTAAGCGTGTCGATCGGGGCTTCGTGAGAGTCAAGACGTACTCGTGCATAGAGGAAATCGAGGTCAAGCATTACCAGGAGGGTATCGAGGAAAGTATCCAGGATTCGATTCGGTTTGCTGCCACCCCAGACAGCTGGAAGTGCAAGGACGCTGACCAGATCGTTCACACAGCCCTGCAGCCGTTTTACTTCAGTCGCAGAATCCGCTGGTTGCTGATGCATACTGGCCCGCCGCTACTGGGGATTTGTTCGAGCAGACCGCCGTCCGTGAGATTCGCTGAGGAACTCCTCAGGACGCGTGAAAAAGGGATTTTGTTGGAGATGCCCTCCAATAGTCACCATCCGGCGCGTCCGCATGATGTCGATCACGGCATCCCGGCCGAGCTGCGCGAGATGGCAGGTGCAGATAGCGGCGTCGTCATATCGGCGCCAAACATTGTTCACACGCGACTTAAAGTCGGTCACATCCTGGATACGAGATTGATCTTCGGACGCACACTCCATCCGGCACGCCACGCGACTCAGCGGGATTCCTCCCGCTCTTCTGGCTGAAGCCGCCATCTCTTCGAATGCTGAAAGCATCCGGTCTACACCGAAACTTCCACCCGATAGATAAACGTCGGTATTGTCCCGGATCTGAAGCCGTCCGTTCTGCTGAGAAGCGGTTGCGTCGGACACTGCTAACTTAGATGCTACAGATGCTCTTGACGTTGCCCGGGATCGATGCCCCTCTGCCCTTCTGGCCTAATTGCAATGTATCGCGCCCGAATAACCGTGCATGCTCGGAGGGACTCCACGCTGGCATCCCGGATCGGCAGACAACTGATGGTAAGTCAGATCGGCATTCATTGTGATTACAATGATAGAACAAATCGGAAGGGTCACACGGTTCGCAGTTCGAACAGTCATTGATTTCATGCGCCCGGTCTGTTCCGGGGACATATAGGCGAGGGTGCCCTCAATCGAGTCTCGAGATACAGGCGTTTGGCGCTCTGGCGGCAGGCGGGAGGCAATGCCAAAGCCGGCGAGCCATACGTGGCTGGCGTCATCGACGAGCACGTTTTCGGGTTTGACGTCTTTATGAATCAAACCGCGCTCATGGACATGGCCGAGCGCCGTTGCCAGGTTTATGGCTCGGTATAGAAACCGCGCCAGATCGAGAGACTGCTCCCGGTCCCGTTCAAGAAGGCAGTCGAGAGGCTCGCCGCCCGGGTCGGCGAGAACAAGGATTGTCCGCCCTTCGTGACGCGTGAGCGCCAGAGGCTTGGCCGCCCACGTGTGCTCCAGTTCGGCTGTGAGCGAGTATTCGTGCTCAAGGCGTCGCAGGCTCCGGGGCGGCGGTGGTTCTGCGATAGGAGCGACCGCCAGAAGGGGCATTGGAGTGCCGCGCTGCCGGGCGCGGAAAAGCGTGAATTCCGCCCTATCGCGAATTGGCTCTAACGTGTATTCGGAGGCTGCTGCCATTGAGAGCATCCTTATCGCTAGGCCTCTGCGAAGCCAGATATCCATTCTCGCAGGAAACTAGAGAATCATGCCTCTGATCCAAGTGTGACGGCTGGTCTGACGGCCTTCCGGTGCCTTTCAGAACGTAAACCGGCCAGTTAGTTGAATCTGACGCCCGGTGCCAACGGTGGTTAGGATTTGGCCTGCGTTATCGGCGAAATGACCGGCCGCATCGCTGAAGACGGCATCCCCGTTACCTCCCAGGCTAAGCGGACTTTGCGTATTACTCGGAACGCCAAAATTCGGATGGTTAAACAGGTTATACGATTCCACTCCAACCGTAAGCTTCCGCTGTTCATTGAACGCAAAATCTTTGCGCAGAGCTGGGTCAAATTGCGCAAATCCCGGTCCCCGGAGGCTATTTCGTCCGGCATTGCCAAACTCAGCGGCAGGCGGTACTGCAAATGCACTCGGATTAAACCAGCACGACGAAATACCGACCTTGGCCCCATTTGGACAGGCGCCCGCGTAAGGGTTGCCAACAAGGTTCGGACGTTCCGCAGTAAGCAACGATTGCACATCGGCATTGTCGAAGGAGAGCACTGGGGTAAATGGCGGTCCGCTACGAACGGCAACAACAGCTGAGGTCTGCCAGCCATCGAGGAGACGTCCGCTTCCAGGCAACTGGTAATCGGCATTCGCCATGAAATTATGCCGAACGTCGAAATCTGACCGCCCCCGGCTTCCCTTGCGATCGAAAATGTTCTGGGATGCGGGCGGATCATTCACAGAATCCACGGAATAACCCACCGAAGCATCATCGATAGAATGGGCTAACGTGTAGGAGGTCTCCCACGAGAGGTTGTGAGCGTAACGCCTCGAAAGGGAAACTTCAAATGAATTAAAGAATGACTGTGCATCGGTCAGGTCGGTTAACAGAGGAGAATTCAGGTTCGGATTGTATCGATGGCCCAGGACGGGCTCGAACGGATTCGTTTCTGCTTCCCGGGTGAGGTGATTGCCGCGCGCTCCAAAATACCCCGCCCTGATCATCGTGCCCGGCGCGATCTCTCGTTCCAGATCGAGGTTATATTGCATCACATATGGGAACTTAGGGTGATAAGTCGCAGCGAAGAGATAGAGCAGTTGGGTTAGGAGAGCGTTCTGTGGGTTGAGGAACTCAGGAAAAGCAAAGGAATCCAATTCGAAAAATGGGGGCAGAAACCGATCAGTGGCATACGTGCTCGCAGGGAGATTGTCGCGATAGATGCCGAATCCGCTCCGCAGCACAGTTTTGCCGTCGCCGAAGATGTTCCATGCAAAGCCTGCCTGGGGGGACAGAAGATCCAGCGGCGTCCCGGCAAATGCGTTGCCGACAGTTGCCCCTGAATCCGTCGCAGGGTTGCGAATAGTCGACATACGCCCGTTTACTTCGGTCGGATTGGAGTAAAAATCGTAGCGCAGTCCGAAATTTGCGCTTAAGCGATTGTTCACGCGCATGAAGTCCTGGACAAAGCCAGACGCGATAGTTTGACGGTATCCGCGGTCAGAATCGGCGTTGGAGGGATTGACCCCCACATACGACAACGGCAAGCCTTCGAGGAAGAATTCGAGAGCAGGGTTGTTGCTGGATGCCTGCAACCCGAAAGGAGTCAGATCCTCAAAGCTATACAATCCGTCGACAGCGAAATCCAGCGGCCCGTTGTATTCGAGCCTTCGAAACTCCCCGCCGAATTTCAGGGTATGACGGCCAATCGTGCGCGCCAGTTGGTCCTGAACCTGATAAACAGTCGAATAATCGCCCAAAGGAAAAACCGGGCTGTTGCCTATCAGGCTCATACCCGCAATATCTATCATTCCAAACGGCCGGTTAGGAACCAAAGAAATAGACAAACCCGGATGCGTGTTATCGATCGACGAAGATGCCGTTGTGCGGTTGACGCCGAAGCGCAGTTCGTTGATCAGTTTCGGTCCAAATGTGGCGCGGTCCTCAACAGTGACATACTGATTCCGCGCCAGATGGAAAGCCGGGAATCCCGGCACATACGTGCCCGGTGGCGTTCCCACGTATGGAACCAGAGCTGAACTGTCATCTACTGTGTAGCGCGCGAAGGTCGAATGGGCATTGGAAAAGTTGTGGTCGATGCGAACCATACCGTGATCCTCACGGTCGGTACCTCTGTTAGCAGTGATCAGTTCGCCAGTTCCATCCCCATTGTCTGGTCCGTTCGAAGGAGGCAGCAAACTGAGAAACTGTGGTATCAGGGGATTTAGCGCAACAGCGGCACATCCGCTCGGGGTGGCGTTGCTGCAGCCGGACGGATTCGCAGCGGACGGCAGCAGTCCTTGATGCGCGAGGGCATCGGGTACTGTGGCAATTGCCGTCGATGCCTCAACTTCGCGAAACCCCTCATAGTTGGCAAAGAAGAACGTGTGATCCCGCCTCAGTGGCCCACCGATTCCAGCTCCGAATTGATTGCGGACGAACGGAGGGATCTTACTGGGCCCCAAATCGAAGTAGTTCTTTGCGTCGAGTGACGCATCCCGATGCAATTCCCACAAAGACCCGTGCAATTGATTACTGCCTGACTTCGTGACCATCTCGATGACGACGCCACCATGCCCGCCGTACTCCGCGTTGAAGGTTTGGGTCAAAACGCTGACCTCCGCCAACTCATTCAGGCCGAGAAAAAACCCTGAAGCGCCCGCGGGCGAGTAGCCCCAGACCGGATCGGTCGCATCCATACCGTCGATCAGAACGTCCGTCATGCTCGGACGTACACCATTGATTGAAAATTGCCCAGCCTTACCGCTGGAAAGCAACGAAGGAGCACTGCTGGGATTAGGAGCGACTCCGGGCTCCAGCGCAACCGCACTAAAAAGATCGCGGTTGTCAAGAGGCAGTTCCGTCAGGCTTCGCTCTGGAAGTAGTCCGTTGATAGTCGACGTTGTGTTATCGATCCCGGCAACGTCCGCGCTGACCGTCGTTCGCTCGTGAACGTCGCCTATCGCGAGTTGCGAATTTATCGTCACTTCGGCGGCCGAGGTGAGAACAATTCCCTCACGAGTCTGTGATTGGAATCCTGTCTTCTCTATGCGAAGAGAATAGTTTCCAGTTGGCAAGCCGGCAAAACGGTATTCGCCGGTCGTGTCGGCAACGCCGCTCCGTTTCAATCCAGTGCGTTGGTTGATAACCGTAACGCTGACGCCGGGGACAACGGCGCCAGTTGTGTCGGTGATGGTGCCGGAAACTGCCGCAAGCTGGGTTTGCGACCACGCACCAACTGAAAAGAGAGCCGCCAACGCTGCTGACAACAAGGCTACAGCGAGGCGTAGGAATCGCCCGACCACGTGCTGACCGTTGAGGTGGGAGAGCGGCTCATCGCGGGGCTGCTCGATCGCCGGTAGGGTTTGGCCCCGGATAAGTACAAATTCGAGTGGACATGTCTCCGATATGCTGTCGAGGTCGCCCTTCAGCTCATTTTCCAGCTCATTTTCCTGTGCAAGGCGATGGGTGTTGCCTGGCCTGGAAGCCTCCGCAGCGCGGAGCACGGCCACGAATTCGTCCACGGTATCGTCCCTCCCGAGGTGTTGTGGAAAGACTCCGAGCGCGTATCCCGTCGAATTCACAGTGCAGGCCATGAAGACCCCGTATAAATCGTCCGTATCTAGCTGGAAGACAAAGGCAAGAAGATTCATCACAGGCAACGGACAGACAGCCATTAAAGTGTTCCGCGCATATCGTCGTTGGTTATGCTCCGCGATATCCCGCTCCCGAGCGAACCATTCAATCTGCTATACCCATGCCCGAGCTAGCGCTTGATGGTTTGATGCGGTCGGGGGACCGATGCAGGGATTCCGACAAAAATAAATGCCCCGGTGACTTCGCGGGACCTCGGCAATTTTCCAGTTTGTTAAGCCTACGCTCGCAGGCCGTCAAGCTGCAAAGCCCTGATTGCGTTCACTATGCAGGGCAAAACTGGGCGTCATACCAGTTCAAGCGCTCTCCAGTCGCAGTCACCTGCCTGGCAGGTTGAGACATTTGCTCGCCGCAGAGCGTACAGTGGCCCGCTAAGTGGAGTCCCTCCGTAATCAAACACCATCGCCAGCGTAGGTGAGGGTTGCACGCCTCCTAGGTCGTTAGCCCAGCCCGAGGGAGTAGACGCAGGATCGAGCCAGAAGGCTGTCTTTGATAGGAATAAGACCGTCCCTGAGCTGCGTGCCACCTTTGCCATGTTTGCGTTTCTCACCGCAGCGTTTCTAGCGATTCTGATGTGGGTGGAGAGAAAGGAACTTATTCTGTCGAAGGAAGCATTGCGATCTCCAGCCCCGCGATCTCATTAAGACTCTTCCCCGCAATGCCTTGCAAATCACCGTACGTATTGGCAGTCGAATCGACAACTCAGCGGTTTTGGTTGGCACTGTTGGCGACGTAAGCGATCGAGCCAACCACTGTCTGTCGGTCTAGAGGTCCAAAACGGGTTGCAACGAAGTGAGCAGAAATCCCCATGGAAAAATGTCCTAAAGAGAGGCTCGTTTAAAGGGTTTTCGTGGGTGTTGCGAAGCGAGCGGAAACCTAATGATTTGTGCTCACAGCTAGATCGCCTCCCTGACCGAAAAGCCGGCGGCAGATTGGTTCCCATGTGTTGGCCAGTGTTTACAAATCCGATCCACTTTACGTCCACGTGGAATGTAGACCTCTGCTGTGACAGGGCAGAATAGCTAGGTTTTTCAATGACTTACAAACCCGCGGGGACTGCCTAGGTACGCGGAAGTTGTGTAAGACAGCACCAACTGTGGGTTGGGTTGTGGGTTGAAAAATTTGCTCCGAACACTCCAGAACCTTGGTTGATACCGTTTTTTCGAACTGCCAGATTTCCGGAATCAACGTTCCAAGGGGCTCACCTATCCAGTAACGCCTCTCTCGCCCGTTATTCTGATCCAAATTCAGCCTCAAATTGGGGTACACCATAGGATTAAGCAGCTTTCGATTCAACTACTTACCAATAACACTAGCACGCACGGAAGCATTTGAAGTTGGTATTGAAAAGGCTCAGGTTAGCTCACATCGCTCGAATCGTACGGCACGTTTACCTGCTCCGTTCTTCTCAGACACCCGCCCATGTGTCGTCGATGTCGATATAGGCGCAACCGAACTTGCTCATGCCGCTGGAGTGTACGCGCCGGAACAAAAATAGACCACGTGACGCCGATACCGGACCCAGGAACGTGAAGTAGCTTTGCTCCATGCGCATACAAAATATTGACTGGAAAAGGTGTGTGTTCTGCGTTCCCGAAAGCAAGACTCCTGAAGGCCGACGCTGGGTTCCTACTAGCGATCGCTTCTTGGAAATCTTGAAGAAAAGGTGCGGAGATCGCCGAGAAGGATGGGTCTGGCAGTCGCGCAAAAAGGGAAAGCATTTCGGAGCAGCGATGGTTAATCGAATGTGGAATCAGGCGCGCAAGAAGGCCGGCTTGTCGAAGGACCTAGTGCTCTACTGTGCTCGCCATGATTTCGGCACGAATCGCTGAACTTGAACAAGTGGTAGTCGAGGCTTGGACAAGGCATAGTCAATGTTGTATCCGAAACCATGGTGAAAGAGATGCTGATGCTGCATATTTTCTGGCAATGGTTAGCCATGCTTCGAAAGCGAATAGATCAGGTGACGAACCTTTGGCTCCGTGACAGTGTAACCGCGCAGCCGCTCCTCCAGTTGACGGTCTGCCTGGGTTTGCCGCTCGTGTTGGCGCATGTGCTCCGCCCAGGAGTTCACCAGGAACACCTCCAGATAATGGTCCGCAACCGCAGTGTCACGGAATATTCCCCATCGATACGCGCCGTCGCGACGCCGCATTCGACCGTATTTGTGGATTGCTTCGAGAAACCCCGCTTGCCTCCCTTGAGGTACGACGTATTCGACCGTCACCAGCACCGGTCCCTGCAACAGGTCGCCTGCAACTTCCTTGACCACAACAGGCATGCGCCAATGGTTCCAGGCAGTCAGGTCCGCGGGCGAATCCGGAAGCCTTGCGAACAGGGCAAGCATGGTAGTCGCCGCGGTTCCGGCGCCGGCGTACAGCAAGGCGGCATGGATCCCGGACCTTTGGGCTACGGCACCCCACGCAGCGCTCCCTAGTGCGAACGCTCCCTGATAGACAAGGATGAAGATCGCAAGAACTCGTGCGCGCACCCAATCCGGCGCCAGGTTCTGCACCAAAGCGCTGATGAGAGAGATGAAGACGACCCATGCCGCACCGCCAACCAGCATGGCGGGAGCGAGCGTGATCAACTTATGTAAGCCGCTGGTCGCGATAAGCGCCGACCCGAGGATCGCTACGCTGCTCGACACGACCACCTCCGTCGACCACTTGGCGCGAGCCGGTTGCATGAGCAGCGCGCCGGCAATGGCGCCGGCGCCAAAGCACCCAAGCAATATCCCATAATCGATTGCTGAATCATTCACGCTCTTGGCAACCGTCGGAAGCAACGCGAAGAGCGCGCTCGAGAAAAACATGACGATGCCGGTCCGGACCACCACGGTAATGATTGCGGGGGAGTGGCGGGCGTAGCGCAGGGCGGCGACGGTAGCCCCTTTCATCGTCTCGCGTGGCGCGGTGCGTTTGCGGATGGGCCTCTTCCACCTGGCAATGACCAGAATGACACCGGCAAACGACAAGAAGTTCACCACAAAGGCCGTGGCGATGCCAGCGGCGGCAATGACTACGCCCGCGAGCGCTGGCCCAACCGCACGCGCCAGATTGAACTCGATCCCATTGAGCGCCGATGCTGCCGCAAGGTTTTTCCTGGGTACCAATTCAGGGAGAATCGCTTGCCAGGTCGGCATTTCAAACGCATCACCGGCAGAGAGAGCAAACGTCATCACCAGAAGCAGCCAGGGCGACATGAGTCCCGCAATCGTCACGACTACGACGAGCAGCGCCACGGCCATCATCCACGACTCAGGAAACAGAACCAGCTTACGGCGATCGACGATGTCGCCTGCGGAGCCGGCGGGTAGGGCAAGCAGAAAGTATGGAAGCGAAGCGGCGGATTGCGTGAGTGCGACGTACATCGGTCCGGCACCGATCGATACCATTAACCACGCGGCGCCGACGTTCTGCATGAATGTGCCAAGATCGCTGTGCCGAGGCAGTCGCGTCGTGCTAGTACTTGCCAAACGTCGAGGTAATCGGTCTGCAGAGGGGTAAGTGAGTCTTCGAGCATGCCCATGGCGATGCTTTTCTTGCGGCCGTAAGTGCAGGCGCCGGTCACAAGAACGGCTTGATGCCGTTTGCTCTTGAGCGCGATGCCCAGGCGCTCTTCGCCCGCGCCTTGCTGGTACTCCCAATCGAAGAGGTTAATTCCGTGATCGAGTGTGTCCGAGTGGGCTGTAAGAACGAAGCCGCAGGCGCCGCGGCCGCTGCAGCATTGGCTGGCGAGTAGTTTTGTGGCCGGGTAGCGTGAGAGTCATAGGAGGTAAGCGACTATGACTCAACTTCGCAAAATGATGCTCGAAGAACTCGAGCGTCGCAACTATTCTGCAGGCACGACGCGGCGTTACATCCGCTTCGTCGAGCGGTTCGCACAACACTTCGGCAAGTCGCCGGACAAGCTCGGTCCAGATCATCTGCGCAGCTATCAGGCCTACCTGCTCAGGGAGCTCAAGCTCTGTCCGGGAAGCGTCGAGAACCACGTGGCCGCACTGCGGTTCTTTTACGTGCGCACGCTTCATCGTCATGAGTTCCGCGAGTTCCTGCCCTATCCCAAGAGTCCGAGGAAGCTGCCCAACATCCTCAGCCAGGAAGAAGTCGCACGTCTGATCAACGCCAGCAGCAGCCTGTTTCAGCGCATGCTGTTGATGGTCCTTTACGGAACCGGCATGCGCCGCTCCGAGCTCGCCCGGCTCAAGATCGACCACATCGACAGCCAGCGCATGGTCATCCACGTGGTCGACGGCAAGGGACACAAGGACCGGGACCTACCCCTGAGCCCGAGGTTGCTCGAGAACCTGCGTGTCTACTGGCGCTGGCTCAAGCCCCGCACCTACCTGTTCCCGTCGCGGGTGCATCGCGGTCACGAGCAGCCCATCAGCGACAAGACGGTATGGGTGGCGTGCACCGAAGCAGCCAGCAAGGCGGGCCTTCGCAAGTCCGCGAGCCCGCACCTGGTTCGACACAGTTGGGCCACGCATCTGCTCGAAGCCGGTACCGACCTGCGCACCATCCAGCTCCTGCTCGGCCATGAGGATCTGGAGGTGACAGCCCGCTATCTGCACCTGTCCGCTCAACACCTGCAGAAGGTCGCCAACCCTATCGAGGAACTGAAGCTTTCCAGCCTCGACCAGAGCAGCCGTCTCTATCATCGTCCGCGTTCATGACGCGGCCGGCCATCGAAGTGGCCGACATCGTCCGTCGCAGAGGCAGGCAGTTTCTGGAGCGCTTCAACGCCGTTCTCAGCTATCAGCAGCTGAAGGCATATCGGGCCGTGGAGCGCTGCCGCACCGCGGCCCTCGGTGGACACAAGGACAAGTGTGTGGACTGCCAGTACGAACCACCCATCTCCTATAACTCCTGCCGCTCGCGCTGCTGCCCGAAGTGCCAGGCCCAGGCTCGCAGGCGATGGCTCGAAGCACAGCAGCGCGATCTGCTCAACACCAACTACTTCCACGTCGTCTTCACCCTGCCCCACGAACTGAACCCGCTGGCTCTGACTTCCTGCAGGCCATTGCTCGATCTGTTATTCGAGGCCTGCTCGCAGACCCTGCTCGAAGTCGCCGCCGATGCCCAACGCCTCGGTGCACAGATCGGGTTCCTCTCCATCCTGCATACATGGGGTTCGAACCTCCTGCCCCATTACCATCTCCATTGCGTCGTTCCCGGCGGCGGACTATCAGCAGATCATCAGCGCTGGATCCCGACCCGTCATCCGATGTTCCTCGTGCCAGTTCCCGTCCTGCGCAAAGTCTTCCGCAAGAAGTTCCTTGACGGACTCTGCCACCTCTATCGCAAAGGCCTGCTCAAACTGAGAGGTCCGGCCGCTCCTCTCGGCGATCCGGCCTGCTTTGAGCAACTGATCAGCAAACTGGGCAACAAGAAATGGTACGTCTACGCCAAGCCGCCCTTCGGCGGACCCGAACATGTCCTCGGCTACCTCGGCCGCTACACCCATCGCATGGCTATCAGCAATCACCGCATCACCACCTTCGACGGTGAGCGCGTCAGCTTCCTCTGGCGCGATTATGCGCACGGCGGCAAGCAGCGCGTCATGACCCTTGATGCCGTGAACTTCCTCTGCCGCTTTTTCCTGCATGTGCTGCCCAAACGGTTCGTACGCATCCGCCGCTACGGCCTGCTCGCCAATCGCTTCCGCAAACAGCTATTGCCTCTGGCCCGCACTCTGCTCGCCGCTCAGGGACGCGAACCGCTGATTCCTCCGCCCCTACCCGACTGCGCACCGTGGCACTGCCCACGTTGCGGTAACGCCATGCGCGTCGTCCAGCGCTTCACCGCAACAGAACTCCATTTCGCAACCTTCGATACCTCATGACCACTGTCGCCAACCCGTGCTGCCGGCTTGCTCCTCGCACGTCCGCGTGGCCGTGTGCCTTCAGCTCACAGAACAGCTTCAGCACCACTGCCAACACCATCCCGAAAACCCCTGCTTCCAGCTCGCGCTGTCATCGCCTGACCGATTTCCATCACCAACGGCGAAAAATAGACTCACCAAATAACTCAACCAAATACCAAATGCTATTCAATATCCATAATCCCAATCAGGATCACCGCGACCCCGGCGCCTGCGCCTTCCTTCTTACCTCCTAATCGAAAACGTCTCGCAAACACACCTCACCCTCTCGCGCATGTCGTGCGCGAGACGTTTCCGATGTAGGCTAGCGGTAATTCACCCGGAGCGGTTCAAAGACCATAAGCCGACATTCGGGGAGTACTCCTGAGGAGAACCTGTAACGAGCAGAAAGCGCAAAATTTAACAGCTCCTTGGGTATGTGCACCGTAGATCCTACGATCCAATTGATCGCATGCACGCCCCTGGTCCGTGTATTATCCACGTCAGGATGCTCTGTTGATCAGTATTCGGGCACATTCAATGTGGAGTCTCCGCCCAAGGCCTAGCGCTTTGCGGGTGGCAATCGCAGTGTGCTTGGTCTTGCTTATGCTCCTGGCGATTGTCCACGTAGCCATTGCACATTCGGTAGACGCCGACGCTGATCATTGCCCTCTTTGCATCGCGATGCATTCGGTCGCGCCAATTTTAGTGATGATGGTCGCGATTCTCCTGATCAGGATTAGAACCGCCGCGCCGGTGTTGCTTGAAGACTGCGCGCATGTCCGAAACTGGCACCCCACCCTCTTTACTCGCCCGCCTCCCGACGGCCGCTAGCACATCTTTCCGATTCCCGTTCTCAGTCTGATCCCGTCCGCCCTCGTCGCCTTCGGCTGACGAGGCATCGGTGTACCCCCACAGGCTGACAAAGAAACGGAACGATCCCACCAACGCGCGGAGGATGCCGCGGAAGTTCCCCACATTTCGGCATCTGTCAGCGACCTTAATGGAGGTCATGATGTCGCGAGTTATTACCTTCCCCAGAGGCAGCAAGCGGCGATTGAAACAGATCCGATGGAAACTCCGTGATGTCATCAGCGTTTTTGCCCTTTCGCTGATAGTTCTAGGGCTTGGCGTCTGGCTCGCATTGTGGATGGTGTCTCATTATTCGGCCGAGCCGAAGCCCCCCCATGTAGAAGCAAGGCCTTAACGCGCATCACGCATCGCCGAATTGTCACCAGCCGATACGAAACGCCCAAGCAGTTTCTCAATTGATGACGCGCTGTCTCCAGATGCTCCTGGAACGAGACCCAAACTTCTTCAATCTCGAAAGGAAGGAATCGCCCAGCAGTAGCTCCGCAGTACGCTTCGCTGAACCGAAAAGTTGACGAAGGAGCCTAACCAATCAAGGAGATTCTGCGTCTAACTGGATCAACCAGGATTCCTCGCTTGCGATACGGCTGGTAAAAGCTTGACATGTTAGGGACTTCCGGCACGCCGCAATTCCGTGTACACTTTTACCGAGGATGCCACATTGAGAAGAAATCAGGCTGGTTTACGCAGCGGTTCCCATTCGAAGCAAAGTGCTTTGAGAGTGGCGACTATTGTGTGCCTGGTTTTGCTCGCGTTTCTGGCCGTGGCCCAGGTAATGCACGTCCATGAGTCCGCTAGCGATGCCGACCACTGCTCGCTGTGCGTCGCAATGCACTCGGTTGTGCCCATCGTGATCATGTTGATCGCGGTTGTTCTGGTCAGGATCGAAACCGTAGCTCCGGCGTTGCCTGATATTCACGCGATCATCCGATACTGGCATCCCACCCTCTTTACTCGCCCACCTCCAGCTGCCTGCTAGCGCATCTTTCCGATCTCAATTTCAGTCTGGTTCCGCTCGCCCGTCGCACCTTATTGATGGGCGCGGTCCCTTGTTGTTCCCAAAGGCAGGCCCTGAACGGAACGATGCTCCGATGCATAGAGGACGTCGCGGCGGCACGACCCGCGGCTTGCTTTCCGCATTTTTCAGCCAGCCTTTAGGAGACAATTCCATGACGATCCATCGTGGCGCAATGCTACGTATCCTTCCCCTCCTCGCCTTGGTCTTCGCGACGCTCACCGTGCAGGCACAAAGCGGTAATGCCGGCGCTGTCCGCGGCACCGTGACCGATCCCTCCGGCGCTGTGATTCCCAATGCAACCGTTCATCTCACCTACGCTGTCAGCCAATTCGAACAGACCACAACCACTGATGCTACCGGCCAGTTTGCGTTCCACAACGTGCCTTTCAATCCCTACCGGATCAGCGTTAGCGCCAAAGGCTTCGCTCAATTGAGCCAGAACGTGGAGATTAACTCGTCGGTGGGAACCAACGTCAAGCTGGTCATGCAGATTTCCGGAGGCAGTCAAACGGTCACGGTCGAGTCCTCTGGCGACCTGATTGAAGACGACCCGACTTTCCACACCGATGTGGACCGCGACGAATTCACCAAGGTGCCGCTCGAAAGCCAGTCCTCCACGCTCAGCTCGCTGGTCACCCTAACTTCGCCCGGCGTAGCGGCCGATTCCAACGGCCTCTTTCACGGCCTCGGCGACCACGCTTCCAACTCGTTTTCCATCGACGGCCAGTCGATCACTGACCAGCAGAGCAAAGTCTTCTCCAACCAACTGCCCGCCGACTCGATTCAATCAATCGAAGTCATCAGCGGCGCGCCTCCCGCCGAGTTCGGCGGCAAGACGAGCCTCGTGATCGTGGCTACCACGCGTTCAGGTCAGGGTGTTACCACGCCGACCGGCAACGTAAGCGCTTCCTATGGAGCTTTCGGATCGGCGACCGGGGGCTTCAATATCTCCTACGGCGGCAAAAGTTGGGGCAACTTCATCGAAGGGGATGGATTGAATACCGGCCGCTTTCTCGATCCGGCGGAGTTTACCGTTTTCCACGATAAAGGTAACGAGGAGAACGTATTCGACCGCATCGATTATGCCTTTTCGTCAACTGATTCCTTGCACTTCGACCTCAACTACAGCCGCTCCTGGTTCCAGACGCCCAACGCCTTTCAGAACCTGAATGTCCAAAACGTGCCGACAAGCGGTCCGAATAGCGGCATCAGCCCCAACCCTGCAGAGGCCGACCTCGCAACCGTCAATGAGGGAAACGCCAACCAAGGCTCCAAGATCAACACCTTCAACTTCTCGCCCACCTACACCCACGTCCTCAGCAACGACTCTGTCTTCAACCTGGGCGCATTCGTCCGCAAGGACATCTACGGTTACTATCCCAGCTTCAACGCGCTCGCCGATTTAGGACCTGAAAACCTTCAAACCTCTTCCATCTCTCAGTACCGCACGTTGACGAATGCGGCCGTTCACGGCGACTACTCCTACGTAAAGGGCATCAACAACTTCAAAGCCGGCTTCCAATACGGCCAAACCTTCCTGCGCGAGCACGATAACTTCGGCATCGCCGACAATCTCTACAACGCGCCCTGCGTCGATATCAACACCGGGGAACCCATTTACGGATACCCCAGCTCCAATGGTGTCACCGACCCGTGCAACGAAACCACGAACACTTTTAATGGGAATTACAACCCCGCCCTCGCGCCTTACGACCTCACCCGTGGCGGCAGCGACTACTTCTACTTCGGCCACGCCGACGTAAAGGAATTGGCCCTATATATCGAAGACCAGATCAAGGCCGGCAACTGGCTCTTTAACCTCGGCATGCGCGGCGATTTGTACAACGGCCTTGCCATTGCTCGCCAGCCCGAGCCCCGTGTGGGCTTGGGGTATAGCATCAAGCCCACCGCAACGGTGCTCGCCGTCTCCTATGCGCGCACCATGGAGACGCCGTTCAACGAAAATCTAGTGCTCTCCAGCAGTGGATGCACCAACCAGGTGCTTGCCCCCCTCCTCGGCTGTACCATGGATGTCGCTGGAAACGTAGTATCGAAAATTCTTGAGCCTGGGTTCCGAAACGAGTTTCATGCCAATTTTCAGCAGGCACTTGGAAAACACGCAGTGGTCAGCGGTGAATATATCTGGAAATACACCCACAACGCCTTCGACTTCAGCGTGTTCGGCAACACCCCAGTCACCTTCCCCATCGACTGGCATAATTCCAAGATTCCCGGTTACGCCCTCCGCGCGGAGATGCCTGAATCCCATGGATTCAGCGCGTACTTCGTCACCTCTTCCGTCGCGGCCCGCTTTTTCCCGCCGCAAATCGCCGGCGCCGGCGCTGAAAGCGGTGTGTCTTCGTCAAAGTTGTATCCTCCATTCCGCATCGATCACGACGAGAAGTTCAACGAGACCACGCATTTCCAATACACCCTCCACAACGACGGCTGGGCCAACGGTCTGTGGGGCGGCTTCAACTGGCGCTATGACTCCGGCCTGGTGGCGGGATCCACTCCATGCTATGACGTAGTCAATATTAATAACGGCTCCTGCCCCAACAGCTCCTTCAATCCAGACGGCACTGCTGCAATGATCGGCGGCCAGCCTGCGGTCTTACTAATCGACAACAACATCGTCCCAGGCACCAACCCTGTGACGGGCAACCCTGACTATGCTCCGCTGAAGTTGACTGCCGACGAAGAGTTTCAGGCTGGACTGAGCTGCAATGGCGTCAAGGCGACAGGTTTCAACCTGATCGGCCAACTGATAAACCCCGGACCCGGCGAATCCTACTACGCATGTCCGGCATCTCAGCTCAAATCCAGCCTCCTCAGCATCCCCGCGATCAACCAGAGCGACAACGATCATAATCCGCCGCGCGTCGCCCCGCGCTCGCTCTTCGATGCCTCTATCGGAAAGAACAACATTTTCCACGCCGAGAAGTACAAGACTGACCTCGACTTGACCGCAATCAACATGGCCAACAAGTACACGCTGTATAACTACCTTTCGACGTTCAGCGGCACGCACTATGTCACGCCACGCGCGCTCACGGCGAAGATTACGTTGAACTTCTGACGCCAGCCACTTGCGAGCAGGCGGCAATCCCGTCGTCGGCTCGCAAGTGTAGACTTTTGCTAATTTCTTCGGATGCACTGTAAATTCAACTTGAATGATGTACAAAGCGACATTGCCGGTGTTTTTGCTCCTGCTGGTAATCGGGCAGACGTCTGCTGAATTGTGCCAAGCGCGATGTGGAGGCATGAGCACGAAGGTGCTCGTTTGCGGAATGCATGGCATGGCTCACGGTCATTGCGCATCCTGCAAACATGCCTCTGCCAACGCCACAAGCAATGCCCTTTCGGCTCCCGATACCTGTTCCGGCCAGATCTGCAACAGTATTTTGGGATTTTGGGGCTGATGGAGAATCTTCCCAATCACGGATCGAGGTTCTTGGTCGCGTAGGTATGTATCGGTGTTCTTGCTCCTCCGGTCCTTGAAAACGCCTGCCCATCGCCCTGTAGAAGTGTGCGAATTACCAAATCCATCCTGCTGTTTGACCCGCTGATCTGTGAGTTTTCGGCAAGGCTGCGTAGCATGTCTGTGCAGGCGTGAACCGGCCGCGAGGATCAGTTAGGTGCGGTCATATTTTGCAAGCAGGTCGTCCATGTCATCGCCGACGCCATATCCAAAATTGTGGCTGATGGTGCGCACGCGGTCCAGCCGGGCGATTAAGGCATCGCGGTCGCCTGCAGGTAGCTGACAAGTGACCTTGAGAGCCTGTTCGAACATATGGACCAGAGCATCGAAGTAGCCTTCATCCTGATACCCGATATTGTCGGAGAAGCCAGCCGCACTTTCGCAAAAGGACACCATCAGCTCTGCGAGTCCGGCAGGTTCGCCAACCGCCTTTCGGTAACTGGAAATGGCCTGTTTGGCCTTTGCGACAGAGATATCCTGGTTGCGCAACACATCCGGCCAGAGCCAGCGGTCCAGTGTTTCCTTGTAGGGCTTCAGAACATCTTCGCCCAAGCCAAAACGGGTGTGAAGGAAGGTCTGATTATCCTTGTGGGCAGCATAAAGATCCTGAACCAGGCCCATTAAGTCTTGTCCGGTCAAGGCTGGTGAGCTTTCGCCTTAACATCTGTCCATGTGGGCTGCGATCGTGGATGTCGTTTCGTCATGGAGTTCGGATTCGTCAGAAGCAGTTGCCTTGGGCGACCCAGTAATGCCAGTCTTCGATGGCTTGGGTGGTTGATTCATCCACGCCGATGGCCTTTAACTGAGAGAGTGGCACGGCGATATTTCGATTGTTCCAGCGGGTCATTACAAGCATGTCAGTCGAACAGTTGTCTTCAGGCGCCATCTTTCTGATCTCGACAGAGTCGCTTTTCCGCAACGGCGAGGTTGGTACAGAAGCGATGCATTGAGCTTGGAACGGGAACTGGATCTTGTCCTCGAGATAGTAATACCAAATGCGCCCCGGGGATATCGATTGGCAGGATGCCACGCTGTTAGTACGAGGCAAGGGGCGTAGGGACGTCCGCCTGCCTCTACCCCAGGATGCGCCGTAATATGGATCATCGCTCCGCTTCCCGCCACGCGCGAAGAAGGCTTGTCCAATCGGGGCCGGCCGCGCCCCTCCACTGAATGCGCATTTTGCCGCCAATCGCAGACTCGAACTCGATCATGCACTCCGATGACGCATGCGCACCAATCAGCTCGACGAATGCCGGCGCCGCTGCCTTCCTTGGAGCTTTCACAACTCCGCCCAGACGTTTCTTCAACTGCACATAGTCCAGCCGCAGCGGATGGGCAACCGCGTACAAACCGTGTTGCCGGGCCAATTCCACCGCCGACTGCCACAGCGACTCCGGCAGCCTGGTCCGATGCGCATGGCTACCTCGGAATTGCTCCAGTTCGCCTTGAAGTTGCGCAATTGGTTCAGGAATCGACGATGAGCTCTTGCGCCTCAATATCAGCCGCCCTCGCCGGCTGATTCAACTTAACAAGGCAACCGAAATCGCGTCACGCATCCTTGCCGAAAACACACGTAGCATCACGTCTTCGGCGTGAGCCTTACGCAACTCATCCGCGCCAAGCACTTCAGGCAATGCGCGCGACATTGTTGGCAGACTCACTCCGCGGCGGCCCTCGCGATCGGGATTGATTGCGGTGAGCCCGCGCTTGGCCGCATAGTAGGCGCCAAAGGCGGCGAGCTGTTCATCGTGAACGGCCTTACCGTAGCGATAGAGCAAATCTCCGTCGGGGCCGGCGTGGACGTGCGCATCGCCATAGTCCATGTAGTTATCATCACAGATGTGCGCACTAAGAATATAACGCCCCATCGCATCGATGAATGGGTTCGCAAGCACATTGCTCTTGTGGCGGGTGGCCCCATCG
This sequence comes from uncultured Acidobacteriota bacterium, assembly GCA_963830785.1. Classification (GTDB taxonomy): domain Bacteria; phylum Acidobacteriota; class Terriglobia; order Terriglobales; family Acidobacteriaceae; genus Telmatobacter. The sequence goes on from CAWHNV010000039.1 coordinate 102,004, forward strand.
ATCATGCTCACGGCCTCGAAGTAGGCCATGGGCGATGCGCTGAAGTATCCAGGCCCCTCTTCTTCGCCGGCATCGGGCCAATATTGATTGAGATAGGCATCGAGACTCTTCAGTATGCGCGTGGTCTCAGAGACGCGCAGCTTCGGGTCTTCCTCGAGGATGAGGTTGGCTACCATCAGGTTCGAGTTAATCCATGGGGTCCAGTTATTGAGGCGTGCCGTGCGCGTGTTGGTCTCGAATCCCATCCACCAGAAATCGTTGCGCTCCCGAGCAGGTTTGAGAATGCGGCGTTCGGCTTCGAGCAGGATACGCTGGTTGATTAACGGCGAAACCTTGTCGAGTTGATCGGCGAGAAGGTATTTGGTCCAGGCCAGCAGTTGCACGGTCTCCGCGCCGAAGAGCTCAATGACCGGATCGGCGATGTCCGGCAATCCAGGGCCGGCCTTTTGCATGTAGAGGTGCGCAGGCACGCCCCAGAAACTCTCTTCGCAGATGAGCCAGATGCCGTTGGCGATCTCGTCCATGAAGCGACTGCTGCCTTCGAGGCATTCGGCCAGGACCAGGTCTTTCAAATGTCCGCGGCGGGCGAAGCTCAACGACTCGAATCGTTGCCGGTCGCCATTGCGCTTGAACTCAAGAAACTGCGATGCGAGCAGTGTGCTCCAGCCGGCCTTTTGATCGGCTTCGGCTTGATTGACTATCCTGGCGCGAATGTCCGCCGGCACGGACTCCCACGGACCGCGCTCGACCCAGCGCGGGTGAGGGTGCCACTCGTCTATGGTCATCAAGTTGCTGGCAAGGAACGCTTCGGTGAATGTCGAAGTGAGAAGATTCTGAGGAGAGGTGAGCGACGCTGTGGGTGGCTGCCCGAGTGAGATTGCACCCAGGGATGGAATCAGTTTTTGTTGCCCAGCCAAGGCGAGGGTCCCTGCGAGGAAGTTCCTGCGATTCATTGTGTGTGTCCCTGTTTCGGGGCGCTCAGGCTACCCGGAATTGATGTCCTGCGGCCGTCGGCGGTCTTTTCGCAATTGCGAACCAAGTGCAAGCACCCGAGGAAGTATACAACCTCTCGCACACCCCAGTATTTGGGCTGCTTCCGATAAAGACTTACTCTTTTGGCTTGGTTAGAGTGGGGATTCGACGTTATCGATTTTGCAATCCGTGCGCACGGCCACAACGGAAGCTGGACTCTATTACGCGATTGTTGCTGGATACGTGCCTGTGCGGGCGGGCCTCAAACGCCGGCTGCGTGAGCACCACGGTTGGCACATTGCGGAGCCAATACGGAGGTTCGACGAACGTCGGTACCGTTCAAATGGATGGTAAGAGAACGAGCGTTCTATCTCGATCGACATGAGGTCGTCGAGCAGTTCTACCAGAAGTAGGTAGCGACTACCTGGGGTGGGCTGGGAATTGCGTCAGTCACCTTTGTCTGCACGACTATCTGTACATTCCTCTTGCTCCAGTCACTTGGCGCATTTCGGAGAGCCTCAGCCAAGTACTGTGGATCTGAAATCAGTTCGCCTGCAGCTTGTGTGCCCGCCGTCCGGAGCCCGCCAATCGATATCAATAGCTTGCCTGTATCGGAATCTACCAGTCTGGTGACAATTCCATAATCAATGGAGTATTTAAAATTTGGCGCAATTTCAGAGATCCAGACCCGTCCCGAAGGAATGTTCTCCTTCACTCTGGGAGAGTACTGAGTTCCAGGATCCCACTGGAAAGCGAAGTGCAGGTTCGAGGCCATTTGCATCGTCCATCGATTGTTAAACGCGCCAATCACTACAGAGGGAGAGTCGCGCAGGTCCTCAAACGAGCAGTTGCTGCCGATCCTGAGCGCGCTCGCTTTTCCCTTCTGGGCGAGCAGGGTCGCGATCGAGAATCCCGCATAGACATCTCCCGTTGCAAGACCAAATTCGGGAGAGACTCCCATGTCCTTCCACGCCAATTTGTCGTTGGGATCGAGGGGAAGTTCTTCGTCCAGCCGTTGGTATACGGTCTGGAAAGTGCCTGGATGGCTCTGTGCATACTTTGCGTACAGTTCATCCTTTGGGCGGTAGACGACAGGCTGCGCAAGGCATATCAGCACGGGACGGGAGGAATTGAAGACCGGGGACCAGAACAAATCCGCAGCGGATTCAGTCTGTTTCTGGTGGCGATAACCCGTTGCGATGAAGACGGCAGCTAAAGCCAGAATGAAGCCGAATGCCGCGGTGAGCCAAATCCAACGGCGAGACTTTCCGGGTTGGACAGCCGCGGGATTGTCAGGGCCGGTATGGACCGGTTCATTGCTGACCTGTGGATCGGGCGCGTGAGGACGATCCTCTTCCGTGGCGGTCTCAGAAGTCCAGCGGAACTCCGGGACGTAGGAGCCAAGGGGAATCTCGATGCGAACAGGCGTGTCAATTGGGGCAGCGTAATAGTACTGTTCAAGCCGTCTTCGCACCTCCCCGGCGTTGACTCGAACTACCGAATCGTCTCCAGTCGCATAGTCCGGATCGCGTTGAAACACCTCAACTCCAATGGTTCGCTCTTTCAGATTTTCAACGTGTCCATTAAGGGTATTGAGAACCACATACGAGAGGAATTGCTTGCTGCGGCTGCTGGTGCGGAATGGAGGACTCTCCAAGATTCTTTCCAGTTCGAGGAGGATGACCTGTTTAGCCTTCTCATCGAGCGGCAAGGTATGGGGGTGAGCAAGGTCAACCTCGTTATTTACAGTTGAGTTGTCCATAAAGCCGCCCCAACCCTCGCTCCAACACTATAGCAAAATGCCAGATTCTTTGAGAGGGTTAATGCCCTCAAGGCCTCTGTGTCGGCGTGAGTCAACTCATTGATACAGAGAAAGATGTCACGGTTGCTGCGGGACATTACAGCACGTAAGGCACCGTAAGGAACCGTACCTCACTTGCAAGACATCCATTCGTGGGCTGAATGTTCTCACCGGTTTCAATGTGCGATTTCGAAGGATTGTCTGGTTTGAAATGTTCGAAGAACTGGGCTCACCGGAAACTACCGAAACACCCACACTTCAGGAGGAAGCATTAGGTATGAAAACGTTAGCCAGTATTCTGACGCGCACCTTCCGCGAGTGGAATGTGCCTATTATTGCCATCGCCGTCGCGTTTGGCCTCGTTTTGTGCTCGATGGCCGCTCTTGCCCAGAGCGGCGCCGGTTCAATTCAGGGCACGGTGACCGATTCCACCGGTGCGGTGATATCGGGAGCGTCCATTCATGTGGTCCAGCAGGGGACCAATTTAGCGTCCGATACAAAATCCAACGATGTAGGTTTTTATCAGGTTCCGAACCTCTTCACGGGCACCTACGAGGTAACCGTCACGGCGCCCGGCATGAAGACCTACAAGACGACCGTCGAGTTGCTGGTGGCCCAGGCCGCGGTCGTTAACCCTACCATGACGGCCGGAGCGGTGACCCAGCAGGTTAACGTGACCGCTGATGTGATTCAGCTGACCACGACCGATAGCGGCACCATTGCCTCCACTCTGGAAAACACCAGAATCAACCAGCTCCCAATGAACGGGCGCCTGCTGCTGACGCTGACTGGCGAAACCACACCCGGCCTAGAAAGCACCGGCGGCCGCGCCAACGGTCTGATGCCGGAGGCCCTGGAATATGTAGCCGACGGCGTGCCTTTGACCAACCGCAACTTCGGCGGCGAGGGGAATTCAACCCAGGCCCAACTGCCTGATCCCGACGCGGTGCAGGAAGTGCGCGTGGAAACCACCAACACCAGCGCCATGTACTCCTCGCCGGCCACCGGCATCATCACCACCAAATCGGGGACGAATGGTCTGCACGGCTCGTTGTTCGAAACGGCCCGCAATAACGGGACGGGCATTGCCAAGCTTCGCCAGAACGCAGCAAACTACGTCGCGCCCCCGTACATTCGCAACGAGTTCGGCGCCTCCGCTGGCGGACCAATCGTTTTGCCCCATGTTTACCACGGAAAAGACAAGAGCTTCTGGTTCTTCGCCTATGAGCGCTTCTCGCTGGTGTCTGGAACCGACGAAGCAGTCAGTGTGCCCACGCCGGCGATGGAAGGCGGCGACTTCAGCAATTTGGTGAACGGTTCGGGTTTGCAGACGCTCTACGATCCGTCGACGACAACTAATTCTCCCAGTTGCGCCGCCGATGGGGGTATAGCCAACCCAGCCTGCCGCACGCAATTCGACTACAACGGTAAACCGAATACGATCAACCCAGCGCTTCTGGCGCCTGCGACAAAGATCATGTACGCTATCACGCCTGCGCCCAATATTACCGGCGTAACAGATCCGCTGGAGGGCGCCAATCTCGACTTTCCCAACCAGACCTATGAAATCATCCCAACCATCACCTTCCGCTTGGATCACAACTTCAATGAGAAAAACCACGCCTACCTGCGGTATACATCGAATACCCAGCTTGATCAGGCGTTGCGCAACTATCCGTCGAACTCCCCGGACACGCTCGCGGACTCCTCGGTTGGCATTCCCAATGCAGCCAGCGGCTACCAGGATATAAACATCGGAAATTATGGCGGCGCATTGGGCTATGTCCATGTCTTTTCGCCTACCTTTTTTGCCGAAACCATCGTCAGTCAGGATTGGTTGGAGCAGTATGTGGGCGGCGGCGGCAATCCCCTACTCGATTACGAGAGCATCTTGGGGCTGCCCAATAACTTTGGCGAGAAAGGCTTCCCGACCATCGGATCGAACCTGATCATGCCTTATGGCGGCACAATGTACCAGTACCAGGAAAACCAGATCATCTCGAATATCGACGAGAACCTGACAAAGATCGTCGGCAAGCACCAGTTCCTGTTTGGCGGCCGCTACCGGCATGAGCGTTTCGGTTATCTTCCTGACCGCTCCGCCGACACTGTGAGCTTCTCCGCGGGCGAGACAACCGGGCTCCTTGACGGGACGACAGTCGCATCGAATACCGACAGCGCCCTCCCGAATACGGGCTACCAGGATGCCGACTTCTTTCTCGGCGGCGTCTCCAGCTACTCGGTGACCCAAGAGGCGCCCTATATCCACTTTCACGATATGGAGTTCGACGGATACTTCCAGGATAACTGGCGCGTGAGCCGCAATCTCACAGTCAACTTAGGTGCTCGCTATGAGGCCCATCCGGCTCCCTGGTTGAAATACGGCCTGATGGAAAGCTTCGACCTCAAAAACGATGCCGTGGCGCTCCCCAACCCGATCTCTTACTACGTCTCCAGCGGTTACACCACCCAGACGATCGTCAACAACCTTGAGAACCTCGGCGTCGTGTTTGAGACTGAATCGCAGGCCGGGTTTCCCGCCAATGGCATCAAGAACGAGGATTTCACGATAGGTCCGCGCCTGGGCCTTGCGTACACGCTTGGTAAATATGGCACTGTGATTCGCGGAGGTTATGGAAGATACATTTACCCGGTCCCTGTGCGCAACTTCGAGAGAGATGTGGTGCTCAACCAGCCATTCGTAGCCAGCTACTCGCAAAGCTACACTGCAGCCAATCAGTCTCCGGACGGATTGCCCAACTATCTCCTCCGGAATAAGCAGACATTGGTTATGGGACAGAACACCACCACCGGCATTGTGAATAGCTCGACGACGAATGCCATTCTTCCAGGTGGATTCAGTCTGCTCAACATCGATCCCAACGATAACCCGGATTTCGTGACGCAGACAAACTTCACCGTCGAGCAACCGGTCAAGGGCGGCTCGGCTGTGCGTCTGACATGGCTCTGGAGTCACGGGACCAATCTGGACCACTACTACAACTACAACAACCATCCTTCGCAATATGTTTGGGAGGTCAATTCCGGCACGGCGCTGCCCACCGGCACGTATACCAATACCGCGACCGGTCCGTATAACCAGACCACATACGGTGGCAACACGTGGATTACGAAGGATGGCTGGTCGAACGACAACGCGTTACAGGCCACTTACCAGAGGCTCTTTCATCACGGAGTCGCGTACCAGATCAATTATGTGTGGTCGAAGCCATTCCGGGTCGGCGGAAATACATTCCGTGACGGCCAGATCGACCCGCGTCTTAATTATCCTGTCGGCTCGCTCGGAACAGTGAGCTCGCCCTTCGGCACTCTGGTTCCGGGAGCTCTTCCTCCGGCCCAGCCGGCAGGCACTGCGCCTTATGCCAATTTTCATGCGCTGCAGGTATTCGAAGAGTACCAGGTTGACAGCGCAATACCAAAACAGCACATCACGTTCAATGGAATCGTCGATCTGCCCTTCGGGAGCGGAAAAAAGTTTCTGGGAAGATCCAACCGCTGGGAGAATGAGGTGGTAGGTGGGTGGCAGCTAGCCGGAGATGGAAACATCGTCTCCCAGGACTTCGGCATTACTTCATCGAACTATGGACCGACCAATCCGCTCAAGGTCTATAAACACGGAGCTCCCATTACCGATTGCCGCAGCGGCACGTGCCATCCGTCCTATTTGTGGTTCAACGGATACATTGCCCCCACGGTTAACGCCAACACAGGCTGCACGACTAAGTGCATAAGTGGCCTCCCATCCAATTACGCACCCTATCAGGTTCCGATCGATAACACGCCAGGCACGACATACTATGGGCAGAACGAAGTCGCCGTTACTTTGGCCAACTCACAGGTTGTAAATACTCCGTATTCTCCGGGACCGTATGGAGCCAACCCGTTCTCGCACACCTTCCTCAATGGCCCGATCAACTATACGATCGATGGATCTCTATTTAAAGTCCTTCCGATCACGGAGAGAGTTAATTTGAGATTCAACTTCGACGTATTCAATGCGCTCAACATGCAGGGTTACAACAACCCGAACGGCACCGACGGCACTGAAGCGGTCGCCAATCAAGTTGCCAACTCAGCCAACGTAGCTCGTCAAGTGCAGCTCACACTGCGGTTGACATTCTAGCTTCTTACAGTGGACTTCCGGGCGGTCTGAACACCCTCGGAAGTCCACATCTTATCTAAATCTGCCATCAGGAATCGCATGCATAAGTTCGGGGTGAGGATAGAGAGGGCTGCCGGATTCCTCGAAGTATCGGAGGAGGGCAACACAAGTGCGATCGTGATGAAGGTTCCTGATCTTAAGCCAGACGCCAGCGCCAGCACGCTGAGTCCCAACCATCAGATCGGCAATCCGATGAAGAGACGACGCACGCCATGGTCTGCGCGGCTGTGCATGGCAATATTGCTGGGAAGAAGCGGCGATCTCGTGTTCGCACGGGCGCAGAGTCCGCCGCTGAATCCCGAGCTTGTGGCGGCGAAGTGGCCGGCGAGCTGGATTGCCAGCCCGTCGGCGCCCGCGAAGGCTCCGGGAGTGTTCTACTTTCGCAAGGAGATGGTTCTCACGACCGTGCCACAGCACTACTGGGTGCACGTCAGCGCGGACAACAGATTGGAGGATTAGGTATGCGGGATGCCAGCTCGACAGCTATAAAAGGCCGAGGATCTCGAAAACGTCGCGAGGAACCGTCACCGATTGAAACTGTCGGAGGCGAATTGAGGGTTTGGAGAGATCGGGGCACGAACAAAATCGTCATTGAATCGCCAGCCATCACACCGAAAGGGAAGCTCATCGCTCTCACAGCGAGGCACGCGCGTCACTTGGCAAGTTCGCTACTCCTTTTCGCTGCCGAAACGGAATCGAGTCCGGCCCATACCGCAGAGATGCCGCAGATACAAGTTGGTTCAGATGCGGCGAAGTTTGAAGCTAATGGATTACGCACAACAATCTAAACAGAATAAGAGCTCGGGAGAAACCGAAAGCGAATGACCCCTATATCGAGACGTGGCGTTCTAGCTGGATTGGCCGCTGCAGGTGCTGCCTACCTGGTGACAACTCGCAGCGAACAGCGCCAAAGCCCCGCTGCCCGCGATCCCGCGCCCCTCTCCGTCGAAGAGCGCCGTCAACACGCTGATGCGCTGCTCCGCTATTTCGCAGCGATCGCGCCGCAACTGCTCTGGGCTCCCGATGGAATCCTGAAGCATCCTAGCGTCGCGCAAAGCCTGTTGGGTAAGAGTTACTCAACTCAACTCTGGGATTGGGACACGCTATGGACCAGCCAGGGACTCTTTCGGCTCGCAGCGCTGCAACACGACGAGTCGCTCCGGCGAAAGCTCTGCGAGCACGTCTCCGGAAGCCTCTTGAACTTTCTCGAGCACGCCTCACCGGGTGGGCAAATTCCAATCATGATGACCGCAGACGATCCAGACACATTTCAGGTTCTGGGAAAAAACGCGATCTCAAAGAATCAAGCCAAGCCCGTTTTTGGTCAACTCGGACTGCTCGCCTGCGATCAGCGCGAAAATGCGAGTTGGTTGGCGCCACATTTCGATTCGCTTCTGCGTTTCTACGATTCATGGGTGAAGAACAACTCCTCCCCGATTGGCCTGCTGGTGTGGGGCGATGATGTTGCAATCGGCGATGACAACGACCCAACAACGTTCGGGCGACCGTTCTTTTCCTCGGCAAACCTGCTTCTCAATTGCCTGTTCTATCAGGATCTCTTAGCGTCGGCGGAACTGGCACGGCGGCTTGGACGCTCGGCGGATCGTGATCGGCTTTCAAGCCAGGCGGAGGAATTGGCGCAAAGGATCCAGACCTTCTGCTGGGATCCCAGAGACAGTTACTACTACACCGTCGATGTTCAATGCGTCGATCGGCGAGCTGCGCTTATTCCAACCGTGTCGCGAGGAATGGACATGTCGTGGAGATGCCTCCCGATGAGGATCCAGATGTTTACCGGCTTCCTGCCGCTCTGGTGCGGCATCGCACCTCAAGAAAATGCGCGGAGACTAGTGAGCACGAACTATCTCGCGGACGACCGATTCTGCGCGCAATGGGGCGTTAGGTCGCTTTCGGCTCACGAGACCATGTACTCTTTGGAGTTCAGTTCCAACCCCAGCAACTGGCTTGGGCCGGTCTGGATCATCGTGAACTACTTCGTATGGAAAGCGTTGCGGCGCTATGGATACAAGAAAGAAGCAGATGCGCTGGCCGACAAAACGATCCTTCTGCTGTCGAGGGATCTTGAAGCAAATGGCTCACTGAATGAGTACTACCATCCCGATACTGGGACGGCACTGAGTCACAAGGGATTCATAGACTGGAATCTTCTCGTCTTGGAAATGATCTGAAAGGGAAAGCTCGTATGAGATCGAGGTCACCTGACTTCTGCATCTCGACAATAGAGCTTGGTAGCCCAGTAAGGCACTGCTTGGACTGCTGCCTTCAGGGCGAAGCGCTCATTAAGATCTTAAATTGATCAGTGTCTCGGCAAGTGGCCGTAAAACCGCCTTTTCGGCAGTTGAGAATTGGCATAGCAGGCACAGATTTCAATGACGAATTAACCTCATGGTCCGCCACAATGGAGAGCGGAAATCATGAGGAAATCGACAACGAATAAGACAAAGGGCAAGAAGAACCGACCAAAGACCAAGCTTGGTATACCGGATCTGGAACACTCGAAAGCCGCAGTCCTGCGGAGCCTCGGTTCTCCCGACTCAGTGCGCGGATATCAACATGCCATCGACGAGTTCGTCGCCTGGTACTGTTCTGAACCACGATTGGCCTTCAACAAAACAGTAGTCTTGCGCTATAGGTTTCATTTGGAAGAGCGCGGCCTCGCTGCAGGGACAATCAACGTGCGAATGGCGGCCGTGCGACGATTAGCGTACGAGGCAGCCGACTGCGGGCTGTTGAGCCCTGAATTGGCCGCCGGCATCCATCGGGTTAAGGGAGTTCGCAAGCTGGGCTCTCGTTTGGGCAACTGGCTTACTGTAGAAGAGGCGGCGGTTCTCTGGCAGATACCCGATGGACAAACTCTGACTGGAAAACGCAATCGAGCGATCCTGGCTATCTTGCTCGGATGTGGTCTGCGGCGTCGCGAGCTTGCGGAACTGACGTTGGAAAGCTTGCAGCGTCGGGAGGAGCGCTGGGCTATCGTCGATCTCATTGGCAAGGGAAGGCACATACGAACCGTTCCTGTCCCGAATTGGGTGAAAGAAACCCTTGATGTGTGGCTAACCGCGGCCGGTATCGAGAGCGGCCCTCTTTTCCGTTGTGTCTGTCGAGCAGGTAAGCCGTGGGGAGACGGCATTTCAGAAATGACAGTTTGGCACGTTGTCAAGAAGACTGCCGCGACCATGAATATTCCGCATCTCGCGCCGCATGATCTTCGTCGGTCCTGCGCGCGGCTCTGCCATGATTCCGGAGGCGAGCTTGAGCAGATCCAGTTTCTCCTCGGGCACGTCTCTGTGCAAACCACTGAACGCTATATTGGCTGCAGGCAGCGTTTGAGAGTTGCGATAAACGACAAACTTGGAATCGAACCCGGGTGAGTTGGTCACTAAGCACCTGGACGTACAGCCGACTATTCGTCCTTGTGGCTGACATTCCATTGTCGGTACACGACTCGGCGATTTGGCGTGATGCCAGCATTGCTCCCGACTACAAAGAGCATTTTTCAGGAGTGATTCGGCCGACCTGTGCTGCTAGAGGAATACGCCAGATTCGACCATCTGCATCGTAGATCACGGCGGCCGGTTTTCGTGTCTCTGCGACCAACGCAGGATCGCTTCGGCAACGGTGCCAGCCTACGACAGTCTGGGGTTGAACGAAGATCAGAACCCGCTACCATTGCGGCCAGAAGCGCCGCAACATAACCCAGATGAATCGGTCGGCACTGGAAAATCGTGGCGGTGGGCGATGTCGCGCGACGACCAATGCCTTCGAGCTTATGCTGTCTCGTCTGGCCGAAGGGCCTCGATCAATTGCGTCTCCGCTGCCTAGCCGCACGCGTAGAGACGCAATCGAAGGACCGACTCCAACCTTAATATGCATTCACGCTCTGGGGAATATAACCTTTGCGATAACTTGCGGCGGCGTGACGTTCGTCGCCCAATAAGCGGCGATTTGCGATCAGCCTAACCCACGTCGGTATGAACCCTATCCGGTTACCGGACGCTTTGGCTATGACATATGCCTGCGCGCACTTTTCATACAGTTCGGTGTTAAACACAGCGCGCTCGCAGGTCATTCCCAGGCAGAGCAATCGCTCGCCCATCAGTGCGGCATTGGCCCCCCGTCTGAATGCTTTCCTGACCATCTCTCCATCGACATTTTTCTGCTCCGGCAGTGGTCCGGCGGACGGACCGATATGCCTCACCTGTTCGTCGAAGATTGCGGGCAGCAGGCCGCCAAGCGTGGCCAGCAGGCGCGCTCCCCTGGGACTCGAAATCGCCACGGCGCCGACATCGGTACGCGCCTGGTAAATCAACGCATGAAGCCGGCTCGGACCGCTTGCAGATAAAAGAGACGTCGAGTGAAGATCGGCGAGTCCAATTTGTCGCCAATCCTCGAGCCTGGAGACCAGGATCACTTCCATGCTCCCGGGAATCCGCACGGAAAAACTGTCTTCCGGAGTATGAAGGAACCCCTTGCAGGCAAGCCTCCGGCAGGCATCGAGGAATTCGATTTCGAACTGTGCCCGCCGCACGATAGCCTCCGAATCAGACTAGCTTCAAGACGTCTTCAAAGCGGTTCAGCGCATCGTCGATCACCGCATCGGTATCGGCTAGCCCTGTATAGATGCGGCTGCCGGCAAGTGTGATGATGCCATGGGCGCTGAAAGCCGCGCCCATTTCTTCCATCATGCGCTTGCGGTCTCCAGATTCTCGCATCACCTTGATGGGATTGCGCATGCTCATGAGCATGACGCCCGAAGTTTGCAGGTGGACAATGGGACCCAGGTTGTAGGCGACGTATGGCAAACTCAAACGGCGGATGATTTCGTCGAGCCCCTTTCGCAACCGATCCCCGGCGTGCCCGGCCTTGACCGCGGCATCGGTGCGCCGCATCTCATGAATGGCAAAGTAACCTGCGGCACAAGAGAGTGGATTAGCCGAAAGAGTTCCGCCCACAAAGGCTCGTTTCGAAGTGTTCCCGATGCCGCCGGCCAATAACATCATCACATCGCGCCGACCGCCGACGCCCCCGGCCATTGGGTAACCGCCGGTGAGGCATTTCCCAAGCACAGTGATGTCCGGTTTCACTCCGAAATAGCCCTGTGCGCCACCCATGCCCACGCGAAATCCGGTAACTACCTCGTCGAAGATCAGCAGGGCGCCAAATTCGTTGCAGAGTTTCCGCAACTCCCGGTTGAAGTCTCGTTCGACTGGCCAGGTGCCGCTCTCCGGCCCCAACGGCTCCACGATGATGGCCGCGGTTCCACCACGCAGTCGATTGAGCCAAAGTGTTCGGCGCAAAGCGTCGAGATCGTTCGGGAATCGTTCTTGCGTATAGGCTGTGGATGACCTGGGTATGCCGACGGCCTCTCTGCGGCCGGTGCCGGGGATGCGCATGCCATACACCATCTGGTCGCTCCAGCCGTGATACGCGCCGCCGATCTTGATCACCCATTTTCGGCCAGTATAGGCACGGGCCATGCGAAGCGCCGCCATGACAGCTTCGGTTCCCGAGCCCAGCATGCGAAACATCTCCACGGCAGGCATAACTTCGCAAACTAACTCGGCTAACTTCACTTCATACTCGTGCAACAGGCCGGTAAGTGGGCCGCAGGAATCCAGCAGCGAGTGGATTTGATTACGGACGGATTCGTCGTTGGCGCCAAGCAGCGTGGGGCCACCGGCCTTGAGGAAATCGATGTAATGGTTGCCGTCGACATCGGTGAGCCATGCATCCTTGGCACTGGCGATGGCCAACGGAAAGGGATAATTAAAAGCAAGGTTATGCTGGATGCCGCCGGGGATGATTCGCTCCGCTCGCGTGGAGAGTCGCCGTGAACCATCGCACCTCTGCCGGAAGTAATCGAGGACAGGTTCCATATTCTCGCGGCGGATGGCGCGCATGGGCTGCTTCACGAGCGCCGCGAGGCGTGCGTAAATGTCGTTCGTGTCGGGCCATTCAGAGATGCCATATGCAGGCGCCGAAACGTGATTGTCGAGCAAGGGTGAGGTATTAATTAACGTACTCATGATTGAGACTCCCTGTCTCCGGACCGGGCAAACAGCGTCAGTACTTCCCACAACGATGTTTCACCGCCCGCATTTACGCGGTGGCCGATGGCCTGGCGAAAGAATGCAGCGCAGGCCGACTCCAGAGTTTCCAACCTGGCCACGGTCTCGCCCAGCGTGGGACCGCAGCAGACTACTCCGTGGTTGCGCATCAGGTACGCATTGATCTCTGGGCGCAGCGCATTGCGCAGTTTCGACGCCAGCCAGCCGGTGCCGGAAGGGGCATAACCCACAAAGGCGGCCTTCGGCCCCAGAACCGCCTGATGAAGCGGGTCATGAATTTCCAATGCTTGTCCAAGCAGGGTATAGGCGCTCGAAACCGGCTGGTGGGTGTGAATGCTGGCGCCGCAATCCCGCCTCATACGGAGAACGTGGGCATGCAACTTATGCTCGATGGAGGGTCGGCGATCCCCTGCGATGCGCGCGAGATTGTCCAGCCGGAGTACGCAGATATCTTCCGGCTGCATCGCGTAATAGTCGGTCGCACAGGGCGTCACTGCGAAATACGCATCGCCGGCGCGGCAGGCAACGTTGCCTCCCGTTCCCGCAAGATATCCCTTATCGGCCAGCTTCACGCAGGTCGCAACAATTTCACGCCGGGCTTGCTCGACGTTCATGATCGCGCTTTCCTGGGTGATTTAACCGCCGGTACAAAGGAGCCAGGCGCCGGTAGGCAAGCTTGAAAGTTTCAAAGAGTTCGTCGTAAACAGCTTTCCTGCCGGAATCCGGCAGATAAGTGTGGCGGACCTCAATCAGGTCCGGGATATCGTCGAAAGCCAGAGCGCCAATCCCCACGTGGCCGATCAGGCCCGCGCCCACTGCGTTTGCCTGGATCGGAGAATTCACTTGCCGGACAGGAATGCCAAGTATGTCCGCGAAGATCTGGCACCAGACATTGGAGGTCGCGCTTCCGCCGACCATCGTGATCTGATCGAGCTGCTTGCCAAGGAAGCGGTTGAAGGGTGTGACCATCCAGCGCGTGTTTAGTGCAACCCCCTCAAGAAATGCGCGGATCACATCCGCGCGGGAGTGCTGCAACGACATATTCAGCAGCCCGGCGCGCAAACTCGAGTTATCGACCGGACAGCGCTCCCCGAAAATCCATGGCGTATAAAGCAAGCCGCGAGCTCCCGGCGGAACGGACGCTGCTATTTTTTCCAGAATTGAATAGACATCGGAAGGCCGCTCCAGAGCGAATTCGTCCTGATGGAAAAGAATGTTGTCGCACAGGAAAGAAAGATTGGAACCGGCCGAGGATTGGACAGCGGATGCAAGATAGCGGCCGCTGATAGCGCAAGGCACAGAGGCAATCTGCGCAAAGACATCGGTCTTCTTGAATGCGACATGCGCTCCGATCCATGACGATGTGCCGATATAGAGATGGGCCTCGCCATCCCGAACTGCGCCCGACCCGATGGCCGCCGCGGAATTGTCGACGGCGCCCTGCTACCACCAAAGTGTCTTGCGGCAGTCCCAGTTCTTGCGCAGCCGAGGGGCACAGCGGACCGAGCACATCGGTGCAGCGCACAATCTCCGGCAACTTTTCCAGGTCGATGCCGGATTGGGCCACCAGCTTCCGGTCGTAGTGGATATTGCCTGGATCGCGATTGTCAGTAACCCAGGAGGTCAGAATGGAGTCCACTGTGGCAACGAACCGGCCGGTGAGGCGCAGGTTCATGTAGTCGAGGGCGTTCAGGAATTTATACGTCCGGTCGTAGATTTCCGGCCACGCCTCCTGGATGAAGGCCATGTGTCCAGCGGGGTCTTTTCCCGAGAGCGCCGGAGCTCCGCCTGCGCGACGAATCCAGCGCCATAATTTGAGAGGGTCGTAACCGGCCACGGCCAACATCCGGTTCCCAGCGCGGCGGCGAATCGCATCCGCCGCACGCATATCGATCCATAACAGCGCCGGATGCAGCGGCTTACCCGTCCGATCGACGGCAACCGTGCATTCTCCCTGGCAGGAGCAGCAAATGGCGGCAATTTCTCCACCCACCTCGGGCAGGTTCTCTATAACTTCCCGTGCAGCGCCAATAAATGCGCTCCACCAATCATCGGGCGACTGTTCCGCGCCGACTTGATCCACGATGTGCAGCTGAACGGGTCGAAAGGCCCACCGCCGGACGACGCCGTCCAGTCCCACCAAGGCGCATTTGCAGCCAGAAGTTCCCAGGTCGACAGCGAGCACAAACCGGTTGTGACGCTCAACCTCCATGGCTTTCTCTGCCTCTTTCGTACAGCGTAATCGCACCATGAACTTTCGAGAATAATATGAGCATCAGTCAGCTTTGTCAATGGAGACCCGGTTCCACGAATTCTGCGGCCTGGTGTATGGTCTATCTGATGAGCATTGCACGGATTGTGCGCATCATGTGAGAGAACGATGTTCGAAGTTGAAAGCCGGACGCAGATAAAACGGATACCCCGCCAGGAGCGCAGCCAGGCGAAGTTTGAGCGCGTGCTGGAAGCGGCGCTGCATCTTTTTGCAGCGCGCGGGTATGAGAGCGTCTCGATGCGTGAGATTGCTCGCGAGGCGAAGATGCCGATCGCTTCGGTGTACCAGTACTTCCCCATGAAACTGGCCATCGTGCGCGAAATGTGGACGCGCTACACTTCCGCAATTGCCCAGACCCTTGCGGCCGGAATCCCCCGTTCCATTCAACAAGGCAGGAACGAGGCGTACCACCTGGTTGGCATCATTATCGACCGTATGGCCGAACTGCAGGCTTCCAATCCTGCTTTCATCGAGATTTGGAGTTGCGTGGCCGCATCGATCGAACTGCGGGCGCTCAACGTCGAAGACACACTGGAAAATGCCCGCGCCATCGCCGCGGCTTTGCAGAAGATGCATCCCGGGTCCGACCCCAGCGCAGTCTTCGACCGCGCACTGATCGCAATTGAGATGGCCAGCTCCACAACCCGCCTCGCTCTCTCCCTTCCCGAGCCCCACCGCGCCCGGGTCTTGCTTTCTTTGAAGGCGGCGATCTCGTTGTTGATCGATCCTGTGACGCTAAAAGCTTCCTCCGCGTCGCGATCTGGAGGGAAAAAGCCACGCCGCTCAGGCGCCGTTCCCCATGCCAGATCGAACAGGAGAGCAGCCACTGCAAAAGCAAGTTCTACCTATCAGTGAAAAGTGGGCGGCGCTTGTCGAGATCGGCGCGCATCGACCCTGCCTACGCGCATCGCACTCGGCGGCGGCCGAGAGCACAATGTGGAGCTGTCATGCGACAGGAGCAGTCGTTTGCGTCCCTATCGTCCCGCGCAGCCGGACCACACAAAAGAGCCCCAAGGCCACAGTGTTGAGCGCGAGTACAAATATTCCCACCGAGGAGGCGCCATAAGCGGCACTTAGAATCGCCGACAGCCCGGGTCCAACTCCATTGCCAAGCGTTACCAGGGCAGTGCTTACCGCAACTGCCCGCCCCATGCGATCGAGGCTCGCCGCGAGGGCGAGTTGATAAATCACCGACGAAAGGTTGGTGATCGACTGCAAAACATTCGCCGCGACATAGACCCAGTGAACTTGGATCGTACTTACGAGAAGAATGGAGAGGGCATTCGCCGCGATGAGAAGCAGCAGCGAGGTGAAGCGTCCGAATCGGTGGCCGGCCCAGGCGGCCGCGACCGCGCCCAGCAACAGGAGCAGCGTGGCAGCCGAAAGGATCATGCCGATCGCATGGTGACTAAAGCCGGCGCACCGGCCATAGGTTTCTTCCATGCTCCAGAAGGCGCCCTGTCCCAGTTGCGTGAGGAAGACGGCCACAACGGCCAGCACTGCGGGCAAGGCAAAGGGCATGCGCGCTCCCGGCCGCGCGACTGCCGTTCGGGTGGATGGCGACGGCAGGCGTCTCAACAAGTAAGTTCCAACCATGCAGATCAGCAGAAGGGAAATATACGGCGCACGATATCCCAACCTGTCGATCATGTATGGCAGCGCGGCTAGCCAGAATGCGGCGTCGACAATGGCAACGATGGTCAGGATCGCGATCAACCGTTCCCGGTCGACCGCGCGCGAGAGAACACTCATCGCTTCTGCGCCTACAATCCCGGCGCCGATACCAGCCAGGAGCCGTGAAGCAAGTAGCGCCGGTAGCACAGGAGAGATGAGAGTGAACGCTGTAGCAACAATCGCAAGCAGGCCGCCGGCCAACGCCCAGTGTCGCGCAGAATGGTTGCAGGCCCAGGCAGATAGACATAAGGTCGTGAGGGCGGACGCGGCCAGTTCCAGGCTCAGCAGGAATCCTGCGGCCTTGGCTGAGAGTTGGGCGTGAGCCTCAAGCGTGTCAATCAGCAATGGCATCAGGAAGAGGACGGTGGTAACAATGAGCTGCGACCCGATCGCGGGAAGCAGAATCATCCTGTCGCGCCTCTGCGGCAAAACCCTCTTCAGCACCAGCTCACCTCAGCAGCAATCCCGAAAGCGACGCAGACGCGCATAGCATCCAGGCGCACGATCAGAATTCCTCCACGATAAGATGACAATGGATCGCTTCATTAAAGATACGCGCTCTTGCGTTGTCAATTGGAAACCTCGCGATCCACCTTGCATTCGTCCTCGAAATTGGAGCGAAACGATCTGTGGTTCAGGCTCCGGTTCGACATTCCATGCCGACTTGAGGATAATATGAGCGAAATTCACGTTGCGCGAAAGCTGGGTGCATAGGATGAATGGGAGCGAAATCGCTGCCGCCGTGGTGGGAAGCGTAATGATCGCAACTTGCGTCGGTACGCAACTGGCCGCACAGGACGCAGATCGGAACGCGTCCGTTCGGATCAATCAGATCCAGGAGATAGGCACGCATAACAGCTATCATGCCGGGCTGTTGCCGGGTATCGCGAAACTTCTCATGCAAAAGGATCCCAAGGAGTTCGAGGGCCTCGACTACGCGCACGCCGATCTGGCCACGCAGTTGAATGGCGGCATCCGGCAGATCGAGTTGGACATCTTCGTCGACAGCAAGGGCGGTCTCTTTGCCCATCCACTGGGCCCATCATTGGTGGCCCAGGCCGGACTGCCCGCCGATCCGGATCCCTATCTAAGCGGCCTGATGCTGAAGCCCGGTTTCAAGGTGATGCACGTCCAGGACATCGATTACGCGAGTAACTGCCAGCCGTTCACCGCTTGCCTCAAGATTGTTCGTACCTGGTCCAAAGCGCACCCGGAGCATCTTCCCGTCTTCATTCTGGTCGAGACCAAGCACGGCGTGCCTAATCAAGAGCTTCCGTGGACTGTCCCCGAGCCATGGACTCGAGCGGCATTTGACGCGCTCGATGCGGAGATTCGCTCCGTCTTTTCCAGCAACGAAATGATCGTTCCCGACCAGGTGCGCGGCCGTCACCGCACGCTCAATGAGGCGGTGCTGGAGGACGGCTGGCCCACCCTTGCACAGGCGCGTGGCAAGGTGATCTTTCTTATGGATCAGGATTGGGCCGGGCCTGTTTACCTCGAAGGACATCCTGCGTTGCGCGGCCGCATTCTCTTCACCAATGCGACTCCTGGCCAGCCCGATGCCGCATTTGTCGAAGAGAATGACGGCAACGTGGACACGATCGCGGCGCTGGTTCGCCGGGGTTATCTGGTCCGTACACGCGCCGATTCTGGCACAGCCGAGGCGCGAAGCAACGATACGCGCCGACGCGACATGGTTCTCAAGAGCGGGGCCCAGATCGTCAGCACCGACTATCCCCAATTTGAGCCGAGCCGGTGGTCGGGCTACTTTGTGGCTTTACCCAACGGAGTGCCGGCCCGGTGCAACCCTTTGATTGGGCCTCCAAGCTGCGCAGATTCAATGCTGGAGCCCGCTCTGCCTCGTTGACCTATCCCGTCCGCCGAGTGCAATTGCAGGATTGAATTGCCTGTTTGCGATCCCAAGTGGTGCGCCAAACCGCTCGTGCTGCACAAGCCCATTTTGCCCTTGCCGTTTCCCCGGACGCCGGCCAGTTGATCCCCTGGCTCAAAATTCGCGGGGTTTTCACTTGACAAAACACGAGCGACGCTCATATTGTGGTGGCACCAAATCAAGCCACTGGCTCGGCGCAATGTTCCATTTTCGAGGTGAATCGTGCATCTTTCTATTCGTTTTGGCTTCGATCGATTTCTTGCCCTCGTCCTCTGCTTGACGGCTCCGTCGCTGCTGGCGCAATCCACACAATCCACCATCCTTGGGACGGTCACGGACAAAAGCGGGGCGGTCATTCCCCATGCAGAGGTGGTGGTGACCAACGTCGATAAGGGCGAGTCTTCGACATGCTGGACCGACGCCAGCGGAAATTATCTGGCCCCGGAATTGCTGCCCGGAACTTACACGGTGCGAGTGACGAAGGAAGGATTCGAGGCTCAGTTAATCAAAGGGCTGCAACTTGATGTCCGTCAGCAATTAAGGGCAGATGTAACCCTGGACATAGGCAAAGCGCGACAAGTCGTCGTCGTGAACGCAGAATACGCGGGAGCGATTGAGACAGAAACCGCCGCCATTTCTTCTTCACTTAGCGGGCAAAATGTATCCAATCTTCCGGCGAACTACTACGGCAGCGGCGGCACCAGCCCGCTGAACATCATCCAGGCTCTTCCAGGCGTGCAATCCGACACGGCGTCCGGCACCACTTCGCCGTCGGCGAATGGAACCACGTCGATGAACTTCTCCGTGCAGGGCGGACAACCCTTCCAGACAGAAGCCGCGGTCGATGGCATTTCTACGCAGAATGTCAGGTACAACACTCCGCTTGCCGACGCATTCCCATCCGCGGAGTCCATTGCCGAGATGCGCGTGGATGGAGTGAACAACAACGCGGAGTTCGGCCAGGCGGGCGAGATCACGGCGGTCAGCAAAAGTGGAACCAACCAGTACCACGGAGCAGCGTTCTGGCATTTCCAGAACAGCAGTCTCGATGCCATGACTTTCGGCGAGACCACCAAGCCGCAAAAAAACGGCAACGACTACGGTGTGAGCGTGGGAGGCCCCGCGTCGATTCCGCATCTTTACAATGGCCGCGACAGAACTTTTTTCTACGCCACTTATGAGGGCTTTCTGTTTCCCAAGCAATCGACCATTCAGGATATGGTACCTACTGCGCGGATGCTGACCGGAGACTTCAGTCAGGAATCTCCCACCTACCCGCTTCTCAATCCCGCTACCGAATCGTGTTACTTTACGACAGGCAATCCGCTTTGTGGCGCTTATCTAAGTCCATTTAACCAAATCAACCCCATCAACCCGGCGGCGAAACCGTTTCTGAGCTATTTCCCGACGCCGAATTACCCAACTGCCGCGCCTTACACTACCATTGCGGCTGCCCAGGCCGGCGCCGGCTATAACTACACGGCAAACCGCGCCTCCGATTACGACACCAATCAGTTCGACGCGCGCATCGATCACCGCTTCAGTCCGAAAATGCTGACATTCGGACGGTATACCTTCAAAAACATTACTCTTCTGGAACCGCAGGATTTGAACATCGCATCGATCACTCAGTTCGATAACTATCGGATCCTCGCCAGTTCGCTTATTTATAACTTCACGCCGAACCTGCTGAATGAATTCCGCTTCGGGTTTACCTTGGAGAACAACGGCCTGCGCAACACACTGAATGGCGCGCCAATCACAACTGCCGCGGGCTTCGATGCCGTCTCATCAAGCATTCCCGTCAACTCGACGACGGGTACGGAGATTTACTTTACCAGCGGCCTGACTTCGCTGCTTGCCGGCAATATCAACCAGACCACGCAGAGCCACCTTTTTCAATACAATGACAACCTGACCTGGGTCAGGGGTCAACACACGGTCAAGTTCGGCGGGGATATTCGCGCCCTTCAATCCATCAGCACGCTGGGTGACAACGGGCTGAATACCGCCGAAGTATTTGCCTTTTACGGCCTATATACGAGCGGCTACCAAGGCGCTTTCCTCGGAACATCGTTAACCGGCGTCGCCTATCAGTTCGCCGACTTCCTGACGGGCGCGCCGGTCGAGACGCAATATTATTCGTTGGTTCCACGGGATGACGGGGCCGCGGCGTACTATGCGTTCTTCGGGCAGGACCAGTGGAGAGTATCGCCGCGGCTTACTCTCACGTTCGGTCTGCGCTATGAATACGATCCGGCAATGCACGACACCACGGGTACCATCGGCAACTTCAACCCGGCGATTGCAACTACCGGCGCCGTGATCTATCCCGCCGGCTTCTCGAACATGCTGGACGCACCCTATCTGGCCCAGTTCGATGCCTGCGGCTACGGTCCAGCCACAACGGCCTACGCGGCTTGCACGCCTGTGCTCTCGAATAGCCAAGCCGGCGTTCCCAGCGGTCTGCGCGACGCGCAGAAAGATCGGATTCTGCCCCGCCTGGGCCTGGCATGGCGGCCCTTCAACGACGACAAGACAGCGGTGCGAGCGGGCCTTGGCATTTATAACGCAACTTTGCTCGGCGACAGCTTCTTCGCTATGACAGACACTTTGCAGGCGGCTACGCTAACTTATAACAACTTAGAAGGCGGACCTTATTACCCACCGTATATGTGGCCGGTAACAAGCCCAGGATCTGGCACAATCACGCCAAGTTATGGCTCGGCAAACTTCACGTCGGCCAATCAAATCAACTGGAAAAATCCTTACTCCATGCAGTGGGACCTTTCCGTCGATCGCGAACTCCCGGGGAATATCGGCGCGCGCATCTCCTACATCGGGATGAGGACCGACGATCTGGTGTGGGCAGGTGATGAAAACGTCATGCCATATTCGAGCACGACCAAGGCTTTGTCGCAGCCTCTCACGAACCGTCCCTTTCCCAATTGGCACGCGATCATCGATCGCCTGAACGGCGCGCAGGCCTTCTATGGCGCTCTTCAGGCTGAAGCCAATCGCCGCTTTCAGAATGGCCTCACCTTCCAGTCAACGTATTCCTGGGCCAAGAATCTCGCGGACAATCAGGGAACCCAGGCCGGAAGTTTCGTAGGAGAAAACGGCAACTATGCGTCTTATATCCACAATCTTGGACTCGACTACGGAAACGTCTATGGAACCCGCCGCCAGCGGTGGGTCACCACCGGAATGTACGAGCTTCCATTCGGACACGGCCGTGAGTTCGGTGCAAAAATGAATCGTGGCGCAGATGCGGTGGTTGGCGGCTGGCAACTCAGCAGTATTTTCCTGGTGCAGACCGGTCCTTATTTGACGGCGTACATTCCGGGCGGAGCTTCGGATCCTTCGGGAACCGGCGCTGGCGCCTTGTATCCAACCAATCAACGTCCCGACATGGCGGGACAGATTGTTCCAGCGAATCGGACCAGATCGCAGTGGCTCAACCCATCTGCATTCGCATGTCCCAGCAATACCGGATATACCGCAAGCTCTTACGCGGGCAATTCGTGCGGGGTTGGAATTACATCGAGTCCCATTGGGCGATTCGGGAACGAGAGGGTCGGCAATATTCTCGGTCCCGGGACAGTAAATCTGTCGGCCGGCCTCAAGAAGCGATTTCAAATCTCCGAGAATGTTCACCTGAGCGCGGAAGGCACGTTCACGAATGTGCTGAACCACACTAATCTCAACGACCCCATTCTGGATATCACGAATGTAGATTTCGGAAGGATCACGACCGCCCGCGGATCGGATTTTGGCGGGGGCCGTACCGGACAGGTATCGATGAACCTTGAGTTTTAGCCGCGAATGATCAAGCCACGGCTCGGAGGGCTTCGACAGGTTATGGCCTTTGGCGTCCGGTCCGGTGCCAAGATACTTTTCATCCTCTTGTGCGGCGCGGCGATCGTGCAATCGCCGTGCTGCCAGGTGCCACCCGCCGGCAGCGGCGCCGCACGCGATTATGTGCACACTGTCTATCCCTTCCTCGGAGTGGACTGGGGCGGCAATACTTTTGTGGGCGCAGCCGTTCCCTTCGGGATGGTTAAGCTTGGCCCGGATATGGAGAGCTTCGATGGCAGACCCTCCGATTTTGGCTATCTGAGCGGCGGCCGCATTCTGGGATTCAGCCATACCCACCTCAGTGGAGCTTCCGGCAAATACGGCAATATCCTCGTCGCTCCCGTTACCGGCGCTCTTGATCTTGCAGACATCAAGTCGCCGCGCGTCGACGAAGTAAACCATCCCGGCTACTACGCTGCGACCTTGACGAGGTATAACGTCCGTGCCGAGCTAACTGCGACGCGCCGGGTGGGATTTCATCGCTATACATTTCCCGCTTCCCCGCAATCGCATCTGACCGTCAACATCGCACACTGTCTCGATAAGGGGCCGGGATCGGAATCGCAGCGTTTTCTGGGCGGGGAAGTCCATCAGCTCTCCAACCATGAAGCCGAGGGCGTGGGCCGCTACGCGGGCGGATGGAACATGGGCGCCGAGTACCGAGTTTATTTTTATATCGTCCTCGATGCGCCGGCATCGAGCGCACAAACCTGGAGCGGCCATGCGCCCACTTCCGCAAATAAAGCTACGGCCACCGGAAATCAGCCTCTCGGCGTCGTTTTCAACTTTCCAACTCGCGCGGGCCAGGTTGTGCAGGCCAAAGTTGGGATTTCTTTCATCAGCTCGGAGCAGGCGCGCCGGAACGTTGAGCAAGAGGTTTCCGGATGGAATTTCGATGCTGTCCACAGGACCGCGGTCAAGGCCTGGAATCAGGCGTTATCCAAGATTCAGCTTCACGGTGAAACCGACGCGAAGCGTATTCAGTTTTATACCGCGATGTATCACATCATGCTCATGCCCTCGGATCGCACCGGCGAGAATCCCGGCTGGCAATCGACGGGGCCTTACTATGACGACTACTACACACTATGGGATACGTTCCGCAGTTCCGGCCCACTGCTTACTCTGATTGCTCCTGAGCGGCAGCGCGACCTCATCCGCTCATTGATCGATATTTATCGTCACACCGGCTACATGCCCGATGCGCGCAGCGGCAACGACAACGGCCGCACCCAGGGAGGCAGCAATGCCGATGTTGTGATCGCCGACGCCTACGTCAAGGGACTCACCGGCATCGATTTCTCAACCGCGTTCGAGGCCATGCTGAAAGATGCTTCGGTTCCTCCGGCCGATCCGCAGAAGGAGGGCCGCGGCGGAGTCTTGGAGTACAACGCAAAGGGTTACCTCTCGCTGGCCAACGAGCGCTCCGGGTCCCGAACCGTGGAATACGCGTACGACGACTTTGCTATCGCAGAGGTCGCCTGCGGCCTTCATCGTCCCGCCGAGGCGAGGCTCTTCGCCGGGCGCGCATACAACTGGGAACATCTCTGGGATAAGGATCTTGCCGAGGAAGGCTTCAAGGGCTTTCTGCGCCCGCGCAACCCGGATGGCACTTGGGCCGAGCCGAATTTGCTTTCGCGCGGCTCCTGGCACGACTTTTTTTACGAGGGTGACCTCTGGACATATTCGCTCTATGCTCCGCAGGACGTGCGCCGGCTCATCGCCCTGGCGGGAGGCAAGCAGACGTTTGTGCGGCGCCTCGATAACATGTTCTATCGCGAACACTTCGACGTGACCAATGAGCCCGGCTTTCTCATTCCGGTTCTTTACAACTGGGCCGGTCGTCCAGACCACACCGCCGAGGTAATCACCGAACTGCTCGAGAAATTCTTCAGCAATCAGCGCACCGGCATTCCCGGCAACGACGATTCCGGCGCCATGTCCAGCTGGTTCATCTTCCAGTCCCTCGGCTTCTACCCCAATGCCGGACAGGACATCTACCTGATCGGCACACCAAGTTTTCCCGAGGCGGACATCACGCTGGCATCGGGAAAGACCCTGCGCGTCCTGGCCCGCAATCTCGACAGTGAGCACATCAACCGTTTCATCCAGTCCGCCATTTTGAATGGAGCGCCACTCGACACCTCATGGTTCCGGCACAGTCAGATCGCAAATGGCGGAACGCTCGTGTTTACGATGGGATCCGCTCCCACCCAATGGGGAACCGCCAATCCACCACCCTCAATCTCGGATACCTCTTCGCCCCTCTGCGTTGCCGCGCAACCATAAGGTTCCTCCGCGCCTTTGAGAATTCACTCGGATCGTGCATTGCTCGATTGGCCCGTCGCTTATGGGGTGCCATCGGCACTGCACACTTTGCAGGCATTCTCGGCGTCTTCTTCTCGAACTCCTGGGCGCCGATCATTTGAAGATTTCATTCCAGGATTCGCAACGAAAAGTTGGTTCATGAGATAGTCCGCCGTTTGATTGACCCGCGGAAGCGGGTGATCGAGGTGGCAGCATTGAAAAGAAGGAAGATCATCGACATGCAGATACACTCGGTTGGCATCGATCTAGGCAAGACAACCTTTCATCTGGTAGCACTCGGCGCTGCCAGCAAGGTGATTGTGCGGAAAAGACGCCTGCGGCTCGGAAACGCTGACGCGCTCCCACTTTCCCGCACTACGACAACGGATTGAATCTACCCGCCCAGGCCTGCACAGGAACAGCGAAGACGAACAAACAGTCAAAACGGCGTGCCTGAATTCTGATGCGACACTGTGGTCTTCACGACCGTTCGGCTAGTTAGAACAGGCACGCGCAGAACTCATCGTGGCTAGAAGAATAATCCCATCTGAAGGCCGAATACATAGACGCAGACTGCTCCCCTCGTCCTCAATGTCCCCCTTGCATTCATGCGGAAGACCACACATAGTGTTCACAAATTCAATCCACCTGGTCGCAGTAGGGACGATCATCGCTGATCGCCGCCTGCGCGGATCCGTACGAGCGCGTCTACGCATACGGCTCTTATGAAGGATGCGTGGCGTAGAAGCGAGCTTCCGGGTAAGGGTGCAAGACTCGCGGTCGTGGTAGCCACCTAGCGAACATCGGGATGAGCAATTCCCACCGTTTTCGTGCGCGTTGACTGCGGCGTGCGAGTGCCTGGTACCACAGTCGATTGACGCGCTGACGGAAGGTGCTCAGTTGTCCGATGTTACCCGGCACTGCGTGGTATCGGTAATAACCGACGACGACTGTTCGGAGCCATGCGCCAGTCTGGCCGGGGCGATCATGCATACGGCGACGAAGTTCGGCCTTGATGGCCTTCAGCTTCGCTGCCATACGCGTTTTCGCGGTGATGCGCCAGATGGCGAAGGTTCCCGTCTTGTGCCGCTGTCCACAGTAGTGGGTGAAGCCCAAGAAGTTGAACGTCTCCGGTTTTCTCTCTCCCCGCAGCTTTCGGTCGCGGGCGGCATAGCGCCCGAACTCGATCAGCCGGGTCTTCTCCGGGTGAAGTTCCAGAGTGAACTTCGCCAGCCGCTCCTTGAACTCTTTCAGGAACCGCGTGGCGTCAGCTTTTAACTGGAAGCCGAGCACAAGATCGTCGGCATAACGAACGGCGATGACGTCGCCCTTAGCCACTTTCCTGCGCCAGACATCTATCCACAGATCGAAGAGGATGGTAGAGACGAGTCTTGACGGCGGTAGCCTGTGCGGAGCCTCACGCCAAACAACGCTTTCGCGTCGGCGCCTCACCGAGTAGGCATGGCCACTTGATCTCGTCTCCCCAAGCAGAACCCGGCGTGCAGATTTCCCGCACCGGGCTCCCCAGATGACATTGACTAAAGTAAGCATCGGTCAGACCATCGGGTGCAGGTTTTGAGCAAAGGGCAGTTCGAACCACGGTCGATCCTTCAGCCGCGACCAGTTCGTCCGACGTCGTTGACCCCGACGATTCAAGGCGCTTATCCACTGCCACTGTACCTGTTGCCGCACCCAGTTAAGCTTTCGCTCGCAGTGATGCAGACCGAAGTACTGATAGAAGCCCATCAACATCCTTTTCAGATGTTGCTGTTGCTCCCACCGTCGCCAGTGTCTGTTATGAAGGATCCACTCCCGAGTGCGGGCTAGAAACTTCCGGCAACTCTTGAGGCTCGGGATACGAATCAGAGCAAATCGCCCCGCTCGGTCAACCCCACAGACATGCTTGAAGCCAAGAAACTCGAAAGTTTCCGGCCTTCCCAGTCCGTGCCGCAGACATGTCACGCCTGCGAATCGCCCAAAGAGTATACGCCGAGTCTTCTCCTCGGCCAGCTCCAGTCCGAATTCCGCGAACCGTTCCCGCACTCTCTGCTGGAATTGGTCCACATCCTCTCGGAACTGAAAACTCACTACAAAGTCATCAGCAAAACGCACCAGTTTCGCCTCGCCCCGACACTGCGGCTTGATTTTCTTCTCAAACCACAAATCGAGAACAAAGTGAAGATAAAGGTTACTCAACACGGGTGAGATCGGACCGCCCTGAGGAGTACCTTCCCCTGTGTAGATGACAATCCCGTCTTGCATCGCTCCGGCATTGAGCCATTTTCCGATCAGGCCCAGGATCACCGGGTCAGCAATGCGGTGGGCTACCATCTTGCGCAGCCACTGATGATTAATGCGCGTGAAATAGCTGCGGATATCGGCTTCGAATATCTGCCCTACTTTCTTTGTCACGATCTGCACGCGAAGAGCTTGCAGCGCGTGATGAGGGTTTCGGCCAGGTCGGAAGCCGTAACTGCAATCCAGGAAATCTGCTTCAAACACTGCTTCCAGAACGCGTGCTACCGCCCGCTGAAGCAATCTGTCCGCGACCGTTGGAATTCCCAACGGCCGCGTCCCGATTTTGCCCGGCCCTTTGGGTATATCTACTCTTCGGACCGGCGGTGCGCGGTAGGTACCTTTCTTCAGCTGTTCGCAGATTATCTCGACTTGCATATCCAGCTCGCTGCCAAACTGCTCAGCGCTTTTCCCATCGACTCCGCTTGCCGCGCGCCGGTTCATCTTTCCCCAAGTCTCCTTGAGAAATTCCGGCGTCAACAAGTGCGCCAATGAGGTAAACCTCACCTTGCGGTCTAACTTTGCCTTCTTAGTTATCTGACTCAGTTCTGTTGACACCAGATTCCTGCCTCCGTGTGTGCAGGTGATGTTTCCTTAAAGTCAGGCTTCATCTGCTTCGCCGCTTCCCCATGTACGCGGCTTTCCCGCGCTCGGAGTACTACCAGCGAATCCGACTTCGCACTGCAGCATTTGCCTTTCTCAGGAATAATCCCTATCGTCCGGCATACTCGATCCGTCTTGTTGATAGACCAAGACCACAGTGGATCTCCCAGGTCCCTTGATGCTTCCTTCTCCGAACGTGCCGTGCTCACTGACCCCGCCGCAGTCTCCGGCCACCTCGCCATTTTCGGTGTGCCTACTGGTGCCTTCCAGCCACTACGATACTGTCGGCCTGCGGTTAAGTACTTAACGAGGCTCAATCGCATTTACTTTCGTTCCGGCCCGCTCGTCGCTCTGTCTACGCTTAGTCCAATTCGTTACCTCCTCAGACCCAAGACTCGATTCCCGGTGAGGCGGCTGCACCTCTTGCCGGGGCGGGAATTTCACCCGCTAGAAGCACCAGGTTTGTCCTGGCGCACCATAATGCAGATACACATTGGCGAGCAGCGCTTCCTTTGTGCGCCGCGCATCGAAGTGTCTCCAGAAGACCATGGACTTACTATTATTTCACTCGTCATCCAGCTTATCCGAAGACTTGCATCGCAGATTGTCTAGTTCTTTGCCTCATCAGACGTCAACAGATCCTGCCCCGCAAGATGGTAATCGCCTATTCGCGACCGACTTGTTTTTGTCGATTCCCTGTTTCAGATGCGAGTGATTGAAGGGTTCCGAGAAGGCCGCCATGATTGCGCTCCAAATAGCGGACTACTTTTTGGCAGGTGAGAAGTGGGTCAACGTACGCACAGGACACCGTCAACGTCAAAATGTCGGTTCCATAAGATGCCTCAATCGTCTTGAGATTCCGAACCATCGTCTCCTTATCTTCCTCCAGCTGCATTTGCGCGGCAGCCGAGTCAGCCTTCAACTTTCGCTTACTCGCGGATGGAACCTTCAACAGATCGGGAGGCGTCAGCGCGAGCCGCGATTTCGCAAAAGCGACAGACAGATCATCTCGCAGGATCATCAACTCAACTGTGGCAATCTGGATCGCGACTTCCGGGTCTGAACCTGCAAGATGCGTACAGGGACTTCCTTGCCAGGAGCGTCTTGATCATCTTCCTTGAGATTTGAGAAGAGCAGTTCAATTTCGGTCTTATGTTCAGCGCTGAGCGGCAACAGCGGCAGACGGGATTGTCCGCCGAAATATCCCATAAGGTCCATCGCATACTTCAGACCCTGAATTCCGAATCGCGCCGCCACGTTCGCCGCGTCTACAATTTTCCGCTGGGCCTCGCGCGACCCGGCCACATCACCTGATTGGTAGCAGTGATATATCTGTAAAGTTGGGCTCGGCGCCGCATTGGCAATCGCCACAATCCCGCCTTTGGCGCCGAGACATAGACTCTCGTGGAACTTGGACGAGGCGCCCACGAGCACATCGAATCCAATCGGCAAACTTGATGTGAGTTTTTCAATCCTACCCAGATCGGGGGCACTTTCTTTGATCCCAACGATGTTGGGATGCTCCGATAATTGCAATACAGTTTCCAGCAAAAGGTCGATGCCGGTCATCTGGGGAAAGTTGTAAATCAAAACCGGGATTGGTGAAGAATCTGCAACGGCGCGATAGTATCCCAACTGCGATTCCGGCCGGGACATCTGACTCCGGTAATAATGCGGCGTGAGGACCAGCGCCGCATCATAATTCAGGACAGCAGCGCGATGAATCAGGGCAACGGTTTCCTTCACGGATTCCACCCCGGTCCCTGCTATCAACTGGCTGTCACCGGCGGCTTCGCGCGCGACCTGCAGTAGTTGCTGCTTTTCATCGATACTTAGCAGCGGCGCTTCCCCTGTTGAGCCCAATACAACAAAACTTCTTACTCCGGCGCGGATATACCTGGCAATGTTCTGCCGAAGCGCATCGTAATCCACTTCGCCGCTCTCCTCGAACGGTGTGCAGATAGGAGGAATGACGCCATTTAATTGCATCGCATAAAAGTAGCATGATAGATTACGATGGATCAACTCGAACCCCCTCCCAAAATCCCGTGACAAACGACCGAAGGAAAATCGCCGAGGATTGAAGCCAGATGGGCATCGAAAGCACTGACGATCTGCCGATCCGCACGCGCAAACGCGTCACACGCCGCCTGATTCCGTACCTGATGTTCATCTACCTGCTGGCTTACCTTGATCGAGCCAATCTTGGCGTTGCCAAGCTTCAGATGCAGGTGGATCTTGGCTTTAACGATGCGGTGATCGGCTTCGGCGCGGGGATCTTCTTCCTCGGCTACCTGTTGATGAATATTCCTGCGGGCCTGCTGGTGGAGCGGTGGAGTGCGCGCAAGCTGATCGCGCAGATCATGATCTCCTTTGGCGCGGTCGCGGTCTTAATGGGGTTTCTCGGCGCGCCAATTTTCGGCAGTGTGCAACATTCCACGCAGTTCTACAGTCTGCGGTTGCTGCTGGGCATTGCGGAGGCAGGCCTTTTCCCGGGCGTGATCGTGTACCTTTCGCATTGGTATCGGCCGGAAGATCGCGCCGGGGCCAAAGGCTATTTCATGATCGCGCAGCCGATTGCCATCGCGTTGGGTATTCCGGCATCAGGTTGGATTCTGGAGAATATCCACTGGATCGGTCTCGCCGGCTGGCGCTGGGTTTTCATTCTGGAAGGGCTTCCTCCGTTTCTGATGGGCTTTGTCACATTCCGGTATTTGACGGACAGGCCACAAAGAGCCGGGTGGCTTGCCGATGACGAGAAACAGTGGCTTCTGGGTGAATTGAAAGCGGACGAGGCGCGCAAGATCTCTACGCATCGCGTAAGCGTGATGGATGCCTTGCGAACCCCGCAGACCTTCCTGTTGATGGCAATTCTGTTTTTGATGGTGACCGGCAACCAGGCTTTGATTTTCTTTCTGCCATCGATTACCCACGCCATGACAGGGATGCCTGTTGTTTTCCGCACGGTGGCTCCTGGGCTGCCTTACGCATGCAGCGCGGCGGGTATTCTAATCAACGGTATTTGGACGCAGCGCACAGGCAAGCTGCGCTGGCATGCGGCAATACCAATGATTGCGACCGGGACATCTTTGGGTCTGGCGGTGATGGCCCGGGACCAGATCTGGCTGATGACGGGCCTGTTTTGTCTGGCTGGATTCACGGCACAGGCCTATATGCCTGCCTTTTGGACGCTGCCCACCAAATTGCTCGGCAAGTCGGCGGCGGCTACTGCGGTCGGGATCATCGGCCTGGGGAATCTGGGCGGACTCGCGGGGCCCTGGCTCTTCGGCTACTTGAAGAGCGTCACCGGAAGCTACGATGCGGGTCTGTGGGTTCTCGCCGCGTGCATGCTGCTGGCCGGCGCCATGGCTACGCAAATCCGCGCAGAGTATGTTTAAAAATAGGTTGGGAGAGGTTGTGCGCAATGACCATCGCCAAGAAGCCCGAGGAGTTACGCAGTTATCGCTGGTTTGGTCCAGAGACGATGTACGGCTTCAGCCATCGATCTCGTATGTTGCAGCTCGGGTTTCAGCGGGAAGACTTCATCGGCAAACCGGTGATCGCCATCGTGAACACGTGGAGCGAGATCAACCCATGCCACGCCCATCTGCGCGAACGTGCCGAAGCCGTCAAGCGCGGCGTTTGGCAGGCAGGTGGGTTCCCGGTGGAGATTCCCGCCTTCACCATCACCGAAACCTACATGAAGCCCAGCCCCATGCTCTACCGCAACATGCTGGCCATGGATACCGAGGAGGCGCTGCGCAGCCTGCCCATCGATGGCGCGGTACTCATGGGCGGCTGCGACAAAACCACTCCCGCGCTGCTGATGGGCGCGATCAGCATGAACCTGCCGGCTATTTATCTGCCTGCGGGACCGATGCTCCGCGGTAACTGGAACGGCAAGCCGCTGGGCAGCGGTACCGACGTATGGAAGCTCTGGACCGAGCGCTGTGCCGGAGAGCTAAGCAACGAGGAATGGCACGACGCGGAATTCGCGATTGCGCGGTCGGTGGGCTTTTGCATGACCATGGGCACTGCCTCCACCATGACCGCACTCAGCGAAGCGCTGGGCATGACGCTGCCCGGCGCATCCTCGATTCCGGCTGCCGATTCCAATCACGTGCGCCTGGCCATGGACAGCGGGCGGCGCATCGTGGAGATGGTTTGGGAGGATGTGAAGCCCGCGGATATTCTCACCCCTTCGGCCTTTCGCAACGCCATCACGGTCGACATGGCCATCGGCGGCTCGACCAATGCCATCATTCACCTGGTCGCGTTGGCCCGGAGACGCGGATTCGATCTGCCCCTTCCGCTCTTCGATGAGATTTCGCGCCAGGTTCCGGTGCTGGCAAACATCCGGCCATCAGGTGAGTTCCTGATGGAAGATTTTTACTATGCAGGCGGATTGCGTGCGCTGATGGCCGAGATCCGCGATCTTCTCCATCTCGATTGCCGCACCGTCAACGGAAAAACCATCGGAGAGAATCTCGAAGGAGCGTGCGTCGTGAACCCCGACGTGATCCTCGAGCGCGCCAAGCCGCTCATGGAGAGTGGCGGCACGGCCATCCTTTATGGAAGCCTTGCCCCGGACGGAGCGGTCATCAAAACAGTTGCCTCCGACCCGCGCTTCGCAAAACACACTGGTCCGGCGGTCGTCTTCACGGATTATCGCGATATGGAAGCGCGCATTCATAGCGAAGAGCTGGATGTGGATGAGAATTCGGTTTTGGTCCTTCAGAATGCGGGGCCTCAGGGTGGGCCGGGAATGCCGGAATGGGGAATGCTCCCCATTCCTAAAAAGCTGTTGCAGCGAGGCGTGCGCGACATCGTGCGTGTCTCCGATGCGCGCATGAGCGGCACGGCGTATGGCACTTGTGTGCTGCACGTCGCTCCGGAAAGCTACGTGGGCGGCCCGCTGGCTCTGGTCAGGAATGGAGACGCAATCACGCTCGACATTCCGAATCGAAGGCTTGACCTGGTTGTGCCGGAGGCGGAATTGGCGCGGCGGCGCTCACAATGGACAAAGCCGAGTGAGAGTAATAAGCGCGGATATCTCGCGCTCTATCGGGAGCACGTGACTCAGGCTAACCAGGGGTGCGACTTCGATTTTCTTGGCCCTGTTGCAGCACCTGCCGAGCGACGCGCTATATCTTACCGGTAAACGATTGCGGACACCATAAGACACAAGAAAAAACCATAAGTAAAGGGCTACTGGGAGATGCATCGGGATTCCCGCTGGTACTGCGGGCCTCCGACTGAATTTCAGTGCAGATTGGGGTAGGAACGGTAGGCCTCCACTGTCGTGGTGAGTGGAGTGCCCTTCACAGATGTCACTTTCAGAAGCACTTCAAAGTATGGGAACTTGTTTACGTGCAGCATTCTCTTAAAGTTGGCCAACTGGTTTTCCGATAAGAGAAAGTCCCCGCCGCCTTCTGTAGCTTCAGGGCCTGTGCCCTCGATGAGCAGAACAACTCCGCTGTGGTCGAGACTGGGCATGTAAGCCACGACGCAATAATCGACCGAGTTAGTCGCGGTGTAGGTTTGCTGTTCACGAGCGGCAGGCGTGTGGTTAATAATTTCACCATTGACATCATGATTCTCCACAAAGTTCAAACGGCCCTCGAAGAGTTCTTGCCAGGGATTCGACCTTTTCGCACCAATCAGGATTACATTGTCCCGTTTGATGAGATCAGGAACATAGTAGCGGGCGGTGTATAAATGGATTTTCTTGCCGAGCGGGTCCAACTCCAGGAAGCGGCGTGCCAGACTGAATTCGTCCGGGGTCCCGAGATTCCGGCCCATTATTAGATTCACGTCAGCGCGAGTGTCCGGGCTCAGATCTTCTGTCTGAAGCTGGGCGATGTAGTTGCGACTTAAATAATCGCTTAACGAGAATGTTCTATGGCTGAGAGCCTGGACCAGACTAATTGATGAATCAGAGACGATGACATCCGTATCGGAATTGGAATTTAAAATCTCGGACCATAATCCCGCGACGGAAGGTTCATACTGCCACGGATAGAGCGACCTATTCAAGGCGCGATATTTTCCCCAGAAAAAAACCGCGCAGCCGATAGCCAGCACGAGTATGACCAGTCCGGCAAGCAACCAATGGCGGTGATCAGAACCCTCTGCAATTGTCGCAGGTGATTTGGAGTTGGAATCTTGGACCCCGGCCGGAGGGTCCACCACGATCTCAGGTCCACCCGAACGATACCGGAAAACAGGGACATAGCCGCCACGAGGGATTTCCATGATCAGCTTCTCGTGCAATCCGTCCGAATTGAAGTAGGCTTCTATGCGCTTACGAAGGTCACTTACACTGGTGCGGACCGTATTGTCGAAGCTGGTGTCATACGAATCGGGTCGCCCAAATACTTTGGAACCGATTTCCTGTTCGTGGATCCGTTCACAACCTTCTTTCAGGGACCGCTTCCCAACATAAAGCAGGAGTTCCCGCATCCGGGCTGCGCGCCTCAGTTGGGCACTCGCAGCGACACGCTCCAACAATGCCCAGCATTCCGCCGGATCGGGCGATTCCTTTACCTGCGTATTCAATTCTGGCGCCAGCATATCCCTCAACCGACCCGCCAACTTGCGGAAGCCAACTCCACGCCAAGTCCGGACGCCAACATTCTACTTGATTGAACCATAATGTTTCTCTCAGATCAGCCGCAGTGTCGGCATGGAGCAAACAGCAAGCCTCTCTATGAATCGGAAGAGGCTGCCTTTCAAGCATCCAAGCGCCCCTCACAGGCATCATCGAGGACTCCATCTAACTGAATTCATGTCGATTGATCGGTCTGTCTGGCTTGGATCAAGCCGGTTCAGGCTGACCGGAAGCGGGTCTCCATCGCACCGAACTGGCAATTCTCCTAACCTCCTAGATTCCACATTTCAGATCGCCGGCACAACGGTTGTGCCACCGTAAAACCACGGAGAATTGACTTGATTGTTTGTGATTGGAGGGGGCATCCTCAACCGTCTTAAAAACCGACGAGTCGAATGAAGTGAATTCGTCCGAGAGCTATTGAAACTAAGACTCAATTCCCCCGACCGTAACGAAAGGACAGGGAGCGGTGCGCTGAATAAAGTCCGTTTGAGTGATCTGCAATAAACCTGACGGACAGGCATTCTCGCTCCCTTAAAGAATCGCCTTTGAAGAGACGCTGGCAATATTGGGATACCGGTAACCCACACATCTCAGGTGGCTCAGTTTCGCCTGTCAAGTGCAACTGGATTATTGCCGTCTCCTCTCAAAAAGGAGCTTCTATTGCTGGCGATCGACCTCATAAACCCCGGCTGCCCTTGCGCAGGTCCTTATCTGAGGGGACAGGCGCTCAATCAAATGTTCACTTTCAATGGAGGCGTTATATCATGATGAATCAAACGGGATCAGCGCGCAGTGAGACCAAGAGTGCAATGTTCACCGGCTTCATCGCGGTCTGCTCGATGATGCTCTGTCTTTTGGCGGCGAGTTCACTATGCAAAGCGCAGTTAACAACAACCGGGACCATCAACGGCGCGGTTGTCGATCAATCGGGGGCCGCCATACCCGGAGCCAAGGTGACTATCACGCAGACCGAAACAGGTACTCTCATTCAGACCGTTTCGAACTCTGCCGGCAGCTTCTTCCAAGTCGGCTTGAATTCCGGCCACTATGTGGTGATGGTTTCGAGTCCCGGATTCGCCACCTTCCGCGAAACCAATATCTATTTGGAGCCCACTGGAACTTACACCGTCAAGGCGTTGCTGAAGCCGAGCGCTGTGGCGGAGACGGTCACCGTGACCGGCACCGAACAGCAAGTAGAAACCGTCACTCCCGAGGTTTCCAGCACCGTTTCCGGCATGGAAGCACAAGCACTTCCATTGAACGGAAGGAACTATGAGGGGCTCGGCGCCCTGATGCCGGGAGTCGTCAATACCGGGGTTGGGACTGCCATGGGCTCCGGGGGCTACGGCACAACTAATTCTCTGAACATCAACGGACAGGGGACAATCGGCTCTCTGTATATCCTCGATGGAGTCTGGAACTTCGATACCGTCGAACACAACCAAAACACCATCATGCCCAATCCTGACGAGATCTCGGAGATCAAGGTGCTGCAGAACGACTACAGCGTCAAATACGATTTGATCGGAACGGGAGTTATGGTGATTCAGACCAAGAGCGGCGGAGACACCTACCACGGAGACGGGTGGGAATTTCTCCGCAACACCTTCCTGGATTCCCGCAATTTCTTTGTTCCAGCAAGTCAGGGCATCTCGCCCGAGGAGTGGAACATCTTTGGGTATGACCTGGGCGGCCCACTCGGCATTCCGAGGGTCGGCGGCCTCAAGAAGACCTACTTTTACTTCAACAACCAATACATACGTCAGAAGCAGGAAGGCGTGGTCACCGGCGCAACGCCGACTGCGACCATGCGCGGCATCGGCACATCCGGCAACAATGCGCTGTTCCCCGGAACCTCCGCGTCCCCGATTCCCGGCGGCGGCGGTCCTTACGGTGTGGCGTTTCTTACCGATCCCACTCTGCCTGCCGGCCATTGCAGTTCAGTGACCAACGATTCCTCCTGCTTCCAGCAGGACGCGAGCGGTAACTGGATTGTTCCGGCGAGCAGGATCGATCACAACGCCCTCTACTACCTGAATACAATGGCCAATCTCCCGAACAACCAGACGACCGCGTTCAACAACTATGTGAACACCGGCCCGGCGTTGAATAACCAGATGGATATTCTGGCCAAGGTCGACCACGAATTCTCGCCAAAGTTGCGTCTGTCCGGCGAATGGAATATCGAGAACAACAACGCCCAAAACCCGAATTTCTCTCGCATGGGGTCTCCCTTCTCGACGAACTGGGACACCTTCATTTCCACCGACGAGATAGGGAAGATAGAGCTCACGCAGATTCTTTCGCCCTCCATGACCAATGAAACCAATGTCTCCATGAGCAGCATGGCGGAGACTCACCTGGCGGGAGGCATCACGCAGCTCTCCCAGTTAACAGGATTCACGCAGAAGCTCCCCTATTCCGGTAATTTCCTCCAAAGCTATATTCCTTTTGTCTCGTTCTCCGGTGGCTGGTCGGAGTACGGGGCAAGTTCATGCTGTCTCGTTCCCAATGCCAACGTCCTTTACGACGGAGTTGCGGACGACTGGGGCTGGCTGCACGGGAAACATTACGTGGAGGCGGGCTTTACGTATCTCCGCGGGCACACCCGCCAGTGGAATGGCGCAAGCAACACCGGCAGTCCGCTCAGCAATGGCAGCTTCACCTTCAACGGCTCATTCACGGGCAACTCCATCGCCGATTATCTCCTTGGCGATACGGCCAACTTCTCTCAAAGTGCCGGCGCCTTCCGGAAATACATGCAGTATCCGGTTGTCTCCCCATACGTTGAGGACACCTGGAAGTTGACTCGGCACCTTACTATTACTGGAGGGTTGCGATGGATGTATATGCCTTGGGCCAATACGCAGGCAGGGGACACCGCGGTCTTCGAACCCAGTCAGTTCGTGGCCTCACAGGCTCCAGCCTCTATATCGATCGCCGGCGTCATCAACAGTGCGCCCGGTACCTACAACGCCACTAACGGGACGATTATCAATGGGCAAAACGGCGTCCCATTGAATCTATTGATCGATCAGCATAAGAACTATATATCGCCGATTCTAGGGTTCGCATGGGATGTCTTTGGCAACGGGCGGACATCTCTTCGCGGCGGCTACGCGGTTACGTACGACAAGCAAATCGAGGGTGATTGCGCCTCACTGTGCGTGAATCCCCCGCTGGTTCAGGAAACTGCATTGATCAACGTTCCGTTCTCTCAGCCTGCGGCCGCGGCTACGCCAACTGCCAACTCCTCGAGCTCGTTGGACCTGCATAACTATCGAGCCGCACAAGTGCAGTCTTACAACCTGAGCGTGCAACAGCAGTTCAAGGGCTGGATTCTTTCGGTGACGGGGGCAGGCGACGCAACTGCGCACATGCCGATCAGTAACGTGAACGCAACGCCGTTTCCTTTAAACCAGCCCCAGCCTACGACCATCGCAGGGGTCGGATATGATTTCAATCCCAATCTTAATAACTCAGCCTATGCGAGCTCATACTATGCTCCCTATCAGGGCTATTCGAGCATCGGGCTTTATACGTCGATCCTCAAGGGCAACTGGGCTGCGCTGGAAGCCAGTGCGCGCCACCCTGTAGGGCACAATCTCTATCTGACGGCGGCTTACACTTGGTCG
Source organism: uncultured Acidobacteriota bacterium (assembly GCA_963830785.1). Taxonomy (GTDB): domain Bacteria; phylum Acidobacteriota; class Terriglobia; order Terriglobales; family Acidobacteriaceae; genus Telmatobacter. Next base: position 140,197 of record CAWHNV010000039.1, read on the forward strand.
CATAATCTCGACAACATCGGTGGCTGGGTGAATCCCAACAAACTTCACACTGCATGGGGCAACTCTACAGCAACCAGCGGCTCGGTTACCGGGGGCCAGAATGTACCTCAGTTGTTTACGGTGAGCGTGGTTTATAACATTCCGATATTCCAGGGATCCACCGCGTGGGTGCATACTCTGCTGGGTGGATGGAAATTATCCGATATAACTACGGCAGAAACCGGCTCTTCGCTGACAGTTGGGGTCACTGGCTCCGGGTTCGGGCTCGCCACCACGCCCAATCTTCTTGCGAAAGTAGCCTATCCGAAACAATGGAAGGCCTACAAGTACGGGTCGAGCGACTATTGGTTTAGTCCCGGCGGCGCGTCAGGGGGCGCGGTTACCAGTGGGGTCCGGTGCGGCGCCGTGTTCTGCCAGCCTGCCGCCGGCTATTACGGAACCTCTGGCAATGGAACCGTTCACGGACCGGGAATCCAGAACTATGACATGTCGTTGCACAAGGAGTTCCCGATTATGGAAGCTCTGAAGCTCGAGTTCCGTGCCGATTACTTCAATGTCTTCAACCATACCGAGCCTACAACCGTGAACACACAGTTCGGAGCTGGAGCCTTCGGCACTGTAACGGCAGCCAAGGAGCCGCGCATTGGCGAACTCTCAATGGAATTCAACTTTTGATCACTGCGCACCCCGCAAATCGTTGCGGGGTGCGCTATTACCTAGTGGAAATATCGAATTTCTCGATGATCCATTCTCGAAGTGAACAATACCGCCTTCGGATTATGCTGTGCTACCACTGCGGCGTCACCGCAAGGAAGATGGAAAATCAATCTCATGAATATATTGCCTCGCGCCAAGTCTCGAGGGAATCACGGGTGGGTGGGCGCTTCCAGGCTGCGACCCTGCCCCCGCGGCCTCATTGGGATCGCTTTGGCCATCGCTTTATTACTTGGGGCTGGCCACTCGCAGGACTGGAAATCGGGGCAAGGTTCACCGGTTCATGATTCCGATCGTTTGTATCCCCTCGGTTCTCAGAGGATCGTTCTGGAAAACAGTCGTCTTTCGATCGCCTTCGATCAGAAGACTGGCGCGTTGGTGGCTTTCACAAACAAGTCGACCGGCTGGCACTGGCAGACAGAGCCACGACTTGGCGAATCGTTCAATCTGTTCGTGCCGACGCCCGACCGCTCCTATAATCCTGTGCTCGGCGTTCGCAACCGGTTGGCGTCGTTCGAGCAATCATCCGACGGTCGAACCTTGACGTTGACCTGGTCGAATCTCGAAAGCGAGTACCAGGGAAGGTTGGACATCACGCTTCACGGGACTGTGCACCTCGAAGGCGATAGCGCACGTTTCGAGATGACGGTCACCAATCGTTCGCCTTACACCATCGCCAGCCTTAGCTGGCCGATTGTCGGATCGATCGCGGAGCCAAAGCCGGTGATGAAGCTATCGACATGGAACTATGGAAACTTATCGGTCTTTCCACTTTGGAATCCCGCCTCGCAGGGCTCCGGTTACTACGGCACAAACTATCCCACCAGGATTCTAGACGGGAGATTCGTCCTCGTTTCCTCTCCGGAGCAAGGCTTATACATCGGTGCACATAATCAAGACGCAGAAGAAAACGTACGATACATGTTTGAAGTCAAGCCTGGATTCGAGAGCTCCGATGGAGACGTCAATCCCAAATCCACAAGCATCAGTGGACATCCTGTGCGGCTGACGATGCAAGTGGTGCATTTCCCTTTTCTAAATCCCGGTGAATCAGGGCCGCTGGCGCCGATTGTTCTGGATCCCTATCGCGGCGATTGGCATGCCGGCGTGGACATTTATAAACTCTGGCTCACGACATGGTTTCACCCGCTTCCCATGCCGGCATGGGCCGAGGACATCCACGCCTGGCAGCAATTGCAGATCAATTCTTCAGAAGACGATTTGCGGACGCGCTACGTTGATTTGCCAAAGCGAGTCGCAGAAGATGCGAAGCATGGCGTTACCGCATTGCAACTGGTGGGCTGGAACATGGGCGGTCAGGACCGGGACAATCCGACAGACGATACCGATCCCCGGTTGGGAACAGCGGCCGAGCTTAGAGACGCGATAGCCCAGATTGAGAATACCGGCGTGCATGTGATTCTCTTCGCCAAGTACGCGTGGGCAGATACCTCGACCGATTGGTACAAGAAAGAGCTCTATAAGCACATGGCGACGGACCCCTACGGAGATATCTATACGTGGGCGGGATACAGGTATCAAACTCCGGAGCAGCTTGCCGGAATCAATCCGCACAACTTGGCGACGGCATGTCCTAACGATGCGGCATGGCGGAAGATTCTGGCGCAGGAGTTTCAGAAGGTTATCGATCTTGGCGCCAACGGCGTGCTATTCGACGAGGCACAGCATCGCCACAGCTCCGACTATAACCTGTGCTTCAATCCCAACCACGGCCACCACGTCCCGGCCACGATTTGGTCTGGGGATATTGCCCTGGCAAACATGTACCGGGAGATGATTCGGAATTCCGTTGGAGAGAAGAACTTTCTGTTTTCAGGAGAAGAGCCAGAGGACGTACTGGAGGAAGCTTATTCGCTCTCTTACTTACGCATCAATCCAGGCCACACTCCCGAGGAGCGATATGCATTTCCGTTTCGACCTATGATGATAGCTGTTACGGGGTTCAACGACCGCGAGATGATCAATCGCGCGCTTATGGACCGCTACATCATTAGTTACGAGCCTTTCAATTTCAAAGGGAATATCCAGGATTTTCCTTTGACTGTGGCATATGGCGAGAAAGTTGATGCCCTAAGAAGGCGCTACAGAGACTATCTGTGGGACGCGGAGTTCCGCGACACGCTAGGCGTAAGTGTGGAAGTTGATGGCGCGCCCTACAAAGATTACACGGTGTTTATCAGGAAAGACGGGCGACGTGCAGCTGTAATTACGAACGACAGCGCGACGAAGCCCATTTCTGCTGCTGTGGAGTTGAATACACCGGCGGGCCATTTGTTTACTTGCGCGAGTCCCGAAGATCCGGAGGCTGTTCCCTGTACGGCAGTAGTGAAAATACCTCCACGATCGGCACTCGTGCTGATGGAGCATTGAGTGGCCACGAATGCCAGGGCGGTTTAAGGAACCCGAGCCACCGCATATATCACCGACATTAAGGGACAAGTTTTACATAAAAGAGTGCCAAATCGGCGGCACAAGGACCAAAGCCATGCGGGACAGAGAATCGCAATCGCCGCCGCTTCGCAGGCACGTGCGGAACGAGATTCAACGACGGATTCTATCGGGCGAGAGCCTGCCTGGTGAGCGATTGGCTCAGCAGAGCCTGGCCAAGAAACTCGGTGTCGGCCAGGGAACCGTGCGCGAATCGCTACTGGAACTCGAGTGGCTCGGACTCGTCGAATCGATTGACGGACTTGGCGTTTTTGTGGGAAAGCTGGACGCTTCGCGCCTCGTTGAGGCTTACGAAGTGCGGGAATACCTCGAGGGCCTGGCCGCGCGCAGCGCCTGTGGACACGCTTCGCAGTCTGACGTAATCGCTCTTCGAGCCATGGCCGATCGCATCTGGAATTTATCTAAAGAAGGCGATCTGGAAGAGATGGGTGCCGTGGATCGCGCCCTGCACCTCGAGATTGTACATCTCTCCCGGAACAGCGTTCTGGTCCGTCTGGCGGAGGGATACTGGACGCTGAGCATGGCTACCCGTGCCTCGCGCGACCCCGGCGCCGTCTACAATGAGCATCTGCGCATTGTGGATGCAATCAACCGCAATGCGCCAGACGACGCGGAGCAACTTGCCCGCCAGCACGTACTTGAAGCCCGCCACATGATAGAGCAAGAGGCGGCACGCAACGAATTCGTACCCAAGTGGGTAATGAATGAGCGCCTCTAACTTAAATGCTCGCTAGCGGTGAAACTCATCGCTCGTTGCATCTTTGGGCGCTGCGCTACAAGCGGTGAATCGCGGGCATATCGCGGAACCGTGGCATGAACGGAAAGATTAGCTCGCGTCATTCTTCTATCCGAAAAGCTTGGCTTTGACTCCCCATTGCAAGGAAGCAGGTTTTTCAGCATCCATCACTGCGGGTCGTGCTGCGTGCTTTCAGATTTGTGGCTCACGTGTAGCGGATTGCTATTGTTAGAATGGCAGGTCGAGTTGAAACAATCGATACATAGACGTGAGTCCGACTGTGATCTCAAAATTGATGCTGCAGTGGCAGTTCTTGTTCGGCGACAAAATTCAGAGGGGTGAGGATGAAGTTAACTGAAAAGACTTTTGGGGTTGGGAGAATGACGCGGCGGAGGTTTCTTGAAGGGTGCGGCGCCGCGGTTTTGATTTCGGCGCCAGTACTGGAAAGCTGGGGCGCGGAGGGTGAACCAGCTATGCATAGAAACGGGCCGGCACAACGTGTTTTCTCGCTTGACAGCGGCTGGCTGTTCGGCGGGAAAACAGATGCGGACGCGCAGAAACCGGATCTCGACGCCGCCGCATTTTCCCCAATCACCTTACCGCACTGTGTCGTCCCCTTGTCGTGGCAGAACTGGGATGCGGCGGCATGGGAGAACGTCTGGCTCTATCGCCGCCGCTTTTCCACACCGGAGGAGTTCGTCAACCGGCGCGTCTTTCTCAGGTTCGATGGGGTTATGGTTACAGCCCACGCATCCATCAACGGCACCACTCTACCAACCCACCAGGGCGGCTATCTGCCATTCACCCATGAGCTCACTTCGTTGCTCAAGCAGGGCGGCAACGTTCTGGATTTGGTCGTCGACTCCCGCTTCCAAAACGTTCCTCCGGAGGGCTCGCCGCGCGGCACCCATGCGGTGGATTATTATCTGCCGGGCGGCGTGATCCGCGGCGCCAGCCTTTACGCGGTGCCCCAGGTTTTCATCAGCGATGTCTTCGCAAAACCGGTCGACGTGCTCGAATCCACGCGCCGCGTTGAGATCACTTGTTCCATCGACGCGGCCGTTGCGCCGGCGAAGCCGATCCATCTGGAAGTGAAGCTGATGGACGGAAGCCGCGTGGTTGCGAGCGTGCGGAAAAGCGCCGTTCTAGCTCAGCCGGGAATGATCAAAGTAGCATTCACGCTGTCGAATCTGGGCGGCGTCAAGCTTTGGGATGTGGATGCGCCGCATCTTTACAGCCTGGTCACCACGCTCTTTGTGGACGGCGAACCGATACACGACTACCGCACCCGGATTGGCTTCCGCGATGCAAAATTCACCGTGGACGGCTTCTTCCTGAATGGCCGCCGGTTGCGTCTGTTCGGCTTGGACAGGCACGAGATCTACCCTTATACCGGCTACGCGATGCCCGCGCGCGTAATGCGCCGCGATGCTGAGATCCTGCGCAACGAACTTCACTGCAACATCGTGCGCTGTTCCCACTACCCGCAATCGGAGGCCTTTCTCGAGGCTTGCGATGAGTTGGGCTTGATGGTTTGGGAGGAAACTCCGGGCTGGCAATACATTGGCGATGCGGCGTTTCAAGATCTGGTGGTCGAGAACGTCGGAGACATGATCCGGCGCGACCGCAACCACGCGTCGATTGTCATTTGGGGTGTGCGCGTCAACGAATCCGCCAACGACCAGCCGCTTTACCGCCGCACGACGGCGCTGGCCAAGCAACTGGACGACTCAAGACCCGACTCCGGCTCCATGACCACTTTCAATCATTGGCAGGAGGAGTGGCATGAAGACGTGTTTGCCATGGACGACTATCACCAGTCGCCCGACGGGAGCGTGCAGATTTATCCGCCTTTGCCGGGCGTACCCTACATGCTTGCCGAGACCGTGGGCCAGCGCACTTATACCGAAAAAGGATTCGGGAATTTCTACCGTCGCGCCGGGGATGTAGCGGTGCAGTGCAAACAGGCCATCTACCATGCGCAGGCACACGACCGGGCGGGAGCGTATGAGCGTTTTTGCGGCGTTATCGCGTGGTGCGCCTTTGAGTACGGCAGCCCGCAGAACTCGTATAAAGGCGTCAAGAACCCTGGCGTCGCCGATGTTTTCCGCATTCCCAAGCTAGGCGCCTCCTTTTACCAGTCCCAGGTCAGTCCCGCAGTCGCTCCCGTCATCGTCCCCAACTTCTACTGGGACTTTGGTCCGACGACGCCGCGCGGACCTGGCAACAATGCCGCTATCTTTTCCAACTGTGAGCGCCTCGAGATTTTCGTCGACAACAAGCATCACTCCACGCTTGTGCCGGACCGCAAAAATTATCCCAACCTTCACTACGCGCCTTTCTTCGCCGATCTCGACATGGACGGAACTGCGCACCCTGTGCTGCGCATCGACGGCTACGCTGCAGGCCATCTCGCGCTCTCTCGATCCTTCTGCTCTGACGCCAGCAAGGACCAGTTCCTGCTTGAGGCTGACGACGACGCCATTACCGGCGATGGAATCGACGCAACTCGCCTCGTCTTCCGAGTCGCTGATCGATTCGGTGCGCCTCGGCTCTTTGCAGGCGGCGACATCACCTTCGAACTCACCGGCCCTGGCGTTCTGGTCGGCGACAATCCCTTTTCGCTCACTGAGAGTGGAGGCGCGGGCGCGATCTGGATCAAGACTCGTCCGGAGTCTTCGGGCAGGATTATCGTCAAGGCCACTCACGCGACGCTCGGCGCAAAGCAGGTGATGATCGACGTCCGACCGGGCATTCTTACACGAACGATTTAGGGCCCGCTCGCATTGAACCGCGCGTTGCGAACAAGGGTGGCAATCAGGCGCCACGCATCTACAGTTCCTTGATCTTGATATTCCGAAACCAGATCTTCACTCCCGGATCAGCTTTTGGCTCGGTACCCTGCAGCGAAATATGTCCCGTGTGGTACTTGCCTATTACTGTGGCTGCGCAACGGGTCAGGTCGCCAATTTCTTTTGGGGTGCCAAACAGCAGGGGCTCTTGGCTCTGAGGGATCAGTGAGGACCGGGATACGCACGGAAAGCTTGTACCGATGCGGACAGGGGCGTGCCATGCACTGCGGAAACCTTTAGCAGCACCTGGAAGTACGGCAGTTCGCGGGTGTGCAGCATCTTTTTGAAACCGGATAACTGATCCTCTGAGAGGAGAAAATCACCCGCCGCTTCCGTCGCTTCGGCGTTGGTCCCTTCCATCAGCATGACCATGCCGCTGCGGTCGGGATTGGGCATGTAGGCAATAATGCAATACCCATCGTCGTTTGTGGGAATATAAGTCGCCTGCTCGCCTTTGATCGGGGACCGATTGATCACCCTGGGGCTGTCGAATTCGGTGATGAAGTTCATCCGGTTGTCGAACAGCTCATTCCAGGGGTTCGTCTTGCGCGCTCCGATCAGGATCACATTGTCGCGCCTGATCAGATCAGGCGAGTAGTTGCGGGCGTTGTAGAGATGCATGTTCCTGCCGAGCGGATCAAGAGCCAGCAGCCGCCGGGCGAGCGTGAACTCGTTGGGATTCGCCAGGTTCCAGCTGAGGATGCGGTTGACCGCCGAGTGCGTGTCCGGGCTCATTTCAGCCGACTGAAGCTGACTGGTATAGCTGCGGCTGATGTAAGCGTTCAGCGGGAATGTTTTTTGACTCAGGGCCTCGGCGAGTCCGATGCCAGTGTCAGAGATGACAACGTCGGTATTGGGATTGGCATTCAGGAACTGCGACCATAGTTCCGCAACAGCCGGCTTGGATTGCCACGCGTACAGCGGCTGATATAAGGCGCGATACTGGCTCCAGAAATAGAGACAGCCCCCGGCGAGGGCGAGAATCAGCACTGCGCAGATTACCAGTGCAATTCTCATCCGCTTTTTCTCGGCAGGAGCGGCGGTTGATACTGTCGCCAGTCGGTCTGGCCGGTCAGCCCCGGAATGCAGACCGCTGGCTGTTTTCGTAGGATTCTCTCCCGCGCTGGGACGGTATCGAAAAACTGGGATATAACTGCCGCGAGGGATCTCCACGGTCAGCGGCTCGTGCGCCCCCTCTAACTGGAAGTAGGTCTCAATGCGTTTGCGCAGATCGCTGACATTGGTGCGGACGATATTATCAATGCTAGTGTCGTAGGAGTCCAGCCTATTGAAGACCTGAGCGCCAATCTCCTGTTCGTGGACGCGGTCGCAGCCATCCTTTAAGTAGCGTTTTCCAATGTAGAACAGGAGTTCCTGCAGACGGGCAGAGCGCTTTAGTTGAGTGCTGGCAGCAAGTCGCTCAAGAAGAGCCCAACATGTGTCCCTGTCGGGCGTGCCGCTCAACCGCAAGGTCGATTCTTCCAGTCCAGCCATGTTCACTGCCTACACCTTAACCCTGCGCCCTGATCGGGAGCGTAGGGTGTGCCTCTGATCCACTTGGACGCCTGCGTTCTAACCGTTAGGAATTACAGATCGACAACTGGGAAAGCCCCGCCTGACCTCGCATTCCCGTATGAATCCGCAATTCTAGTCCAAGTAGGGTACAACTCTCAAGTGGCATTGGTCAGGATAGGAGGAAGCAGAAAGGACCAACTCAGCGGGAGGCAAAGAATGCGAAGAAACGGAGGATATCTTATTGAATCTAAAATATATTTCAAGAAATCCGGCCGCCCAGCGGACCGCTTGAACGTGGCCGGATTCCGGTGCATAGAAACTCGGAAGCGGCCCCTATTCCGGGCGCGGATCCCAGGGCACCACGTGGTGACCACCGTAGAACCACTGAGAATTCGCTTGATTGTCATCGATTGCGCGAGCATTCTTAGCCGTCCGTTGAGAACCGGATTGTTGCGCTCGTGATTCAGCTCGAGGAGAGCATCTCGCAATGACCCAATACACGCCCGGAAATTCTTTGAAGAGGAAAATGCTTTGAAAAGACGCGCATTTCTTAGAAATACCGCGATTGAAGTAGCTGCGATTGCCGGAGCCGGCCTGGCCGGCCTGAAGGCAGAGAAACCAGTGGCAAGCGGATCGACAGGCAGCGCGACGCCGCAGGAGAGCAGTGCTGGAGCCAAAGCCGGCCGTCCGGCCGCCGCACCCCATCAAAGTGCGTCAGTACAAGGCGCGTCGAACCCTGATCCAGTGCGCGAACCGTATCTGCTCCACACGGGATTGCAGTCGCGCTCAATTTCCTTTGAAAACCCTACCGGAGCGCCAGGGCAGGGCGGTAAAGCAGCCAGCGTTCTTGGCATTGGCCGCAAGGGAGCCGCCAGTCGCAGTATCCAACCCGGCGAGACGGTCACCCTGTGCGATATCGAAGGGCCCGGCATGATCCGTCACTATTGGATGACGACCAGTAACGTACCCAATTCGCTGCGTTCCGTTGTAGTGCGCGCTTATTGGGATGGCCAGGCTGATCCCTGCATCGAGTGTCCGCTGGGCGATTTCATGGGGTTTGCTCATGGAAAGGTGACGGCGTATCAATCGGCTGTTCACTCTGTTGGAATTAGCAGGGGAATGAATCTCTGGCTGCAGATGCCTTTTACAAAACGCGCCCGAATTACCTTCAGTAACGAGGGTGATAAACCCGTTACGCTTTTCTACCAGATTGACTACACGCTGGGAGATAAACTTCCTCACGATGTTGGCCGGCTCCACGTTTTATTTCGGCGCGAGAACCCGACCACCCCGATGCAGGATTTTGAACTGCTGCCCCAGCGTCGGGGTTCTGGCCGATTTATTGGGGCTGTCGTAGGCGTCCACGCATTAACCCCTGGATGGTGGGGTGAAGGCGAAATCAAAATGTATTTCGATGGCGACACGGAGTTTCCCAGTTATTGCGGGACCGGGACCGAAGATTATGCGGGTCTCGGTTGGGGGCTGGCGCCAACGTCTTACCTTTACAATGGGTGCAATCTCACCGACAACAATTTTCACTCGTTTTACCGCTGGTACCTGCCCGATCCGATTTATTGGCAGAAGGCATGCCGCATCGTTATCCAGCAACTCGGCTATAAGAAGGGGTCTGGATTAGTCAACCGATCCGATGACTGGTCTTGCGCCACCTTTTGGTATGAATCGATTCCGAGCGCGCCTCTGCCGCCGATTCCAGACGTAGCGGCGCGTACCGCCGATCTCTTTTCGCCGGCAGCGTCAACCACAAACGCCGCCCCAAAACCAAACGACGCAGTTCATTAACCGCGCGAGCACCACAGTGGTGCCCACCGTAGAACCACCGAGAATTCACTTGATTGTCATCGATTGCTAGCTCATTCTTAGCCGTCCGTTGAGAACCGGAACTTTTGCGCTCCCAGTCCAGCTCCGCGCAGAGCAATCCGGTGCAAACGGATGTTTGGAATTCAAATGGAGGCTGTACATGAATCAAGGATTTCGCATGCGTCTTGCCGAACCGAGTATCAGGTCGATAGGCTTCGCCCTCATCTGCCTGCTGTTTCTCGGTTTCCTAATGACCGTTTCACCCGGGGTCTGCCACGCGCAGATGACGACCACAGGTACGATCGGCGGTACCGTTATTGACCAGTCGGGCGCCGTGATTCCGGGCGCTACCGTCACGATCATGCAAACCGAGACCAAGACCGCGACGCAGACGCAGTCGAACTCAAGCGGATATTTTGTGCAGGTGGGGTTGGAATCAGGCCACTATGATGTGACCGTTTCCGTGCAGGGTTTTGCCAACTACCGCGAAACCAATATCTATCTTGAGCCCATGGCAACCTACAACGTGCGCGCCATGCTCAAGCCAGGCGCCGTGTCACAGACGGTGACCGTGACCGGTACTGAGGCGCAGGTGCAAACCACCACCTCCGAGATCTCCAGCACGGTCTCCGGCGAGGAAGCCCAGGAGTTGCCGCTCAATGGCCGCAACTTTGAGCAGCTTGGCTCTCTGATGCCGGGCGTCGTCAATTCGTCGCCCGTGGCCACGATGGGCACCGGCGGCTACAGCACCACGAACACGCTGCTGGTAAATGGCGGGACCACCACCGGCAGTTCCGGATCGGGCGAAACCGGCGCTATTTATTACCTGGACGGGCTCTGGATTTCTTCCAACGTCGTCCACGACGAGAATATCGTCACGCCCAATCCCGATGAGATCACCGAATTCAAGGCCATGCAGAACAACTTCAGCGCTCAGTACACCCTGATGGGCGCGAGCGCCATTGTCGTTCAAACCAAAAGCGGCACAAATACTTATCACGGTGACGCCTGGGAGTTTCTGCGCAACACCGACCTGAACGCGACGCAATACTTCAGCAAGACTCCAACGGTGTTGAACTGGGACATCTTTGGATACGATCTGGGCGGCCCGCTCTTTGTTCCGCATCTGTACCCCCGCCACAGCTCGAAGACCTATTTCTACTTCAATCAGCAGTGGGTCAAGGAGACCCAGGGGACGCAAGCCACGGGCTCTGCGCCGCTGGCTACCATGCGCGGACAGGGAACGCCGAATGGCGAGTTACTCTTTCCAGGAACCAGCGCATCTCCGATTCCCGGCATCGGCGGCCCCTTCGGCGTTGCCTATTTAACCGATCCGAGCCTGCCTGCCGGCCACTGCAAGTCGGGCAGCACGACGTCCTGTTTCGCGCAGGATTCCAACGGCAACTGGATCATTCCGCAAAACCGCGTGGATCAGAACGCGCTTTTGCTTTTGAATGCCATCGTTCCGCTACCGAACGATCTCACGGGCGGCGTCTACAGCGCCACGGCCTCATCCACCGACTATCTCAATGTCAATCCCAACAAAACCGACCAGGTGGACTTGCTGGGCAAAGTGGATCACGACCTGACTTCCAAGTTGCGCCTGACCGGCGAGTACATGGTGGAAGAGCAAACCTACACCGGCGGCGCTCAGAGCCGCTTCGGTACACCCTGGTCCACCAACTGGGATACCTTTGCGACCGACGACCAGGCCTTCCAGGTGCGGCTCACGCAGATTCTGTCGCCGACCATGACCAACCAGACCAGCGCATCCATCGGCATCTTCGACGGCGAACACGACATCAGCGGCGAGCACTTGCTGTCACAGGTTACGGGCTTCAACCAGATTCTGCCCTACCGCGGCTCCTACGTGCAGAATTACGTGCCCAGCATAGCAACGTCGAGTCCATGGACGAAGTTCGGCACCTCGTCGAATTACATCGTGCCCCGCGCCACCGAGTTGCACGATACCGTAACCGACGACTGGAGCTGGGTGCACGGCAAGCACCAGGTGCAGGCTGGATTCACGATGTTCTTCGGCACCGAGCGGCACTGGTCATCGCCGGGTATCGCCCAGGGGTACTTCTCCTTCACGGGATATGCCACAGGGAACACCATGCCCGACTATCTCCTCGGGCTCGCGGCCTCGTTCAGCCAGGGGAGCAGCGGCGAGCGCAGTTATGCGCATTACAAGATGGCATCGCCGTACGTGGAAGAAACCTGGAGAATGACGCATCGACTCACGCTTTCAGGCGGCCTGCGCTATTCCTGGATGCCTTGGCCAAACGAGCAGGTCGGCATGATCGACGATTTCAATCCGGCCGCGTTCAACGCCTCGCAAGCCCCGACCATTACGACGGGCGGCACCATCACTTCGGCGCCCGGCGGTTATAACCTGACCAATGGCATTATTGAAAACGGCCTGAACGGTGTCGCGCTCAACCTGCCCGGCACCCACGCCAACTATTGGGCGCCGGTCGGCGGCTTTGCCTGGGATGTTTTCGGCGACGGCAAAACCTCTTTGCGCGGCGGCTACGGCCTCACTTACTATGAAACCGCCGGACAGGGCTGCGACGAAGGTGGATGCCTCGGCTATCCAACCGTTAGCGCCACCAATCTCAGCACTTCAAACTTTGACGATCCCGCAGGCGCTTCAACAGCAGCCACGATTCCCAACCAGAGCGGCGTTGACCTGGCGAACTATCGCGCCAGCCACATCCAGACTTACAGCTTGAGCTTGCAGCGGCAATTTGGGAGTTGGATTGCGATGGTCGCTGGCGCGGGCAGCAGGCAGGGCGCCGGCAGCACATCCATCAACATCAACCAGCCGCTGCCGACGACGATCGGTGGCGTGAATTACGACTTCAACCCCAGCCTGAACACCGTTTCCGGCGAGGTGAGCGGATACCTCGCGCCCTATCAGGGATATGGAACCATCACTTACTTCGAGAACATCGGCATCAACAACTGGAATGCTCTCGAAGCCAGCTTGCAACATCGCGCCACTAAGAACCTCTACCTTACGGCCGCCTACACATGGGCCCACGGTCTCGATAACTATGGCGGCTTCCAGAACGCCTACAATACGGCCGCCGCTTACGGCAACTCGAGCAACGACATCCCGAATGTGTTCACAGCCAACGCCATTTATTACCTGCCACGGTTCCAGCATTCGAATATTCTGCTGCGCGAGCTGGCGGGCGGATGGCAATTCTCCGATATGACGACGCTGCAGAGCGGCGGCACCAGCACGATGGGGCTGAGTGGCACGGGAGCATTAGAATCCAACGGGACGACGACAGCACCCAACCTTGGGCCCGCTACGCGTCCGAATCTCGTTGCCCCGGTCACCTATCCCAGACAGTGGAAGACCGCAGGCAGCGTTTGGTTCAGCCCCACCTCGTTTGCCAAGCCGGCCAACGGCTACTTCGGCAACGTGGGCAACGGAACCATACGCGATCCGGGCGTTGAAGATTACAACATGGCGCTCTACAAAACGTTTCCGTTCACAGAACGCGTGCACCTGCAGTTCCGGGCAGAGTTCTTCAACGTCTTTAACCACTCCAACCCCAACGCACCCAGCACCACGGTAGGCAACGCGCCCGACGCCGCGCTCGGTGAAATCACCGGCGAAAAAGAAGCCCGCGAAGGAGAAGGATCGCTCAAGCTTACTTTCTAAAAGCGGTGCATGCCGATCCGCGCTAGGTAAATCCGGAATCGGAACATCGGAGCACGAACAAAGTGCAGGCGTTCGTAGCGGGCGCCTGCACCACAAGACCGAGAACCTCCAAATTGGATTTGCTTATGTATTTGCCCTTACCCACTCGGCTGCGGACCCTCTCACTCTGTGCGTTGCTTGCTCTTGCGCCGATCGTTTTCCGCGCGAACAGGATGTTTGCGGCTACGGACGGAGCAAAGGTCTTCGCGCTAGGCGTGTTTGACGGGTCCTCGAACGAGTTTGCGCAAGAAACACCGGAGCAACTCGTCGCGGTTGATGCCCAAGGCGCAGGCGCAGCCGCTCAATGGTATGGAACCCAGCCAGCCGCGGAGATGAACGCTTCCGCACCAGGGAGCGGGTCGATTGCAACAGCGCCGCGCACCATTCGATTTGCGATCGCCGGCGCACCTGCCGCAGCCTATCGTTTGCACGCGGCTCTGCTGCTTGAGAGTCGCAGTGTGCCGGCCCTTCGCATCTGCATCAACGGGAAATGTGGAATGTTCTACCTCGAGTCGTCGCTCGATGCGCACATGGGCGACTCGGACGATACGTTTGAATCCGTGCATGCGCCAGTGGACGTGGGTTTCGTCTTTCCCGGCAACTTCTTGCGTTCCAGCGAGAACGCAATTTCGATGCAGGTAATCGAGGAAACGAGCGAAGCCGTAGTAGGCGCAAGCCTGACCTACGATGCCATTGAGCTTGACGAAGCACCGGCTGCGGACCTGCCGGCGGCTTCAGGCGCCGCAATCGAGCCCACCATCTTCTACCTGGGTTCGGCCGGACATCTAAAGGAACTCGTCGATGTGTACGTGCGCAGCGGTGACGGATTCGCGGCCAACGATCACGTCGAGCTGAGTTTGGGCGGAGATCATTTCCAAAAGACCATCGAGAGCGAAGAAGATTTCGGCGAGCAGAAAGTGGAGTTTACCATTCCGGAGTTTGCCGCTTCGGCGAGCGCGCATCTCGAGTGGACGGCTGGCGGAAAAACGTACAAGACGGACCAAACCATTCATCCCGCGAAAAAGTGGACGCTGTTCCTTGTGCCGCACATACATCTCGACGTGGGCTACTCCGATTACCAGCCTAAAATTGCGGCCATTCAAACGCGCGCCATGGATGAAGGCATCGACCTGGCCGAACGGAATCCAGGGTTTAGCTTCAGCGTAGATGGATCGTGGGCTTTGGATCAGTTTATGAAAACGCGCTCCGCGGCCGACCAGCAGCGCGCAATTGCGGCGATGAAGAAAGGCCAGCTCTTCGTCCCAGCGCAATACGCAGAGCTGCTCACGGGTTTCCCTACCGCCGAAACACTGATTCGATCGCTTTATTCGAGCGCGCAGTTCAGCCGCTTGCACGGCACGCCGTTCAATTACGCCAACATCACCGACGTGCCTTCGTATTCGTGGTCGTATGCGTCGATTCTTGCCGCCGCGGGAATTCATTATTTTGTGGCTGGTCCCAACGGCCATCTCACGCGCGGGCCGGTGTTGATCCAGGGCCGCCTCAATGAGAATTCGCCCTTTTGGTGGCAAGGGCCCGACGGCGGCATGGTGCTGTTCTGGTACGGACGGCATTACTGGGAAGGTGGAATTCTCTTCGGCGTTCCGCCGGAGGTAAGTGCAGGCCGGCAGACCATCCCGGTATTTCTGAGAACGTATGAACACCCGGAGTACCGCGCCAATGCGGTGATTCTCTACGGCACGCAGCAGGAGAACACAGATCTTTTCCCGCAGCAGGCGACTCTGGCGGACGCGTGGAACCGGGAGTTTGCTTATCCCAAGCTGCGCTATTCCGGCTTTTACGACGCGCTCAAACAGATTGCACGGCAGGCTGGCGATCATATCCCGACGGTCAGTGGCGATGGCGGCCCTTACTGGGAAGACGGCATCGCTTCAAACGCGCGTTATGCAGCGATGGAACGCGGGAACGAAAGCCGCGCAACTTCAGTAGAGAAGTTGGCGACGCTGTCAGCGCTGGTGAATCCGAGGCTGGCCGCGGACAAAACCGCACTGGACACGATGTGGACCAACATCGTGTTGATGGACGAGCACACCTGGAACTCGCACGACAGCGTCTCCGACCCGGCAAGCGAGGAAACCGCGAGGCAATCGAAAGTGAAAGAGATGTACGCGATCGATGCGCGGCAGACTGCGGATCTCGTCGCGCGCACCAGCATGGCTGGCCTCGCCGACTCGATTTCCGCTTGGCGCGGAAGCCTCATTGTGCTGAACACACTGAATTGGAAGCGCAGCGACCTGGTTTCGTTCGATCTCCAAAAGGGGCGCGAGATCGTCGATACCGTGACAGGTGCCACGATTCCATTTGAGGTGGTGAGCGAGAGCGCGCACCTGGACCGCGTGCAGTTCATGGCGAGTGACGTTCCGGCCATGGGGTACAAAGTGTTTTCGCTGCGGCCTTCAAAGCAGCCGACACCTGACGAAGAAACAAGCATGTCGACCACGCTCGAAAGCCGCTACTATCGCGTCACACTCGATCCTGCAAGCGGCTCGGTGCGCAGCATCTACGACAAGGAACTGGGGAAAGAACTCGTCAACCAGCAAAGCGCGTATCGCTTTGGCCAGTATATTTACGTTTCAGGCGGCGATCAGCGGCCGAATACGCTGCTGCAATATCGCACGGTGCGGCTCGAGCCCAGGCTGCAAATCGATCTGGCGCGCAACGGGCATATGATTTCCGTCACGCGCACGCCTTACGGCTGGATGGCACGCATGGCGTCGAGCGACACCAATACGCCAGCCATTACAAGTGAAATCCGGCTCTTCGAAAATCAAAAAAAGATTGAGTTCATCGAGGATATCGATAAAACAGCGGTACGGACGCGCGAAGCAGTCTACTTTGCTTTTCCGTTTGCGATGGACGCACCTCAATTTCAGTACGAGATCCAGACCGGCGTTGTGGATCCGGCGAAAAACATGATGCCCGGCGCGGGGCATGACTGGTTTTCCGTACAGCACTGGGTGTCAGTCCAGCAGGATGGTCTGTCGGCAACCGTGTTGCCGCTGGATACGCCGCTCGTCACACTGGGCGACATCTACCGCGGCGCGTGGCCAGAGAAGTTTGGTACGCGGCCCGGAATCGTCTTCGCCTTCGCGATGAATAACTACTGGAGCACCAACTACAACGGCGAGCAGGGCGGCCATATACGTCTGCGCTACGTGGTGACGAGTGCGGCGGCGACCGATGAGGCGGCATTGAGCCGCATGGGATGGGATGAGGCGACGCCGCTCGAACTCGACGAAGTCACCACGCAGGATAAGGCGCAGGACACGCCACGAGTCCTTGATGGCAAGCAGAGCAGCTTCCTTGACATCGACGATCCGAATGTACTCGTGGACGCATGGAAGCCCGCTGAAGATGGAAATGGCGCCGTTCTGCGACTCCTCGATTTGGGAAGTAGCCACCCGCGCCAGGTGACCGTGCGCATGCCGCTTTTCAGTTTGACCGGGGCTATCGAAACCGATGCCGTGGAACGCGATCAGCATGCATTGCCTCTGAAAGGGCCGCATTCATTTCAGGTCACGGTTGGCCCGCATCAGGTCGTCACAGTGCGGATATTGAGCAAGAGCGGTGTGACTCAGGGAGAAAAGTAGCTCGGCATTTATCAGCACGTGCCGCAGAAGGTTTTATGAATCGTCGTGAGTTTGTCATCTTGATGTCTTCCGGTGTGGTAGCAAGCGGAGGGACTCCAGCAATAGCGTTGCCGCAACCGGAGACAAAGGCTGCTGCCGCACCTTTGCGCCCACAAAAGCGCGAGCGGCCGCCCAATGTTGTCTTCATGATTTGCGACGACCTGGGTTATGGAGATCTCGGCTGCTACGGCTCAAAGCTGCCCACCCCGCATCTCGACGCCATGGCGGCCGAGGGATTGCGCTGCACTCACTTCAATGCTTCCCATCCCGTTTGCTCGGCGTCGCGGGCTGGTCTGTTGACAGGGCGATATGGGCACCGCAGCAACACAACGGGAGCTTTCGGTCCTCATGCTGCCTCAGGAACCTCGTTGGATGAAACCTTGCTCTCCAATCTTTTCCGCGCCAAAGGTTACAAGACCATGGCGATCGGAAAATGGCATCTTGGCGACGCGCCGGAGTATCTTCCAACCAATCGCGGCTTCGACTCTTTCTATGGCGTTCCTTACAGCGTGGACATGAGTCCGCTGCCGCTGATCCGGAATCGCGAAATTCTTGAAGCCGACACCGACCGCTGCGAATTAACGCAGAAATACACGAAAGAAGCAGTCGCGCTGATCGAACAAAGCGGCGACGAGCCGTTTTTTCTCTATCTCGGATTTTCCTATCCCCACGACCCGGCGCGCGCTTCAAAGGCTTTCCAGGGGAAAACGAAGTTCTGGGACTATGGAGACGCGGTCGCAGAGATCGACTGGGGCGTGGGAGAGATTCTGCGGGCCATCGACAGGAAGGAACTGGGCTCTGACACGCTGATCTGCTTCACGAGCGATCACGGTCCCTGGTACCAGGGAAATCCCGGCCCACTCCGCGGGCGAAAAGCGTCGACCTTCGAAGGCGGATTCCGCGTGCCGTTTCTTGCCCGTTGGTCTGGAACGATTGCGGCTGGCGGCGTGGTAGACGATTGGTGCTCAAATCTCGACATCGTTCCCACGATGTGCACATGGTGCGGACTCGAGCTTCCCGCAAAACCTCTGGACGGCAAGGACATTTCCGCGGCGCTGACTGGGGGCGAGCATGCAGCAGAGGAAAAACCTGTTCTCTATTTCAGCCCCATGGGTGACCGTGGATTCGATTTGCATTGCATTCGCCGCCAGCAATGGAAGCTACGCGTGGCTCAGGGTATCGGCGGGGAGATTTACCTCAACGATAGAACCACGCAGTCGCGGAACAGCGCCTGGCTGGCAACTCCGGAGCTGTATAACGTGGCGCTCGATCCAGCCGAGAGCTACGATGTGGCGCACATGCATCCGGAAGTCGTCGCGGATCTGACGCGCGAACTGGAGGCCTTGATGACAACGTTTCCGCAGCCCGTTGTGGACGCTTATGCGGCGTTAAAGAAGAGAGTCGGCAATCCCAGCACGCCACCCGGCGCATCGCCCCGGCCTCCCAACCAAGTTGAACCAGGCTCGCTGTGGGAGCCCGGCGAGCACAAAGCCCCAGTGGCAATCGGCAGACATTGGATGGTCCCAGGAGCCGATAGAGCATGAAAAAGATTGCAGGATTGGTTTGGCTTTGGGCTACATTTCTTACCTGCCTCACAATCGCGCTGTCACGTCCTGTGGAGGCGCAAATTCCTGCCTCACCCATCCGTCTCGACGACGATCAGCCGGTGACGCTCAGATTTTACGGTGCGCCGGACGCCGATCTCTTCACGCACGAACTTGACGCATCCTTTCAGGGCGTCCTGAAGGAGAACTTCTATGCCACGGCCAAGGATGGCTTCCCGGCCGGATTTATCAGTGCGTCAGCTCCGGGCATGCCTTGGGGTGGAACCATGTGGACGCGCGACGCGGGAACCTTCCTGCGAGAACTGGTGATGCGCGGATACTACCAGCACGCCGCTCTGATCGTGGAGTGTCTGATGCACCTGGTGGAGAAAAACCCGGATGGCTTTTACACGTTTCCGCGGTACTTCAAGGGCTCAACGCGCGACACAGGCACTGAGTTTGACGGCACGGGTGCTATCGTCATCGCCATGGAGGCCTTGTGGGAGCGGTTGCCGCAAGAGGACCCGACCCGCCAGGACATACAGAGATTTCTTTTCGCAGACTCCTCCCCGGTAAATTACTTCCGGTTCGCCTTGCAGGAGGAACCGCTCATAGCGGGCACCGGGGAGTTTGGCTGCGGCATGAAAATTACCGGCCGGTGCTACAACGTAGTGCAGAACAATCTAATCATGCTTGCGGTGATGGCCATGGCGCGCATGGCTGACGAGTCGGGAATGCCCACGGCAGCCAGCGATGATCGACTGCTGGCCGATAAGCTACGCGCGGGCATGGAGAAATATTTAGTCGATAGGGATGGCGCATGGATCTGGGCTGTGGATACAAGAACACTCAATCCGGATCCTGCGGTCCTCGACAATCCTGTCAACTTGGGCACAGGCAGCCTAAACGGCGTGGGATCGATGTATGCGGACGTACTCGGTTTCCTTCCGCTCGATTCGCAGTGGAGCGGCGTCGAGCACAGCGAGAAAACTTTCGCAACGCTCTATGAAACGCCTCTGCGCAAAAAGGAGTTCGACCGTTACGGCATCTGGACGCAGACAGATCTGCTTGGCGACGGGTTGGGTACGAGTCCATCGTATGGGCAGGGTTACGCGACGCAGGACATGTTGCTCTTCGACAAACTCGATATGGCGAGCAAAGCCCTGTCGTGGCTGGCTGACGCAACCTACAATCCGGTTCCCGGGTACAAGATTCGCCGAGCCTCGCCCTACTATTTCTACGAGCGCACGTATTCGCCCGACGCGGTGGGCAAGATCGAATTGGAGGAGGGCTGCGGGGCGCTGAATCTTGTAAACGTTTCGGAGCCTCTGAAGGTCGCGCGGCTCCTTCTTGGAGTTGACGATCTCCTGCCGGATTTCGTGCGCATCATTCCCAGGATCCCGCCGGACTGGAAGGGAGTAGAAGCAGCCAACTGGCCCATCTGGACGGGACACAGCATCGTGAGGGCGCACATTCAGTTTGAGAATCGCGGAACCGGCGCCGAACTGACGGTGAGCCTGGCCCCGGGGCAGAAGATCGACGACCTGAAGGTCCGCATGCCGTCAAAGAACGGGTATGTCTGGGAAGTGAGACGGCATGTGAACAAGGTGCGCATCGAAACACGGTGATCGCGGTTGATGGTGAGCCCTTGTACTGTTTCACGCCTGTTCGACCGGGACTTTCCAGGATTCTGTTCCGCTGACTACAACGCAGTCGCTTGCAATGCTGCAACATTTGAGCCCATGAGAAAGGAAATTGTCAAGTTCAGGCTCGCAGCCATCGCCTGACCGCTTTGTTCCTGGCCCATGGGACCCGGAACAAAACAACCCAAACCCAACAACCATTCAACATGCCAACGAAGAGCGAAAGTGCCAAAAACGCTGGACACTATTTCAAGCCAACCGCCGACCGCAACTTTCAACCAGTCGCGGGACGTGCAATTGAATGAAACGAGTTTTTTGTGAAAATAGCTAGTTTGAACACCCGGATAATTCTTTTTTTTGCGGCCCTATGGCTGGCCATTCAAAGTCCAGCATGGGGGAAACCCGGGGGCCACGCAGACGCCGCGCAAGAGAATTATTGGGCTTTGCCGTTGACAAAGAGCATCAATGAGGTATCTGGAACAAACACTTTGGGCCGATATGGCATTCCTTTCATCGAAGGAACCCTACCCATCGAGGAAAAAGGGGTAGCACGGGTGGATCTCGGCGGCAATCGGATAAAGCGGATCTTCCTGCTGGGGATGACTTACACCAAGCCTAGCCCCTGGTCCCACTCACGTGATTCTTCGATGAGTTTTTTCATCGGCGACGAACTGGGGAGAATCCGCTTGAATTATGCCGATGGCTCGACGCAAGTTTTCCCGTTGATCCTAGGGGAAGGCATTTGGTGGGGGCAGCTTTTCTATGATAATCCTGAACCCTTTTCAACCGACACACGGTTTCGAGAGGCTCTGACAAAATCCTTGCGTCTCTACCCGCACGCGCCGGTTAAGGACGGTAATTATGTTGCAGTAATCATCCCCAAGCCAGCTTCCATCCGGAGCATCACCTTAGAGGCTCCTTCTCTCAAGTGGGGAATTCCGGTGATTGCCGGGATCACAGTCGAGTCGGCGGAAAGCAATGAGATTACGGGCGCTGTCGCCCTTCCCCACGGCACCTTCTCGCCCGAATTCGAGCAATTTGCCAGCAAGGAGGCCTTGCGTCCGCTCGGACAGGACGACCGCGCGGCCCAACTGCGACTCGACGGCCTCCGGCGGTCACTTTACTCAAGCGATAAAAACTACAAGGGGCCCCTGGCCGTGGAGATGCCATCCGGCTATGCCGGACCAACGGTTTCATTCAAGGGGAACATCACCGCAGTCATTCTGGCCAACGCTTTTCATTACAACCTAAAGGACATGGCGGACAAGGTCGACGAAGATGGTTTCTATCACACGTCCACCAAAGACGCCTTGGAGTGGGGAGGTTACAACGGTTTTGGAACCTTCCGCAAAAACGTCGGGGTATACTATGGCGATTCGTGGACTCGGGACATGGGGCGCAGCCTTCAAGAGCTTGCCGAACTGGGATACACAAATGAAGCCATGCATTGCGCCGATTACTGCATCCGAACGGCCCGCCTCTGGGAAGATCAGGCTTCGCTCAAGTTCGAGGGCCAATTTCTTCCGCGACACTGGGGGCGCATCGCCAACAATCCGGGAAGTGCGGCGCCGTTTGAAAACGACGGTCATGGACTGACGACGATGTTCCTTTACAAACTTTGGCAGCGGGTTCCGGACCGTGATGAATGGCTCCGCTCCCGGTGGGTAGACGTGAAAGCTGCGGGAGACTGGATCCTGTGGCAGTTTGATCATCCGGAATTATCGGGATCGGTTAACGGCGTGCTCCATACGACTGGCGAAAGCGCTCCGGGGAGCGGGCATTCCGTCTATGCCGATTACGTTTGCATGGAAGCGCTCCAAGCACTGGCGCAAATGGCCGATTCCATTGGTGAAACAAGGTCCGCTGGACGATGGCGTGATCGCGCGAATAACATGCGCCAGGCTATTGCTCGCCAATATGTCGTCACCGATCCAAAATATGGTCGCGTCTGGACGCTTACCGATGCGGGCTGGCCAGACAAGGTCAGCATGCTTGGCCCGTTGATTTTCCCGGCGGATTATCTTGGTTTCGCGCCGGAAGACGGGGATCCGGAATTGCACCCTGTCGATGAGGCGACCTATCAGCGCTTCGTCGATACTCACCGGCCCTTTGGGTTTTACGGGCGGGACTTGGGGTATGGGCAGGGGTTTGCAACCCAATCAGCCTTGCTCCTGGACCGGATGCACGACGCCACGCGGATGCTGGAGTGGACGGCAAAGGAAGTCTACGACCCCCGGAGTGGTTCGTTCATTGCGCCGGAAGGTGTGCAAATTAATGAGACGGGACGCTTCTGGTTTCGGATCGGTGATTTGGGAAACGGAGTGCAAGAAGCGGAGGTAATCAAAGCCCTTCGCATTATGATCGGAGTGGATGATACCCAACCGGACCGCCTCCAGTTCTTTCCGAGAATGCCATATGGCTGGAAGGAGATGGCGGTGGAAAAATATCCAGTCTTGTTCGAGCGTTCAGGAAAGGCGGAATCGACGCATCTGCATTACAAACTGGAGCGCTCCGCCGCCGGGATGAAGCTGGAGATCGCTGCCGACCAAAACCTGGGGCCGGTTCTTATGCGCCTGGGGCCGTTCGAGAAGCAGCCCGGCGCGTCCAGCATCCGGGTCAATGGAAAAATTCAGGAAGCCTCGGTCGAACACAGCGGGGATTCCTGGTGGGCGAGATTCTCGATTCCGGTTGGACCTGTTGCCGACAGGTAATCGAAGCGCACCTGCGAGCGGGAGTGCCGTGGAGATTCTCTGGAGGACCGGTATCAGGGAATTGCAATTCCCTGATACCGGGGTGATAATTCCCTGTTCGGTGCCACTCGAAAATCGGAATCGCTTACTTGGAAGTTTTGTGCATTCAGTCCCATGGACAACACTGCCGGCACTTCTTCGAGGCAAAATCCGCGAATTTCCCAGTATTTTTCCCTGTTAGCAGGGAATTCGATCAGGAGAGCGGTTTGCTGGAGACTCTGCCCACCGCCATAAAGTACTTATAATAAATTAGTTACAGACACTTGGCCACCGACTGCCTGCTTTCGATTCTTATAGGCAATTCCGGAGTGTACACAATCTTGTGTCCACCTGAAAAATTCCCGAAGGCTCTTTCTTTGGCGTCGGCTTGCGGATCGCAGTACCGCTGGAGTGTGCCCAATTTTGTGTCCACCTGAGAGATTTCCGAATGCTCTTTCGATGGCATCGGCCTGCGGATGGCAGTACCGCTGAGTGATCGTGATGGAACTGTGCCCGGCGATTCGCGCCAGTGTAAAGGCATCGCAGCCGCTCTCGGCGAGCATGGTAAGTGCAGAGTGGCGAAGGCAATAAATTTCAAACCGCTTGCAGCCCATCTGGATCACAGTGCCGTGCTTTCGGAGATATTCAGGCTCAAGTTTGCATCCTTCCGATACGACGTCAATCCAATCGCCATTGCTGCCGCCTTTCTCCCATGCTCCGTAGGCCGCCGATGCTGCCGTAAATTTCTGCAAAGATTCGTTGTGGTAGAAAGTCGCGCTGCATTCTTCAATGTGGCCTGAGGCGGAGCCAGTAGGGAAAACCCAGCCCGTCGCCGGATAGTTCTGCTCCGCCTTGCGAGCCTTCAGAGCTGTGTACACTTCCGGCACCATCGGTAAAAGGACGGGGCAAGCGCAACGGTGAGCCGGGCAACCTTATCTTCGATACTCTCAGTCGTTTCCTCATCACCCTCCATGTCTCTCACGTCGGCATCGATTGAACGCATTGCGGCCACCTTATTGAAAGCTGTGGTTCTGAATGGTTCCAGAGTGCTTTGACCGCTACGATTTCGACTACACCCCCGTGGGGTAAACCCCTTCATTGAAGCAGCTCTCTGTTGCTACGCCGGCAGCTGGTTTCATATTGAACCCTTCACGTGATTCAGACCGGGCCTCATACAGGTTGTGACATAGGTCCGCCCCGATCGTCCTGTCAGTTAAACTCGGCGTAGGCTGCGGTGGTCAGGAACTCTTGAAATTCACCGGTGGAGAGAGAAATGAGCAGTTCGGCCGCGCGCTCGAACTTGGAATTTGCAAACCGCTCGGTGCCAAGGGTGTACTTGATTCGATTCAAGACATCGCTGAGTGCGCTTGCAAAGTTGTGACAGTCAACCCTCCTGCCGTTATTCAGGCGAGACCCGTAATAAATCCATTGCCAGAGTTGCGCCCGCGAAATCTCGGCCGTGGCGGCGTCTTCCATCAGGTTATAGATGGGTACACAACCGTTGCCGCGCAGCCACGATTCAATGTACTGCAGTGCCACATCGATGTTGCGCACGAATCCCGCTTCGGTTAGCGGGCCGCGCGGGATCTCGACCAGATCGTGCTCCGTAACATCGGCAGCGTGCTTGTGGGGTTGTTGAATCTGGTTGGGGCCTTGCATGTATTCGTCGAATACGGCTTTTGCCACCGGGACCAGCCCCGGGTGCGCAACCCAGGTTCCATCGTGACCGGCGCGTACTTCGCGCAGCTTATCCTGGCGAACCCGCTCCATGGCCTCCTGGTTGGCCTGCGGATTGTCACGGATCGGTATCTGCGCCGCCATGCCACCCATCGCGTGAATGCCGCGCTTGTGACATGTGTGAATCAGCAGCTTGACATAGGAACGAAGGAACGGCTGTTCCATGGTGATGCAACCCCGTTCCGGCAGGGTGTACATGGGATGGTTCCTGAACTTCTTGATGAAGCTAAAGATGTAGTCCCAGCGGCCGCAGTTCAGACCCGCGGAGTGAACGCGCAGTTCGTATAGAATCTCGTCCATTTCAAACGCCGCGGCAATGGTTTCGATCAATACTGTGGCGCGAATGGTTCCCTTTGGCAGACCGACATATTCCTGAGCAAACAGGAAGACGTCGTTCCACAGTCGCGCCTCGCGGTAGCTCTCCATCTTCGGCAGGTAGAAATAGGGAGCAGTGTTGCGCTCCCGCAATATGCTGTGGTTGTGAAAGAAATAGAGCCCGAAATCGAAAAGTGAAGCCGAGATCGGGGAGCCGTCGATAGGAAAGTGCTTTTCCACCAGGTGCCAGCCACGGGGCCGAACAAAGAGTACCGCAGGGTCAGGCCCCAGCTCATACCGTTTGCCTTCAGGGGAAACGTATTCGATGGTGCGCAGGTTGGCATCGCGCAGATTCCGCTGGCCCTCGATGCAGTTGCTCCAGGTGGGGGCGTTGGAGTCTTCAAAGTCAGCCATGAAGACGTTGGCCCCGGAGTTGAGCGCGTTAATCACCATCTTTCGTTCCGCCGGCCCGGTGATCTCAACTCGCCGATCGAGCAGATCCTCGGGAATCGGTGCCACTGTCCAATGCGCATCGCGAATGTGGGCTGTCTCGAAAGGAAAACGTGGCAACCTGCCTAAGTCATACTGGCGCTGGCGATCGATGCGTTCGCGCAGCAGATCGCGCCGGCGCGATTCGAATCGGCTGTCGAGACAACGCAGGAACTCTACTGCTTCGGGCGTTAGAATCTCGCTCTCGGCGCTGGGACGCAATGCGGGGGATTGGGCTACTTCTACGGTCGCGCTCATGGGATGACTTTTCCTTTCCAATGGTCTAATGCTCCGGGGGAGCCGGAGGGTTTCCTTTTCAGTCGCCGGACACTGGGATCACGAAATCCGAATCGACCTCGCCGTTCGTCTCCGTGGCCCCTTCGAACTGCTCTTCTTCGGTGGAACCGGGAAGCGCGCAGGTCGATGTCTGGCCCCCGGCGATTGTGTTGGCAACATCGTCGAAATAGCCGGTGCCGACGAACTTCTGATGTTTCACCGCATCGTAGCCGAGCTTCTCCGCCAATTCGAATTCGCGCTGTTGCAGTTGCGAATAGGCCAACATGCCCAATCGCATATATTCGTGGGCAAGTTCGAACGCCGAGAGATTCAACGCGTGAAATCCTGCGAGCGTAACGAACTGGAAGCGATAGCCCATCGCGCCCAGTTCCTGCTGGAACTGCGAGATCTCCCGCTCGCTCAGCTTCGCCCTCCAGTGGAACGAGGGCGAGCAATTGTAGGCCAGCAGTTTTCCCGGATACTGCGCATGGATCGCTTTGGCAAATCTCTTGGCCTCCGCCAAGTTTGGCTCCGAGGTCTCGCACCACAGCATGTCGGCGTAGGACGCGTACGCAAGACCGCGAGCGATCGCAGCGTCAATTCCGCCGCGGAATGCAAAGAATCCCTCTGCAGTCCGCTCACCCGTGAGAAACGCAGCATCCACCGGATCGCAGTCGCTGGTAATCAGGTGGGCGGCATTGGCATCGGTCCGCGCGATCAGGATGGTCGGAACATCCAGCACATCGGCCGCAAGGCGCGCTGCGACCAGTTTCTGAATGGCTTCCCGCGTGGGCACCAGCACTTTGCCCCCCATGTGTCCGCACTTCTTCGCAGAGGAGAGTTGATCTTCAAAATGGACAGCGGCCGCACCGGCTTCGATCATGCTCTTCATCAGCTCGAAGGCGTTCAGAGCTCCTCCGAATCCGGCTTCGGCATCGGCGACAATCGGCAGCATCCAGTCGATCGAGTCGTGGCCGTCGGCATGGGCAATCTGGTCGGCGCGCATCAGCGCGTTGTTAATCGAGCGCACCACGCTCGGAACGCTGTTGACGGGATAGAGACTCTGGTCCGGATACATCTGGCCACCGAGGTTCGCGTCGGCCGCAACCTGCCATCCGCTCAGGTAAATGGCCTTCAGACCCGCTTTGGCCATTTCTACCGCCTGGTTGCCCGTGAGTGCGCCCAGGGCCGGTATATAGTTCTCCTCATGAAGCAGACGCCACAGCTTCTCTGCGCCGGCACGAGCGAGCGAATGTTCTATCCTGACGGTTCCTCGCAAACGCTCAACGTCTCTTGCTTCATAGGTACGAGTTATCCCATTCCAGCGGTGTGATTCCCAACCGGTTTTCCATAAAGTGATCTTGCTCATCCTGCTCTCCTTCGGTGCCGGCTGCCTGAACCGCACACACGAGATGATGTGAGTAAATAGCAACCGTTCTTGCGGCACAAGTCCTACCGGTCCGATTCGGACGGGTGGACAAGGACGCCCAGGCAGAGGGATAATCGGTGCGGTCGTGGAGGAGACAGTTCTCTGACCACTCAACCTGTTCGAACGAAGCGGTGACGGGCAGCCCGACATCCGACCCGCTGCACAGGACACCTCAGCCGCATTTCAATCGAATTGGATGGCCTGCAAGAGACAGGCCGGATATGGCCATCGGATCGCAATTTGTGAAAGACCTGAGTTGCGCTCTCAACCAGCGCCGCGTATCCGAGGGCGTGGCTATGCTCGACGATGCGGAAGGAACCTGGACTAAGCTGCATCCAAGCGACCCTCATGCTACTGCGTTTCTTTTATTGCTCGCGCAATGGGTTGACGTTGGATACCGCGACTTTCACCTCCTCGATTCGCTCCTGATCAGATAGCAAATGGTG